>CALRBF010000001.1 GCA_943354045.1 Parcubacteria group bacterium
CCTACTTCTTGTAATTTTGGTGGATATACTCCTTTTTCTATAATATATTGTTGTATTGCTTTTGCTATTGCATTTTGATCTGATTTCCTCTTTGCTTCCCTCGCTGCTTCTATTTGTTTATTCGGGTTTATTGCAATTAACACAATAGCCGCTAATATCCCTATTGCCGCTATTACTAATAATATCTCGAGTAGGGTGAAACCTTTGTTAGCTCTTTGCATTTATTTTTATTATCTTTCCTTTCTCTAGTATATCATATCCCTCTCTGTTTTGTATAGGGGGTTATGGATAACTATTTGGTTCAGTAGGGGCTTTATACCTCCATATTTGCGTAGAGTCGGCGACCCCGCAGACATGGTTTTTTTTCGTAGGACTTTTGTCCCTCCTATATTTATTTAGACGGTGGGGTGGAATACGGGTAACTGAAAGGTCGCCCCTACGAGTACAAAATCACAAATCTAACTATACCCTCCTCCTAATATCTCTTTTGCAAGAGCTAATAAGAGGGACTTAAAGTCTCCGCTACAAAATACTATATCAATTATATAAATTTCTTATTTTTATTTATTTTATGCTATACTATCGTTATGAAATATATTCGTTTTATACCAGCTATTATTATTCTAGGGTTTATTTGGCATTGGTCAAATCAGCCGGGACTTAAATCTGAATATATGCCTATTATTGATTTTTTCTTGCGCAAAGGAGCTCATACATTAGAGTATTTCATTCTTTATTTAGCGTTATTTTGGGCGTTTTTATCACAAAAATTTTCTTCTCTCTCATTATCTGGAATACATTTGATTCATATAAAAGCATTTATCCTAGCATTTCTTGCAACTCTTCTTGATGAATGGCATCAAACCTGGGTATTGGGTAGAGAAGGTAAACCTCTTGATTTATTATTTGATTCCATAGGATTTTTGATTGCCTATATTCTCATTTGGGTAGTATGGGTTTATATTACAGATAAAAAAGATATTCACAAATAAAAAAGCCCCCCAATATTGGGGGCTTTTTTATTTTGAGAAAAATAATTTATTTCTTCTCTTCGAATTCAGCATCTTTTGGAGCTTCTGCATTAGATCCAGCTTCTTCTTGTTTTTCATCAGCTTGTCCATGATCATGGCCTGAATGAGCATCTGCTTCTCCTTGTGATTGAGCTGCTTGTTCTGCCTGATATAACTGAGCTCCTACTTTTTGAGAAATAGTTGACAATTCATCTAAAGCTTTTTGAATATCTTCTTTAGAATCTTTATCTTTCACTTCTTTTAGAGCGGTAACTTTTTCTGTTAAGGCAGTATCATCCTGAGCTTTAATGTTATCTTTACTCTCTTTTTGCATTTTTTCAGTAGCATAAATCAAAGTATCGGCTTGATTACGAATTTCTATTAATTCTTTTGCCTTTTTATCTTCTTCTGCATGAATTTCAGCATCTTTAGTCATTTTCTCAATATCAGCATCAGACAATCCTGATGAGGCTTCAATTCGAATAGATTGTTCTTTATTGGTTGCTTTATCCTTAGCGGTAACTTTTAATATTCCATTAGCATCAATATCAAAAGTAACTTCAATTTGAGGAATACCTCTTGGTGCTGGAGGAATACCGTCTAAAATAAATCTTCCCAAAGGCTTATTATCTTTTGCAAATTCTCTCTCTCCTTGAACAATATTAATATCTACAGATGGTTGATTGTCGCTCGCCGTAGAGAATATTTGTGATTTTGAAACAGGTACGGTAGTATTTCGCTCAATAATTTTAGTTGAAACACCTCCCATAGTTTCAATACCAAGAGAAAGTGGAGTAACATCTAAAAGAAGCACATCTTTGACATCTCCCTGTAGAATTCCTCCTTGAATTCCAGCTCCAATAGCAACCACTTCATCGGGATTAATACTTTGATTAGCATCTCTTCCAAAAATTTCTTTTACAAATTCTTGTATTGCAGGCATTCGAGTCTGTCCTCCTACTAGGATTACTTCATCAATATCAGCCTTAGTAAATCCAGCATCAGCAAGGGCTTTCTCACAAGGAGCCTTGGTTCTCTCAATTAAATCTCTTACTAATTCTTCTAATTTAGATCGAGTAAGAGTAATATTGAGATGTTTTGGACCATTAACATCATTAGCAATAAATGGAATACTAATTTCAGTTTGTACTGAAGTAGATAATTCAATTTTGGCTTTTTCAGCAGACTCTTTTAATCTCTGTATAGCAAGACTATCCCCTGACAAATCAATTCCTTGATCTTTTTTGAATTCACTTAAAAGATAATCCATTATTTGTTGATCCAAATCATCTCCTCCAAGATGAGTATCTCCATTGGTAGCTCTTACTTCTATAGTATCTTCTGAAACTTCAAGTACAGAAACATCAAATGTTCCTCCTCCAAAGTCATATACCACAATTTGCTGATCTTTTTTCTTATCAAATCCATAAGCAAGAGCTGCTGCTGTAGGTTCATTGATAATTCTTTTTACATCAAGCCCTGCAATTTTTCCAGCATCCTTGGTAGCTTTTCTCTGAGCATCATCAAAATATGCAGGAACTGTGATTACCGCTTCTGTAACAGGAGCTCCTAGTTTT
Organism: Parcubacteria group bacterium; assembly: GCA_943354045.1. Taxonomy (GTDB): domain Bacteria; phylum Patescibacteriota; class Minisyncoccia; order SW-4-49-11; family SW-4-49-11; genus CALRBF01. Next base: position 2,588 of record CALRBF010000001.1, read on the forward strand.
GCTTCAGCATCAGCCTTTAACTTCTGTAATACAATAGCTGCAATTTCGGCAGGTTGTTTCCAGTCTTCTCCAAGTTTAATTTCAACTCCTCCATTAGAAGCTTCTCTAATTTCATAAGGTAACAAAGCTTTATCTCTTTGAACTTCTTCATCAGAAAATTTACGTCCAATAAGTCTCTTGGCTGAGAAAATAGTGTTTTTAGGGTTAACAACACCTTGTCTTTTAGCTACAATTCCCACTAGTCGCTCTCCACTTTTAGAAACAGCAACTATAGAAGGAGTAGTACGACTTCCTTCAGCATTTTCTAAGATTTTATGTGATCCTCCCTCAATAACTGCTATTGCAGAATTGGTGGTTCCAAGATCAATACCAATAATTTTACTCATATATTCATATATTAATTTTTACTTTTTTATTATACACCTATTAGCAGTCTATTGTCAAGAGTGCTAAATATCTATCGAAAAAGCTTTTTTTGCATTATAATCTAATATTTCTGTTAATTTTTGTATATCAATTTGTCTTAGTTCAGCTATTTTATTAATAGTATATAGTAAAAATAATGGGGTATTCTGTTGTCCTCTATGAGGTACAGGAGCAAGATAAGGAGCATCTGTTTCTACTAGCAATTGATTCTCTGGGACTATTTTTACAGTCTCCTGTATAGATACAGCATTATTGAAGGTAATAATGCCTGAAAAAGAAAAATAGATTCTATGAGATAATGTGTTAAACTTATACACCCAATCACTTGTTCCCGTAAAACAATGTAATATAACTGTTAAATCCTTATATTCTGATAATACCTGAAAGGTTTCTTCAAATGAGTCTCTCGTATGAATAATGAGAGGTTTACTAAATGCTAATGCAAGCTCAATATGCACTCGAAATAATGCTTCTTGCTGAACTCTTACTTCTTCAGGTTTATGATAATAAAAATCAAAACCTGTCTCCCCTACTGCAATAATAGGATTTGTTTGCAAGAGCATATTCAAATCTTTTCGAATAGTATTAATATCTATTTTCTCATATTCATGGGGATGAACTCCAATTGTGGCAGACAAAAAAGAATATTGAGAGGCTAACTCCACAGCTTTTTTACTATCCTCAATACTAGTACCCACTAATATGGCTTGTATTGAATTTTTTTGTAATGCCTGCAATAACTCGTCTCTATTTGCATCAAATTCTTGCGAATGAATATGACAATGGGTATCAAACATTATTTAGGAATTTTATTTGTAGTGGTAACATTCCCCGAAGTGTCTGTTGTTTTAATCCAAAAGTTAAATGGTCCTGCCCCAAGAGGTGGTTTATAGGTATATGAATAAGTTTTAGGTGCTATAGTTGGTTTTTTAATAAGATTTAATTGACCCATTGTATCATCCCAAAATTCAACCTGAGCTACTCCCTGTATATCGGTAATATTAGCAGATAATACAAATCCTGACACCTTATCTCCTGTAACACTAAAACTTTCAACAACTGGGCTAATAGAGTCTAATTTAATAGTAATTTTAACACTTGCCTCTGATTTATTGAGGTAAATGTCAAAAGCTCTGACTGTAAGAGTTTTCTCACCCCCAGATGGAGCAATAACCGTTTGATTAATAGTACCTGACTGTGATGATAAGACAGCGACATCATCTAGATAAACATCTACTTGTTTTACCCCTTGAGCTGCAGTAACCCGAATATCTAATGGAACACTATTACCCGTAATAACAGTACCATTACTTGGACTATTGATAGTAATTTGTGGTTTATTGCCATCAGTATACACACTATCTTTATCATCTGGAATATTAGTAATATATCCTTTTGACCTTGCCCAAGCAAGTACTGGGCCTTCCCAATTATTAAATTGAGGATCTTCTTGTGGTTTTTTTGGCCAAGCCCCAAGAATATCATCTAATTTTACATAATATAATTCACTGTGTACTGTTTTAACTTCTTGCTCTTGTATAAGTTCTGGTGGGGTACTATCCGTTGCAATTTTTCCTGTTGCAGTATTAATTTTAAATTTTTGATTATATTCAAATCCACCTGTATTTACCATAGGTTTATTTCCCTTTTTAATTTCTGGCTTCGTAAATTTACCTGGAGTTCTTCCAGCAGCAATAGCTTCTCTCATAAATCTATTCCATATTGGAGCTGCAACTACCGAACCATCAGCCCCATTTTTCATTGGCTTATTATCATTACGCCCTACCCATACTCCAGCAACTAAATTCGTCGTATACCCCACCGTCAAAGCATCTCTATACTCCTGACTAGTACCAGTTTTTGCAGCAATATCTATACCTGGAATACTAAGATTATTGGTGAATCCAAATACAGGAGACCTTGCATTATTATCTGAAAGAATATCGGTAACTTGTCTTGCAACATTGGTATCTAATCCCTGCTTTTCTTTTTTCTCCCATGAATATAGTATATCCCCCTTATTATTAGTCACCTTCATTAATGGATTAATTGCATTAAACTTACCATCATTAGCAAAAGCAGAATATGATCCGAAATGTTCTATTAATTTAAGTTCCGCTCCACCAAGAGCCATCGCGAGTCCAGCTTTTCGTGATTCTGAATAATCTGTAATACCAAGCTCCCCTCCTAATTTAAGAGTATCTTTAATTCCTCCCAAATAAAGGGCTTTTACTGCAGGAACATTCAAGGAAGTTGCCAATGCTCTTCGCATAGTAACTGGCCCATTAAATTGCAAATTAAAGTTTTTAGGCTCATATGCTGGAATACCTGGATTGGTTTCAAAATTAGTTGGTAAATCAAATACATATGAATCTGGATTATATCCCTTTGTAAAGGCTTCTGAATATACCAAAGGTTTAATTGAGGATCCTGGTGATTGTGGAGTGGTTAGTACATTCACATTACCATCTGCTTTAGTATCAAAATAATCTTTTGAACCTACCATTGCTAAAATATCTCCATTAGATGGATCTATGGCACCAAGGGCAGCATTTTGAGTATCATATTTACCACGAGTCTTTTCTATTTCTTCCTTTACTGTCTTCTCAGCAATTTGCTGCAAATTCCAATCAAGAGTAGTTTGAACTTTTAACCCTCCCTGATCTAATACATCTTCCCCGAATTGCTCTGCTAATTTTTCACGTACATAAAATACAAAATGAGGGGCTTTAATATTTTGCGCGAATGACCGTATTTCTAATTTTTGATCTTTTTGCTGATTATAAGTATCTGCAGAAATATAGTTCTGCTCTTTCATTTTTAATAATACTAATTGTTGGCGAGATTCTAATTTATCAAAATTAGATCCATAAGGTGAATAATAAGTTGGTCTTTGAATAATAGCTGCGAGCATTGCTGCCTGATAGGGTTCTAATTCACTTGGTTTTTTACCAAAGAAAGTTTGCGAGGCTGCTTCAACCCCATAAATATTTCCTCCAAAGGGAATTTCATTTAAATAAAATGCAATAATTTCATCTTTTGAATATTTTTGCTCAATTTGAATAGCCAAAATAGCCTCTCGTATTTTTCGTATAAGAGATTTATCATTTGTTAATAAAGCATTTTTTACAAATTGTTGAGTAATAGTAGATCCTCCACCACCAACACCTTTTCCTGTAATATTTTGAAAGGCTGCTCTTGTTATAGCTGTTGGTCTTACTCCATAGTGTTTATAAAATTCTTGATCTTCAATTGATATAAAAGCTTGTTTTAATATATCTGGAATTTGATCTGCGGGAATAATAGTACGATTCTCATTGCCTGAAACCTCATATAATAATTGCTCTCCCGTCCTATCGTAAATTTGTGTAGATTGCACAACTTTACGATTATCAAGATTAACAACACTTGGTAAATCCTTAGCTACATATACATAAATAACAATAAAAATTACTATAGCAAATATGAATAACCCTAATAAAGTTCTATATGTTATTTTTACCCATTTTTTACTCCAAAAAGAAGGCTTTTTATGAATAGCTTTTTGAAGTTCATGGGATTTATGTTTCTTTTTCATAGCTATATATTAAAAATATATATTTTTTTATGAAACTGCCTCCTCTGCTTCTGGCAATATGTCTAATCTTCTCTCATCTATTTCTTCTCCCGTATGAATATCTCTTCCATATGTTCCTGCTTCAATTCTAGCTAAAGCTCTATCAATTTTTCCTAATGTCTCTTCTAGAGTTCCCTCTACAAGCAGATCTCGCTCATAATTAACTTGTTCTTGAGCATTATCTTCTTCATCCTCGCTGATATTCTGATATTTAACTTCATACCCAGACCCTATACTGTCTTTAGTTGCTACAGAATCAAGCTCTGAGATAATTCTTTGTCTTTTTTCAAGAAGTCTATTACGATAGATTTCTAATTTTACTGAATCCATATATGTATACTAATTTTATACTTACTATTATAGTATATTATACTAGAGAAGTAAATACAAGTAATCCCAATAATATACTAATTAATACTATTCTAGCTAATATTTTTTTAGTATTTAATGTTCTCAAATAAATATCCCGAAATATGGATAGAGAGAATATCAAAAAAGTAGTTAATATAATTGATTGAGTAAGATGTGTTAATGGCAAAACTCTAAGCCCAATGAATAGCTCAACAATTATTATAGAGAGTATTAATGACATAATACGATAAAACACACGATCAACCCCATACATCCATAAAATATATAATGAAATATTGAGTGTAGAAATAAAAGCAAGAATACCAAGTATGATTGGTGATATTGTTCCAATAAATATAGACCCAAACAAAAAGGCATAAGTGGAAAAGGATACAAATATACTTCCAGATATAATAATTTGGCGCATAAATTCTGAATTGCGATATTCTTTATGAGAAATAATATCTTGTACAAAGAATAATCCCAATCCTAAAGCAATTACAATAACAGCAATGGGTACGGTATTCCCTTTTATAACTTGCATAAATAGAATCGATGCGAGAATAAAATGCAAAGGAATTTGATAAGACCTTATTCTGTACCGATATAAAAAGACTAAGTATGCGATTAATCCACATAATCCTAATATTCCAAATGAACTCAATAGAGGCTGTATCTTTTGAATTGTATAAAGATAAGCGGGAAAAAATCCAATGAGCAATATAATATTCCAAAAATTTTTCTGGAATATTATTTGTTGTAACCATTTCACATACTGCATATATTATCTCCGAAACTTGATTGATCTTCCTTGTGGTATATTATTTTTTGTAGGTTCTTTAGGTACCATGAGATTTGACTTTACTTCAGATAATAATTCATCTAAAAGTCCATCTACACTTAATTTTTCTTCTTGGCTTGAGACATGTAAATCTTTTAGGAATTTTTCTTTAATTAAATATTCTGATTCTCCATAAGCGGAAGTCGATCTACTGAATACCTCTTTTAATTTTTTTGCCATTATGGGATTTACATATTCGACTGGATCAGAAGGAGGAATATCTTGCTTCACTTCTGGAATAACTTCTTTTTTTTTCTCCTCTACTTGTGTGGCAGTATCAGCAAGTTGGGTGGATATAGGAGGAATAATCTCCTCCTTAGGGATAGGATGATTTTCTATTTTCTCATCTATTTTGGGAGTCGTATCTATAGGCTGTAATGGTAGTATAGGAGTGATATCAGTCGCATCTTTAGGTATAGGATTTTCTTGCTCTGATTTTGGATAAACTATAGGATTAGGTTTATTTGATGCATTATATGACTTTGATTTATCATTATAAGGTCTGGATTTATTATCTCTGTCTGATGAGGCTTTTGCTTGGGGCTCTGGAGATTTTTTAATGTCTGTATTCTCAATATGCGCTCCTCTCAGCGAAGATTTAGCATTTCCATATGTTTGACGAGAGAATTCAATAATTTTATCCCTATTGGATATCAACTCTGGCTCTGGATCAGGAAGTGTATCCGCACTAAAAGGCTGACTGGTAACTCCATCTATCATAAGTTTCAAATATATTCTCCATTTTGGAAGATTAACTAAATCTTCAATAGTAAGCACTGGAGTAAATTCTCTTTCCATAAATTCAGCATCAGCTGCTCCAATTCTAAATACAATAGTAGTACCAACATTTCCAAATACTGCACCTCTTACAATTTCAGATAATTGCTCTACATATTGATGGGCCAAAATAAGACTTAATCGATATTTGCGAGCTTCTGATAATATTTCTGCAAAAGAATCAGTAGAAAAGTTTTGAAACTCATCGATATAGGCATAAAAATCTTCTCTTTGATTCTCTGGTATATCCACACGACTCATAGCAGCTAATTGCATTTTGGTAATCATCATCGCTCCCAGTAATTGAGCTCCACCCTCCCCCACAGCACCCTTAGAAAGATTCATAATCAAAATTTTCTTTTGATCCATAATTTCACGCAAATTAAAAGAAGATTTTGCCTGTCCAATAATATTACGTATCAGTGGAGACGATGTAAATTGACCTACTTTATTTTGAATTGGTGAAATAGCCTCAACCAATAATTTGTCTGTATATCCATCAAATTCATTTAACCAAAATTGCTTTAATACAGGATCATGCATTTTATATACAATATTAGCTCGGAAATTCTTATCTACCAGAATACGCATAATATCAAGCAAAGTACTTTCTTCATTTTCAAGCAAAGTCAATATGGTATTGCGAAGTATATATTCAAGTCTTGGCCCCCAAGAATCCGCCCAAATTTTCTTAAATACTCCCACCAAACCATCGGATACAATATGCCTTTGATTTTCTGGCACATCACCAAGTACATTAAAGGCAATAGGAAATTCTAAATCTTGTGGATTAAAATACACTACATCTTTTATACGATGTTCTGGAATATAATCAAGTAAGGCATCCGCCACATCTCCATGGGGATCAACAAAAGCAAGTCCTGATCCATTTCTAATATCAGACACCGCCATATTCAATAGAAGAGAGGTTTTACCCATACCTGTTTTTCCAATAATATGCATATGTCGACGCCTATCATCTCGCTTAATACCAAAAAGTCTTCCCTGACCATGAAAATTAGTCTTAGCAACAATGGTAATATCTTTATTTGTTTGATTTTCACTCATACTATTTGATTACTCATTGATAATAGGAAGTCCCATAGGGGGATTTGCTTTTTTAGCTTGTACTCTTTTAAGAGTTGAGGTGGTAATTGATCCTCCTGGAAAATGAAAGATAGTTGTTAATTCCTCCGTATTAAAAATAAATTTTGTACTCGCAATTTTACGCTTAATATAACTATCTAACATTAATATTTTACGGAGACGTTCTTTGCCACGAATAGGTCTATTAAAGAAATCACTTACTATAGTTATACTATCTTCATTTGGTTTAAAAGAATTAAGATTAGAATCATTAAATTGTTTTAAGCTACCAAGTAATGCTTTTGGTTGATTTGGGTTAAATCGAGCTTTTGGAGCTACATATACAACTCTTAAAGCTGTTTTAAATCCTGGTTTAGTCATACTAAGTTCAATAGTCTCTATAATATTTTTTTTACCTGGAGTCAAATTTTGATCTATACCAAATTTTTGTTCTTTTGGAGTAGGTGCTGATGGGGCTTTAACAATACCAAATGAAATAAATTCAATAATAGGAGCTATATAGATATCTAGGAATGTTCTCTTATCTTCAAAGTCACGATCCAGTAGCTTATCTAATTCTTTTTTACTCACCTTATTCCATGTATCCTCAAGAGACTCAATAGGTAATTGCATCCATAATTGCTCATCTGGCTCTATCCCAGCCATTACTTCTAATACCTGAGACAATGGATCATTGATATTAGCATCAATACTTGGATCAAGGAATTGTTGATAGGTGCGAATTGGATAAGCATCGTTTTTTGCCATACCAAGATCTACACCAAAAAGATCATATTCAACCTCTAATGTATCATTGGTAAATCCTTGGGTATAATCAGCAACCTCCATTATTTCCACCTCCGGAAAAGCCCCATATATACCGTTTTCTACCATTTTACGATATTTGACATGAGTTCTTATGAGAAAGTGAATATCTCCTCCAATTGATACAATTTCCAGAGAAAACATATCTGGAAGAGCTCCTTCTATATTAGTCTCCCACCAAGAATAGGAAGTTTGCCCCCCATGTAGGGTAGTCAAAAATTGCTCCATTGATTTAGGCGTTTTTTCTTCTCCTTTTTCTAATACAATTTCAAGTAATACAAATTGCAAATTATTACGAATCCAATTCCCTCGAATAAAATCAAAATAAAATGTTCTCAGTATAGTCCATAATATTATTGGAAGCCAAATCCACCAAAAAGATAGAATAAATTCAAAAATAAAAAATGCCTGATTTATGTTTATATAAGATAAAGTATCACTAGGCATACATTTGTGTCTATTATATGTATCAAGTATATCAGGAAATATTTTGTTCGTCTACTTATAAAGTTGTCTTTTCTAATAAATCGGTAAGCCTCGTATTAAGCTCTTTACCTGCAGTATGTATATCCTTGTCTGAGGCATAACTATATACCAAAACTCCTTCATCATATTCACCATCCAAATCTGAAAGAAAATGAGCCATATCAAATTTAGAAAAATCTAAATATCCTTGTTTGGTACTATTCCCATTATCAAGCAAAATATGTAATCCCAAGTTGTCACTTGGTAAATAGGACAATATTGTTCGATATATCAGAGGTATATCCTTAGCCTTGGTATGAGTTTTAGAAAAATCATGGGGAAAAAGCTTAGAATACGCATAACGATGTTTCACTCCTTGAATAGTGATTTCTATCCATTCTAAATGAGCTAGAATACGGCCAATAAGTAATCTCTGACTATCTGTAATAAGACTATTAAGAGCATTATCAATAGCGGTATAATCAACTCCTAATTCTCTCATCTCAATAATTGCTTTGTCTACTGCTAATGTACGAGATGATAATAATAAAGAGAATAACAGGGCATTACAAATATTTTCATTCCAAGCATTGGGATAATACGTTTTAATATAGTCAATAATAATCTCAGCATTAGAATTATAGGCTGAATTATATATTGTTTTTTCAGAATAAGGATGCTTTATATCAAAGGCTGATATAGCAAGAGAAGGTGTATCAATCAATATATGGGGATAATCTGTAAAATATTGTCCTAATTGAGTCCAGTTTTGTGTATCTAATGTTACTACCAAATCATAAGAATATTTGCCAGGAGTAATAGTAACTAATTCTGATTGGAATTTTTCTGAAGGTGAATTGAGATAAATCCTGAGCTCAGAATCTGTTCTATCATATTTGAGAGATTCAATAGGATATTTGGTAGTATCAATAGAAATTATTGACTCTACAGAACCTTGTAATATTGAAGTTATCATAGAAGTATCAATCATAGTCAATACTTGCTGTATATGAGTATATGAGGATATAATACTTACTTGTTTTCCCTCAGATTGTAATAAAGAAGCTAAAGCTAGGGCTGATCCTAATATATGTATTCCATGAATTTCTGGAATTGGAATTACAATTGACTGAGCATTTTGTAATGTCTCATGCATTAATGTCAAATCTGATACAGCCATATACTACTTTTATATAGAGCATCATTATACCAAAATACTTATATATAGTCAAAAAATATTCTCCTAAGCTTGCCTTAATAAATCTTTTATCCCCTGTATAAATTCAGATAATTCTTTGTCTAGAATTACATTTTGTATATCGTTCTCTGAATCTAATGCAATTTTTATTATAGATTGATTATTAATAGTAATATATATATACCGTTCTCTTACAAATAATGCACGAGGATATGAGATCAGAACAGGAATATAATTGTTTTCTGTATTTACAAAGTTAATGATAAAAGACCCATATTGCAATAATTCTTGTGCAATAAATTCATAACTATCTATATGATTATAGGCTTCTCCATAGTGTGGTGAGAGATTTGCTGAATTCATAGTTTAGAATTTACTAATAAGGAAATAATATAATGCTGGTTGATAGTCTTCCGCCCATTCACGAGCCTGAGATTCACCATCGCTATCAGGTGGGAAACAATTCCCCATCAAACGATAACAATAATCTTGTAAGCTTTTACTATAGGTATATAAAACCGGTATTGCAGATTGTTGAAATAATGGTATTGCATAATAAAAGTCGCCTATTTTGATATTATGAATAAAAGGGGTTTTGATGGCAAGTAAAATCATTTTAATAATTCTTGTTGCCATACCTACATCTCGAGTTTTGGTTTTACCCATAAAGTAATTCCCATTTTGTAGTAATTTTTCTTCTCCGTTAGAATGGGCATAACTCCGAATATTTGGCTCAATTCTAGAGTCCATATAGGCATAATGATCTAACATTGAAGGCTGAGTATATTCATTCTCTTCATGAGGTGGTAATAATTCAAACACTTCTGTGTGTTTTTTGACTACAGAAGCTGGAATTTGGACCATTCCATATGGCTTAACTTTTACATAAGAATCCAAATCTCGCATATATTCAATAATATCTCCACGACGCAAATATGTCATGGTATGAATATATTCGAAATCTTGATTGAGTTTATACCTGTCAGCCATATTATGTTAACAAAAATATAACTTGAGTAAGTACGAGAGATGCCCCAATACTCCATATTCCCATTACAATAAAAGAAAAACTTCTCAGCTCACCTTTTTCATTTGGAGACATTTGTTGAATAAATCCAGTGCTTACTAATACAAACATAGTAGCTATCGTACTAGTAACTGCGATTGATATCAGGGATAATGCCCATACTTGTATAAATTCTGTCGCCATAGTCTCAAGAGCTGATTATTAAGCGTCCTCATGCTATATAGCTTTGAGAACTTTTAAATATATCATATCCATATTATTTTGTCAATAGCAAATTACAAGTAAAATGACAAGAGCTGTCAAATAAAAAAGATGCTGTATGATACAGCATCTTTTGAGACAAGAAGCTATCAATGAAATTAAACAAAAGATGGAGAAGTTATTAGAATTTTGAGCTCATGAATAACTGCCATTGATTCATTGGGAAAATCAAGAGTTACTCGACTTGAAAGAGCACTTTCCGTAAACTCTCTTCCTGCGTAATGAGATCCAAGAATCGCGACAATATCTTCATCCCAAAATAGTTTTTCTCTAAAGTGTGCTTCTATAATTTCTTGGGAGGGAAGCTTGAGCATGGTGTCCATAAAAAGAACGGGTGTACATATCGGTATTATATCTATACAATATATATTTGTCAATAGTCTACATCTATTTATTATTAAAAGAAAAATCGGCTCCTGGAGAAGCCGATATGTGATACGCAGCTGTTTAGAGTACAGCATTAAATTTATGGAGACACTTGCTGAGAAAGCTCAAGAATTTGAGATACCAGAAAATCTCTTTTATCTTCTCCAAATGATACTTGGAGTCGACTTCCAAGCTCTTCTTCTGAAATGCACAAATTAGCATATTCAGCAAGAAGATCAAGTTTTCGATTGTCGAAATAATCAAGGAAATGATCTCGTAGTTGAGATTCTGAGGGGACCTCAATAAGGCTCGTAGACATATCAAAGAAAGTGCAAAGTCTCCTATATACTATGTATAAATCATCATTTTGTCAAGCTTTTTTATACCAAGCTCTATATATAATTACCAATAATGGGGAGGCGATGAATATAGATGAATAGGCTCCAAAGAAAGTCCCGAGGAATAAAGCTAAAGCAAAATATTTGACTGATGCCCCTCCAAAAAAGAATATAGCTCCCAGCACTACCAATAATGAAACCGAGGTATTAATAGATCTGGTAAAGGTTTGATCAATGCTTTTACCTACTGTCTCTTCAAAATTATCTCCTCCATAACGACGTACATTTTCTCGAATTCTATCAAAAACAACAATAGTATCATTGATGGAAGCCCCTAATATGGATAATAAGGCAATCACAAATAATATATCGATTTGTAATATACCAAGATAGGAAATATAGGCAAATACTCCTGTTGGTATTACAATATCATGAATAAGAGCAATAATAGCTGTGAGTCCATAATAGCGAGAAGGTACTGGATAGGAAACTCCACGGAATACATAGGTTATAAAGATTACAATCACAATTAATACAATGACAATAGCAATTAAAGCTCTATTTTTTAACTCTGATCCAATACTAGAGCTAATTAGAGAATTAGATTGTTCTTTTATAATATCAGCTTTTGCAATTTCCTCAGTATCATATTTTACTGAAATATCTTGCTTTAATGTAGTGTATTGCTCATCATTAATAGGTTCTAATTCAATACGAAATACTGCATTGTCTTGTTTTGTCACAATTCTTGGTTTTTGTCCTTTTTCGCTAAGAGCTTTTGTTAATTCCTCAGTTGATAAATTAGTTTGACTCGCAATTTTCCATTCTACTGTTCTCCCGCCAATAAAATCAGGTCCTAGTCTCAGACCAAATACTACAAGACTAATAATAGAGGTAATTATTAGTACCAATCCTATTATTAACCATATTCTTGTATGTCGTATAATCCACATAATTATTTCTGTAAGGTAATAAAGCGACCAAATTTTGTCTTTAATAACCATTCTTGATATCCTAGCAAGGTTACTAATAATCTACTCACTGTAATAGCTGTGAATAAACTCATTCCAATCCCAATAACAAGAGTAGTTCCAAATCCTCTCACTACTCCAGAAGCTAAATAAAATAAGATAAGAGCAGATATTAAGGTAGATATATGAGAATCTCGAATTGATTCCCAAGCTCGCTTAAATCCTTCTTTTGCACTTGCCTCAAAATCCCGCCCATTAGCGAGTTCCTCCTTCATACGCTCGAATATCAAGATATTACCATCCACTGCAATGCCAATACTTACAATAAATCCGGTAATCCCCGCTATTGTCAAAGTAAATCCTAGTATATTAAATATGGCTAGCACCAATATAGCATATACTCCTAAAGCAATTACCGCAATCACCCCCAAACCTCGATAAAAGAGTATCATAAATATAGCAACAAATAATAATCCAAATCCTCCAGCTCTAATACTTTGATATAATGACTCAGTACCGAGGCTTGCTTGTATAATTTGTTGTGAAGCAATGGTAATTGGTACAGGCAAGGCTCCTGAATTCAAATAATCAACCAATTCCTTGGCACCTTGAGCAGTAAAGTCTCCAGATATTGTTGCCTGTCCATTAGGTATTTCTTGATTAATTCGAGGAGCACTCACAACTTGACCATCTAGAACAATATAAAGAATTTTTCCAATATTATCCCGGGTAAATTCAGCAAATTTCTTCTTCCCCTCATCATCAAATTTAATACCTACTTGTGGTTGTGCAGTTTGTGGATCAAAAATAACTTGAGCATTATCAAGATTTTGTCCTGTTAATACTGGAGATCCGATAAAATCAAGATTTTTTAAATTTTCTAGATTCTCTAGATTACCGCTTTGTATCTGCTCTATAATTTTTTGCCTTTCTTCTGGGGGTCTTACTTTATCAAAAAACTCTAAAGTTGGAGTTTGTCCAATTTGCTTAATTGCTTGCTCTGGATCTTTAATCCCTGCAAGCTCTACTACTAATCGGGTTTTATCTCCTTGTTCAATATAAATACGTGGCTCACTGACTCCAAAAGAATCTACTCTTTGGGTTACAACTTTTTGTAAACTCTCTAAGGCTTGTTTTTGATCAGGTCCCGCTATCTCTTTTAAATCAACATCATATACCACTCTTACTCCCCCCTGTAAGTCGAGACCTAGTATAAAGGTATTATTTGGTAATGGTGGAATATCTCTTTGAGATAGCCATTGATCAAATCCTCGAGACTTAAATGGTAAGTTTCCCCATTGAGATACCTTGTCTGAAGCTTTATTAATCCCATCAACAACCTTATTAATTGGCTGTGGATAAATATAAAATAATGCAAATAATGTTAATATAAGAACTCCAATTGATTGTCTTATGACATTTCCTTTTTTGGTTTTCCCTTTAATACAATACCAAATAAATCGTCCTATTTTATCAAATGGGTACCAAATTATTTTGAGTATATTCCCTGGTAGTCGTTTCAGCCAATTCAGCATAGTCGTATATTTTTGTAGATGTTTTATGCACCCATACCCATTTCTGAGGCTACTTCTTTTTGTAAATCTTTCTTTGCTGATTCAATTACTTCAATAATAGTCTTTTCTAATTTTGACTTATCTTGTAGCAATTCATCACTAATTTTCAACTCTTTAATAGCTTGAGTCCCATCAAGAGTAATAGTAATTCCTTTTTCTTCTTTAGTAATTCTTTTCTTTGCTAATTTCTTTTGCAATTTTTGCATTTCTGAAAATTGAGAAAACATTTCTTTTGCTTGATTGAAACCATCGAACATACCCATATTGATATATCTTAAATCTTATTATAATATTTAGTATATCAGATAATTGAATATTTGAGAATACTATTGTTCCAATAATAATTTTTTATACAAGTCATAGGTTTGACTTGCCATCTTTTCCCAAGTAAATATTTTTGATCGCTTTAATCCTTTATCTTTATATTCCTTTGAGAATAAAGGATTATGTACAAAAAATGTAATAGCCTTAGTTATAGCTTCAATATCATATGGATCTACCAAAACTCCAGCATCTCCTACAATTTCTGGCAAACAAGAAGTATTAGAACTAATTACGGGAGTATTCAAACTCATAGCTTCAATAATAGGTATTCCAAACCCTTCATACAGACTCAAGAATATAAAAGCTTTTGCTTGTTTTAATAAAATAATTTTCTCATCATTGGTAATAAATCCAACAAAAATAACTTTGTCTGCAATTTCATATTCTGCTATTACAGCATCAATTTGAGTATCATAATTATATCCTTTACCCCCTGCAATTACAAAATGTAAATTACTCTCAGGATGAGTTTTGAGATATTCAGCAAAAGCTTTGAGAGCTGTTGGGATATTTTTACGTGGCTGCAAACTCCCGAGATACAAAATATAATCTTGTTTTAAGGCTTCTCTTACGCCTGAGGAAGTATTAATCACAGGTGGAATATGTTGAATATTTCCTCCATTATAAATACTTACTATTTTACTTGCATCCGTTCCAAAAATATTTTGAATTGCATAGCGAGAATACTGAGAAACTGTAATAATAGCATCAGATTTTTTGATTGAAGGAGGAATTAATATATTTAATAATAATCTATCCTTCAATTGAATATGTTCAGGTACAAATTTCCATGAAATATCGTGAATTGTACTAATTAATTTGGTGTATTTAGGTAAAAAGAATAATGGAGCAATATATTGAATATGTAATAAATCTATATGATACTTTTCACAAGCTTTTGGCAATAGGTATTCTGTCCATAATAATTTTGATTTAGGAAGAAGTGGAATCACTTTCCAATTGGATGATAAATTCCGTAAATTCCCTACTTGATACCAATCTTCAGTATCGGTGAACAAATAAAATGTATGCCCTGTATCTAATTTCATTAATCCTTTGACAAGCTCCAAAGTATACACCTCATCCCCTGTTCTATTCTTGCCAATTGCCCGTATGTCTATCGCGATATTCATATCTATTCTTTAAAACCTCTATTCTGATAATACCATTCATATACCTTTTTAGTAATAGGTATTGTAGTCTGAAAACTTTCATCTCCTTCTTCTACTAATACAATCATTGAAATTTTAGGATTTTCCACTGGGCCATAAGAAACAAACCAAGAATTATTTTTCTCTTTACCCGTTTGGGCTGTTCCTGTTTTCCCTGCCGTAGTAAAAGGCAATGATTGTAGTTGATAACCTGTTCCATCGGTAATAGTTTGTCTCATCCCTTCTTTTACTATAGCATAGTTTTCGGGAGATACTGATATTGTCTGTAATAATTCTTTTGTTTTCATATTTTTTTCACCCCCATCTTCCCCCTTAATACGACTATATATATGAGGTTTATATAAGTTTCCTCCATTAGCTACGGCATTAATTCCATTCAAAATTTGTAAGGGAGTTGCTGCCATACCACCCTGCCCAATTGCTGCATTATATGTGTCTCCTAAAAGCCAAGATTCATTTTTTGCTTGTTTTTTCCAAGCAGGATCAGCTATATTCCCATTTGATTCCCCAGTCAAATCTATTTGTGTGAGCGAACCAAACCCATAATCACGATAATACTCAGCTAATTTATCAATACCAAGCCCTTTTTGCTTATTAGGAATACCTCCTACAAAGGTATAATAAAATACATTTACAGAGTCAGAAATTGACTTATATACATTAGCAATACCATGAATTTTCCAGTCTGGGTAGATAAAAGGTTGATCTGGATTATAAGGATTATCTACTACTAGTCTACCTAAAGGGTCATTAATTGTTGTGTTAGCATTAATAATCCCCTCTTGTAATAGACCTGAAGCTATCATCGGCTTAACTGTTGAGGCAGGCGCATATTCTCCTCCAATACATCGATTCAATAACGGTTTATCTTTATTTTCAATCAATGCAGTATAGTCTTGCTGACTAATACCCTTACTAAATAAATTATTATCAAAGCTAGGTAAACTAACCATAGCAAGCACTTCCGCATTTCGTGGGTTCATAATAATACCAGCCCCCCGTGTTAATTGTTTTTGATTCAGCACCTCTTGTATAGAATCCTGTAAAACTTTTTGTAATTCGCTATCAATAGTCAATTGTATAGATTCTCCATTACGAGGAGATTTCAAAGGAATATCACTATTGCGTGGGTTTTTGAGTCCATATTCCCCTTTCAGCTTTGTCTCATATACTTTTTCTAATCCTAATTTTCCAATACTATCATCCCGTACATAACGAGGATTAGCTTCAATATCAGCCTCAGACAATCTCCCAGTATATCCCATTAAATGAGAAAAATAAAAGGGATCTTTATATGTTCGGTTACTCGATTGTTTAAGCTCAAATCCAGGATATTTTTCTTGACTTACTTCAAAAGTAATTGCTTGTTCTTGTGTTATATTGTCAATTAACATTATTTCATTGTCTGAACTCTCTAAAGCTTTCTCTACCAATATATTATCCAGAGAAAAGAAAGCCTTCATATCGGCAATAATTTGATTTTTTTTCTCTATATCTGTTGGTAAAACCTCACGGTTTAATATTAAAGAGAATACTACCTGATTATAAGCTAAAATGATCCCATTTCTATCATATATATTCCCTCTTAAGGGTTTAATATAACTTTGACTTACAATACGCTCTTGTGTTTTTTGTTGATTAGCTGAAGCTAAAAATTGCAATTGAAAAACTCTTGCCCATAATATACCTATGACAACTAAAATAAGAATTGCTAACCCTATTAAATAGCGCGAATTATCGAGCCCCGAAATATACAAAGCAGAACTCCCCTCCTGATCAAGGTATAAATCTTCTGGAGTAATATCATTATCAATTAAATTCTTCATATATTTTATATTTATCAGCAATATACAAGAATATCGTAATAGCGACACCATTAATAAATGTATATATAAGTAAATTCCAATAATCTTTTGGTATACCGATAATAATTATTTTACTTATAATTAAAAATACGGTAGCTAATATTCCTTGTACTGCCCAGCCTCTATCGAGGAATATACTTGCAATATAAACTCCTAATAACCATATTCCATAATACAAAGCATTATGCCACCACAAAGTAATACTGGTTTGCTGCAATACTAACACAATAATAATCAGCCATATCATCACTGTCCAATATTGTTTAGCCAATATATACATTACTAGTGGTCCTAAATATAAAATGGGAACCCATATGAGAGGGATATATATATGTATACATAATCCTAATAATATAATAATCCCAAGGAACATATTTATGTCTTTAGAATAAATACTTCCGTCAATTGATAAAAATTAATTGGATAATCAACAATAATACGATGAAATAAATCACCTTCTGAAATATCTTTAATTTTGCCCGCTAATAATCCTGCGGGTATTGTCTCAGTCGGGGTAGTAATAATATTTTGATCTTTTGCAATAGAATCTAATTTAGGTACAGAATTAACCTCCAAAACATTACCGTATTCTGATTTCAAAATACCTTGAGAGGGATTATCTGTTTGTATTTGAACGGCGATTTTACTATTTGCATCATTTAAAAATTGAATTTTACTTGAAAATTCAGATACTTCTTTCACTTGCCCCACCAAATACCCCAAATAAATAACAGGTTGATTTACCCGGACACCCTCTTTAGACCCCACAGCAACAGTGGCAGAGCTACGAGTAAAATCATTATCAAATGTCACAATTTTAGCCTGTATGGGAGTAATTCCTGTGTCATTCTTAGTTACAATAGCACTTTTTAATAGTTCATTTTCAGATTTTAGATATAATAAACTTGCCAATTCTGATTCAAGAGAAGTAATTTTTGATTGTAATTGTTCTGGAGATTCATTGGACTGATTTTGTGCAAAAACAGGTTTAATGAGAGGTAATTTTTGCACAATTTTAGGAATAGAGCCTGTTAATACAAGAGCTCCTATGATTAGGAGTATAACCCCCGCTAATATGAGTGATATAGGCTGTTTTCTCATATATAACTTTTTCCTTTACGGTCAATATCCAATGGTATTAATAACTCTTTAAGAGAATCTATATCCTCTAATACCATACCGGTACCCCTTACTACTACAGTGAGTGGATCTGAGGCAATCAAAGTTGGTACTCGCGTAATATTAGTAATCAAAATATCTAATCCTTTGAGTAATGCTCCCCCTCCAGCAAGAATAATTCCTCTCTCCATAATATCTCCGATAAGTTCTGGAGGTGTTTCTTCAATAGAGGTTTTGACTGTATTTGCAATTTGCATAATAGAATTTGCCATAGCTTTTCTAATATCAGTATCATTAACAATAATTTCTTTTGGAAGTCCAGATATAATATCTCTTCCTTTAATGCCCATTTCGAGAGACTCACTAAGAGTATAGGCAGAGCCAATATTCATCTTGACATTCTCAGCCGTACGCTCTCCAATAGCTAATTTATAATGAGTTCGAATATACCGAATAATATCACTATTCAATTTATCTCCCGCCACTCTCAAACTTTTGGATATAACCACACCCCCAAGAGACATAACAGCAATTTCGGTAGTACCTCCTCCAATATCTACAATAATACTTCCGGTAGCCTCTTGAATAGGAAGACGAGCCCCAATAGCAGCCGCAATTGGCTCTTCAATCAAATATACTTCTCGTACTCCTGCATTACGGGTAGCATCATATACCGCTCGCTTTTCTACTTCAGTAACCCCTGATGGAATACCCACTACCACTCGAGTTTTCCACTGATGAAAAAACCCTCTCTGAGTAACCTTATTAATAAAGTATTTCAACATTTGCTCTGTTACTTCAAAGTCTGACACTACCCCATTAACGAGTGGGCGTGTAGCTACGATATGAGCTGGGGTTCTACCCACCATAGTCTTGGCATCTTGTCCAATAGCAAGCACTTGCCCACTTTTTTGATTAATAGCCACAACTGATGGTTCATTGATGACAATACCCCTATTTTTGACATATACCAGGGTGTTGGCTGTACCCAAATCAATACCGATATCTTGTCCAAATGAGCTCCATATACCAGACAGTACTTTTAATTGAGATTTTGATTCAGTCTTTCTCTTCATATACATTCTATTGTATATGATATTCGGTATTATGTAAACTATTGCGTAATACTTTGGAGTACTGTATTAGATAATCGTGTCGGCCAATAGGTTAGGCGGCGGATGTGGCCGTTAATCTGCAGCGCAGTCCCTTCAATTTTGCCAATCTCTAAAGTATTGATGCCAGTGGGCAATATGACACTAGTGTCAGACAATATGCTTTGCTCGACTGGCCTCATCAGTGCAGTATCGTCAGTTTTGTAAGCGAAGGCTATTTTCGCAAGATTGTTCGCAGAGGGTATAGAATAGTTACTAGTAGCTTGAGTTACACCTCCGGTGGTGACTGAATATGTACCTGCTCTTATTGTGAACCTGTCGTTGTTTGGTGAGATTGAGTTGTGGAAGTTGAACAAGCCGTTATTACTGCCAGCGGCTCCAGTGTGACTATATAGCTGAAGTGCAGTACCCTCACTCTGGTTATACCAACCTCCTGGAGTTGTGGTAAAGTTAGCTCCTGTTATACTAACATTATCCGCATTTCTAGTAGTAACTCCGGTAGTATTAGGATTTATTAAATAGCTTGTTGGAAAACTTCCCAACTCAAGCTGCCCTCCCCATACAAATATCCCAGAACTTCCATCTCCTGTATATTTCATTTGAGCCGGGGCTCCTGTATCAGACAAATTATTAGGAGTCCCAATACCAACTTGTAAATTAAAGGGGCCTGTAACTGTGGGGGTGGCCGTTACAAAAGCTCTATACCAGCCATTTCCTACTGGAACAATTTTAGTCTGAGTTGTGTTGCTGGAGACCCCTGTGGATAAATCTAGCCAGCCATTAGCCCCCCAGAAGGCACCTTCCGTAATATTGAGACTATCAAACCAGATAGTAGCAAATGTTCTCTCCGCTGCCTTTAAATATACCGAAAATGTATATGTAGTACCTGCATTTAATGTAGGTGCTTTAGACACAGATTGTCTTCCGGTTTGTCCATTATTCCCTATTAATTTATCCGCCGCCTGACTTCCATCAGGAGCAGTGGCAACATTAAGACTTGATGTTGAGGCTGAAAATGCAGATGTCCCAGCAATATTCTCAGATTCAAAATAATTATTAGTTCTTGATTCCTCCACCAACAACCCCAGGCTCTCCCCGGTCGTAGGGTTGTGATCGAATCTTGCTTCATTAGCTACTGCTGTCTTGATGAGGCCATCTTCTCCCACATAGGTACCTGTACTTGCTCTTGTAAAGCTTATGAGATTATTCCCACTTACTCCATCTATTAAACTCTTGTTCTTTGCAAAATTTAAGTCTAAACTTGGTGTTCCTCCTATATTCCATATAGTATCTCTTGGATGACTTACTTCTATATTATTATTACTTCTCCTTACATAATAATTATTACTATCTGATTGCGGTATACTTGCTATATAGGTTGGTACTAATACTCTTAGATCTGTTTTGTTATTACATAAATTAGCTGGGTTTAATGTATCTGTTGATTTTTGGCTCCCTGTATTACATATTACTTTTGCTCCTATATCTATTCCTGTTGGGTATTGTCCATTATTATCTATACTATATTGTTGTATTGCTTTTGTTATACTATTTATCTCTGATCTTCTTTGTGCACTTCTTGCTGATTCTATTTGTTTATTCGGGTTTATTGCCACCAATACTATTGCTGCTAATATCCCTATTGCCGCTATTACTAATAATATCTCGAGTAGGGTGAAACCTTTGTTTCGTTTGCTCTTTATCATAAGAAGTTTTTTATATTAGAGTAACCTTACTATCATTATACTCTAATTCTCATCTTTTTAAAAGAAAGATATCCCCACCAAATAAGATTTAAGATTATAGCCGAACTAAACCATATATTTTCGTGGGGCCACTCGGTAAGAGTTTTATACCATTTTGTATCACTAACTCCATCAATAAGTTGAGCCTCCCCTTTTAACTGAAACTCATCTAAACCTTGATATTCATATTGTTTTGCATTATTATCAGCATTCTCAATATTTGAAGCTATACTTATATCCTTTTTTATATCTGATACTTTGGCTATTTTGAAAGCTGGTATTACGCGAATTTGTGAGCTATTCCATGGAATAACACGTATTTCTCCATCATATATTTCAGTAAATCCTGTAATCACAATAGTATCCCCTTTTTTCATCTTGGGCTTAGTTATGATATCAGAATATAATTTTATAGGGGCGGTATATTTATTATTAAATACTACTAATTTGGTTTTCGTATTCGTATCCAAAATCCCATTTACTTTGACCAGTTTACCCCAATCATCGGTATTAATAGTTTTGATATTTTCTGGCTTTATAGTAATTTTTTGAGTGTCTATAATACTAATATCCTCGCTGGATACGGTTTTCAGATATTGTTGCGTATCGGTATTATGCCATTCTGATTTTATTCTCACGATATCTCCTTCTTTGAGACTTGGGAAACGCTTTTGTCTATCATATACTTTGACAATTCGGCTATTATTCTGAATATAAAAACTGGTATCATTAAGTGTATTAGGGGGAATAATAATTTGTCCCTGTATTTCTAATAATTCTCCATCTTCAATTGATATAATATTCTCAATAGTATCAATAAATCGATACTTTTTACTTGTGTCATCCATTGCTTCAGTAAATATACTGGAGGCATTGGGAGTAAGGGTATTAGTCCAACCCCAATTTTGTAATAGCGGTATATATGATAAACCTTTTTTAGCCTTGGTATAGGAGGTCGTGGATTGAATTTGATTATAATTATCGGTTAGAGTGACGGTTTCACTGGTATTATTGAGGGATATTTTGCTCTCATCTTGATTCCAGACTCTATATCCTTTGGCAGGGATAATACCTGAGAGGGTGTAACTTTTGGCTAAATCAGATAATTTCCAGTCAGTTATATCTATGTCCTTATCTGTGGTATTATTAAGCTCAATGAATTCACCTCCCTCTAAGGGATAGGGATAAATTTCTGATAAAATAATGCTCCCTATACTATACTTGGGTAATGGAGGTGTAATTGGAATTATGGGTATAGGATTAGGTGCTGGAATAGGATTGGGGGTTGGGGTTATGCTAATTGGAGCAATATTCATTGCATTTGGTGAAGGAATAGTATTCCAAATCCAATTATTGTCAATTACCATATAACTTGAGCCTTTTTGAGAATCTTTCATACTATAATCTACTTGTGATTGTATAGTATTATTGGGGTCATACAAAATCACTGAGTCATTATCATTATTCAGAATAATAGTAAGTGCATTACCGTCTTCCAATACGACAAATCCCTTAGCGGGAATAATTCCTGATAATGTCTGTATTGCGGATCCCCCATTTGGTATATCATCTAATTTCCAACCACTAATATCTATATCTTTATCAGTGATATTAGCAAGTTCTACAAATTCTTTTTTACCCTCAGCTGGATTTGGGTAAATTTCGGATATGATAATCCCCTCATATACAATGGGGGGAGTTAGAGGTGTTACGGGAATGATATTAAGTGGAGATAAAGACTTTATTTCCCAAGAAAAATTGTTCATTTTATGCAAAGACTCTCCCTGTTTGGTTATCGCTGGCCATTTCCCTACAAAGTTCACCGCATCTATCGTAATATCCTTATCATTACGAAGCTCTATATAAGCCCCTGCCGTATTACTAAGAGATCCAAAATTAGTACTTGTTACATTAATAACTTTATTGAGTGGCGTGAGGCTAGTTTGGGTGGTTGCAATTTTGCGAATTACAATATAATCTGTGATATTACCAGTAAGGGGAATAATTTTATCACCCGCTCCAGATACTATTCTCAGAGACCAACCTGTTAATGTGATTGGAATATTACTAGGATTTTTGAGCTCAATAAATTCATCATTGGCATCAGTCACATTATCATCAGACCATATGGTATAACCGGTATAATTAATTTCATTGATTTCCACCTCCTGAAAAGCAAAAGAAACTTGGGGGGAGAACAAAAACAGCCCCAATACAAGGGCTATTTGATTAATTCTGAGGAGATTTTTTTGTTTTGTCCAGGTCATTGCTATCTTTGTTTGGATCTTTTTTATTGGGATCATAAGTATATGCATTATGTAATTCTACAGTTCTATTAGCTTCTGCAAATTGGAGAATAATGTCTTTGGCCTTATATGGATACGGCACATCATCAAAGAATAATATTTTTTGATCCGCGCCTGCAGTTTGTATCCGCACATCACCAAAATTCAAAATACTTGCAAAAAATCCATTTACAATAACTTCTATATCTTGAACATTACCAATATCTGCCTCGGAGACTTTACGATGAAAAAAATCAATCTGATCAATAGTAAGAACTCTTTGATTCGTGACAATATAAGCATCTAGATAATAATGTGTCCAAGTCAAAAATGCAGTATAAAAAACAAATAGAATAATAAGCATAATGACAAAATCAAATACCGCACCTAAAAATGGCTCTTGTAATACTGGGATAGTATTAGGTAAGTATATAGATAATACAAATGTTATCAATAATAATATTCCACTGAATATATAAGGAGCAATAAGCAAAAATATAGATCTTCTAAAGACAATTTTTACAATTTCCCCTTGATGCTGACCTTTGAAATGAAGATTTTTCCCCGTAACTCTATCAAACATATATTTAATTTATATTAATAATGGCTTGAAGATTTCCATATAATAGCCCTAATAATATAATACTTCCTATACTATAAGCTATGGTTGTAATAATAGCAGTTCTCGTATTGAGTCCAAAAGCAAAAATATGATATAACAGCACAATACTCCCTATAATATAAGCTATTAATATGGCAAGATAGGCGATAATAAATAATTGTGCTGACATATAATTATATTAAAGTTTGATTGGTTGGTGGCAATTTATCAAAGTATTCATAGCAAAGTTTCGTCACCATACGCCCCTTTGGAGTTCTTTGCAATAATCCCTGTCTCATAAGGAATGGCTCATAAATCTCCTCTATGGTCACGGTCTCCTCAGCGGTTGAAGCCGCCAAAGTTGAGAGCCCCACTGGTCCCCCATTGAATATATTCATAATAGTCTCGAGAATTTTCCTGTCTCCCGCTTCCAATCCTTGCGCATCCACATCTAAAAGCTTAAATGTCTCATCTATTACCGGTTGATTGATAACTCCATTATTATGTACTTCTGCATAATCCCTCACTCGTTTGAGGAGGCGATTTGCGACACGCGGGGTATGCCTACTTCTAATTGCAATATGCTGATACACCTCTGGGGAATCTGCCTTAACTGCAAGAATATTACTGGATCGCTTTAAGATATCAATAATATGATCTTGAGTATAAAAATCAAAACTATAAATATTCCCAAAACGACTCCTAAATGGTCCCGACAGAGACCCAAATTTGGTTGTAGCACCAATTAAAGTAAATTTCGGCAAATCTAGTCTTAGAGTTCTCGCAGAAGGTCCCTTGCCGACAATAATATCGAGGACAAAATCCTCCATGGCTGAATACAGAATCTCCTCTAAAGTCTTAGATAAGCGATGAATTTCATCAATAAACAATATATCCCCAGCCTCTATATTGGTAAGTATCGAAGCTAAATCTCCCGCTTTCTCGAGAGCAGGTCCCGAGGTAACTTTTAAATTAGACCCGAGATATTTGGAAATAAGATAGGCTAAACTTGTCTTACCAAGACCAGGAGGTCCATAAAATAAAAGGTGGTCCAAAGCCTCTCCCCGCTTCTGAGCTGCCTGAATAGAAATAGAAAGATTTTTTTTAATTTGATCTTGCCCAATATACTCTTCAAAAGTCTGTGGCCGCAAACTCTGATCTATACTACTATCTTCCTGTATTTCTTTTGATGATGTAATCATAGATTACGATACTTATATACTATTATTATAGCATATTTTTAGGGAGTTGTATAGATAAGTTAATTATAAAACTTCTATGGTACTGAGAATGGTGTGCATTAGGTTGTTTACTTTTTCTGAATTATCTTTCTCTATACCATTAAGACCAGGTATGCCAGTATTTTGATAGTTAATAATTGCAAATTTATTACTGTCTAAAGTAAGAATAAACAGTTCTCTTTCTCTTGTTTGAAGATTTTTATTATCATCTACACCTAATATAGAATTACATTTAATTAAATTAGTTGCTTGATTAGTATTATTCTGAACAATAAATGGGTTTTTAAATTGTTCAATCTTTTCTCCATCTAAACATAATGCTGTGACTTCATCTAATCTTTTTTGTTTTTCTACTCTTGTAATAGTTGCTTTTACATTTGGTCCATTAAATTTTTCATCATATTCATATCCAGTAACTTGTTCTTCCGTCTCACAGTTTTTAGGAGTAGCAGTATATGAATATCCCATTCCTCCCTCTTCAATGATATCGTACTTACATGTGTTTTTTGAAAATATATTATAAATTTTATTATTATTAATTTCTGAGCTTTCAATAATACTTATTTCAATAGGGTTTAAATAATATCCTCCCCCTTCAGAAACACCACGTGGGTTAATTGATATAAGAGAGTCAATTTTTAATCTATAATTAGAAAACAAATCTGATTTATCAATACTAGCATCATATCTAAAGATATTATACTTCTGTGGCAAGCCATATATAGTTAAATTTATATTAGAAGTAGGAAATTTATATCGAATACCCGCATCACCTACTTTAAATTCTTTACTCTCCCACCCAGCTGTATCCACTTTAGTAATAGGATAGTCTGGTAAATCTTCCTTTACAATTTCAGGTTGTTTTTCTACAATTGGAAGAGTTGTCACTACCGGTGTATCCTGCACTGGAATCTCAGCTATTGGCTCTCGGTTCATATCCCATAATAGATACCCAAATACTCCCAAGATTACAAATATTATCCCGAATCCGATTATTGTTAATTTATCTTTTTGCCAATTCATAATTTATGATTTAGGTTATTATATTTACTCATCTATAAGTATATTACCCCCCCCCCCGATTTTGTATAGAGTATTTATCCACAAATTATAACTTTTATTCTTTTAATTGTATCTCATATACTTGGGGCCAGAGTTTACCGGTTATGAATACGGTATTGGTACTGGCTTTATAGGCGATACCATTTAACTGAGCTATATTGGGGTCTTTCTCTCGTGTTTGTGAGACGATATCGGACAAATCCAATACCCCTATTATTTCCCCATTATCAGGATTAATTTTGACAATTTGATTAGTCTGATAAATATTAGCGTATACAAACCCTTGGATATACTCAAGTTCATTGAGAGAATTCTGAGCTATATTTCCTCGCTTTACTTCTAGAGTTTTTATTACCTTAAAATTTTCTGGGCTCAAATAGATCAACCTATTAGTTCCATCACTCATAATGAGATTTGTGCCATCATTGGTCAGTCCCCAACCTTCTCTACTCTCAAATTCAAAAGTCTGAATTTGCTCAAAAGTTTTGGCATCATAAACAAAACCTTTTTGATTCTTATAGGTGAGCTGATATATCTTATTATTGAGTATGGTACTCCCCTCTCCAAAATAGATGTCACGGTCAAGCTCCGCTTTAATATAAATATTACCTGTTTTCAAATCTAATGAACCTAAAACGGATTGCGTTTGGAGTAAATAGTCTGGAGAGCCAGTACTTTCATATAAGATATCCCCATCAAAAAATAGCCCCTGAGTATATGAGTTAATACTATGGGGATATTGATTAATTATCCTATATGAGAGAGATAGTATTTGGGGGGATTGATTATGGTTAAAGCTCCTATAGCTAATAATACCCCAAAGTATAAAGACAAAAGATATAGCGATAAGAATAGCTATCTTTTTACTATATAAATATTTCATGTTTTATTTTTCTATTTTCTTGAGAATAGTTTGTAATAATTCTAATTGTTGAGTCTGAATAGTATAGAGGCTTTTGATTTGCTCATCAAATAATAAATCAATTTTTTGATGAAGTCCCCTCACCTCAATTTCTGCTTTGAGATTAACAAGATAATCATTTTCTGCTCTTTTCCTATCTTTTTCTTCTTTACGATTTTGACTCATCATAATAATAGGAGCTTGCAGAGCCGCAATACAAGACAATACCAAATTCATCAGAATAAATGGATAAGGGTCAAATCTGAATACTCCCGTCATTACAATATTAAATATAATCCAAATTGCAAGCAAAGTTAAAAAAGTAATAATAAATTTCCAACTACCTCCAAATTGAGCTACTTTATCTGATAAAGATTGTCCCCGGGTAAGTGTCTCCATAGGTGGATGGAGAAGATGTTTGAGAATAAGCCTCTCCTCTTTAATACTATCTTCTACAATAGTATTAAGATCTTGTAAGTATTTTTTTTGCTCCTCTACAATTGCATTGATTTGTTTTTGATCTGGGCTCATATAATTTGTTATTAGTTGGCTTTATCATTCTCTCGCTTCGCTGTTCGAATGCAGGGACGTCGAGTTTCTAACTCTCCCCAAAACCCCTCGGTTTTGGTATTTCCGCCACGGGAAACTTTCGTTTCCCGACCCCTTCCTGTCCCTGCATTTTTAAAGAAAACTAATTGTTTAAATGCAGAGACTTGCTGTTCGAATGCAGGGACTCGAACCCCAATTGCTGGTGCCAGAAACCAGTGTCCTACCGTTAGACGACATTCGATTTACAATTGTTAGTATACCTTATTTAGGTACACTATTCAAGAATACTATATACTATTTAGCTTTTTTACTCGTTTTTGTTTTGGACTTAGTCTGAGATTTTTTGGGTTTTATTAATGTTTGTCCAATGGTAAGAGTATACGGAGCATCTATATCATTTGATTTAGCAAGTTCTTTCCAACTCACATCAAAAGATTCAGCCACTGTTTCTATTGTATCTCCAACTTGCACAATATAATCATTTTCTGTACTTTCTTTAGATGGAATATGTAGGACTTGCCCTGCTACAAGAGTATATGGGGCAAATATATTGTTAGCTTTAGCAAGAGTCTTCCAATCTAATCCTAATTGCTTTGCAATAGTATCAATAGTATCACCTACTGACACCATATATTCAGAATTAGATATAATATGAGTACTATTATCTAAATTAAGATGCAAATCAAAAGCAATAGACTCAATAGATGACCCTGATATAGTAGTTACTGATACTTCATTTGGCTGTGCCTGATCTATTGATTGTGTAGAATTTTGTGTATGAGTCAATGGAGCTGGAATAATAGTAATTCTCGGCTCTACTAGTGAATCCGGATGAACAAGATGTCCTGGGAATACCTTTATTTTTTGCCCAGATTCCACTGAATATGGAGCTTTTATTTTATTCACTCGAGCCATAATTTTCCATGGAAGTCCTAATTTCTCAGATATACTTTCTAAATCCTCATCCTCACCTACAATATATTCCTCAGTCCATAGACGACGATATCTATATCTCAATAATACTCGTAAAAATACAAATAACCCAAAAACAATCAAAAGGGCAATGAGAATGACTAGCTGTATATTGGTATCTATATCTGTATAATATATCATATGTTATTTTCATTCATTATATCATATTTCAATCTACTCTATATAAGTTATCCACAATAATACTGTTTATTGGTTCAAAAATTGAGGCTGATAATATTCCCCTCTCCACCTACGGTTTACCTACCGTAGGTAGGTCGATAAATTGAGGACTTTTGTCCCTCCTATATTTATTTAGGAGGTGGGTGCCATCGATAGACGGTGGGGTGAAAAAAATGCAAGATTGAAGGCTATCCTCCTCCGCCCTACGGGCAAGTCCCCAAGGGAGGACAGTATTTTCAGGGAGATATTATGTTCTTATATATTGACATTTTTACTATTTTATGCTATAATTATAACTCAAATTGAGGAGACTCAAAATGCGTACAGAAGAACCCGTCGGTAATTTGGATGGCATATCCGAAGAACCATTGGGTAATCTTGATCCCAGAGCAAGTCTGCACGAAAACCTAAGAACGGTTCTCGAACAAGGCCCTTGCACACCATATGCCCTGGTCAAGAACCTCACCTACCAGCCTGGATTCCCCGATTTTGCACAAACCCGAGCATGGTTGTCACAATTTCTGGGAATTAAGATCCCAAACGACGAGACAGGTATTGTCGTTCTGGTCGGCGACGTCGTTCAGGTGGCAACAGAGACTCGGGACATTTTCCTTCGGGATCGTCCATATGAGTAGAAAGTCTACACCCAACCACAACCCTACCCCAGTCAGCAATGGCTGGGATTTTTTTTATAAAACAAAAAAGTCCTTGCAATGATCTACTTTCCCCACGAGGAGTATCATCGACTCACAGAGGCTTAACTTCTAGGTTCGGAATGTAACTAGGTGTACCCCTCTGTGATAAATCACAAGGACATTTTTGTTCTCGAACATAAGATTATCTAAAAAAGATAATCTTATGCTCCAGAATTGTTGTAAATTTAGGTAAAGCAACACTACATAACCTTGAGTATCAATCAAAAGTTAAAAAGATGAGTTTTAGCGACATTAGTATCACTCGACTGAACACATTACTATGCTTACATCTGTGACCTATCAACGTGGTAGTCTTCCACGGTCGCATGAGCTACCTAATCTTGAGTACGGCTTCCCGCTTAGATGCTTTCAGCGGTTATCCAGACCAAACTTAGCTACCCAACAGTGCCATTGGTATGACAGCTGGTACACCAGAGGTTTGTTCATCCCGGTCCTCTCGTACTAGGGACAAATTCTCTCAAGTAGCAACGCCTACAGAAGATAGAGACCAACCTGTCTCACGACGGTTTGAACCCAGCTCGCGTGCCCCTTTAATTGGCGAACAGCCAAACCCTTGGGACCTTCTCCAGCCCCAGGATGGGACGAGCCGACATCGAGGTGCCGAACCTGGCCGTCGCTATGGACGCTTGGGCCAGACTAGCCTGTTATCCCCGGGGTAACTTTTATCTGCTGATCTTCCACCTTTCTACAAAGGATGGTCGGTTCACTAAGTTCCACTTTCGTGACTCAACTAAAGTACCCATTTCTAAAAGAAACACATACAATAGAGGTGTAATGAAAACCATTACAGCGCGACATACACGTCTTGCAGTAAAGCTAGCTTATGCCTTTGCACTATCTCCCGAATTTCCATATCGGGATAGCTAACCTTATAAACACCTCCGTTACTTTTTAGGAGGTGAGCGCCCCACTCAAACTACCCACCAGGCACTGTCTCTCATAGTATTAGTATGAGGTTAGTATTCTCATAAATCAAGGGTGGTATCTCACTGGCGACTCCTTCTTGTCTAGCGACAAGCTATCAAAGTCTCCCACCTATTCTGAACAAAATAAACAAAAATACAATACCAAGCTATAGTAAAGCTCCACGGGGTCTTCTCGTCTTTCTGTAGGTAAACGGCATCTTTACCGTTATTGCAATTTCACCGGGCAGTTGGTTGAGACAGTTTCCCAGTCGTTACTCCATTCAAGCGGGTCTGAATTTACCAGACAAGGAATTTCGCTACCTTAGGACGATTATAGTTATCGCCGACGTTCACTGGCGCTTCGGACAGTCAGCTTTCACTGCCATCGTTAACGTTCCAGCACTGGTCAGGAGTCACCCCCTATACTTCCTTCTTGTGAAGTTAGCAGAGAGCTGTGTTTTTGATAAACAGTCGCTGGGAATCTTTAGCTGCGGCCTATATTGCTATAGGCAGACCTTATCCCGAAGTTACGGTCGCTGTTTTGCCGAGTTCCTTAACCAACTTTCACCCGTTCACCTTGGTCTTCTCGACCTACCCACCTGTGTCGGTTTTCGGTACGGTCGACAATGGATTCCCTCCCTAGTTTTATCTACAATAGACTTTTAGATTTTATAATATAAATATTATTGTCTATATCTAAACAAAACTAGGGAGGGACATAGTGGCTTTTCTTGTCACCTTGGGTCTCTTATATTGAATTCTCTCGCGAGTCTTCTTTATGCGTTTTTCGGGCTTTAATGACTCCAAAGATTTGCCTCAGAGTCAGCTCTACAGAAACACATATGCCTCAATCCATTAAGACACATAAAATACCATGATGCGTCCCCACATTTACAAGCCATTGCCGGTACAGGAATATTAACCTGTTGTCCATCGGCTACCTCCGTTTCCGAAGTTAACCTTAGGCCCGACTAACCCCCCGATGATTATCATTGCGGAGGAATCCTTAGGATTTCGGTGGCTCAGAATTTAACTGAACTTGCGGTTACTTATTCCAACATTCTCACTTCCTTGCGCTCCACCAGCCCTCACGGGTCCAGCTTCAGTGCACAAGGAACGCTCTCCTACCATTATAATACTAATAAATTAATATATAATCCGTAATTTCGGTACTACACTTGAGCCCCGTTACATTTTCAGCGCATATTTTCCTATCCCTCCTCAGTTCTGGGATCGAGCAAGCTATTTTTAACTCGCTCCATCAACTGATATTTGGCACTCCCATGAGATTTTAGTCTCTTTTCTCTTATCAATGCATCTTTTTTGATTCGATACACTTCAAAGTATATGAGTGTCCATTGACCTTTATGTTTTTTCGTATACTTACTCTGCCTAGAATTATGTTCTTCTAATCTTTTTTTGAGATCTTTAGTACTCCCTATATAGAGAGTATAATCTGTAGAGTTTTGAATAAGATATACTATATACATATAGATTCATTATACCAGAACTGAGGAGGGAATAGAGTAGTGAGCTATTACGCACTCTTTAAAAGATGGCTGCTTCTAAGCCAACTTCCTACCTGTCTCAGAAAATACACAACTTTTCCCACTTAGTGTAGTTTAGGGACCTTAATTGACGGTCTGGGCTGTTTCCCTTTTGAACATGGAGCTTAGCCCCCACATTCTAACTGCTAATCTATAATCTACTGGTATTCGGAGTTTGGTTAGATTGGGTACCCGAAGGCCCCAGATCCATTCAGTGCTCTACCCCCAGTAGGGATCAATTAACGCTAGCCTAAGAGCTATTTCGGAGAGAACCAGCTATTACCAAGCTCGATTGGAATTTCTCCTCTATTCACAGCTCATCACCTAGAATTGCACGACTAGTGTGTTCGGGCCTCCCTTTGATGTTACTCAAAGTTCACCCTGGCCATAAATAGCTCGCCTGGTTTCGGGTCTACTCCCATCAACAATTCGCCCGTTAAGACTCGATTTCTCTATGCCTCCGTCCTTTTGAGACTTAAGCTGCTGATGAGACGTAACTCGTTGGATCATTCTTCAATAGGCACGCCGTCACCCTTGCGGGCTCCGACTCCTTGTACGTAAATGGTTTCAGGTCTATTTCATTGTCCTCTCGGACTGCTTTTCACCTTTCCCTCACGGTACTAGTTCACTATCGACATTAAGTAATATTTAGCCTTACCAGGTTAGTTCTGGTGGATTCAGACAGGGCTTTCTTTTCCCGTCCTACTCAGGAATAGAACCGATATATATACACTGTTTTCGATTACTCGGCTATCACGATCTATGGCTAAGCTTTCCAGCTTACTCATCTAACAATATATATATATCCTCCTCACGGAATGTTCTACCCTACAACCCCTCTAGACCGAAGTCTGAGGTTTGGGCTCCTTCCGTTTCGCTCGCCGCTACTAAGGAAATCACATTCGTTTTCTTTTCCTCCGGGTACTGAGATGTTTCACTTCCCCGAGTTCGCTCCCTAATAACTAGGATACTTGGGCATTACCCCAAGTGGGTTTCCCCATTCGGATATCTCCGGATCAAAGCCTGATTAGCGGCTCCCCGAAGCTTATCGCAGCTAGTCTACGTCCTTCTTCGCTTCTTAATGTCAAGGCATCCCCCATTTACGCTTACCAACTCATCTTTTTAAATTCTGATTTATACTTTTGGTGAAAGTAGTAAAATTGCATTTACCTAAATTTACTTGTGAATGAACCCTCTTATAGAAACAGATGATAATATCTCAAAGGTTGAACTTTAAGAGGTCATCTCTGTCGCCATATTGCTCCGTAGGTGAGCTGAGTGTGAAGTTGCGAGTACGATATTTATAATACACGAAATCTGAAGAGGTGTCAAGGGTTTCAGGAGAGAGATTGTATATTTAGGATGAGGAGGGATTTTGATTACAGAATAAAGACATAAAAGGCCAATATCCAGATAAAAAATTATATAGTATGTAGAATAAAAAGAAAAAACCCACCGACGAATCGGTGGGTTATAAAGGGACTGATTGACTCAGCTGGTCTTGATGCCCTCAATGGCTTTGATCAGGAGCTGGACTTGAGGCCAAATATTTACCTGAAACCATCTCATCCACTGATCAAAGTTCCTCAACAGCTGTTTTGACTCCGAATCTAGAGTCGTCACCTGAGGTTGAGGAGCGGGTGGCAACACCACTGGCGGAGGGGCAGCTGGAGCAGATTGCTCCCCACCGATGGTAATCACCTGGTCGATACCGAGGTCACCAGAAGTGGTAAATCTCTTGTCCGCAATCCCACTGGTCAAGAGGTTGACACCCATGACCCGATAGGGTCCAGGCTCAACCCCATTCAGAGGGACTACCCACACTCCCTGCCGAATCGACAGGCTTCCGGGAAGCCTCAAGAGATCGGGTCGAATAGAAAACGGAACTTCATCCTTAAGAACAAGAATGACATCGTGTGAGATGGGACAGGTATTACCCTGCTCTACCCGAATCAACACAGTGTTGTCCACCGTATTGTCGCTGACCGAAACCAGATACTCGCACGAGTCGATACGCGGATAAGGCGAATCTTGTGCCAGTACGGGCATCCCGACGAGGGACGCACCGATCATAGTGGAAGTGAAAAGCAACGATTTGAAAGCGGTCATTGAAAAGGATCACATACGATATATATATACCATAAAATAACAAAAATGTCAATAGTTATAGGCATTTATTTAAAACCGTTATGTGACACTCTATCCTATGATTTGTCTAAATATATGTTATACTAATACTAATTATATGATATATATTATGGTGCTCCAATTATTTAAAAAAATTCATCCTATTTGTTATTTTGTCTTATTTGCTAGTATAATATTTCACTATAAAATTGGGATACAAAATATATGGCCTGGCAATGTCGACTGGTTATTACAAGCATCTGATTGGCCACAACATTATTTAGGTTGGGAATTCTTTAGGAGAACTTCTTGGAATTTTCCTCTGGGAGATTTTCAAAACATATTATATCCGGCGAATACAAATATTGGATTTACAGATAGTATTCCACTTCTTGCTATATTATTAAAGATATTTAGCGGTATATTACCTGATATTTTTCAATATATTGGATTATGGATATTTATTAATATTGTATTACAAGGATATTTTGCTTATCTCATTTTTAAAAAATTACAGTTCTCAACTGCTTCTGCAATTGTTGCGGGTATATTACTTCAATTTACTCCAGCTCTGATCTCTCGTATTAATCATCCAGCTCTTACGGCTCATTGGCTTATCTTATTTATTATATATAATTATATTTCATTTAATAATACCAAAAGAGATATTTATTTGAATTTTGCTCCTATTATTTTGAGTAGTATGATTCATCCCTATCTTGCTATTATGATTATTCCTCTCAGTATTGCAAATTTATTCAGATTTGATTCTTTAAAAACAAGACTTATTACCATACCGATTGCTTTAATAATACCAATACTATTATGGTATAGTATTGGATATTTTGTAGACTATTCTATAGGAGATTCTCAGAGTTTAGGATATTATTCAGCAAGTTTACAAACATTCTTTAATCCACTATATGCTATTTGGGATCATCATTTAAGAGATGCTTCTTTGTGGCTTGATCCAAGAAATCAAAGATATATGCTCCAATATGAGGGGTTTGCTTATCTTGGAGCAGGAGTATTGATAGGAGCATTTATTGCCCTCCTATATATAGCCAAAAGATTAATTACTCATTATAAAAAAATAATACCTTTTATTAAAAAGACTATTCTATCTGGTATTCATAATAGAACTATTATTTTTTGGTTAGGTATTATCGTCGTCTCATTATATGCAATTCTATATCGAGATATTGTCACAATGTATTTAGAACCTTATGCCCGACTTCCATTTATTCGTATATTTTTAGATAAAGCTGGGGTTATTCGTGCTAATGGGCGATTTATCTGGCCATTAATGTATATTGTCATTATTGGAATTATATATTTGATTAATAAAGTATTCTCGAAAAAAGCTTTGTATATATTGATTATATTATTAGGTATTCAAATGATTGACATATCTCCTCTATTAAAACTTCAGCTATTCAAAGAAAAGGAAATTGTATCGGTAAAATCAGAGTCAAGTATATTTTGGCAAAATACTATTAAAGAATATAAAGGGGTATATATGTATCCCGGTGGTCAAAGAAGCTATAAAAGTCTTGATGATTATATTATATTTACATTCTGGGCTGCCCAGAATAATATTCCTATTAATGCAGGCTATTTATCCCGATATGATTTACCTATAGTGCAAAAGTTTAATTTACAAATTGAAAAAAATTTAGTAAATAATAATCTTGATCCCAATATCCTATATATTACAACAAAAGATCATAAAGATTTATTTCAAACTGCCAGTAAGAATACCAACAGGGTATTAGCTGAATTTGATGATTATTATATCATTAGATAATCTATTAAAATATGATATACTTAAGAGTATAAGAACTAATATTATATATGGGATTTATCATATCAATTGTAGGAAATAGTGTTGGACTCTATGTAGCAAGTGTGATTGTGCCTGGTTTTGAGATTAGTGGAGATATATCTTGGTATTATTTTCTCATAGCGGGAATAGTATTTACGATTATATTCTCTATTATATTACCTATTGTCAAAGCTATTACTTTTCCTATTATTATACTGACCCTTGGGTTGTTTTCTTTTGTCCTCAATCTTGTTGCTTTTTATGCACTTGACTATATTTTGGAGCCAGTACAATTTACTACTTTCTTGTCTATTGTATTGACCTCTTTGGTAATTAGTAGTATAAATATGATATCTAATACCTTTTTACGATAATATTATGAACACTTATATTTCTATTGCTCTTATTGTTTTATCTGTTTTGTTGGTAGCTTCTGTACTATTACAGCAAATTGGTAATGGATTATCTTCTACATTTGGAGGGGCTGGTGGATCTTATCAGACAAGACGTGGTTTTGAAAAAATTCTATTCAGAGCAACTATTGTATTTGGAATACTTATTATGATTGGGAGTATTGCTTATATTGTTGTATAGTTAGATATTATATTTTCTTTTTATGGATATTATTAGAAAAATCCCCAAACCGATTATACCGCCTAATTTTAAAAAGGTTATCATTCCTAAGTCCCCAATCAAAATTTCACGACCTAATATTAATTTACCTAAATTACCCCAAAGTCTTCAGAAAAATATATTCCTCACATTTATTATTGCTTTTATTATTCTTGTTGTGATGGGAAGTTTGATTTATCGTTCACTTACAAAGGAAATTGCAACAACAGGAGGTATTATTAAAGAAGGTATTATTGGACAACCTCAATATATAAATCCAGTATTATCTTTTTCCAATGATATCAATAAACCTGATCGAGTATTAGAATATCTTATTTATCCCAGTTTATTTCGCCTAGATAAAACAGGAAATTTGTCTAATGAATTAGTTGATAGTTATACGGTAGGAGA
The DNA here is from genome assembly GCA_943354045.1 of Parcubacteria group bacterium. GTDB lineage: Bacteria > Patescibacteriota > Minisyncoccia > SW-4-49-11 > SW-4-49-11 > CALRBF01. The sequence continues at coordinate 39,981 of CALRBF010000001.1, forward strand.
TAATGGTAAAGAGTATTTATTCAAGTTAAAATCTGATATTAAGTGGGATGATAATACTCCTCTCACTATTGATGACATTATATTCACCTTACAAACTATACAAAACCCAGCTTATAATAGTCCTATTAGTTCTGCTCTCAAAGGAGTTTCTATTACTCGAGTTGATGATAGCATTCTTAAATTAAATCTCAATTCTAGTTATTCTCCCTTCTTATCTAATCTTACCTTTGGAATATTACCAAAACATATTTGGCAAAATCTCGAACCTAGTGCCTTTCTTTTGTCCGAAGCTAATCTAAAACCTATTGGAGCGGGTAAATTTAAATATAAATCTATTCAAAAAAAGAAAGATGGTAATATTGCATCGATTACTATTGAAAAAAACCCCAATTATTTTGGAGAAAAACCTAATATAGAGAACTTTACTTTGGTATTCTATTCCAAAGAAGAGGAAATGATACAAGATTTTAAACAGAACAATTTACAGGCTATTACACAGCTCAAAGCTCCATTATCTGACTCTTCTCGATATCAGCTTAATGTCATGAATATACCTCAATCATTTGGTATTATATTTAATATTAAAGACCCCTTATTAAGTAATAAGGAAATTCGCCAATCTATATCCAATGTAATTAATAGACAACCTATTATCAATGATATATTACAAAATCAAGCTACGCTTATCAATGGGCCATTAACTCCATTTAATCAGTATTATGTGCCTACTGATATAGCTTTCGATATTGAAAAAGTAAAGAAAACCCTAGATGATGCCAATTGGAAAGATATAGATGGTGATGGTATACGAGAAAAAGATAATAAAAAAGCTGAATTCACTATTTTAGTTGCTAATGGAAATAAAGTAGACGAAGTAACCAAAACACTACAAGCTCAAATTCGAGAAATTGGAATACAAATGAATATTGAATTAGTATCCTTTGCAGATTTATCAGCCAATCAAATTCGTGATAGATCTTATCAGGCTTTATTCTTGGGGCTTGGACTTAATATATATCCAGACCCTTATATTTATTGGCATTCTTCTCAAATAACCAGTCCAGGACTCAATTTATCTCAATATACGAATATTAATACTGATGGATATTTGGAAACTGCACGTACTAACACTGATATTAATGTAATTACCTCTAGCTTACAACAATTTCAACAACAAATTACAAGTGATGTACCTGCTATATTTATTTATTCACCTAAATATCTCTATTACACCAATCCTATTATCAAGAATATTACTGTCTCAATTGGGAATTCTTCAGTAGACCGCTATGCCTCTATCTCAGAATGGTCTGTTAAAACAAAGCGAGTATTCAAATAAGCTATATGGGCTATTTTATATTTGACCTCAAAGAACAAAGCCTTGTCCCAGAAGAAACTCATCATATCAGTAATGTATTACGCCTCAAGCCGAATGAAATTATACAGGCTACTGATGGTATAGGCACTCTTTATAAACTCAAAATTAACTCATTAAAGCCATTCAAAGGAGATATTGTTGAAACTATTACTATTCCGAGGCAAAAGCCCTCTATTCGAGTTATTATCAGTATTATAAAAATACCATTATTAGAATTAATTATACAAAAATTAACAGAAATAGGTATTGATGAAATTATTATCACAAAAACAGATTATGCCCAAATTAATCTCAAAGATATTATTTCTAAACAGAATCGTTGGAATACAATTATTCAAACAGCCTGCAAACAATCTGAGCAAGTATATTTCCCTATTCTCAGTATACAAGAATTAGACAAAATTAATTATCCTAAAAATAGTCTTAATTTGATTGGAGATACACAATATAATAAAGTCGTCCCTATTCATAGCTTTGATATTAAAGGCCAGTCTGATATCACATTATTAATTGGCCCTGAAGGTGGTTTTTCTCAAAAAGAATATCAATATCTCATTGAATATTATGCCTATAATCCTGTATTGTTTACTCCATATATATTGAGAGCCGAGACTGCTGCTATTGTAGGAGCAGGTATTATCAAAAACTTAAGCCTCTAATTCTGACTCTGCTGTTTCTATCAAATCAACTTCTGCTTTTCCCATTTCAAAGGTATCTACATTTTTGAGTTTACGCTCAATTGCACGAGCTCTAGTTGCTCCAGCATCAATTTGATTAGAAGCTTCTTGTAATTTTTTCTGAGTACGCTCTAATATTTCACCAAATCGTCCAAATTCTGTTTTTACCTCAGATAGGGTTTTCCATATTTCACTCGATTGCTGTTCAATAGCAAGAGTTCTGAATCCCATTTGAAGACTATTCAAAATAGCGGTAATAGTAGTTGGTCCTGTAATCATAACTCGATATTCTCGCTGTATTGATTCCACTAATCCTGGGATTTTTAATAATTGAGCATATAAACCTTCAATTGGGATAAAGAGAATAGCAAAATCTGTAGTATAAGGAGGATCAATATATTTAGCTTGTATTTTCTTGCCTTCATCTTTTAATCTCTTTTCAATAGCTTTATTAGCAGCATCAATAGCTGGTCTATCATTGGCGTCTTCAGCTTCAATTAATCTCTGATAATCTTCTATTGGGAATTTTGCATCAATTGGGAGCCAAATATGATTGAGATTCTTATCTTTACCTGGTAATTTTATAGCATATTCTACATTATCATTAGAATCTTTTTTGGTTGCCACATTAGCCTGATATTGTTCTTTGGTTAAAATTTGCTCTAGGAGATTACCAAGTTGAACTTCCCCCCAAGTTCCACGAGTTTTAACATTAGATAATACTTTTTTAAGATCTCCAACTCCAACTGCTAAATTCTGCATTTCTCCAAGCCCTTTATGTACCTGCTCTAATCGCTCACTAACAGATTGAAAAGATTGGGTTAATCTCTTTTCGAGAGTTGATTGTAATTTTTCATCTACTGTTTCTCGCATTTTCTCAAGTTTTTGATTATTGTCTTTTTGTAGCTCAGTTAAGCGTTTTTCTACCGTCTCTCGAATACTATCTAATTTTGTCTCATTTTGCTTTGTAAGAGATACTAATTGTTGAGAGAATATTTCTAATTGACTTTTTTGCATAATAGAAGACTCATGAATTCTTTTGAGCAAAGAGTTTCCAAATGTATTAAGATTATTCCCCAACTCTATTCTCCCCTCTTGTGCAAGTTCACGAGAATCTTTACGAGATAATTGTATATCATCTTTTATTATTTTTTCTGTACGAGCTAATATATTAGCAAAATCGCCTCCTATATTGCTTTTACGACTCAATAATATACCGATAATAATTACCTGTAAGACAATAATAATACCTGCTACAATATATACCATATTAATCCTCTAATTCTTTAATGAAAATTGACAATACTGACACCAATGGTACTGAAATTAAAGCCCCAAGAGCTCCAGCTAATGAAGTTCCAAGTAAAATTACAAGCATAACAATAAGAGGATGTATTCCTGTAACCTTTCTCATAATAAATGGAGTCACAAAATTTCCATCAATTTGCTGAATGACAAGATAAAATAATCCCACAATTAATGCAATTTGGAACCCACTACCTAAAGCTAATATAATAGCAGGTACTGATGAAAGGATGGGACCTATTATAGGGATAAGATTAAATACCGCAGCAATTACCGCTAATAATAATGGAAATGGTACTTCTAAGAATACTAAAACTGGATATGTTATACTCGCTAATATGAAAGATATGAGTAATTGTCCTAGTAACCAAGAACCAACCTTTATACGAGCTAATTCAATATGAGCAACAACTTTTTTATGTTTTTTTTGAGGAAAGAAAAATTGTATCAAGCTATCAAGGTTTTTGGGCTGAATCGCCATATAAAATGTTGTTATGGTAAAAAATCCAATATATAATATGGTATTAATAATATTTTGAGTAGTAAAAAATACCCCGGTTAAAACACTCCACGTAATTTGTCCTAAATTAGAATCTCCTCCTGTATTGAAAAATTGAGTTATATTAAAATCATTAATATTCAAAATATTTCCTATAAATACATTGAATTGATCAAATAATTCAGGGGATTTATCAATCAAACCCCTTACTTCACTACTAATAGTTGGAATAATAAGTTCCATTAATAGTATAAAGACTGCAAATAATATCACTATTACAAAAATCACTCCCAAAGTATAGGGTAGATGTAATACTTCATTCAATTTTTTCGCTCCAAATATAATACCCGATGAAATAATAAAAGCTAATATAGTAAGTACAATTACATTGCTAAGTGTAAATGCTAACCATAATCCTCCAAGTACTAATAAAGCTTGAAAGAGTGAATACAGATTAATATTGACATTATAACTATTATTTGATTCCATGTATATTATTATATCTTATTTTTGACAAAATTGACAGAATACTGTTGTTCGAGTATTGACAATAGTTTTCTGTAATATGTGACCACATAATTGGCAGGGTTTTCCTGCTTTACCATATACTTTATGTTCTCGGGCATAAGTACCTCGAGAGCCATCTGCCATAATATAATTGGCTACTGAAGATCCTCCCATTGATATGGCTATTGGGATAACATCTTGTATAGCATTATATAATTTTCTTATTTCTTTTTTTGTTAAACTTGAGGCAAGGCGATTGGGCAATATACCAGCTCGAAAACATACTTCATCAGCATAGATATTACCAAGTCCTGTTACAATAGATTGGCTCAGTAATATTGATTTGAGTTTTGACTTTCTGGTATTAATTTGCTTATACAAATATTCAAAGGTAAACGTATCATCGAGTGGATCTATTCCGATTGCATCAAAATACCCTGATTTGTGTAGGCTTTGTTCATTTGGATACAATAATATATACCCAAACATACGAATATCATTATAAAATAAAGTACCCTTATTTAATTCAAAAATAATATGACTATGTTGATTGGGAAGTTTGGTCTCAGATAGTTCAATGGGATGCCCCCCTAGGGCTTTATTCTCACCCTTCTCTTGATATACTAATTGGCCTGTCATTTTGAGATGTACCAATAATACTTGGCCGCTATCTAGATGTATTAATAAATTCTTAGCAATACGAGTAATACCTGTAATTGTTCTTCCTTTTAATTCTTTTTCAAATTCTTCCTTTTTTTCGATAAGTGGCTGTCTTACTGTACCAGAACTACTTACTAATTTAGGCTTATGTACAATAACAGACTGAATAGATTTACCTATTATATAAGGCTTGAGACTTCTTCTTAGACTCTCTACTTCTGGTAATTCTGGCATAAATTTTGAGTGATTATTTTTTCTTATATTCTAATTTTTGCCTCAAATCGTCTACGAAATCTGTCTTGATATCCAAAGAATCATATAAATTAGAATAAGCTTTTTCATTAGGCACTAAAAGAGTATGCAATTTACCTTGACTTTTGAGATATTGCACCAAAGTATAAAAATCACCATCTCCACTAACTATTACTGCCTTATCATATTGATTAATCTGAGTCAGAGCATATAGCACCATCTCTGCATCCACATTCCCCTTCAATTCACCTTGTTTGGTAGCCAAAGTTGGTTTGAAAACCAAATGATAACCGAAATCTTGTAGAGCAGAGTATAATTGCTGATTGGTATTAACCATACCAATAAACATATAAGCTTTTTTCACATTATATTCTTTATCAAGATAATTACGAAATTCTTTATAATCAAGACTCCAGCCTTGATTTTGAATTGATTTATTCAAATTCTGCCCATCAATAAAAGCAAAGTTGGGCCTTTTTTGAAATGCTTTCGGTAATGATGATTGCTTTTTTGACTTTAGTCCTTGTGTTGGCTCTACTTTAGGCTTAGGAGTATTCTGATAATGCATTGGTTTTGCCTCAGATTTAGGTTGCACTGATACGGGTTGTCCTTGAGATGATATAGCAGGTTTTGACTGTGGAATATCATCTACTAATTCATCCGCACTACTAAAGAACCCTCTTTTATGTTTAAAGGTTGGCTTATATTTTTTTGTCATAATAGCATAGTAAAATAATAACAATATTGAGTGAGTATATAATAAAAATATATCAAATAACCAATAATATACTCTACTCTATACTTGAGTATAGCCTACAATTGACATTTATGCAAAAATTCATCAATAGCTGTTATAGCCTGTTCAACCGTATTGGTAAGATTAGTATTCTCAATTACAATATCAAATTGACCCTTATAAGATAATTCATATTCGGCTCTTGCCAATCTATCTTCCAAAGATGCTGAACTTTCTGTAGCTCTATATCGTAGACGTTCTCTTAATATTTCAAGATTTGGAATATCCAAAAATATCGTCAATACTCTATCCTGAAATTCCTTTTTAATCTTTAATGCCCCATGAATATCTAGTGTGAGAATTACAATTTTTTTTTGCTTAGATAATTTTTCTATTTCAGATAATAAAGTTCCGTAGAATTTGTCTATATATACTTCTTCCCATTCTAAGAATTTTTTTTGAGCTATTTTATCTCGAAACTCTTCTACAGAGAGAAAATAATAATCCTTGCCGTTTTTCTCCCCTATTCTTGGGGCTCTTGTAGTAGCAGAAACTGCTTTAGCAAAGCGACGCGATGATTGTAGGATTTTTTTTGCTATTGTTGATTTGCCTCCACCTGAGGGAGAAGATATAATAACAAATGGAGAATGCATAATTTAGTATGATATTACCTATCATTATAGCATAAATATAGGTATTTTTCAATACCCTACTCCATTATCCCACTCCCAATTAATTCATCATCTTTATATAGAGCCAAGAATTGACCTTGTGTAATAGCTCTCTGGGGCTCATCAAATATAATCTTGAGAGAATCTTTATCAATAGACTCAACAAGACAAGCTACATCCTGAGATCTATAGCGGATTTTTGCCTGTAATTGTTGCGGTAATACTGGTATTTTATCAGTCCAAGATAATTCTTTGATAATAACTTCAGATTGATATAAATCTAATGGGTCTACCCCCTTAGATACAATGAGTTGATTGGTCTCGAGATTCTTTGATTTGACAAAATACGGTATACCTCCTCCAATCCCGAGCCCCTTTCTCTGACCAATAGTATAAAAATATAATCCTCTATGTTGTCCTAATATTTCCCCCTCGGTATTAATAATATCTCCAGGATTTTCTCCTACAAAAGACTCTATAAAAGCATTAACATCAATTTCTCCTACAAAACAAATTCCTTGACTATCTGGCTTTTTTGCATTAGGCAGTTTAATCTCATCCGCAATTCTTCTAACTTCAGATTTTGGAATATCCCCAACTGGGAATAAAGTATGTGACAACTCATATTGACCAAGAGTAGAGAGAAAATAAGACTGATCTTTAATACTATCCATACCCTTTAAGAGATGATATATTCCATCTTCTGTCTTATTGATTCGAGCATAATGTCCCGTTGCAATATAATCAGCTCCCAGAGACAAACATTTATCCAGGAAAACCTTGAATTTAATTTCTTTATTACACATAATATCTGGATTAGGAGTTCTTCCTAATTTGATTTCAGCTATAAAATACTCTATAACTCTATTACGATATTCTTCCTCAAAGTCAAAAGTATAAATTGATATCCCGAGATGCCCCGCAACTTGCCTAGCATCTTCATAATCAGCTTGAGAGGAACAAGGAAAATCAAAAACACCACGGCTCGTCTCTAATTTACCAGACCAGTTTTTCATAAATACACCTACAACGTTATATCCTTGTTGTTGCAAGAGATATATTGAAACTGAGGAGTCTACCCCACCTGACATTCCAAGAAATACTGTTTTACTCATACTACACCCTTATACGTAGTCTCAAGTATACGGTTATTCGATCTATTCGTCAATGGACCAATTTATATAATACTACTATTTAATTACTCGAATAATATTTGTTACTGGAGAATCTTTATAACTTGTAAAGCCACCACCTATAACAATCTTACCATCACTTTGCTGGATAATACTATTTATTACATAAGCATTAAACCCTGTACCCATGTTGAAACTTGTATCTCTACTCCCATCACTATTAAGTCGTATTATATCATTTGCAGATACTCCTTGATATTGAGAAAACTGGCCTCCAATTAGTAATTTACCATCACTTTGCTGGATAATACTCTTTACAGAACTATTAAACCCTGTACCCATGTTGAAACTTGTATCTCTACTCCCATCACTATTAAGTCGTATTATACGATTTGCAGATACTCCTTGATATTGAGAAAACTGGCCTCCAATTAGTAATTTACCATCACTTTGCGGGATAATACTATTTACAGAACTATTAAACCCTGTACCCATGTTGAAACTTGTATCTCTACTCCCATCACTATTAAGTCGTATTATACGATTTGCAGATACTCCTTGATATGTAATAAAATTACCACCTATAACAATCTTACCATCACTTTGCTGGATAATACTAGTTACAGTAGCATTAAACCCTGTACCCATGTTGAAACTTGTATCTCTACTCCCATCACTATTAAGTCGTATTATACGATTTGCAGATACTCCTTGATATGTAGTAAAATAACCACCTATAACAATCTTACCATCACTTTGCTGGATAATACTATCTACAGAATCATTAAACCCTGTACCCATGTTGAAACTTGTATCTCTACTCCCATCACTATTAAGTCGTATTATATGGGCATTTGATCCTTGATATTGAATTGAAGTACCTTCTCCAGTAACCAATAACTTACCATCACTCTGCTGTTCAATCCTATCTATCCCCCCATTAATTACAGCATTTCTACTAGTTATTCCACCATCTGTCTTGAAATTAGTATCCTCACTACCATCACTATTTAAACGGGTAATGTTATTAACTCCTACTGTCTGATATTGAGAAAACCAGCCTCCAATTAGTAATTTACCATCACTTTGCTGGATAATACTATCTACAGAACTAAAATACCCTGTACCCGTGTTGAAACCTGTACCCATGTTGAAACTTGTATCTCTACTCCCATCACTATTAAGTCGTATTATATCCTTTGCAGATACTCCTTGATATGTATCAAAATAACCACCTATAACAATCTTACCATCACTTTGCTGGATAATACTATATACAGAACCATTAAACCCTGTACCCATGTTGAACCCTGTACCCATGTTGAAACTTGTATCTCTACTCCCATCACTATTAAGTCGTATTATACCATTTGCAGATACTCCTTGATATGTAGTAAAATTACTACCACCTATAACAATCTTACCATCACTTTGCTGGATAATACTATCTACAGAACCATTAAACCCTGTACCCATGTTGAAACTTGTATCTCTACTCCCATCACTATTAAGTCGTATTATACGATTTGCAGATACTCCTTGATATGTATCAAAATAACCACCTATAACAATCTTACCATCACTTTGCTGGATAATACTAGTTACATCATCATTAAACCCTGTACCCATGTTGAAACTTGTATCTCTACCCCCATCACTATTAAGTCGTATTATATCATTTGCAGATACTCCTTGATATGTCTCAAAATAACCACCTATAACAATCTTACCATCACTTTGCTGGATAATACTATTTACACGATTATTAAACCCTGTACCCATGTTGAACCCTGTACCCATGTTGAAACTTGTATCTCTACTCCCATCACTATTAAGTCGTATTATAAGATTTGCAGATACTCCTTGATATGTATCAAAAGAACCACCTATAACAATCTTACCATCACTTTGCTGGATAATACTAGTTACACGATTATTAAACCCTGTACCCATGTTGAAACTTGTATCTCTACTCCCATCACTATTAAGTCGTATTATACCATTTGCAGATACTCCTTGATATGTAGTAAAATTACCACCTATAACAATCTTACCATCACTTTGCTGGATAATACTAGTTACAGCATCATTAAACCCTCCTGGAATGCCCGTATCAAAACTCAAATCTCTATCTCCTGGATTTAGCACAACACCCACTACTACAATAGCTCCTAGCTCAGAGTTTGTAGCCCAAAGTGATAATTGATTATTTGGATTAATAGATACAGAATATCCTGTTTTTCCTGCAGCTGCATTAGGAGATATTGGAATGGTGGCAATATAATCTGGGACTAATAGATTTAAATCAATACAATTACTTCCCCCACTTTGTGGACAAATATCTTTATAGTCTCCTGTTATTCCTGTAGGATAGGCTCGGTTAGCAACAAAATAATCCTCCAAAGCTTGATTTATTTTGTTAATATCATCTAATCTTTGAATATTACGAGCTTGAGCTAATTGTCTTGAGGGATTAATTGCAACGAGTACAATAGAGGCTAATATACCGATAAGTGCTATTACTAATAATATTTCTAATAGGGTAAATCCTTTTTTGTTATATTTTTTGTTTTTCATAATATGTTTTAATTTTCCAATATATTCAGTACTGTTTGCACATGACTCATTAGCATAGACGTATAACTCCATTCATTATCATACCAAGCCATAACCTTAATGAGGTCACCATCTACTACTTGGGTTAAATCAAGAGAAACCAAACTTCCATATGATGATTTCAAGATATCCGTAGATACTAATTGATCTGTTGTTACACCAAGTATACCTTTCCACTTATCACTATTAGAAGCATTAATAAGAATTTGATTTACTTCTTCAACAGTGGTGTCTCTAGATATCAGCATAGTCAAATCAATTAATGATCCTGCAATAACAGGAACACGAATTGCGACACCATCAAATTTTCCTGCAAGATCAGGAATTACCTTACTTACTGCTTTTGCAGCTCCTGTGGTTGAGGGAACAATATTCTGAGCTCCTGCTCTCCCTCTTCTAAGATCACTGGGATCCGCCATACCATCTACCAAAGATTGTGTTGCAGTATAGGCGTGAACCGTGGATAGCATTGCCTTCTCTATACCAAGTGCTTCATGAATAATTGTTACTACTGGATTGGTTGCATTGGTAGTACAAGATGCATTAGAGCTAATCACAACATCTTTGAGGGCATTCTCATTAAGGGCTGGGGTTACCATCAAAGTATCATCCTTAGTTGGGGCTGAGATTACTACTCTTTTCGCTCCTGCATTAATATGTGCTTGTGATTTCTCAGTACTGGTAAAGAATCCAGTTGATTCAATTACGACATCAATAGACAAACTACCCCATGGTAAATTATTGGGATCTCTTTCGGAAGTTACTACAATTTCCTGCTCACCAACTTTAATATAAGGTTTTCCTTCTCGCTCTATTACGGAAACATCTTGTGGGATTGTCCCATATACTGAATCATATTTGACTAAATAGGCAAGATTATGTACATCCCCTAAATCATTGACTGCTACCACCTCCAAAGTTTCATTATATGGTGGTAATAATGATATTTTTAATACCGTTCTTCCTATTCTTCCAAATCCATTAATTGCGATACGTTTTTTCATATGATATTTTATTATTAATTCTTATTGTATTATAGCACCTTGCTTGAGAGTAGTCAAAACAATATCTGGTGGATATACTACTCTTCCCCAAGATAATCCAAGCCCCAAGAAGGCTTGTGGTGAGGCAAATGGACGTTTAGTATCATTCTCAACCCAATATACCGCTCCATTATCTCTAATAATAGAACCTTCTTGAGGAAATACATCGGTACCCATAGGAAGAGCATCTACAATATTGCGTCGAGTTAACATCAAATCACTCCACCTATATCTACTTAAAAATGTATAAGGAGTATTGAAAGGCTTTTTTTTCCCATTTTCAACTAAATAGGCTCCTGTTCCCTCTGCATAAATCACACTACCATTAGGTGGAGTATCAATATCTCCTACTAATGCTCCCGTTGGATGATTATTAAGTACTGCTTGAGACGGAAATTGAATATTACTCCATTGATATCCTAATCCCAAGAAAACTTGAGGAGAGGCAATTGGACGCTTTAGCCCCTGCTCTATCACATAAACTTTATCTTTATCTGCAATTAAAACTCCTTCTCGAAGAGAGAGTGCATCCCCAGTTGGAATAGCATCAAATACTGATTGACTCACTATACTAATATCTTCCCAGCGATAATAATAAGATAAGAATACAATTGGATCAATAATAGGTCTTTTTATCCCTTGTTTTACAATATATACCCCTGAATTTGCGGTACGAATTAAAGCTCCATTAGGATATGCTCGCTTTATCATAGCATTACTCATAGATATAACTCTATTTTGACTAGAACTATTAATTAAATTCATAGCATCTTCCGGGGTAAGAATACCATAATAATCGCGCCAAGCAGAAATAATTCCCGTTACCACTGCTGTGGATATAGATGTTCCAGAACGATATTCTGCATTATTACCGGCATTATAACCAAGCACAGCATCTCCTGGAGCTAATACATCTACTCCCAAACCATCATTTGAATATGTAGGTTTGATTCCACGATTATCAATAGTACCCACTCCAATAATCCAATTTTTATTCCCATCATTATTAAGAGGAGATACCGTGGGAGTTGTAATATTAAGCCCCCCATTTCCAGCTGCTGCTACAATAATAATTCCTTTTTGATAAGCTTTTTCGATAATAGGATTAAGTGATGAAGTATATGAACTTGTCGCAAGACTTAAATTAATAATATTTACGTTTTGATCAATTGCATATTGTATTCCTTTAATCAAATCAGATAAATCTCCACTCCCATCAGATCCTAATACTTTAATGGGAATAATTGTAGCTCTATCATTAATTCCAGCTATACCTAATCCATTATTCACTTGGGATGCAATAATACTCGAGATAAATGTTCCATGCCCATTATCATCAGCTACATTACTATTATTAGTAATCATATTAAATCCCCCCCCTATTTGACTAGCCGTATCAGGAATAGATGTAACCCCTGTATCAATTAATCCAATTTTTGTATTTCCTTTAGGTACATTTGAGATATTAGGATATGCTATTTCAAATCCAATATCCTTACCTGCAAGTCCAACTTGACCTAATACTGTTTGTCCAATATTTTTGAGTGCCCATTGATTAGAGTACTGAGCATCATTACTTGCTAAATAAATTTTTTGTTCTGGAATATCTTTTATAATACATTCTTTTTTGACTTGTCCTTGCTGAACCAAATACCAATCTGGTGCTAACTGTTCTTCATATTGAGACAATTCACATTGCGTATATACAATTCTATCTTCTGTCTCTGCAAAAGAAATACTAGGAATTAAAAATCCTAAAATGAAAACAAATACGCTAATTTTAAGATTTTTCATGATTTTTTGAATATTTATTTTGAATCGTAATAATAGTATTTTCTATTTCTGAGAGATGATTTTTACAAATTTGGGCCAATTCCATACCTTGCTCGAATAAAACGACACCCTTCTCTAAATCTAGAGCATCATTTTGCTCTAAATCTTGAGTTAATTTTTCTAATTCAGCAAAGGCTTGTTTAAATGATTTGTTTGATTTTTTCATAATAGTATTTTTATAGCCATTCTGCTGCTTGTCGAGTTAATAATTCTGTTTTATAGCGTTTATTATACAGAAGTTCTGCCGACACTCTTTCCATACGAGAGAATTGTGATCCCTTTACTAAAATAATATCATCTGAGGTAATAAAGTCAACTATATGAAGTGCTGCTTCCTCAGAATCAGCAAACCAATGATATAGTCCTTTTGGATTATATTTATGAAAAGCTAATAAAATATCTTTACTATCCTCCCCTACACCGATACATACATTAACAACTTTTGCAGCTAACTGACCTATATCTTGATGAATTTGTTGAGAATCTGGACCCAACTCTTTCATAGCTCCCAATACTGCAACTTTACGTGCCCCTGCAACTTTTAGTCTATCCAGAGAATCTAAGGCAAGTGCAACTGCTGCAGGAGCGGCATTATAGGTATCATCAATTAATAATGTATCTTTTATTCCTTCCAAACATCGAAGTCTTCCTTTGACTGGATTTACTTTTTTTATTTGCTGTGAAATATCAATCAAATTAATACCATCTACAATACCAAGTGCAATTGATGGAAGCACCGCAGTTACCTGATGTTTTCCTAATATATAATCAACCTGAAATGGAATACTACTTCCTCTATATTCAACTTTAAAGCTTGCTTTTGGAACTAAACTACTATAATACTGAGCCCATTGTTCTTTGGTATTAATCACATCTATTGCAACTTTAAAATCTGAAGCTTTAATATCTACATCCCCAAATCCAAAAGTAATCACATTTTCTCTTTTGCGCCAAATAGATTTAAGCACCTCATCATCTCCATCAATAATAAGAACTCCATCTGATTTTAATCCCCTGAGTATTTTTGCATCTTCATTAATTAATTCTTTTCTATTTTGGAATTGAGCTAAATGCACAGGATTTTTTCCAATAAACCCAAATACCACAACATCAAATTCTAAAAACTTCTCTACAAATTCATCCATATCTCCTGGAGTATCAATACCAATTTCTAATACCCAAATAGGAGCAAATTGCGCATATCCAAACCAAGCCCTCGATAGAGATTTCATAATAATACGAATCCAACTAAATATATTTTTACCTGGTGATAGTTCATCCAAAAATGATAATGTTACCCCTATAGGAGTATTGTAATTATCTATATTAGTACCAACCGGACTAAATTGGCTCAAAAAAGAAACCATATTAGTTCTCATACTGGTTTTACCCACATTCCCTATCACCCCTATTATAGTGGGCTTATACCGCTTTAATAATTGTTTACTTGCATATTTGAGAATTTGGTATATCAGGTTTTTCATATCGGGCTATTTGTTAAATCGGTTTATCTGGTTTTATCTCAAAATAATTTAAGAGGAATTCATTTAACTCTTTCATTTTTGGAACTACAGAGACATCAGAGAATTTTGAACCTTGCGGACTATCTAATGATATAAGTAAAGTATACTTTGTATTGTCTAAAGTAGCAAATTCTATAAAAGATTGATAGGTATCTCCCCCCTCCTGATATCCTCCCGCACTATATATTTGTCCCGTTCCTGTCTTACCTCCAATACTATATCCAGGAACGGCAGCTTTTTTACCCGAACCTTTTTCTACCACATCCACAAGCATACGAGATAATTCTTGAGCCTTTTCTTGTGACATTGACTGGCCTTGTATTTCGGGATCAAAAGTTTGAATATCCCCATTTGGCTTTTGTATTGATTTTACTATTCGAGGTTTTACAATATTTCCGTTATTAATAATACTATTAAAGGATGTCAATAATCGTATTGGCGTCATAGAAATACCCTGTCCAAATGAAGCATTTGCATAACTTATATCCCGAGCATCTCGCTCAGACTTTGTCAAATTACTAATATTATTAGCTACTTCCCCTGGTAAATCAATATTTGTTTTATTCCCAATTTGAAATTTATCTTTAATTCCCGCAACAAAAGCTTCTCTTCCTAATGCTCTTTCAATAAATACCATACCTAAATTCAATGAGTTTTCTAAAGAATATTGCATAGTTTGTCTTCCATAAGTTTTTTTTGACCAATTATCTACAACATATCCATTTATAGTCTCTTTTCCTTTATCTTCATATATGGTATTAGGAGTAATAATTCCTTTATCAAGCCCAATCCCAACAGTAATCGGCTTAAATATAGATCCCTGCTCATATAAACTCGATATAAAGGGATTTTGGAATACCTTTATATCCTCAACTTTCCCATATTCATTATTATCAAAACTAGGATTAGAAGCCATAGCATATATATCTCCCGTTTTAGGATTCATAATAGCTCCAAGTGCTACTTTAGGTTTATATTCTGTAGATAATTGCCCCAATACTTCTTCTAATTTATATTGTAGGGTATGGTCAATAGTAAGCACAATATGAGAACCATCTACCGCATCTTTTTTCTCTCTTGCGGTATTAGCAAGCCAAGTACCTCTACCATCACGCTCCCCCTTTTCAAATCCATTTTCTCCCGCTAACTCATCATTATAATATTGTTCCACCCCATATTGCCCCTTAAGTGAATCTCTTGAGACAAATCCTAAAACTTGAGCCCCAAGAGTTTTTTCTGGATAAAATCGAGCTGATTTTTCGTCCAATACGAATCCTTTTATATTATTATCTTGTATGGGTTTAATGGTCTCTTCTGGAATATCTTTTGCCACTAAATACCACTGCTTACTAGTCTTCTTTAATTCTTCTTCTAATTTATTTTTATCTATATCTGGAAAACTTTGATAAATAAAATCTCTTACTTTGGTTTTATTCTCTTCACTACTAGCATCAATTTGCTTAGCATTAATAATGACATCATATTTTTTGAGATTAATAGCAACAGGAAAATTTTGACCTAATTTGAGATCTTGAAAATAAATATTTCCCCTTTTTCCTATTAATTCAGATTCTCGAATATGCTGATCTTCTGCCCTTGCTTTATAATCTCCGTATTTAATGATTTGTAATTGTGCTGCTCTTGCAATAATACCTCCAAAAAGAATAAATATAAAGCTGACAAAAGCCCCAAGTCTCACTTTATTATACGATATTCTCGGGGTAGATGACTTTGAGGGAGTTTTTTTTACCATATGCTATTTTTTCACCAGGGCACCATCTTCAGCAATATATACAAATTGAGCGGCTTCCATATCAGCAACAGCTGAATTTATACTCACATTTCCAATACTATTATATTGAGCTACTTGTGTATTGAGTTCAGTATAGGATTGCTGTGCTTTATCTAAGTCTTTTTCATTTTCTGCAATAATATAACCTTGCACCGATAAAGAATTACTTTCCGCAATATAAACTACCGCAAGAAGTATGGTGATGACGAGAAGATAAGTAATGGATTTCATTTGTTTCATATTGGTAATTAAGCTTTTTCAATAATACGGAGTTTTGCAGAGCGGGATCTTGGATTCGCGCCTATTTCTTCATCTGTTGGAGTAATAGGTTTTTTGGTTAGAATATTCACCCAACCCTGTTCTCGCCATTCACGAAATGTTTGCTTTACAATTCTATCTTCACCAGAATGAAAAGATACAATAGCCAGTCTGCCTGTAGAATTTAATAAAGAAAGAGAAGATGAGAGAAGAGACCTAAGCGCTCCAATTTCATCATTCACCTCCATTCTCAAAGCCTGAAATACACGAGTAGCAGGATGAATAGATTTTTTGGCAAATTTTTTGGGGACAATAGATACAATAACATCAGCTAATTCTTGAGTGGTTTCAATTTTTTTTATTTTACGAGCCTCTACAATAACACGAGCAATACGCCCTGAGAATGGCTCATCACCAAGATTTTTGAATAATTCTGCCAACTTCTCTTGAGAATAGGTATTCACAATATCCTTTGCGGTTAAATCTTGAGACTCAATATCAAATCGCATATCAAGAGGAGCATTTTCTCTAAAACTAAATCCTCGAGAACTATCATCTAATTCCATTGATGAGAGCCCCAAATCTGCAACAATACCATCAACTACAACTATATCAATTTCTCTCAATACACGCTCAATATAGCGAAAATTACTATGCTTCAAAATAATTCTCTCCCCATATTCAGCTAAACTTTCCTCAGCAATAGCAAGAGCCCTACTATCAGCATCAAACCCAATCACCTTACCCGTAGCTACTTTATCTGCAATAGCTCGTGTATATCCACCTAGCCCCACTGTGGCATCTATATAAATACCATTATCTCGAATAGCAAGAGCCTCGATAGCTTCATTTTTTAAAACTGGAATATGACTAAATTCCGACATATTTATACTCCTAAATCTGCTAATTGTTCTGCAATTTCTCCAGATTCTGCCTCAGTACGCTCTTTATAAGCCTTCCACGATACCTCATCCCAAATTTCAAGCCTATCATATAATCCAGTTACAATAACTTTTTTACCCAATTTGGCATAATCACGAAGATAATCAGGTAATACTACTCTACCCTGTTTATCCAGAGAAACATCCATGGCTCCAGCCAACATTAATCGACTAAAAGCCCTATTATTAGTACTACTAATAGGGAGTTTACTCAGTTTGGTAGCTAATTCTCTCCAAGATTCATAGGTATATACCCAAAGACAATTATCTAATCCTTTGGTAACAACAAGTCCAGCTTTCAAATCTTCTTGAAATTTCTTTGGGACAGCAAGCCTTCCCTTATCATCAATATTATGACTGTATTCTCCTATGAACATATATTCACCATTTATTTCCACTTTTTACCACTTTCTACCATTATATAGGTATTTTCTCCCCCCGTCAATAAAAACTTATCCACAATAGACAAAATAAAACAGGGATGCCAATACGACATCCCCTGTTTGTACTAAAGATAAATTGTGCTACCTTTTATCTGCCCAGCCTCATATATACCCCATTCACATATATCCTTATATTCTTTCTGACCTTTAAAAGCTTCAATTATGAATTCTGTACCCGGGTGCCTAGATATTAATAAACCTCTTACCTCAAAGTTTAGACTTAATATTTGCTTTTGTAATATTGAAAAATCTTCTTTTTCCCATCTCTCTTGTAATGGAATTGTCGGGGCTAAAGAAGGCTTCGCAAGAACTTCTCTTTGTTCATTGACTTTTCTCGTATACATAAAAGTTTGCGAGGAATAAGCTCACTATACACAGTCTATAGTTTTTTGTCAACTAACACTATTTCTTAGTACTCGCTTTTTTCTTAGGTGCCGACTTCTTCACAGTACTAGATTTCTTTTTAGCTTTTGTAGTATAATTACCTGCTTGTTTCTTTGCTCCTTCTATATATTTACAATCTGGATACCGATTACAAGCTTTGAATGGCCCACGCTTTCCTTTTTTGAATACCATATCCCCCACGCCACATTCTGGACATTTTTCTCCTGTTTTATGCTCAATTTTTTTAATTGTCTTACAAGTAGGATAATTAGAACATCCCAAAAATGGTCCGAATCTCCCTGATTTCACCTCCATTATTCCATCACTACAATTAGGGCATTTTTCTCCCCCAAAATCTGCCTGTAATTGCTTTTCCTCATCACTTTGCTCAGTATATTTACATTCAGGATAATTGGTACAGGCTATAAATTTACCAAATTTACTACGCTTGATTTCAAGCTGATTACCACATTCGGGACAAGGTCTATCTTCGATAATATCCCGATGTCGCTCTACACTTTTCTCCTTATCTTTCAAATTTTTAGCAAATGGCACATAAAAATCTGCCATTGTTTTTTGATAGGTATCTTTGCCTATGGCAATTTCATCAAATTGCTCTTCTACTTTAGCAGTAAAATCAATATCTACAATTTGAGGGAAATGCTGTACCAACATATCAGTGACTACTTTCCCAATATCAGTTGGAGCAAATCGTCTATCATCATTTTTGACTACATATCCTCTGGTCTGAATAGTAGATATAATCGAGGCATAGGTAGATGGCCGTCCAATTGCATTTGTCTCGAGTGCTTTGACCAAACTACTTTCACTATAGCGAGCTGGAGGTTGAGTAAAATGCTGTTCTCCTCTAATATCCTGAGTTGAGAGAGTTTCTCCTTGATTGATACGCGGTAGCAATACATCTTCTGATTTAATATCATATACTCGCATAAATCCATCAAAGACTAAAGATTTTCCTGTAGCAGTAAATGTATAATTCTCTGATTTGGTATCAGTAATAGCCACATTCATCGTATCGAATAGAGCGGGCTTCATTTGACTTGCCATAAATCGCCCCCAAATAAGACTATATAATTTGTATTGTTTATCATCCAGATACGGCTTCACATCTTCTGGAGTAAGACTTGGGTCTGTCGGACGAATAGCCTCATGAGCTTCTTGCGCATTCTTAGCCTTGGTTTTGAATTGTCTCACCTGATAATAACTTTCCCCAAATTGTTTGGTAATTTGAGCTTTTGCCGCTGCAATTGCCTGCCCAGATAAATTAGTAGAATCCGTTCTCATATAGGTAATAAGTCCTGTCTGACCCTTAGAGCCGAGAGACACCCCCTCATATAATTGCTGAGCCACCATCATAGTTTGCTTGGCAGAAAAATATAATCTTCTCGCCCCATCTTGTTGTAGGGATGAAGTAATAAAAGGAGGATAGGGATTTCGAGAAACAGATTTATTCTCTATGGATTTAACTTTATAGGATAAGGCTTGTAGCCCCGCCACCAAATTTTGTGATTCACTTTCTGTCTTATAGGCAAATTTATCTAACCGTTTTCCTCCAATATGCGTAAGATTGGCAGGAATATCAAGAGAAGTATCCCCACTCAAAAAAACTCCCTCAATAGACCAATATTCTTCTTTCTGAAAAGCTTCTATTTCTCTCTCGCGATCTACTATGAGGCGAAGAGCCACAGATTGCACGCGTCCAGCAGATAAACCTCGCTGTACTTTTTGCCATAAAAATGGAGATAATTTATACCCCACCAAGCGATCCAAAGCTCGCCTAGCTTGCTGTGCATCTACCAAATTAATATCAATATGCCTGGGACTCGCCAAAGCTTTTTGAATAGCAGATTCGGTGATTTCATGGAATACCATTCTTTTGGCAGTTTCAGGTTTTAATTTCAAAATATGTGCCAAATGCCAAGATATAGCTTCCCCTTCTCGGTCTTCATCAGTTGCAAGTATTACCTCTCCGCTCATTTTAGCTAATTTTTTGAGTTCAGTTACCGTCTTCTTTGCCTTAGCCGGAATTTCATAGGTAATATCAAAATTCTCATCGGGATCAACCCCAATTTTAGATTTTGGCAAATCTCGAATATGCCCCATAGAAGAAATAACCGTATAATCTCTTCCCAGAAATTTACCAATTGTTTTTGCCTTGGTGGGAGACTCTACAATAATCAGAGCTTTGGACATATAATATATATTTAATTCTCTAGTAGTCTATATTGAATTATCTATTTCGTCAAATTATAAAGAAAAAAGCCCACCTCTGTGAAGAAGCGGACTCAAATATAATTGAAGAGTCAGTTCGCAGCGCTGGAGCGCCGACGAACTTGACGACCAGGACGGATGATCTGGCGGGGGCGGGCAAACGCGGCCTCGGAAACCGGGATCTTCTCAACCCATTTAGTACGGAGACGACCATCCTTGGTGAGGATGGCATCCATGGAGACGAAATCTCCCTTACTTAGGCGCGGAGCATCAATGAAGTCAACGGTGACAAAGTGGTCACCAAAGACCTTGACAGAAACATTGCGACCATAATTATCGTCGCACCAAACCCTTTTACAAACCTCCCCACGAATGGAGAATTCCTCAGGTAGATCATCCTGAGCCCCAGAATTAGGGTCAAGAATGGAAGGTTTCCAGACCCCGATCACTTGGAGCTTGTTTACACGACCATCTTTGGTTTGTGGATAAACCACGAACATGGCGGAGTTCTCACCCTCCTTGAGAAGTTTAAGGACAAGTCCATGGACTTCTGCTTCAAGAGTAAGAGCTTTCACCCGGAACTCACCCGTCAAGGTAATTACCCCGTTAGGGGCAATTACCCCCTTCAAGACTCCGATTGCTCGGGTTTGGAGGAGGTACTCGGGCTCCCCGATGGGGTGGAGGCGGGGCTGTTTTTGAACGATCGACACTGTAGGATCTCCTACTAATGTTTACAATTCTATTTATATCACATTTTCACAATTTTGTCAATAACTATAATCATTTTATTTACTTAGTATTTCATATACCTGTTTACCCGTATTATTCCAATCAAAATCAAGACTACGTTTGAGTCCAAGTTCTGTATAATATGCATGCATATTACTATCCGTGAGTAAAGTATGCATAATATCAGTTAATTCTAATACATCATAAGGTGAGGTTTTGTAGGCTGCATCAAGCACAATTTCAGGAAAAGCTGAATTATTAGCTACAATTGTCGGAGTACCGGAAGCCATTGCTTCTAGGGGTGGAAATCCAAAACCTTCATACAGAGACGGATACACAAAAATTTGTGCCAAATGATATACAATGGGTTTATCTTCTACTTCCACAAATCCTATTCTGAGTATTCTATCTCGATAGGGGGATTTGTCTATAATGGTATGTATTTGATGATATAGCCAACCATTTACTCCTGCTATTACGAGTCGTATATCTGTATCCTTGCTGGCTAACTTCTCAAAAGATTGTATTAATAATTGTATATTTTTCCTAGGCTCAATAGTTCCTAAATATAATATATAGCGTTCAGGGAGTTGATAGCGTTGTTTTACTCTTTGTATTGCATCTTGCTGTATGGCTTGGCGAAATAATGGATCAATGCCGGAATAAATAACTTGTACTTTTTCGGGATTGATATCATATATATCTATTAAATCTCTTTTGGTTGACTCGGATACGGCGATAATAGTATTTGCCCTTTTGAGAAGTTTATCTATACCAATATATTGATGCCATAATCGCATTCGACGGGAAAACACTTCAGGCAATATACGAAAGGCAATATCATGTACCGTTAATATCAATTCTGTTTCTGGACTTATTGCGGTAATATTCCAATTGGGCATCCAAATTTTGTCAGGAACTTTACTAAATAGACTATCTATATAGGGTTGTGAAGCTAATTTTAATGACAAATTCAATACTTTATTGGGGTAGCTAACCCAAGTATCTTTGATCCCTTCTATACCAGGAGATTGTCTTAATCCTGTAGATAAAGTTTCTAAATGTAAATCTGAATATTGACTAAGAGCTTGTGTTATATGCTGTGTATATTCTCCGACACCTCCCTTAAAACCATCTCTAATCCCCCGGGCGTCTATCCCAATATTCATTTTTTCCAATAATATTCTTTGATCGCAGCTATACTAATACCTAATGCAAAGGCAAGTACCAATCCTCCTAAACTAAAGAAAATAGGATTATATTCTTTTTGTCTTATCACAGGATCCCCTACTCGAATGCTATAATCTTGTATATCTCTACTTTCTATATATGATTTGATACTAGAATTAATCGCTTCCGTCAAAGTTACTCCCAATGCTGAATCTTTGACACCAAATCGAACTTCTACCAAATTAGCTGAGATTTGCTCTGGCGTGAATACTCGGCGAAAATCCTTTACTGATAATTGATCAAGATCAGCTTTATCTGCATTTTTCAATACATCTTCTACAAAACTTGGAGTAACAAACCAACTTTCTACACTTTTAGCAAATAACTCTGTTGCCTGTATGGCATAATATCCATCATAGGTATAAAATTTATCCGTAGGTGCAGCCTTACGCTCAATATCTACCGCAAGAGATACATCATATGATTTTGGCAATAATTTGGTAATAGCAAGTCCACTACTAGCTCCTACAATAGTAATAATAGCAAGAAAAAGGGCATATTTTTTGAAAAAGTCTCGATATATATTCATATCTCTATATTAATAATTATCTCTTACATAATATCATATTGCTCCAAAAAGGTATAGAATTGATGTTTGAAAGCATCCTTTGAAAACTGCTGAGCATGATTATGAATAGCGGTAGCGTCAAAAGTCATTTTCTCAAATCGATTAACAGCCTCAGTTACAGATTCTGGAGTCTGTTCATCAAAGAAAACTCCTGTTTCTCCATCCTTTACTGTCTCTAATGCACCACCACGCCCATATGCAATAACGGGTTTTCCCGCTGCCATTGCCTCAACTGGAACTATACCAAAATCATCTTCTGAAGCAAATATAAAGGCTTTAGCTCCTCTAAATTGTTCTTGAGCCTCCTCATCGTTCATACGCCCCAAAAAGACAATATTAGATTTCCCCTTAGCGAGGGCCTTTAATTTGGCCTCATCTGGGCCGGACCCTACAATATGTAAAGGTTTACCATTTTTAACAAAGGCTTCAATCACAATATCATAATGTTTATAAGGAAGAAATCTTCCTAACATCAAATAATATTCCCCTTTTTGATTAGGATCAAAATCAATTTCAGTATTTACGGGAGGGTATAATACTGTTGACTCGGCTCCATAATATTTTTTGATTCTCCCAGCAACATTATGGGAATTAGCAAGATAATAATCTACTCTATCTGAGGAAATTTTATCCCACATACGAATATAATTCATAGCAAATGGGAGAAATGGTTTAATCAGAGGAGAATATTGAAATTCCTTAAAATATCTATGATAATCATCCCAAGCATATCGCATAGGAGTATGACAATAACAAATATGTATAGCATCTGGTCTCGTAATAACCCCTTTTGTATAACTATTAGAAGATGATATCACCACATCATAAGCACTCAAATCCAAATCTTCCACAGCTAATGGCATTAATATAGGGAAAATTCTATGATGCGTTTTGGCAAAGGGTAAATTTTGTAAAAAAGAAGTCCTAATTGTCTTATCACTAAAAGCTCCATATAATTGACTAGAATCATATATGAGAGTATAAATAGGAGCCTTCGGGAACATTTCACTCAAGACTTCCAAAACCCTTTCAGCTCCCCCATATTGCACCATATAATCATGAACCAATGCTACTCGCATAATATATTCCTTAATTTCTATATAGTATGCCGTTTTTTATGCCTTTCGTCAATCACACTCCAATTAAAGTTCCAATCACAAA
This sequence comes from Parcubacteria group bacterium, assembly GCA_943354045.1. GTDB lineage: Bacteria > Patescibacteriota > Minisyncoccia > SW-4-49-11 > SW-4-49-11 > CALRBF01. The sequence goes on from CALRBF010000001.1 coordinate 64,552, forward strand.
AGCAATGCTAGCTGATACACTTCCTACCACTAATGTCTCCCCCAAAGCTCGAGTTAATCCATAGCCTACTACTTTCCATCTTAATAATCCTAGCAATATCAAAGCAATTAAAACCCCTAAAATAGATATCACAAAGGCTTGTGTAGCATTCCAAGCCCCAGATACAAACGGAATAAGAGGAATAAAGCCAAAGAATAAGAATGCAAAGATAGTAGTAAGAGCAGAAAAAATTGGATTCGTGTCACCAGGATTTGGAATATCATGATATTCTTGCATTACCCATTCAATACCAAATTCTGGATTTTTATGGAATAAGGCTACAATTTCATGAGAATCTTTTGTAGTAAATCCCTTTTCCTCTAATTTTTTTTGCATACGCTTTCCAAAAGAATCAGTATTAGATTCTAAATGCTTTAATTCTTTCTCATAAGTTGTATGATACAAATCTTCTTGTGACTTCAGTGACATATAGTCCCCCAGTCCCATAGACATAGCATCAGAGAATAAGTTGGCTAGACCAAATAATACCACAGTCCCAAGAGTAAGCCCTACAATATTAGACCCAGATACATTAGCACCCGTAAACCCTGCTACTACCGCAAAAGTAGTCACAATCCCATCACTACCCCCATATACAATTTCTCGTAAATAATGTTCCGTAATATATCCTCTTGCTTTTTGTCGAGATTTTTTCCAACGTTTCCAAATTCCACCCATATTTTTATATTATAGCTTTATTTTAGTATAACATATAAGTTATATATACAAAATACTAAATATATGCTATAATATATCTCATTAGGAAGTGTGGCTGAGCGGTTGAAGGCGGCAGTCTTGAAAACTGTTGTAGGTTTACCCCTACCAGAGGTTCGAATCCTCTCACTTCCGCATATATTTTTATCTTTTGGTATTTATGCCAAGAGATAAAAATAATATTTGAAGAAGTGACAGAGAGCAATAGTATTGCTCTCGTGAGGATGAGAAGGTCGGAGCCCAGTGTGAGTTTGTGTGAAGCACAAGGCGAACACGGCGAGACGGGGTCGCGGAAATTTACCGTCAAGTAAATTATCTGTGACCGAATCCTCTCACTTCCGCATATTGTTGTATCTATCGGTATTTATTTATAGTTAAAATACATACACTTGTATGTCATATATAAAATGAGTATAATAGAAAAGTAGATAACTTAATAAATTTACTCCGGTCTTATATATCCTGGTATTTGCTGAAATATATGTTTTCCCTTTCAGCCATACCTTAAAATTTTTTAGGAGATATTACTATACTATGAATCAATACAAAAAAAGTAAAATAGGTAAACTACTTTCCTTTGGTAGTGAACATATTGTGTATTCTTATGATATTGATAAAGTACTTAAGTTTTCTCTTATTCACTTTTTTTACGGTCACAAAAAAGGTATTGAATGGTCACAAAAAGAGCTTGAAATAAGTAAAAAGTATTTCGGTGACTTTATTCTAAATACTGAAATTGTCATTTCAGAAAATAAGCACTATTTTGCACAACTTCAACCAAAAATTATCGAACATCATTTGACTGCAAAAGATCTCGATAATAAAATTTTATATCAGCAATTTCTAAAAATTATTGATGGCTATCACCAGATGTGTAAAGATAGACAACCCGAGATTGATTTAATAGGTCAAAAAGGTATTTTTAAAAAATGTATGAGTAATATATTTGTTTTGAATAATAATCAGCTAGTCATCATGGATGCGACATTATTTAACACTAAATGCCCTATTATTCTTAAACCTATAATTGCTTGTCTTCGCTACCTAGTCTTGCCAATACAAAATCGCAGAATAAATCAATTCCTGACTCAAAAAGGCAATAAAATAAACTAAAGAAAACCATATATATCATGCTGACCCCATATTACACTCTCGAGGAAATGCTAGAAATGATTGATAATCCTAATCGTTCTGCTTGTATTACAATATTCCAAGATAATGAAAAGCTTTTTAAAACTGCACAAGGAGGTAGTCATAATCATCATACTTGGCTAGGGGGATATTATGATCATGTTCAGGAAGTTATGAATATTGCGATAGTACTGTATAATACATTAAATTCTCTACGCCCATTACCCTTTTCATTATCTGATGTGCTATTAGTTCTCTATTTACATGATATAGAGAAGCCTTGGAGATATGATTTAGGAGATGATGGAAAATTAGATAATAAACCTCATATGGATACTCCAGAAAAACAACTTATATTTCGAGAAAAGAAGCTCAAAGAATATGGCATACTATTAACAGAGGAACAGAAGAATGGCCTCAGATATGTAGAGGGTGAAGGTAAAGATTATTCTGGAAAACATCGTGCTATGGAACCTCTTGCCGCACTGGCTCATACATGTGATGTAACGAGTGCAAGAGTTTATTTTGATTACCCTCTAGCGGATAATGATTCTTGGGAAGGGGCTAAGAGAATACGTAAATAATATAGGTAATTATGTTATAATACCTATATATGAAAAAATCTCTTAATCTCATTATTATATCTCATGCTTATGTGTATTCTGCCTATAGAGCCAAAATTGAGGCTTTATCAGAATATCATAATCTTAATATTACTCTCATAACCCCAGAATTTGGATTAGAAGGTGGTGGTCAAAAAGTATATGCAGAGCAATATGAGGGGAAAGATTATCGCCATATTATATTATCGGGATATTTTACCGGTAAATTAAACTTTTTTGTATTCAAAAACCTCAAATCAACTCTACAATCCCTCAATCCAGATATTATTCTCTTGGAGGAGGAATATTGGACTCAAATTGCCGCTCAAGTGACATATATTACAAAAAAATTCTTCCCTCACACCAAATTAATATTACTTTCTTGTGAAAATATGTGTCATATTTGGGAAAAAGAGGCAGAAACTCTCTATCAAAAATTTCGCTATGCCTCATTTCATTTTATTGAGAAATATGTTATTTCAAAACTAGATGGACTTATATTTCAACTTCCTGGTGTATGGCAAGATTTTGAAAATCGCATTGATGAACTAGGCTTCAAAGGAAAACGAGGTATACTCCCTCAACTGGGAGTGGACTATAATCGATTTGCAACAATTTCACCTAAATTACCAGAGATAAGAGCAGAATTAGGGCTCAATGATAATACCTTCATATATGGCTATATTGGCAGAATTACTCCAGAAAAAGGTATTGAGGATATGATTCATGCCTTTGAGAATTGGGATAAAGATAATACTAAACTTATTATTATTGGGAATGGAGATGCGGAATATGTAAACCAAATCAAACAACTGGTACGGACATTAAAACTTGATGATATTGTCATATTCAAAAATGCTATCCCTTTTGAGGATATTCCTGCTTATTTTCAATTATTCAATATTTCTATCTTACTCTCACATACCACTCCAATTTGGAAAGAGCAATTTGGACGCGTTTTGGTAGAGTCTATGGCAGCTGGCACTCCTGTTATTGGTTCTAATAGTGGGGCTATTCCCTTAGTTATTGGGGACACTGGCTATATTGTGGCTGAAAAAGATATTTTTTCTATTCGAGAAGCTCTCAATGATGCATATATTAATAAATCTAAATATATAAAATTATCTAAATTAGCTCAAAATAGAGCAAACACAGAGTTTTCATATACAGCTATTGCCAAGAAAACTTATGATTTTATTCAAGAGATAAAAAAGTCAAGCTAATTAGCCCGATAAATAACTTTATTATCTTGATAGATTTCTAATAATTTAGGCTCTCCACTTGAATTTAACTCTACTTTAGCTACCGCTCCAACTAAGGATATAGGCTCAAAATTTAAATCTTCTATCCCATATTGTATATTATAAGTTGTGATTTCACCGGACTCTGGCTTCCCTTTTTTAATACTAATTACCTTCCCCTTTATGATTGGGTCTTTACCATCTCCAAGATACTCTTTATCTACTTGTCTTACTCCACTTACCTTCCCCCTATATTGATCTAATATAATATATACAATATCATCTACATCTACATTTATATTATTTATATTTGCCTTATACTCTTCTAACATATAACCATATCCAAATACAGATTCTTGAATAGTATTAATATCAAAATATAATGTATCTTTTTGATATTCGGTATTAATAGTTGGCAGATAAACTATTGAGTTAATATCCCTCTTTTGAGTATAGAAATAAGCAAAAAGACCTAAGATAATAATCAGTTGTAGGATAAATACTATAATCAAATTTTTAGTTTTCATACTAATTATCTATACTAGCTAATATATTTCGTCTTACTCTCTCCAAAACCCAACCTGTAATCAAAAATATTAATCCTAAACTCAAGAAAAATAAACTCCTATCTAACTCTGTTCTCTCAACCCAATCAAAATACCTGACTAATACGAATATAAATAAGGCTAAAATACTCAAATTTAATCTCCAAATTTCTTTTAATTTATAAGCACTAAATAAAAGCCATAATACCCCTATGAGGAAAATACTATTGAATGATATAATATGTGGTAATATTTCTCTATTTTTATTAGCTAAAATAGTAGTATCATACATATATGTTTGATTGGATTCGTATAGTGATGCGACTTTTGGTAAAAATATTACAAACAAAGAACCAGCAAGCCCAATCAAAATCCCAATACCCTGATACAAATCAGATTTGATTTTTTTCCAAGCACTTATACTACTTACACCAAATATTGCTATTGCCCCCAGCAATATACTAAGCGTTTTAGGATTATTCCAAATAGCAGTAGTAGTATTATTAGTAATAGTCGCCCAAATATCCCTAGAGCTAAATGCTCCCAACACAAAACTGAGAATGCCTAATCCCAAGACACCAATCAAAGTAAGTACGGTATAATAGCGTTTATTACGAGATTGGTCAAAGAAAGTAAATGCTATAGTATAAAGACTTGTTGATAATAAAAAAGTAGCAATAAAAGATATGTTTGTATCTACTCCATTTTGAAAAGCAACCTGATAACTTCCAATAATAATACCTAATAAGAATTCTATTATTCCAACAGCAAATACAGCAGGACTATGTTTACGGTGTCCTAAAATAGCTGTTATAACACCTCCTATACTAACAAAATAATACCAGCCAATAGGAAGACTTAATACTTGACTCATTGCATAAATACCTGCAAGGCCTAATATAAGAGATATACTCAAAAGTAATTGTCTTAATAAATCATCCCATGAAACAGCAATAAAAAATGTAGCCTCGGCAAATGATCTTTGTAGACTAATTAAGCGAACTAATATAATAATACCCCCTATAATAAGTATGAATATAATAAATGGGATAAGTATACTAAATATTTCCATAGTATTTAATCAAATGAATAGCGAGAAAAATCATCTTGTTTTAATTTTTTAGCTATATACCAATATAATTTAATTGAGACTATAAGAGCTAATATTGCATATACCAAATATTCTTGACGATACCAATCATAATTATCAAAAAAATCTGGAATTCCTAATACTGAAATAATTCCTAATAATGCAAGTCCCAAAGACAATATTCGAGACTGCAACCAATATACTGCGACAAATACTCCCATACTCCATATCAAAAAACTTATTTGCCATGCAATATCAATATGTACAATTTCTCCTATCAAAAACACCCCCGCACCAAAAATTAACTGAGCTAATATAATAAGCCCATTGTATACGCGTATAAGCTTTGCTTTACTTGCAAAATAAGCTCCTAAATATGATAGAGCCAATCCCATACTAATAATAGAAACTTTCCCAATATCCTCAAATATACTCCAATTGGAAGCAATAAAACTGATTGCCGCAAGTCCTATAGATATAGCTCCAAATAATATAATTACTGTAATCCCTTGAGATTGTATATCAAAGTGAGGCTTTTCAATATCTTTGAGTGCCTGTTGTATTTCTTTAACAGTAATATTTTTCTGTAATAATTCAAGGTAAATCTCCTCGGTAGTTGCCCGCTTCTCTACAAGTTCTTTGACTTGCTGCTGGGTGGTCATATTATTTTTTTATAATATTATCTAGAGGAATTTTAATCGCATTTGAGCGTTGTGGGATCATTTCAGCTTCAGGCTTTTGGCTAATTGAAACTGTTTCTGTTTGATGTGCACCAATATCTTCTATAGATATTTTTGTGATTATGTCTGTATCTTGAGTGCTCATATATAGTATGTATTTAAAGTTACATTTAGTATATCACATTATATGTATTCGTCAAAATTATATATTTATTTTGATTTAATTATATATAGAGAGAATCATAATTACCTCTATAATATAAGAATATACCTAATTCATATATTGGGTATATTCTTATATTAATTTTTCATTGGTCGGGAAGACAGGACTCGAACCTGCAGCCCCCTGGTCCCAAACCAGGTGCGCTAGCCATTGCGCCACTTCCCGTATATAACCATATTATTCTATCAATAATATGATATATAGTCAACTTAATCCGTATATATATTATATTTTTACTTTTTCTGAAGCCCAAGTCCTAATTCTAAAAGCTGATCGATTTGAATTGGGTTTGGAGATTGCATCATAGGATCTCTCCCATCTCCAGTTTTTGGAAAAGCAATAACTTCACGAATACTCGATTCATTTTGAAGTACTGTTAATAATCTATCTAACCCCCAAGCAATGCCTCCATGAGGTGGGGTTCCAGAAGCAAGAGCTGTCAACATATGCCCAAAAGCTTGATCAACTATTTCTCCTTTATAGCCTAAAATTTCTAATACTATTCTCAAGGCTTCTGGATTATGATTTCGAATACTTCCCCCTCCTATTTCGAATCCATTTAAGACAATATCATATTGCGTTGAGATAATATTCCCAATATCTTTTTTCTCTAATAATTGCTCTCTATATTCAGGCTTTGGTGCTGAAAAAGGATTATGAGAAAATGTCCAATTTCCTTGCTCAGTTTTCTCGAATTGTGGAAAATCTATAATCCAACAAAATGCTAATATATTTGTGTCTTCTTTGTCCTCTCTAATATCTGGTCTATCATTACCATATTTTTCCATTGCCTCAGCATAGCTAATACGAGGAAAAGGTATAGTCTGAATTTTCTTTTCTGGGTATAATTGTGTCACCAAATCAATCAAAAGCTTTTCATTTAAAGCAATAACATCTTCTGCTTCTACAAAACTAATCTCTAAATCTAATTGAGTAAATTCAGGCTGTCTATCTTTACGAGTATCTTCATCTCGAAAACAACGGGCAATTTGAAAATACTTTTCTATACCACTTGCCATCAATAATTGCTTATATTGTTGTGGTGATTGAGGAAGAGCATAAAAACTTCCAGGCTGATGCCGAGATGGCACTACAAAATCTCGAGCACCTTCTGGAGTAGATTTGGTCAAGATAGGAGTTTCAATTTCAAGAAATCCCTCTTTATCAAGAAAATTACGAATAAATTGAGTCACTTTATGCCGATTAGCAAGATTTTTATACATTGATGATCGGCGTAAGTCAAGATACCGATATTGTAATCTCAATTCCTCACTAATTTCATTTTTATCCTGATCTAGGGGAAATACAGGAGTAATAGCAGTATTCAATACTTCTATACTCAAAGCTTCAATTTCAACAGTACCCGTAGCCAAATCAGTATTAATAAGTCTTTCTGGACGAGCTTTTACTAGCCCACGAATACGAATCACCCATTCTGGACGAATCTCTACAATCAGGGACTGTGAGGCCTCATCTAAACTTGCAGGGACCAATACCACTTGAACTTTTGCCGTGCGGTCTCTAAGGTCAATAAATGAAATTTTCCCATGATCTCTTTTGGTATCAATCCACCCCTCAATAGTAATTTCTTCTCCAATATGATTAATAGTATCTAGAATGCTCATGATTTATATACTTATATTAGTTTTTATTATAGCATTAAAAGCTTATTTTGAGAAATTCTTATTGATTTACTTTGAATCTCACCTTACCAAATTCAGCTTTTGTAAAATTATCTTCAATAATCAATACATATTCTCCATTTTGAATATTGCGTCCATTAATATCTACAAAATTCCAATCAAATTTCCCTGTATTAATACGATTTTGAGCTAATACAAAACGCTCATTATCACTTTCAAGATATATATTTACAAAAAATATATCAGGAGTAAAGCTCCAAGAAATACTGTTATTCTCTTGATTGAAAATTTGTTTTTCCACTGGACTCGTAATAGTAAGATTTTGTTTTTCACGAATCAGAGCAAATATAGGAGATTGTCCTATATTTTGACTATTTTGTACTAATATAATTTGATATTGACCTGGCTCATAAGCTTTACTATTTATCTCAATAAAACCCCTATTAAACTTTTGCTGTCCTAAAGAATATTCTTTAAGCTGTGGCTTATCTGACAGAGAAGAATCAAGAGATACCAAAAAAACTTCAATTGGCTCTAAATAAACTTGACTTAATTCTAATTTGATTATATCCCCAATTTCAATATTCTGATATTGTCTAGGACTATTCACAGTTACTATTTTTTTAGGAGAAATAGTATTATTTTGATTAGATATGGGATTTTGTATATTTTCTTTATTAGTATAAACAACAAAGATACGAGCTCCTATTATCAATACTAAAAATAAAACAATACCTATACTATAAAGTATATTATTTTTTATCCAATTTATAAATTGATTCCAAAACATCATCTGCTACTTTTTGTATTTCATCTTCTGACTTTATTGTATCATATGATTTGATTTTGCCTATATGTAGTGTTAAATACCATATTGGAATATATTTCCAAGGCTTTCGATAATTAATATATACAGGTAATACTGGAGCTTGTGATTTCCAAATGAGATACCCTACACCCCTTTTTGCATCCCCTTTATGATCAGGGTGTTTTTGCATTTTTCCTTCTGGAAAAATGCCAACCATCTCACAATTCTTTAAGGCAGTAACCATGGGATCAAGAACTTGAATACCCATTCCACGATCAACTGGGAAACATTTCATTTGACGTAAATACCATCCAACAATAGGTTGCTTAAAAAATCGTGCCCCTGTAACAAAGTAAATTGATATAACCTTAGTTCGATTCATCAAAGCTAAATAATACCAAATCCAAATACCATCATATGGCCCTCGATGATTAGATGCAATAATTAATGGTCCCTTTATATTTTGCAAATTTTCCACTCCACTAATATGGACTTGTTTGCAAAACAAACGCATAATTATATGAAAAAACCAGAAGGTAATCCAGTACAATACATTATGTACCATAACAAAAAGATTAATTATATTCCAACTATAATATAACTAATCTTTTTTGTCAATTATGGACAACTGATTTATTTAGCTTTCTTAGTGACTTTAGATTGAGTCTCAGCAACTTCATTCCATTTTTCTTGTAAAGTAGTCTTTAATGTCTCAATTTGTTCTTGGGTAATAGGATCTAATTTTTGATATTCATTGACAACTGCATCAACAATTTGATCATATTTTGATTGACTCATATCCTCCAAGTCATTAATTCTTTTTGCAATATCTTTGCTCGTAGCTCTATATGCTTTTTTTAAATCTTGTCTTGTCTGACGGCCTGATTTAGGGGCAAATAATACGCCAAGAGCTCCTCCAATTGCAAGTCCAGCCATAATTCCTTTGAATAGATTTTTATTACTCATAGTAGTGTTTTTTAATTATATAATACGTTTTTTCTTTTTAGGTATAACTTTACTTAAAGCTTCCCCCAAATCATCCCCTTCATCTGTAACTGTAGATTTAGATGAATGATTCCAAGAGGCCACAATTTCTGAAATATTCCCAATAACCGAGGTAATACCAGAAATTGAAGTAAGATTGGATTTTAATTCAGTAGCAGTATCTACTGCTACATCACCTAAATGCAAAGCTTTGTCAATAAGATTACGTATTGCATCAATACTTTTCTTTACATCGAGTAACATAATTAATAACACCAATAGTAATAGGCCTATTTCTATCAATATAATTGCATATAGGCTTAAAATAACTTGTTCCGTAATCATAATTTTTTATTTTATACTATATTAATATATTATCATATCATATCATATTGTCAATTAACATTATGAATATACATATACCCCTTCATATGTTATACTTATTATATTGATAAAATAGATCTCAAATACGAATTTCCATGATTAAATCTCTATTCACAAAGAAAAATATTATCATATCTAGTATTGTTCTTGTATTAGGTTTGGGAATAGCCTATATCCTATTAAAGCCCGATTCTAAACCTAAGCTCACGCCTATAGATGAAGGGCTTGCTCCCATTAGAATTATTCAGATCAAGGACGGCAAAGAACAAGAAGTTAATTTTACTGAGTCAGGAGCTGAAATTATTGCAAGTGCCCTTTTTTCTGCCAATCCTTTTGATGAACAAATTAAACAAGATATACAAGATCTTGGTATTAATCGTATAGATTTCCCCCCCCTCCCAGAAAATCAAATAAAAGTTATCCCCAATCCAGAAAATCCACAAGCAGCAATTGAAAAATATTTAAAAGAGGTATATACTATATTCAAGGATAATACTATCCAGCTCAATATCAATCAGCTCTCTGAAGAGGCTTTGGATGGAAAAACACAAAATATTCAATCCCTACTTCGCATTAATACTGATTTATATCGTTCATTATTCACAATAGAAGTACCCCAAGATGCATTAAAGCTTCATAAAGGATATATTCGAATCACCCAAATACAAAATAACTTTTTATTGGGACTATTAAATGCAAGCTCTGATCCATTAAGACTTGATATCAATAGTAAAATCAGTCTATCTTTACTCCAAAAGATTGATATACCAATAAAAGAGGAACTACAAAGTATCAGAAAAAAATACAATATCATATACCAAAAACAATCATAATATGTCTTCTCTATTTTCTCAGAAAATAATAACAATAATCGGAATATTTTTATTCGGATTTCTATTTATAGCACCTCATATTACCTATGCTGACAACTTGTATGGGCAATCTTGTGGTACAAAAAAATGTAGTGGAGCTGAAGTGTGTCAAAAGCAATATAGAGGGGTATTACCTATTGGAGCACAAAATGATGGAAATGCTACCTATACCTGTGTTAAGCCACAGAATATAGCGGCTCCAGATAGTCCCTATAAGGGAGTTCAGGCATCTTGTAGTGATGTATTTCAAAAAGCATTTGGGCTTGATTTAAGCTCACTTACTGGTTCAGTATTAACAGATACTCTCCAGGTTGGATTGGGACAAATAAAAAATAGTTTAGGCCTAGATGGAGTCGCATTTGGATATGATTCAAGGGGTCCTCAAGCTTTAAACCTTAATAATGTAGGATTAAACTGGAGTATAGATCCTACTAATCTTATTAATACCGATGCATCATTTTTCAAAGACTTTGTCCCAAAATGTGATAGTGCTTATAATAATATAAAAGGTATAATTAATACTAATTTCCTCGTAGCTCCCCTTCCTGTTGATATTTTTAATCCCCTACCTCTTCCAGTTAATGTTACCTCTCCCACTCCACTTCCAGTAATAGTAGTGGATGATTTAGCTCTTTATCAGCAAAAAGAATTAATTGATGCCCCTCTAGCCGCTCAACAAAAAGCAAAGACAATAGCGACCGTAAGCGATACTCTGAGATATCAAATTAGTGTGGACACTTTAATTGTCAATAATTATTTTGCTATTAATCAGTTAGGAATACAATTTGGAGCATTAGATCCTAATACTGGAGTAGTATCTAAAGAAGCTATAGATAAATATGGATCTTATCAGAATTTCTCATTAGATAAAAATAAAGAAATAGAACAATATTTTAAAGGTTTACAAGATCAAAAAAGTCAATTACCTGAGGAGGATTTTACCCAAAGTTGTGGAAATGTAAAGACGGAAGATGCAGCGAAAGTGAGTTTTGAATGTGGTATTTTAGCGACAAAAACCATAAATAATCCCAATGGTATTGCCTTTAATATAGCACAAGTAGCTGCAGAAAAATCACAAAATGCCACCGAACTCCTTGATCAAGAAGTTCGTGATGGAAGTGGATATTTTGCAAAGACAGCAGATGGAGATAAGAACCCATTCACCAAAACTATTCAGACCCCAGGATCAAACATAGAATCTCTTACCAATAAAGTATTAGAGTCTACTGTGGATCAAGCTATTACTGCATCTGGAGACAATTGTTTTGAGGCAATTCCTAATAATATCCTCGAGGGGTCACTCAAACCCGTACTGACTCAAGGATTATTTGGAGTTAATAATACTCTAGCATCAGTACAAAAAAATGTAACCTCTAATCCTGTTAACTCATTACAGAATCCTAGTGGTTTTGCTAATCAATTAACTTCTGGATTACAAGGTGCTATACCTGACCCTAATAAATTCTTCAAGTCTCTACAAAATTCATTATTACAAAATGTAACCAATGGATTATCTTGTGAGCTTAATAAGCAAGTTTCAGGGCTACTCAATGGAGCTCTCGGGAATATTAATATCCCAGGTATTGGTAATGTAAGTGGGGCATTAACGAATCAAGCCACAGGGGCTATAAATGGAGCTCTCAATAATGCTGTTAATGGACTTATACCATAATATGAAAATTAAAACAAAACATATACAATATATAGCTCCTATATGTATTATAACTATCTTATTTTTCCCCTCTATTACTCATGCACAGAATGTTGTAGACCTTTTTACAGACCCATTGGGGTTTTTTGGAGATGCATTAGGAGCTATTCTAAGTGGAGTTGTAAAACCTCTGTTAGATAGCGTAATGTCTTTTCAGAACTTCTTTCCAGCAGGAGTAAACGCAGGTTGGACAGCTACCAGAGATTTTGCCAATTTATTCTTTGCGCTTATATTACTCTTTATTGCAATAGCAACCGTACTCAATACCGGAGGCTTAGATAATTATACTGCCAAGAGAATGTTACCAAAATTCATATTTGCGGCTTTATTTATTAATTTTAGTAAGGCTATTGTGGGATTCCTCATTGATATTAGCCAAATTATTATGATATCCCTATATAATACTTTTGGCACCAATTTAGCAAAAGATATATTAGATGCATCAGATTATGCACAAACAGCCTCCGAAAGTGGTTTAGATAGCAATATTATTAAATTATTTACTATAATACTTTTAGTTGTCCTAATATTTGTATTATTATGGACATCAGCTATTTTTGCTATACGCATAGTAACTCTTTGGTTTGTTATTATGTTGTCTCCCCTAGCCTTTGTATCTGGGCTCATTCCCCCATTGAGTTCTCTATCAAAAAGTTGGCAAAATATGTTACAGCAAGCTCTTGTAACAGGTCCAGTATTAATGTTCCTCTTATACTTAGCTGTTACGGTAATGAATTCAGGCATAGGTCCTGATATTGGAGGGAATCTTTTAGAGAATGGAAACATAATAAAATTTGTATTGGTAATTGGACTATTATTCCTCGCTAATATAGAAGCAATGAAAGCAGGACAATCCGCTCCCCCAATGATCAAAAATGCCGTTGGTGTAGCAGGAACTGTAGCTACTTTTGGACTAGGAGCTTATGTCGGAGCTGGAGGAGTTGGTACTGGAAAAATGTTTGGTAAGGGAGGAGAATTAGTGCAAGGTGGAGTTAAAAATACTGATAAGTTAGCTGGAGGTGCTACGAGAGGTGTACAGGTTTTGAGTGGAGGGAAATTTAACCCTAATGATAGATATGAGATGTGGAAAGAACAAAATAAGACGAATGTTGAGAAAGGAAAAGCATTTGGTGGTGGCTATTTTGGAGCGTTAGCACAACAAACCCTTGGAGGTCAAGCTGGTCAAAAAGCAAATTATCAAAAAACTCAATTAAGGTTAGCTGAAGAAGCAAGAAAAGCAAATAAATTAGATGATAATCCTATATTAGCCAGGGCTTTAGCAAGTGCTGAATCAGAAATAATAGAAAAGAATAAGTTTGAAGAACGTCCAGATAAAATAATTGCAGATATTAAAGACGCTATTAAAAAAGCTGATTTAGTTACTGCTAGAGCACTTACAACTCATCTTAATTCTCTAGGGAAAATAAATGAATTATTTAACGGAAATGGTCCTTTTAAGGATATTGCTGAAGATTATGCTACAGAGGCTGATCAATTTGCTGCATTTAATCAAAAACATCTTCAGGCAAATGATTCCCAATATGATAAATCTTTCTTACAAAGGAATAAAAATATTGCTAAAAACAAATCAGGTATGGAAGGGTTTGGAGTTAATGCCGCTACAACAATTCCTAATATTAATAGTGTTGCAGGGCAACCAAATGTTCCCCAAAATTCTCCATTATTTCAAAAATACAAAAAAGGATCTTTATCAAGTAATGCAAAAACTTTCTCTGATAATCTCTTTAGTACCCGTAAAATTGATCCGAATACCAATAAATTTGCTTTTGATGCAAGTGGTAATGCTACTTATGAATTTGACAGTCGGGCATTTGATGATTTTGTATCAAATAGGAGTATGAATGAATTAGAAAACCCTGATACCTGGAAATCTATGAATCAATCTTTAAAAACAACTATTATTGATGGATTAAGACAATCTGGATTACAAAAAAATGACCCAGGGAATGCTGCTGCTGCTTGGAGGGGAATAGAACCTTAAGATAATTCACTATGACACTCGCAGATATCAAAAGTGAAGCTCAATCCCTTATCACCACAGATAATGTGCCGGGATCTCTTGAATTTGCGGAGAAATTAGAGAAATCTCTTAATGAGAATAATATCAAAGATTCGAATCCAGAGGCTTATCGAGAATTATCTAAGATTATATTCCAACTTTATGTTACTGCTATTCCCAATATATCAACCGAATTATTCCATAAAATTATTTCCCTCAATATTATAGAGGCTTTGAATCCTCTATGGCCTTCTGAGCGTGATTTTGCCGCCCGAATTGAGAGTAGATATTCTATTTACCCTGTAGAACTCATCAAAGAAGAAATGCGCAAGGATTTACTCCCTCTTATCAAACAAAATAATCAACTTATTGGCTCTGTAGTATTACGATTATCTCAAGAAAATCCTCAGGCCAAGCCAAGTATTAGTAATTGGATTGAGTATTATGATAGAACAACTGGTTTAGGGTCAGCTAACAGCTTTGAGCGTTCTCGTTTTATTAGTGGCGACCCCATTGTACAAACCTTAAATCCTGAGGAAAAAGAGTCTCTGAGGAAAGTAGTTCAATTCTACGATTATCTTCAAACTGATGAGACAATCCTCTATCAGGATATTTATAATACTGCTCCTCAATCAACTCTCAATACAATAACTCCTAATATTGACCCTAAGCCAAAACAGACTACTCCCCTCCCCACACCTAAACCAATTACTACGGTGAAAACTCCTGTCTCTACTCCCAATAATATTCCCCAAAATACAATTCCCCGAGCTCCAATACCTCGCCGTACTTCTGCTCCTGTAGTATTGACAGCTAAGCCAACTCCTATTCCACAAAATCTTGTTAATCTCAAAAAACCAGAATAACTATGCAGCAATATAATATTCCACAATTTATTGACTCTGAAGATAAAATCATTGGTCCTCTGACCATAAGGCAATTTGCATTTTTGGCAATTGGTGTGGTAATTGGGGGATTTTTATGGTATTTTAAACCCAATTTGGGAGTTTTTGTGATTAGTATATTACCTGTTGCTATTGCAACTTTTGCTTTTGCTTTTATCAAGATAAATGGGCAGAATTTTGATATATTCCTGGTAAATGTTGTGGTTTATATCCTGAAGCCAACTTTATTCCTTTGGTCTCGAGATATAGATCCAACCCAATCAGTTATTAAAGTATCTATTGAAAAGCGTAAAGCTTCATTTAGGCGAGAGACTCATGATTATAATCAATCTCGTGTAGAAGAAGTAGCTTGGACTCTGGATAGTTATGGTGAGAAAACGGTAATTCCAGATATTGCGACAGAATAGCTATTTTGTATTATTGGTATCTTTTACAGTTTCCGTATTAGCTTTATTATTTTCTTCTACACTATTTTTTATTTCCTCAGCTTGATTTTTTGTCTCATTCGCACTTGGTATTTCTGGTACTTTTATATCGGGTTTTGTAAAAGACAAGCCTGAAAAATTAAGAATCATAGACCAAATAAATACTCCTACTATCATAATACTCCCTATTACAAATAGTATTATCAATTGTTTTTTCTTTTTATCGCTGTCCATTAATCCCCCTCTTAATCTTTGTTTATAAGCTTACTATGTCTTGACATTACCAGAATCATAAGTCCTGCCAAACCTAATACTGCTAATCCCATATATCTATCATTACGCAGAAATCCAAATTTAGATGCACTTTGTATATTTGCATCAAGTGGTATCCTATCTTTATTAATAGTAAAAGATTTAGTCGCATTGGCATCTCCATTAATATCCTTTACCACTATATCTATTTTATAGGCTTGATTAGGATCAATATCGAGAGATAAAGAATTACCACTGCCATCCTGTACTTCATCATTAACTCTATAGGTATAAGATAATTTTGCATTTTGCCCAATATTATCCACATCACTTGATATCAACAGCTGTATTGCCTCATCAATTTTTAAATCATCAGCATAATCAATAGGGGTATTATTCTTATTATTGACGAGTGAAACCCGAATTGCAGGCTGTTTAATCGCAATAGTATTTATTCCATAATACCTGGTATATCCTGTTATTCTATCTCTTGCAATAGCTTGTATGAGATAACTTTTATCATATCCTTTATTCTCCGTAAAGGTAATTTTATTATTATTTTGCTCTACTGTCTCCCCATCAATTTTCCACTCAATTGCATATTGTGATATGGGTAACTCTGTCGCAACAGAAATGGTATCCCCTTTTGCAGGATTAAGTGGTCTATAATCGAGGGAGATTTTATCAAAAATATCCAAACTAATACTCCCCGTCTTAATTATTCCTTGAGAATTGACAGTAATTTCTATTTGATAAGTACCTGATTCTGTAAATGTATAAAAGAATCCCGTTTTATCAATTCCATTTGCTTCAAATACAATCTTTTCTCCCCTCTTTATTCTCCAATTATATTGAGCTCCATCAAATACAAACCCTTTATCTATATGATAATTAATAGTTGCAAAATTAATTTGTTGTTTGGTAAAAAGATATTTATTTTTTACTACAAGTTTAATCTCCCCTGTTGATGATTTCTCGGTATAATAACTATCTGCAAAACTTTGCTTAATATAATTGTCAATCAGGGTATTGGCCTCA
Organism: Parcubacteria group bacterium; assembly: GCA_943354045.1. Taxonomy (GTDB): domain Bacteria; phylum Patescibacteriota; class Minisyncoccia; order SW-4-49-11; family SW-4-49-11; genus CALRBF01. The sequence continues at coordinate 81,859 of CALRBF010000001.1, forward strand.
TCCTGAGTTTTGGGATCATTATTGGAAAGAGTTGATTGGGGAATAATCGTTGAATCAGTATTGGTAGTACTAGTATCCTGTGCCAATACTACTGATGAGCTCAATACTATTGAACCTATCAGCAATGCTACTATTATATATTGTGTATATTTCATTGATATTAATTAAATTTGTATTTAGTATATCATATTATTCTTGATATTGGGAATTTATCTTTTTGCTGCCACTGGCTGAGGTTTTACACTACGATTAAATCCCCGAATATTATTCACGGCTCCTGATACACTGAGCGATTGTCTCCATTTATTAATAGAATCTTCAAATTTCTCATTATCTTCTTTGATTTGTTTTGCTCGGGATCGATGAGCTTTTATATGAAGCCAAGCTCCAATAGTCCAAGTTGGAGAAAAATCTCCAATAAATGGAATGGCCTCTACAACACCTTTAATTATACTACTCACTATTCTTTTCCAACCAAATGCCATAATATATTCCCCTGTCTTATCAAGTATATACTTACTCGCCTCTTGAGTTCTACGAGCCAAAGCCTGTTGAACTTTACTTTGTGCAGGACTGGTATTACGGGAATTACGAGATAAGCGCATTAATTGTCTAATGGTATTGACTTGATACAATTTTAGATTAGCATGATATATCGTAAGATAACTATAATATATAGCACAAAATGCAAAATCAGTCATAATAGCTACAATATCTACCACAAAAGATCCAACAATAGAAACAACTTGAATAACTGGTACGAAATTAATAATAAATAATATGAATCCTAAAAAATCCCACATTATGGCAAATCCGAGATTGATATATAACCACATTCCACTTAATGGTTTCATTTTTTAATTTCTTATATAATATAAGTATATCATATTTATTGGCATATTGTGATAGATTTTGCTATAATATTAGTATATACATAATATCGATATAATGAGTACTATATTAGAATTAATTAAAAAAGAAACTCTACGACAAGCTCAGTCTATACGATTAATAGCCTCCGAGAATTATGTCTCTCAGGATATATTGATAGCTCTTGGATCTAGTCTCACCAATAAATATAGTGAAGGTTATCCCTATCACAGATATTATGAAGGGCAAGAATATATAGATGAAATTGAAACTTTAGCAATTGAATCCGCTAAAAAATTATTTGGAGCTGAGTTTGCTAATGTGCAGGCTTATTCTGGAAGTCCCGCTAATTTGGCAGTATATTTTGCTTTACTTGAGCCACATGATACTATTTTGGGGCTTTCACTCCCAGCAGGAGGACATCTTACTCATGGGCATAAGGTTAGTATATCAGGAAAATGGCTGAACTCTATTAGTTATGGTCTCACCCCTGAGGGGCATATTAATTATGAAGAAATAGAACAACTGGCTCAGGCACATAAACCTAAACTTATTATTTCAGGACATTCCGCCTATACAAGGCAAGTTGATTTTAAGCGTATTGGAGATATTGCAAAATCTATAGGAGCTTATCATTTAGCCGATATTTCTCATATATCCGGACTTGTTGCAACAGGAGTACATCCACATCCATTCCCAGATGCTGATATTATTACAACCACCACTCATAAAGTATTAAGAGGCCCCAGAGGAGCTCTTATACTCACCAATAATCCAGAACTTGCGACAAAAATTGACAAAGCCGTATTCCCAGGATTACAAGGTGGCCCTCATAATAATAATATAGCGGGTATTGCTATTGCTCTAGAAGAAGCGTTAGCGCCAGAATATACTCAATATTGTGAGCAAGTTATCGCTAATGCTAAAGCTCTCGGAGAAGCCCTCAAGTCAAAAGGATTTACGCTCGTGTCTGGAGGAACTGAAAATCATCTTTTATTAGTTGATCTTAGAAATAAAAATATTGATGGAGATACTTTATCTAAAGCCCTCAACTCAGTACATATAGAGACAAATAAGAATAGTATACCTTTTGATACCGCCTCTCCCTTTAAACCAAATGGAATTCGTCTCGGAACTCCTGCCATCACCACACTCGGATTAAAAGAAGCAGATATGGAGACAATTGCCGACTTTATCAATCAAGTAGTTGAGTCTATTGACAATACCGATACTTTAGCACATATTAAAGAACAAGTTATTGCATTTATCACTCAATTCAAACAATATTAATCAATGATTTCCCTTATAGCACAACCCATTATTGATACTATTATCCCCAAAATACCCGAAGGATTACATTTGGCAGTGATTTTGGTTGGGGATGATATTGCCTCCCAGATTTATGTAGACAAAAAATCCAAAGCTCTCGAAGAAGTAGGGGGGAAATTACATTTATTCAAATATGAAAAGAATATATCCCAAGAAGAATTAATAGCTGAAATACACAACCTTAATCGAGACAATAGTATTGATGGAATTATTATACAATTACCTCTCCCCCCATTTATTGAGGAACAGGTCGTATTAAATAGCATACATCCCACTAAAGATGCCGATGGCCTCACTGATTTTTGGCTAGGTAAATTATTCCAAAGTCGTATTAGTGCAACTCTGTCCCCTATTATTCCTGCCACTCCTCGTGGAATTATTCTTTTATTTGAGCATTATGATATTTCGTTAATTGGCAAAACCGTATTGATACTCAATGACAGTGTATTGGTAGGGAAACCTCTCGCAGCTTTACTCCCAGCCTATGGAGCTACCCCCATATTAGCTCATCGCGAAACCCATAATCTTGAGGATTTAATACAATTATCAGATATTATTGTATCAGCAACGGGAAACCCAGATATACTCAAAAATATACCCTTTAGAGAAAATCAAATACTAATTGATGTTGGTATAGCAAGAGACGAGAACAATCATATCAGGGGAGATATATATCATAAAGATTTTGTATTTGAAGGAGCAATAACTCCCGTACCAGGAGGAATAGGCCCTCTCACTGTTTGGGCACTTATACACAATTTAGCTATTTTGAAAAACTTAAAAGAGCAGCATATTCAAAACACTTTATAACACAAAAGCCCCTTATGGGGCTTTATTTGGTGCGCATGCCATGACTTGAACATGGGACCTCTACATTATCAGTGTAGCGCTCTAACCAGCTGAGCTACACGCGCATTTAAATATAATTATATCATAAACCCAACCTTTTTGCAAGATATCTATAACATACTGTCACTAATAGGAATTCCTGTTGGCACACTATCAAGTCCCTCCGGAGATACAACAATAATATTATTCCATTTATACCCTAATCCTTCAAATACCCCTGGAGAGGTCACATAGCGTTTTTTTCCATCAGACATGATATACACTTCCCCTCTGTTTGAAGCTCTCAAAATCACTCCATCACGAAAATATACCGCAGGTCCCTGCTGATAAGAATTCCATTCAGACCCCGATACATATACTAAATCCTTATAATTATATTGGGTATCGAATACTTCTGGACTTGGTATTGGTCGCCTTTTACCCGCTTCCAAAACCTCTATCCCAGTTGGATTATCGCGATTAACCAATAATGTCCCATCTGGATAAGGGCGAGACTGCATAATAGGTCCAATTGGATGAGATATTGCAAGAGTCCCATCAGCAATAATAGTAATATTACTCCATTTATAGCCTAAAGCCTCAAAAGTAACTGGGGATGGAATATGTCTTCTTTGCTGATTACTAATCACATATACATCTGGATTATTTCTCTCCCTTACTAGCATCCCCTCTCGAAAAGTCAAAGCCGAGGCCAAAGGATAAGAATCCCACTCGGCACGTGTGACATCTAATACATCTTTCCATTTAAAACGAGAATTAAAAACATCAGGATTTACGAGAGGCCTAATACTCCCATTCTCGAGATATCCAACTCCCGTATCTGTTCTTAACAATGAACCATTGGGAAAAGTTCGAATATTACTATTATCAGGAAATAAGGCTAATTCAGTTGCATTAATACTAATCACATTTTTCCCTCCAATATTACCCGTAGGAGTTTTTATCCCATTTTGAATAGTATAAACACGACCATTATCATCTCGATACAGCGAATTATCATAATATTGCTTCCATTCTTGAGCTCGATTCCGAAGCCAGCTCATATCAACCATATTAGTGTCTCCATTACCAGCTTCTACAGCTCCATGATCAGTAAGCCGAAAGCCGGTATAATTAGAACTATATGCCTTAGTATAAAAATTCCAAATAGGTTCAGTCACATAATCAGTTGGGGCAATACTATTAGTTGAACTAAGCCATCCAGATAATTTGGCTAAAGATTGTTTCATAGCTTCCGGTACTATTGCATAGCCACTTCCATAGCGACCAATCAGAGAAACTCCAATACTTTGATAATTAAAATTATCTCCCGTACTATTCACATAAAGATGAGCTCCTCTCACCCCATTTTGTCCCATTCTCCCCTGATAAATACTGCCATCGCGAGCAATGAGATAATTATACCCTATATCCCCCCAACCATTATTACGGGCATGTGTAGTGAATATTGAACGAATTATTTGTCTAGAATCAAGAGAATCACTATTAAAATCAGCTAAAGCTGTATCGTGTAATAGTATTCTCTTTATCTGAAAAGTATTATTAGAATTTGGTGCCCAATTATTGAGGGTATAGGTATTATCATCCGCTGTTGCCCAAGTATTACGAGATTGTATATTGGGAGTACTCGCAAAAGTGGATATTGGGAATATAAATACAATCAACATTATCATTGACAATAATATTGATCGCAAATATAATAGCCCCCTCATAATTATTGTAAAGGTCCTACTGGAATAGATTGATCAATTAAGAATCCATATTGTAATGTATCATCAGTAACTACTCCTAGAGCCAACATAGCCTCAGGAGAAAGCCCAGATACACGATTAGTAAATATAGCAGGCCCCGATTCCATAATAGAGGCTACTAATCTCTTACCATTAGCAGGATTGGTAACTAATACCTTGCGTCCTCTATGCCAATTTTTAGCAGTATTACTAAAGTCTGCACTACGAGTCCTTCCTCTCCAGATATCGGTTCTAAACTCATATACTTCTTGTACTGTACTTCCTGAATTATGAGATTTAGGAGAAGCTGCTATAGATGGACTATCTACACCTCGCTGAGATACAATCAAACTATTTCCATCTCTACCACTATATGCAATAATTTCTCCATTAATAATAACCCAACCAGTACTTGGATAATCTGCCACATTAGCAAGTGGTATTCTATTAGCAGCAGCAGCAATATTCTGAGTTAATGTACTTGTAGCTTCATACCATCGTACATAATTCCAACGCATAGTAATATAATACTTCTCATCTTCAACGCCAAATGGAGCATAGCTCGAATTAAGACTTCCTCCAGGACATGATAATGCAAATGCTCCTCCCGTAGTTAATAGGCCATTTTGTGCTGAGGCTGGAGTACCTGCTCTTCCATAATGATCACCGCTGGTTTCATTACAATCTCGAGAGAGATGCTGTTCACGAGCTGTTCTACCACTTGTAGCAGGGATAGCATACCCATCTATACTAGCGGCTTGAATATCAGAAAGGTTAGTCCCCATAGCATTAGAGTCAAATTCCTCTTGTGATACTGCAATTACATTAGCCCAATTATATCCCCGGGCGCCAAATATTGCGGGACTTGGAATACCTCTCTTTAATCCTCCTTCAATCACATATACTCCGCCACCAAAAGATATCAAAGCACCATTACTAAAGCCAACTCTTCCTGCCTTTGTATATTGATTTACAACATTGTCTGGTAATCTCAGTACGGAATCCCAACTATATCCTTGGCTTGCAAAAATTTTAGGACTGGGAATATATTGTAAACTTCCATCATTAGCTACGCGATATATAGGTCCAGCAGTACCGATGAGAGATCCTTCTGCATATCGTTTCACTGTATTAAAAGCTCCAGATTCAGGAATAATAGATAATTCAAAATCTGTAGCTCGCTTTACTTGTCCCCAATTAAGTCCATAACTCTCAAAAACTGCTGGAGAAGTAATAGGCTGCCGTACATTATTCTGCATCATAAATACTCCCGTAGCACTAGATATCAATAATCCATCTGGATAGAATTCATTGGCCCCTTGGGGATAGGTATTCAGATATGCCTCTGAGACATCAATCAGAGCTTCCCAACGATATCTTGCTTGAAATATAAGAGGACTAGGAATATATCTTCTCTGCCCATTTTTAATCACATACACTTCCCCTCCTGGTTTTACCAATAAACTTCCATTGGGATGTTTGGAAGCTGTAGTTAAGCCAGGCCCCTGAGGCTGAGGAGCAAGTTCCGCATCACTTACCGCAATGACATTAGACCATTTGTACCCCTTTTGAAGAAAAGTACTCGGAGAATCAATAGGCAATCTCTGCCCATCAGATATTACAAAGACTCCGCCTCTATTAGATAATAATGATCCATCTCTATATGTCATTTGTGGACCATTAGGCAGTGCATCAATTTCAGTTTGTGTAGTAACTACCAAATCCTCCCATCTAAATTGAGATCGTAGCATATTAGGGGACTCAATAGGACGCTTTTGTCCATTATCAATATAATAGACTTTGGGATTATTAGTAGATTTTAATAATATTCCATTAGGAAAGCTTGGGCTACTCGCATAACTCATTAATGGGAATGCCCATATCAAAGCAACCGTAATTAAAATTTTATTTGATATTTTCATATTTTGTATATACTTTATATTATTAAGTATATCATAAAATTATATATTTTGATATACTATACCTGTAATCAAATAATCATAAAACTATAAAACCATAATGAAATCTATATTAGAAGCCCTCAATTGGCGCTATGCTACCGACAAATTCCTAAATACTGCCATCCCTGAGGATATATTATATACCATCATAGAGGCGGCGCGTCTCGCCCCTTCATCTATGAATTTTCAACCATGGAAATATATCTCTATACAGTCTCCAGAAATTCGTAATCAAATATTCGAAGCTGGAGGAAAACAAGAAGCCATCAATGCTCCTACCCTACTAGTACTCACCATACCCAATATTCTCACTGCGGAAAGCGTAAATAATGTTGTTCTGGCTGCTGCTAAAGCTCGGAATGCCGATCCAGCTACTCTTGATGGATATCGTAATATGCTACAAGGCTTTATAGATACAACTGAACCTAATAAATTCTTTGATTGGAGTCGTAGACAAGCCTATATTTCACTAGGGATGCTATTACTTGCTGCCGCTCAACTCGAAGTGGATGCCGCCCCTATGGAAGGTTTTGATGCCACGAAAGTAACCGAGATATTAGGGCTCAAAGATTATACCGCCGTAACTCTGATTGGACTTGGATACCGCAGCCCTGAAGATGATCATCAAAGCTGGCCAAAAGTCCGATTTGATATAGAGGAAATTTTGGAGGTGAGATAGAACCTAAAAAAGAAAGAGCTTGATAAGCTCTTTCTTTTTTTATTTTGGCGGAGAGAAAGGGATTCGGTCACAGATAATTTCCCTGGCGGGAAATTTCCGCGACCCCGTCTCGCCGTGTTCGCCTTGTACTCTGTACAAACTCACACCAGGCTCCGACTTTCTCTTCCCTACGCCAGCAACACTGTTGCTAGCTTTCTCTCATCCAATCTAGAATATATAAAATAGGGCTATAGCCCTATTTTATATATTTTGGCGGAGAGAAAGGGATTCGAACCCTTGATAAGTTTTACCCTATGCCACGTTAGCAGTGTGGTGCTTTCGACCAGCTCAGCCATCTCTCCATAATTAAATTAACTATTATAGTTTACCTAAATTTTGATAATTTTGCAACTTATTCCTATTGAAAAATTATAGAATTATTATAAACTTGTAATTATTGATAGTTTACATTAAATCATAAGACAGGCATATTATTCCGCATTTTTATTCACCTATGCTATAATATAGATAAAATAATAGTATATGCATATCTTCCCAAAATACATAAATAATACCTATACGGGACATCCTATTGCTCTCTATACTTTTTATATCATTATCTTTATCACTATAGTCCGAAGTCTCATTCATATATTAGCCCCTGATGGTGGAGCACAAAGTATAGCCACTATTCCACTCGATACCTATTCTGTAGAAAGTGCTAATGCGGTTATTTTTATGTTTGGATTATGGGGAATTTCTCAACTACTGCTTGGAATACTGTTTCTCATCATCACAATTCGTTACAAAGCTCTTATACCCCTTATGTACCTATTTATCTTTACCGAATATACTCTCAGACTTATACTTGGATTTTTCAAACCCATTACCCTCACAGGTGTCGCCCCAGGAGGTATAGGGAATTATGTGTTTATTATTTTATCTATTCTTTTATTTATGTTATCTATGAAAACGAAAAAAACTTAATATAGTTCAACCATTAACTTTAACAAAATATCAACCCTAATATCTAATCTCAGCATCTATTCTACTCATATACATCTCCCAAAACATATTAGCCAATATAGACGGGGAATAGAGATCACTCTCTTCCTGAATATGCCCATTAATAGTGAGTGTCCCTACATAAATATCATCCTCTTTTAATGCTTCATTCAATTGAAGTGCCAAATTCCTCAGTCCAGCCTTCCCGAGAGACAATGACCCAAATTCATGATTAGGATTGAGCGAAAATCCTCCCCCCGTCAATAATACCGCCCCCTTTGTTTGTCTCAAATCATCCAAAAGATATTGTACCGAATGAAATACATGTGCAACATTTAACCTAAAATCATTCACGAGATCATCAGTCTCTTCAGATAATAAGTTTTTCCTTTTCATACCGGCAGCATTATAAAATAAAACATCTATAATACCCATCTTTTTCTTCAAAGCAGAGATGGCAGCTTCGAGTTCATCTTTATAATATGCATCAGCTGTATGATAAAAAACATTAATACCCTGCCCTTGCAACAGAGTAGCCCGCTCCTTTAAAGCACTTTCATTACGACTAATAAGCCCTACTGCAAACCCATTCTCCCCAAACTTTTTTGCCATAGCAAATCCTAATTTAGGACCCAATCCAATGATGATAATATTTTTATTCATAACTTATATAATATATACACATTATACTAATTTTACTTATTCCTACTACATTTTAATGCAATTTCACGACTAACTTTCTTAACTTGAATTGTTTTATGTCCGAGCATAACGGCTTTTGTAAATCTGTGTACCCCATCTAATATTATCCACTTATCTTTATGTAGATATATATGAATAGGGAAACTTAAATCACATTGATTTACTCTTTTTGCATGAGGAATTTCAATCTCAAAATTAGCAATAAGTTCGCGAGGGCTAAGATTCCAATCATCAGTCCCCTTTTTTTCCAAATAGGGAATATCTAAATTATATTCAATTTCACTAATTGATATTTCTTCAACAGGAAAATCTTCCCTCCATAATTCGGACTCATCAATTTTAAAGCCAGTATTGATAATTTCTGGAATAATACTCATACGAATTAATTTTATTAATCTCAATTTAATCCCCCTTATTCTACCCTATTTCCCCTATCTCTACAATAACATTACCCCTTATACTGATAAGATAAGAGATTATATTCATCTGTATCATATACACAGATTCCATCTTCATGCCAGAGTACAAATTCTTGTATACCGACATCGAGGGACATTTTACTACATATAGTACAATAGGGATTTCCCGCTCGGGTGGCATTATCCTCTTCATCTAATCGCATAAAATATAATCTTGAGCCTATTATCTTGTCTGAGTTATGTGCCAGAGCATCCATAATAGCTCTCTGCTCGGCATGAATACAGCAGGTTTTGTCAGTTATTTTGCGGTGATAGGAATCTTTATTATAATTACATCGTCTTTGATTCTCTTGATTATCTACTGGACTATTGATACCCTTGCCAATAATGACATCATTAGCGACTATTATAGAGCCACATTTACTCCGCTCACAACTTGCTGATTTTGCAAGTTCAGTAGTGTACTCCAAATATTTCTTTGCTTCTTCCTCTTCCTTGCCTGATAGATATCTCATACTTTCTTTACTTATTCTTTTATACTATCTAGATGAGCTTGAGCTAATTGTGTATAATTATCTTTCTTCTCTGCTGTCATTTTGCTATATTGTACTCCAATAAATCCTAATCTGCCTTCTTTTTGTAATTGTTCAAAATGTATCCCTACAAAATTCCAAAAAAGTGTATCAAAAGTATCGCACCATTCCCCCGCTTTGAAATCACTCATTTTCCGAATATAATTGGATGAGGCAATATAGGGTTTAGTGGTCAGTAATCCCCCATCGGCATATAAAGTCATACTATATACATTGGGTACCATCACCCAATCATAGGCATCAATATACATTTCCATAAACCATTCATAGACTGCATTGGGTTCAATATGGCATAAATTCATATAATTCCCCAGAATCATAAGTCGCGGAATATGATGAGTATAGGCATATTTCCTTAGCACTTTTATATGATAATCCACTGGTTCTATACCTGTTGTTGCGGTCCATAATGAGGCGGGCATAGATGTATGCGCTTCAAAATAATTACGATTTCGAATAGTACTTCCTTCCAATATATACAAAGCTCGGATATATTCTCTCCAACCAATAATTTGGCGGATAAAGCCTTCTGCTGATTCGAGGGGTATACTTTGTTGTTCCGCGAGAGCCAATGTCTCTTGAAGTACAAAATCTGGAGTTAATAGTCCATTATTGAGAAGTGGTGATATAGTACTGTGAAAAACTGAAGCTGATTGTTGGGTAACAGCATCTTCATAAGGTCCAAAAAGAGTAAATCTCTGATTGAGAAAATCTCTCAGATGTTTTTTGGCTTGCTTATGATCAATAGGGCTCCAAAAAGCATCCGTATCACCAAAATTATTGGGGAAATATTGCTCTATATATGCTCTTGCTTCCTCTACATATGAGGAATTATTGGGGGTAAATGTCTCTGGTATATCTATGTCTTTGGGGAGCTTTTTTCTATTTTCGGTATCAAAACTCCATCTCCCGCCTTGTGGTTTATTATCTTCAATCAGAATATTGAGCCGTTTTCTCTGCCATATATAGAAGTCATTCATATGGTATTTGCGGGCTCCTATGCGTGATTGGAAAAATTCCGTAAATTCTGATATAGAGGTGAGGAACATAGGACTTTCGTATACAGTATATGCAATGACTGCCTTATCGAGAGCCTTGATAAGGCGACTACTCAGCCAATCATCAGTAACATCATAGAATTCTACGGTATCGATATGATTCTGTTGTAATAGAGATACAATACTGTCAGTGGTCTCAAGCTTATGATACTCGATATATTCAACAGCAATATTTTGAGTGATAAGATATTGCTGATAGCTTTTCATACTCGCTCGATGTAATATGAGCTTTTGTTTATGAAAAGCAAATTCACTAAAATAAAGTGGCTCTTCTATCAAATACACAATATCACTATCTTTTAGATATTGTATATCTTCAAATAGTTGATGAGGGTATATGAGAAATGCTTTTTTCTTAACTTTCAATTCCTTTTGGATTAGGTCCATATTTATTTGCTCCAGGAGTACTATCCGTAAACTGTAATATAAATAGCCATAAAGCTCCAATAATAGGAATAATACCTATAAGTAAAAACCATCCACTTTTCCCAACATCATGAAGTCTTCTTACCAATACAGCGAATCCAGGGATAAATGATATTAATGTATATATCCCACCAAGACCTTCTCCAATATTTAATGATTTAGAGATAAAGCTTAATAGTATAAAAACAATAACATTAAGTAAAGTAAAATACCAATATTCACTTCTCCTTGCACGTCCACTAAAGTCAGCATATTTACGAAAAGCTCCTATATAATAATCAATAGGTGATCTCTCAAGAATGGGCTCTGCTGTTGCTTCATTCGTCGTCGCTTTCTTCTCTTGATAAAACTCAGATATCTCTTGGATTTTATCTGCATTAGGTGTAGATGCTACTGGGCTTTGTTCTACAGGTTGTTCAGGGTTTTGATTGGTATTTTGATCATCCATATTTTTTATTATTTAATTATAAAATGCTGGGGGAAATGAACTTATTGTAAAAAACATAAAAATCCAAAAAGGAATAGTTAATATAAACCACACCAACCAATATATTAGCTGGGCTTTTGCCCAACTCTTCTTAGTTTTATTAGATTCATCCCCAAATGCCCATATAAGTAAAAATATAAATCCTAAAATTGGAATAGATGAAATTAATATTATTACTAGCCATTGTTTTGTACTGATTACAGAATTTGATTCAGTAGTATTATTTTTACTTTCATAGATTTCAGATATCTCTTGGATTTTATCTGTATTAGGTGTAGATTCTACTGAACTTTGTTCTACAGGTTGTTCAGGACTTTGATTGGTATTTATTTCGTCAGACATAGTATTTATTATTAATTAATATTATCTATATAAATAATATCACTTTTTTCATTTTTTACCAATATATATGTTATAATGAAGTAAAATATATATCTTAATAAACTCTATATATGGAAATATTAAAACAAGCTACTCTAATATTCCTTATTCAGAAATTTGATAATAATATACAAAATATTGTCCTTGCGATGAAAAAGCGTGGATTTGGTATGAATAAATGGAATGGGGTTGGGGGTAAGGTAGAGCCAGGAGAAACCATTGAGCAGTCTGCCATACGAGAAACCGAAGAGGAAATATCTGTTATTATAAAAGATATTGTTAAAGTTGCTGAATTAACATTTTATTTTAGTGAAAATCCTGATTGGGATAAAGTTGTATATGTATATTTTGCTGAGAACTGGGAGGGGGAACCTATTGAAAGTGAAGAGATGAAACCTCAATGGTATACTGTTGATTCTATTCCTTATGAGAATATGTGGCCAGATGATATATTTTGGCTACCAGAAGTCATAAAGGGACAGAAGCTCAAAGCAAGCTTTACCCTAGATTCTCATGATACAATTTTAGAGCAACATATAGATATTGTTGATGAACTCTAAATCACAGAATATATCATCGGTAAAAAAGATATTAATCTTTATGTCTTGGTGGATGCCATTTATGTAATGGTTTATAATCTCCTCCAAATATTCCAATATCCATAGTCGCAGTTAATACTGCTCGCATACATTGATATTCTGCATTAAAATCATGAGTACCTGCTACCCATTGAGCAGTATTATCATTAGTAATATCTTCTGCATCTAATAAATCCATAATTTCTTCTGGTTGATACCATTGTATTTGTTCTATCTCTTCTTTTTGTAAAGTAAGTGCTGAGATATCTCCATCAAATACGGTAAGAAAATCTCTTACCCAAACATGAGCTGATTTAATTTTACTGGTTCTCCAAGGAATTAATTGAAATGGATTTACGCTTAGTCCAATTTCTTCTCCTAGTTCTTTGAGGGCACTAATTTTAAATGATTCCCCCTCAGTTACATGTCCTCCAAAATGAGTAGACCACGCTCCTGGAGCAAATTCTTTATCAAATGATCTCTGATGACAAAGTATTTGTCCTAAACTGTTGAGTACAAATATATTGGTAGTACGACACCATAACCCTTTTTCATAGAGTTCTTTGCGTGAAACATGCTCCCCTGTGGGTTCACCTGTTTCAGGATTAATAACTTGTAGCATTTCTTGTTGTGACATATTAAGAATAATTATATCATATATTGACAATTATTGCAAAGATTTATATTCTTTTCCACCCCAACAAGCAAGCTTGTCACCCCTCTCTCCCTACGGGAGATAAATTGAGGGGTGTGCCCATAGGGCGGGGTAGAGCACATAATTTGACCCTATAATAAGTATATGTTAGTGTATAAGTGACCACTTGCTGTGTTAATTTGTATCACTCAGTTCAAGTCCGACCTCTTGTGCTCATGACTATTCCACCCTGATTAGGAGTTGACTAGCTATGAAACATTTTCCTTGTCCAGCAGAAGAGAATGCTATCATTAACTTGATGGCTAGTAGCTCTTCTATCTCAGAATGGAAACGCAATGCTGAGACTATTCGGCATTGGTATAATGGAGCTTTTCCCCCATTCTGGACCACCCTACTGTACGAAAAACCCAACAGTGAAAGTCAATCCGTATTTGAAAGAGCCCAATCCAAATGGCGATTGCGTCTATCCGGAAGAAAAGCTGGGCATATTTGATTTGAGTGTCCCTCATATCATTTCATGAGGGACTTTTTTATTCTAGATACTTCCAATTAATATGCTTTTGCTCTCGAATTTGACAAGTTTTTTGTACAAATCCTTCTCTTCCCGAACCTACACGATATCGTTGATAATGTTGTGGATTTTTTTCTGAATATTGTTGATGATAATCTTCAGCTGGGTAAAATTCTGTTCTTGGTAATATATCTACTTGTATTGCTTCTGTATATAGACCGGAATCATCTAATTCTTGCAATGTATCTTGCGCAATATTTTGCTCTAATTGATCTGAATAATATATTGCTGTTTTATAATTCTCTCCCCTATCTCCAAATTGTCCGCCATCATCAGTGGGGTCAATATGGTCCAGGAAAAATTGCGTTAATAGTCTAAAATTTGTCTTATTCTCATCATATATTACCTGTACAACTTCGCGATGTTCAGTATTATGACTACTGACATCTTCATAATTAGCAGTCTCAGCCCTACCTCCCATATAGCCTGATATGACATCCTCTACTCCTGAAGCTTGCCGCAAATCATGCTCTACGCACCAAAAACATCCTCCTGCAAAAACTATTTCTTTCATATTATTGTTATTTATACCACCAAATTCCCATTTACTTTATTTGGTCTATTGTCAATAGTATGAATAATATCTAAACAAGCGACTACGCCTATCATAATTGCATTATCTGTGGATAAGATTTTATTAGGGACTAATAATTCTATTCCATTTTGCTGAGCATAATGTTCAAAAGCCTGCCGTAATTTTGTATTAGCGGTTACCCCACCTCCAATTACTACTTGATTGACATTATATTCATTGACAGCCCAATTCAATTTTGCTATTAGTACATCGATAACAGCTTGCTCAAAGCTGGCACAAATATTGGCAATATCAGTATCATTTTGCGGTGGATTATCGCGAATATAATATAATACTGCAGTTTTTAGCCCAGAAAATGACATATTTCCATTACCAGAACTCATCATTGGTCTTGGGAAAGCTATTGCATCTGCATCTCCACTTTGAGCTAACTTAGAGATTTTGGGCCCTCCTGGATATCCTAAATTAAGCATTTTTGCCACCTTATCAAAAGCCTCTCCCGCGGCATCATCTTGAGTAATACCTACAATTTCATACTCATTATACGCTTTGACTAAAACCAGCTCAGTATGCCCACCTGATATGGTATAGGCGATAAATGGATAGCTTAGGGGTATAGAACCCTCTAATGCCTCATTTAATAATCCAGAGAACATATGTCCATGCATATGATTAACAGGTATCAAGGGCACTCCTAATACTTCTGCCAATAAACTTGCCATATTTACTCCTACGAATAATGATGGCTCAAGCCCTGGACCTACGGTAACTGCAATAGCATCAATATTTCTCCCATTTTGATGAATAAATTCTTGTAACATTCCCGGTAATTTTTTATTATGTAGCCGAGAAGCAAGTGCTGGCACTACTCCCCCATATTGACTATGCTCTTCTATTTGAGAATATACAATATGATCAAGTACTTTAAAACTCTGAGTCTCTTTATCAAGACTCAATAAAGCAAGTGCTGTTTCATCACAGGATGTTTCAATAGCAAGTATTTTCATATATGTATAGTTTGCCAGATTTAATCCCTTGAGTCAAATACTTATACTTTGGCTAATAATTGAGCCCAAAATTGAGCGATTGCTTGATAACTATATTTCCTTTGAAATTGTGCTGAAGCATAATCTCGAATCTCTCGTTTTTTTGATTCATTTCTTTGTAAAACATCAATACAAGCGGTAAGCTGACTCGTAGATGATTGATTATAATATAATGCTCCCCTCCCTAATAATGTCTGATATATTTCTTCTCTTGGAGCAATTACAATGGTTCCAGAAGCTAATGCATTCAATATATGATAACTAATAATCTCATCAATAGGCCCACTCACTATCAGACAATCTAATAATTCATATATGATTGGTAATTCATTTTGAATTCCTTGTGGTAATACAAAACTGCCTTTTTGATACTGTACATCATACCATTCACAATTATTATACTCGAGATAAGAAATTAACTCACTACTCATAGAGCCCACATGGCCACATACAAATGCTTTCTGAATAACTTGATTTTCATATTGTACCAATCCAGTATTCTGTTTAATATCTAATACCAATTGGGTATCAAGATCAAGAAAATGTTGATAATTAATACGGGGAAATGGGCTATAGGCTATTCTTTTTTGAAAATTTACCCGAGCAGTATATTCAGAATAGATATTCATTACATATCCTGCTATTTCTTTTTCAAGTAAAGAATTATAAACTCGAACTCGCTGAATAGTAGGATTTTGTCTCAAATTCCAGGTAATGAATTGTGGTATATTCCCTATCTCTATACAAATATCTATAGTATAATTTTGTATCAATTCTCTCATTGATTGATAATCATTGAGCTTAAATATTGAGCGAGATAATAGATGAACAGTATCAATATCTACAATTGAGCGAGCTATATCAGCTAAATCTGAATCCCACATCACAAATTGAATTGTTGATCTCAGATTTTGCTTGATTTGATGAAACAGTTGAAACCAATGAATTGCTTGCTCTCTTTCACAATCTATCAGTACGGCTATGTGGTGAACTTTTCGAATCATATACTTTATGGAAGATATTGTTGTTTAGCCTTGATATGCTCCTCAAAGGTTTTAGAAAATACTGTCTTGGGGGGATTATCTCGAGTTGTGAGGAAAAAATAATAATCACTTGAAGTAGGATTAATAACTGCTTTTATAGCCTCAACACTTGGATTAGTAATAGGTCCTGGAGGAAGTCCAGTAATTTGATACGTATTATAGGGAGAATCAATTTTTAAGTCATCTAAGGTAGATTGTGATCTCCCTGATTGCGTAATAAAATTAATTGTCGCATCACTTTGTAATTTCATTCCATCTTTCAATCTATTCAAGAATATCCCCGCTACAATTTGCCTATCCTTTGGAATAGAAACCTCTTTTTCTACAATGGAAGCTAATATTAAGACTTGATAACTTGATAAAGTATCTGTAGCCTTAAGATTAGGTAATGCTTTTTTTTGAAAATTATTTACCATTTTGATAATCACATCTTCAGCACTCGCATCATCAAAAAATCGATAGGTATCAGGATACAAATATCCTTGTAATGATTTATTTTCTATAAAGTCATATTGAGTTGTATCAAATTTCTCAGTTGCTTTTACAAAATTTGCTCTATTAAAACTAAGACCTGATTCTAAAATATCTCCTATTTCATAAATATCTGAACCCTCTGGAATAGTTATAGTGACTTCGGGCCTTGTCAATAAACCTCGAGCTATCATTTTGATAACCTGATCGGTATTCATTGTTTTGGGAATGGTATAAGTTGCTGGCTTGGGACTTAATCTCCTAAATGCAATATAAAAATTCAAACCATCTGTTTTAGAAATAATATTGTTTTTTTGTAAATTAACAATAATAGTATCCCAAGATTCATTTTCCTTTACCTGAAAGGTCACTGACTCCTGTATGGTAACAGGAGCACCCAAAGTATTGACTACATTTACAATATAAACAGCTCCTGCAATACCTATAATAAATATTATTAATAATACCCAATATATGATTTTCTTAATCATATGTTTATACTTTATCTTCTAGATCAGCTGACTTCAATAAAGCATTGATTTGCTTTACATCTTGAACCTTATCAATATGAGATACTAATAAAGCATCTTCAGTCTCTACTATAACTATATCACGAATTCCAATTGTGGCAATAATTTTATCCTTATTATGAGAATGTACCAATATATGTTCTGAATCAATATCAAAATGTTTAGAGCTTCCTTTATGAGTTACTGTAATATCATCTACTTGCAACATATCTTTAAGCGCCGACCAAGAACCAATATCACTCCAGCCAATATCAGCAGGGATTACTGCAATATGATTAGCTTTTTCCATAATTCCATAGTCAAAACTAATAGCATCTGTTTGATGATATAACTCTTCTATATTTGCTTCTTTATGTAATTCTATATCGACTAAAATTTTTGCAGTATCTGGTAAATATTCTTGATACATTGATGCTAATGTCTGTTTTTGTACCACAAACATACCCGAATTCCAAACATAATGCCCATCAGCAAGATATTCTGTTGCTGTTTTGAAATCTGGTTTTTCTACAAAGGCATCAACCGCATATACTGATATATCCTGATTCTCCACCAGAGAATCTTGACTATATTTGATATATCCATATCCTGTCTCTGGAGCAGTTGGGGTTATACCTAGAGTAATAATATATTCTGGAGATTGTTGCAAAAATTCATCTGCAATTTGTAATATATGACATAATTCTTGAGGCTTATGAATATAATGATCCGCCGCCAAAAAGGCAATAGCTTCATCAGACCTTGCCTCAACCGATATGCTCGCAAGCCCAATTGCAGGTGCTGTATCTCTTTTTTCTGGTTCTAAAATAATATGATTAGCTGCAAGATCTGGTAATTCTTGTAATACTTCCTCTCTATATTGCTGATTTGTTGCAATATAAATATCCTCTAAACTAAAATGACTTAATAATCGCTTTACTGTCATTTGCAACATTGTCTCCTCACCGAATAATGGTTGAAATTGTTTGGGCTTAGATATACGGCTCAGAGGCCATAATCGTGTTCCGGTCCCCCCTGCCATAATAATAATTTTCATATCTATACCGTTTATTTGCCTCTTCTTTGTCCTCTTGTTTTATACTCTGCAATAGCTGCATCAAATTCAGTCATTCCAAAATCTGGATAATTCATATCGGTAAAATAATACTGAGAATTAGCGGTATCCCACATCATAAACCCTACACTATTATGAGGCTCGCCTCCTGTACGAATTAATAAATCTACTGGGGGTAAATCTTTCGTATATAATGATTGCTTAATAAGTTCTGGGGTGACTATTAAGTCTGGGTTTTGTAATTTTTGTTCACTAATAGATTGAATTGCTTTTAACATTTCCTCATCTCCATTATATCCTAGGAGAAAATTAAGAGTGTAATTAGAGTATCCTTGCGTTGTATCAATGACTTTTTGAATAATTTTTTGTAGTGATTCTGGGAATAATTCTTGCCAGCGGCCTAAAATGTTTACTCTTATCCCTTGCTTGTGAATTTCTTTATAAGTCAGTAAATTTTGAAGATGTTTTTGAAATCCTCCATATAAATGCTTAACTTCATCTTCTGGTCTTTTTACCAAATTATCTAATGAAGCACCCCAAAGTGTTAGGTTTCGAACTCTTCCAATAAAAGCTTTTTCTATAATTTCACGAGTTCTCTCAAACCCCTCCAAATGTCCTTTTTCTGGGGCCTTTCCATTAGCACGAGCCCAACGACGATTCCCATCAGGAATAATTGCAATATGATCTATCATAGTATCAGACTTTTATTCATATATTAAAATATATTATACCATATTTTGCGTAATTTTCCAGACATCTCCAGCCCCCATAGTTACAATAATAGTTTCTGGACCTTGTATTTGCTTTAAATCAGATATAAGGACTGATTCAGTCTCATATATTGTGATATTTTTATTATGAATAAATGGTAATATATCAGTACTAGTAATTATACCCTTTTGTTCTCGGGCTGAAGCATATATTGGGAGAAGATAAATATAATCAGCTTCAGATAAAGCTTTACCAAATTCTTGCAATAAAGCTTGTGTACGACTAAAAGTATGTGGCTGAAATACACAATGAATACTATGATGAGGATATTTTTCTCTCAAAGCCTGTAATCCCGCCATAATTTCAGTTGGATGATGAGCATAATCATCAATAATAATAACGCCATCCTGTGTTATACCTTTATATTCAAGTCGTCTTTGCGTTCCATGAAATCCAACTAATGCTTTGATACTCTCATTAATATCAAATCCTCTTGAGTATAATAAGGCAATACAAGACAAAGCATTCAGGCGATTATGCTCTCCTGCAATAGCTAGTGTTAATTGATTATATTTTATTTTCTCAATAATAACATTATTATTTTCATCTAAAGTAATATCATTATCTCTATTAAACCCAAATTTGATCATTTTTCTATTTTTATCTTTAATATTAGGGAGAATATATTGTGCTATATTTTTATCGTCTCCATTGATAATTAAAGGCTTATCTGAGGGCAAATTATCAATTACATTAACAAAGGCTTGATAATAGATATCTGGGGTTTTAAAAAAATCGGGATGATCATAATCGACATTAAGTATAATTAATCCTCCAATATCAAGATCCAAAAAATGATTCTGATATTCATCCGCCTCTACCACTAAATATTTTGAATTTTCATCTCCTATACGAGCATTACCCCCAAATTGAGGGACTACACTCCCAATAACTCCGAAAGGATTTTGATTTAATTCTTGTAAAGCAAAGGTTAATAAAGCTGAGGTTGTTGTTTTTCCATGAGAGCCTGCTACTGCAATAGTATAATCAAATTGTTTACTAATATTTCCTAAAGCCTGACTATAGGTATAAAGAGGAATATTGCGAGATAATACTTCAATTACTTCAGGATTAGTTGGTTCTTTCTCTTCAAGATAATAAGCTCCTGAGACAACCGCATATTCAATTTCAGATGGTATATTGTCAATATGAAAGGGAGATTTAACTGGGATACGGGCTCTATCTAATACCACATCTGTCATAAAAACCTCAGCCACATCACTACCCATTACCTGTATTCCTTTTGCTTGCAAAACCTGAGCCAAAGCTGTCATACCAACTCCTTTAATCCCGACCAAATATACCATATACTTATTGATTTAATGAGAATAATTGTTCAGCAATATGGGTAGCAGCATCTGGAGTTGCAAATTGGACAGTCTGAGCAGACATAGATTCTAAAATATTAGGTTGCCTTAATAATTCATCTATTTTCCCGAGTACAATATGAGGAGTAAAATTAGGTTCTTCCAATACAATACTTGCCCCTATTTTTGCCATTTCATAGGCATTAGAACGTTGCTGTCCTGCATCAACCGTAATAGGTACCAAAATACTCGGCTTATGAGTAAGACAAATATCAGTAATGCTTGATGCTCCCGCTCTTGATATTACTAAATCAGCAGCCGCATAAGCATGTTTCATATCATTGTCAAGAAATCCCGCATAATGATATAATCTTTCCTGACTTGGAGGAAGTGATTTCTTAACTTTAGATGCGGCAAGTATATTATTATTCCCTACAATATGAATAATTTCTACACTATTAGTTAAATTGGGTAAAATACTCCAAATCACTTCATTAATAATTCTAGCACCCTGACTACCACCCACCACTAATAATACAGGCTTTTCAAAAGTTAATTCAAAAACCCTCCCCGCATCTTCACGACTACCCTCAGCAATATCTGGATGAGTCATATTCCCCACAATACTGGTTTTCTTTTCTCCAAAAACAGAAGCCACATTAGGAAATCCAACCGCTACTACACTCGCAAAACGCCCCAAAAATTTATTGGCTAGTCCCGGCACAGAATCTGATTCATGAATTAATGTGGGTACTTGATATATCCATGATATTAATACTCCTGGAACACTGGCATAGCCACCTTTTCCAAATGTAATATCTGGCATAAATTTCCAAATATACCATTGTGCTTTGAATAGACCTGCAATTGCTCGGAATATATCAAAGAAATTATCAAAAGAAAAATAGCGCCTAATTTTACCTGCATATACTGATTTATACGGGATATTATGCGCTTCCAATAATGATTTACCCACCTCATCAAGATGCCCAACTAATAAAAATTCTATAGGGATTTGTTTTTCTTGAGCTAATCGTTCTAATTCCTGTTTAACTGCAATAATAGGTAAAATATGACCTCCAGTTCCCCCACTCGCGAATAATACTCTCATATATGTTTTGTCTATATAGTATTATTGTATACAAGATTATAGCTTTGGTCAAATAATATCATTATCTTGTAATTCTTTTTCTGTAATAATCGCAATACCTAATTTTTTTGCTTTTGCAAGTTTACTCCCAGCATCGAGCCCCACTATTAATATATCAGTTTTTGAACTTATCTGAGAACCTACAATACCTCCCTGTTCTTCAATAATTGCCTGCAATTCTTTACGAGAAATACTAGTAAATGTTCCGGTAATACAAATAATTTTATTATTCCATTTCCCTTGTTTTACTGTTTCATATTCAATATGAATACCAGATTCAATAAGACGAGATATGATATCGATATTATGAGTATTATGAAAGAACTCAATAATAGACTGCGATACTTTATCCCCAATATCTGGAATATTTTGTAATTCTTCAATTGTAGTTATCAGTAAATCATCTAATGATTTGAAAGTACGAGATAATTGTAGCGCTGTTTGACTACCAACCATTGGGATACCAAGAGCCTGAATAAATCGCCTAAAAGAAATATGCTTAGCATTCTGAATACTGGTAAACAAATTATGGGCAGATTTTTCGCCAAAACCAGCAGTGATACGAATATCATCTAAAGTTAATGTAAATATATCATTAATATGTTGTAATAATCCTGCCTCTTGCAGGCGAATTAATAATTTTTCACTAAGTCCCACAATATGAAACCCCTCTGCTGATACTGCATAAGACAAATATCCAATATTGCGCGCAGGACATTTGGTATTTGGACAATATCTATTCACTTGATTCTCTTGTTGCATAAGAGGGGTATCACATTCAGGGCAATTTTCTGGATATTGATATTCAGTCTCTACCCCTATTCTAAGCTCTGGTAATACTTTTACAATTTCAGGTATTACATCTCCTGCTCGCCTAATAATAACGGTATCTCCAATTTTTAAATCTAATCTTGCAATTTCATCTTGATTATGAAGAGTTGCCCTCGTCACAATAACACCATATACATTAACTGGCTTCATAATTGCAACAGGAGTTACCTTCCCCGATCTTCCCACCTGAGAAATAATATCAACTACTTGAGTTGTCACCTCCTCAGCGGGGAATTTGTAGGCAATCATAAATCGAGGTCCCTTACCCGTAAATCCTAATTGATCTTGTATATTCTTATCATTCACTTTGACCACCATTCCATCATAAGCAAAATCAATCCCCTCTCTGAGAGAATATACCTGTTTATAATATGCTTGTACCTCTTGTATATTGGATACTAATATATTTTCTTTAACCACCGGGAAACCTAAAGTCTTCAAAATCCAGTATTCCTCTTGTTGTGTTTGTTGTCCTAAATCAGTAATAAGCCCCCAAGCAAAAAAACTAAGCCCCCTACTCGCCGCAATACTACTATCTAATTGCCTGATTGACCCTGCGGCTAAATTTCGGGTATTAGCATATTCAGACTGACCATTTGTTTTTAATTCTCTATTCAATTTCTGTAATTGAGAGTCCCTCATATAGACTTCCCCCCTCACCTCACAACTGCCCTGCCATTTTGATTGAAATCTCTCTGCTAAATCTGCATTATGAGATTTTAATTGTTGTATATTATCCTCTGTAATTGATAGGTCAAGAGGAATATCTTGAATAGTACGAATATTATGACTAATATTCTCCCCCTCTCTCCCATTACCTCTGGTTAATCCCTGTACAAATTCTAAATTTTTATAAGTAAGGCTTACCGCAAGTCCATCTAATTTTAATTCTACAAAATATTGCCAATTATCATTATGAGATATAATACCCTTATTTCTGTGCTCCCATTGATATAATTCCTCTTCATCAAATACATCATTGAGGGATATCATCGGGACTTGATGAGTAATTTTCTCAAATTGACTTAATACTTCCCCACCCACTCTTTGTGTTGGGGAATCAGGAGTAATAAGTTCTGGATATTCTGTCTCTAATTTTGATAATTCATGCATCAAACTATCCAATACCCCTCCCGAAATAGTAGATTTATCATTAATATGATAGTTAGACCGATGATATTGAATTTCTTTTCTTAGTTTCTCTACTCTCTTTCTTGCCTCTGCTATCATATATATCAATCCGTAAATTGCTGTTCTAATGTCCTCTCTATAATAGTATTATCCCTAACTACTCTTCCTTTAGAAATAATAAGAGGTTTTGTTGGAGGAATTGCTGCAGGATTACCTACTTGGAATTCTACTCTATATTGAATAGATGAGCCACCTATACTAGATAATACAATCCATTTCCCTGTACTATCGACTTCTGCAATCGGTGCTTTACCATTAGGCCAATTTTGCCAAGATCCATTAATTATACTTCCAGTAGGGGATGTAGTAAGAGCAACATCCCCTGTTTGTGCCAGTCGATATTCCCACGCATCAATACCAGTATTAGCTGCCTGTATTGCCTGTTGTGAATACAGATTTTCTCGAGAGATGCGAGATTCAACTGTGATTTTTTGTGATAAGGCAAGTAATAATATCAACATAACTGCTGATACAATAATAGTAACAAATAGGGTAATATCTCCTCTATATTGTTTTAGAATAGATTTCATAGTATATTAATTATTTCGTGGCATTGTGGTTGATTGCATAGTAACGATATCTTTATCATCTACAGATTTAGCGGTAATCACTACAGTCACTATAGTTCCTGGGCTATTATTATTTACTGAACCACCATCCCCAGCCTTAATAAAAAAGCTAAGGTCCTCAACGGTAAATACACTGGAGTCAGTATATGCGATATAGAACACACCATTATCTACTGACTTCCTAATAATATTGCCATCTTTTTTATATACTACACCTGCCCCCTCCTGATCTATAAATGTAAGAGTACCTGTTGATGCATCTATCCTAAGATCAGATGAAGTTCTCAACTCTTTATCTATCACATTCAAAATAAATTGCAAATTATCTCTTACATTATCACTTTGCTGAGACTCTCTTTGATATTTAATAATATTAGTTATAGGCTGTGCTACTACAAGTATAATAATAGATAATATCCCTATTACCACCGTAAGTTCTGCTATCGTAAATCCTTTTTTCATATTTATATTTTATATATAATAATTATACTGTATATTCATAATTATAGCAACTTCAGATTAATTGATTCAAGGACATATATTGAAATATGAGTATTATAAAAAATTTATTATATTATTATATCTTGCACCTGAGTCGCTACAACCACTTCTATTAACAGATTTTATAAAAACATATTAAGGAGCGCTATTCAAAAATGTATTAAACAATTCCATATTTGCTGAATATATTTTTGTTTTATTATTGAGTCTTGGGTTATTCACTATAACGGTACTTGTTACGGTAATTTTATCAGTAGCATTAAGAACCGTAATATATCGATATAATATATTTGATGCTGGGTCTAATTGATAGCCTCCAGATACTGTGGGTGTTAATGCATAACTTGAATCAGGGACAAAATTAGATACTATAGAAGCTGGATTACTTAATCCAGCTTCTATATCAGCTTTATAATCTACTCGATATATACCATCTGCCAGTCCCGCATTCCATGTCCCTGTATCATTAAGATTACTTTCATATATTGCCCTTACTATTTCTAAGCCCTCTGACATTAATAAATTAGCAGTATTGTCATATTGGCTATTATATTTAGCTTTAATAATACCTGCCTGTAAATCTAAAAGTGCTATAAAGGAAATTGACAATATCATTGTTGCTACTATTGCTCCTACTAATGTTGCTCCTCTTTTCATATTTATATTTTATATATCTTTTAGTATATCATGTGTTACTATCTATTACTATCCTCTATGTCTACGATGTATTTCATCTTATTCATTGTATTTCAATATAATAACGGATACCATTCCTATTGTTAATAAAACTACAGCCCTCCCATACTATATAAAAACGAATTTATCCTCGATAATATTAATGCCTAAATCCTATCCTTAGTGTTGCTGGTAAAATAGGGATGACAGTTTTAATTGATAACACACCCAGCTGCATTCGCCATATTATAGACATCAGCACTACTTACATATTTTGTTTCTCCCACCCCAGCTGTACCACCCGATCCAGCTGCACCACCAGTTGCATAAAGGATCCCCTCATATGTTGCGTACACATCCGGTTTAACGGGACCATCAACAATGCCTGCATTACTTCCGCACATATTTCCGCTGGAAAGAAAAGTATTGTTAATCCTACCAGTTCCTGTGTCAGCCTGTAAAGTTATAGATGTATTACCATCTTTGGTGATTTTCAATGCCGCCGCACCATCTCGATAACAATCCCCACCCGAACAATACCAAGTTACTCCCCATGGTGTCTCATACCTAAAATCAATGGAAAGTGGTGATAATGGGGTTGATTCTACTTGAATTAATCCAGAATCTTTTGTAACAGTGATTGTTTTTTCCACCACTCCTGATCCTGTCAATTCTAATTGTATTGATTGTGCTGTGGATCTATTATTAGCAAAAGGTAATCCGAATTCAAATTTCCCTCCCGACTTAAATGTAGCACTTTGTAATACTATGTCTGCACCATAATAAGAGAGAGGAGTAGTAGTAGTACATGCCCCTGACTGCTCCACAACATAATAACTTCTAATTGTCTTTGGTGCAGTTACCTCCACCCCCATAGCACAAAGCTTATCATCAATTCCT
Source organism: Parcubacteria group bacterium (assembly GCA_943354045.1). Lineage (GTDB taxonomy): Bacteria > Patescibacteriota > Minisyncoccia > SW-4-49-11 > SW-4-49-11 > CALRBF01. The sequence continues at coordinate 108,705 of CALRBF010000001.1, forward strand.
ATTCCAGTTAAATCACTTCGAGAAGGAGATAAAGCTCTATTCTGAGCTTGTCTAATAGCAGAAGTCACTGTTATTACATCTGACTTTAATTGTGCGCTACGCTGAGCAGTAACATAAGTCTGTATACCAATAACAGATAATATGGTGATAATGGAGATGGATACGATTAATTCTGCTAATGTAAATCCTTTTTTCATTTTGATATATTATATATAATCCAATAATACCATATATTAGTACTTGGAACAAGCTGTACTTGAATTAAGGTATATATTATTACAAATGAAAGTATAATACTTGGTCCAAAAGCAATTTTTTGCTTGAGAGAAGAATTCCGATTCATAAGCATTACAATTATGCCCCATATCATTCCTATCAAGAATGACCCAAAGAAAAATGGGACAAACCACATTAAGGGGATAAATAATCCCAATCCCGCAAATAATTCCACATCCCCCCAACCTATACCTTGCTTTTTGGTAATAATATACAAGAATAATACAATACCAGCACTTAATAAAGCGGTAATAAGAGAATCTGGCATAATACGAGTTTGATAATACTCTAGACAGAAATATATTAGTCCCAATATTTGTATAGCACGTAGCTGAATTACGGAAATTAATTGATACTGCAAATCATATACAAAGACAATAATAAGTTGAGTTATAAGAATATATATAATAAGCCCTCGTATATATTGTATTGGAGTAAATGTATACAGAGATATTAAATCCGGAATATACAAATAAGCAAATCCTGTAAACAGTATCGCTGTTAATAATTCAACCAGAGGATATTGAAGAGATAGCTTCACTTCACATTCTCTACATCTACCTCTCTGTATAATATAAGAGAATAATGGTATCAGCTCATACCATTCAAGAGTATGATGACAACTCATACATTCTGATCTACCATTCCAGAATTTTTTCTCGGTAGTCATCCTGAATAATACCACATTCAAAAAACTCCCAATCCCAAGACCTAAAATAAATATTATTCCTAATATATAATATATTGCATCCATATTATTCTATTTATCTGTATACACAATATATTCCAATTATTTTGATAGATAAAAGATTAAACAATCTTTTATCTATACAAAGTAATTTGAATTATGGACACTGAGTTGCTGTATCAAGTACTATAAATGCAGCCGTATATGTTCTTGATTGTCCAGAACTATCTACACACCAACCTGCATAATCTGTTCCTGTTCTTCCATTATTTGCACCTACTACATAAGTATCATTAGTTGTTGTATCTGCTTGGGCGGTACCTCCATTACTGGAGATACTGGTTCTAATACTATCGAAGGCTTTATTACCAAATACAGGATAGTTAAGACCAGTTGCTGACAACTCCATTTGACTTTTAACTTGTGAAACAGCAGCTTGAATAGCTACGTTTCTAGCTCGTTGTCGAGCTGTGCTAACATTTACCAATACCACTGCTGCTAAGATACCAATAATAGCAATAACAACCAAAAGCTCAATGAGTGTAAATCCTTTTTGTAACTGTTTCATTTGTTTACACCCCCTTTCTGTATATATTTCATATATATATATTAAATTGAACCTGCTATATTGTAAACAGGAAGCAATATAGATACTACAAATATTGCAACACCAATTCCGAGAGTCACTATCATAACCGGTTCTACTAATATGGTTAAATTATTTACTACATTATCTACTTCTTTTTTATAAAATCGTGATAATGTATCTAATACAGAGGTAATTTTACCTGTTTTCTCCCCCACAGATATGATTTGAGATGCAACATAAGGAAATTCCTTATGCCGCAAAAGAGCTGTAGATAATTGTCCCCCACCTTTTATAGAATTAATTGCATCCTGAATAATATTCCTAAATACAAGATTCCCCACTACTACGGAACTAATTTCAAGAGCCGTAATAATAGGAACTCCTCCTTGCAATAAAGTTTTCATATTAGATGCAAAACGGGTTACATATAATTTGGTAAATAAAGACCCAAAAATTGGTAATCTTAATTTCCATTTATCTGACCATCTTACACCCCCCTCTGTACGAATAAATAATATAAATCCTCCTATTAGGAGTATAAATCCTCCTAATATAAACCATACATATTGTTGTAATATTTCAGATCCAAGAATAATGAGTTGTGTTGTCCAAGGTAATTGCACATCTGTCCCTAAATCATTAAGAACTTGTACTAATTGTGGTAGGACAAAATATGCGATACCAAGTCCAATAACAAAAAACACTAATAATACAAATACCGGATAAGCTAAAGCCCCTTTAATTTTATTATTTAAGTCATATTGTCCTTCTAGATAATTTGCCATATATAAAAAAGATTCCTGTAATCCCCCCGCAGCCTCTCCAGACCTTGCCATAGAAACATATAATTGACTAAATACTTTTGGATGCTTCGCCATTGCCTCAGATAGCAAATTACCATCCTGTACATCAGCTATTAGCTGATCTAATACTACCGTAAAATATTTATTTTTCTTATTCTGTTCCCGTATTAACGATAAAGCCTCCACAAGAGGAATTTGCACCTCCAAAAATGTAGCTAATATACGAGAGAATACTACTAATTCTCTATCTGATACTCTATTGAATATTTCTAAATCTTGTTTAAAAACAGATTGTTGATTTGTATTTTTAAGAGAAATAATAATGAGACCTTTTGACTGTAAATCTGTAATAGCAATATCTTCATTAGGAGCTGTTATAAAACCTTGTATAGTACTCCCACTTTGTGATTTTGCTAAGTAACTAAATTTTAACATATATATAATCTATTATGATGTTGACCTTTTTAACATATTTCTAAGATTTATTGGGTCTGGAGAGTATAATAATGCTGTTTCAAAAGAAACAATTCCTGTTCTTATGAGATCAAATAATGATAAATTCATAGACACCATACCCTCTTTACGATGAGTTTCTATCACAGTATCTAATTGATATATTCGATTTTCTCGAATAAGACTTTTTACCGCATTATTGGCTAGTAAAATTTCAAGAGCTGGAGTAAGATCTCCATTTACGGTCGGAATCAGTCTCTGAGAAATTACAGCCTGTAATGAATTAGATATTTGAGATCTTACTTGTCCTTGTTGATGAGTAGGAAATGTATCAATAACTCTATCTATAGATTGAGAAGCGCTATTAGTATGCAAAGTTGAAAACACTAAATGCCCTGTCTCAGCAGCAGTAACTGCAACTTGCACGGTATTTAAATCTCTCATTTCCCCAAGGAGAATGACATCTATATCCTGACGAAATGATGATTCAAGAGCATTCGTAAAGCTATTGGTATCATATCCAACCTCTCTTTGAGTAATAATACTTTTATCAGAACTATATATAAACTCAATTGGATCTTCAATGGTAACAATTTTTACATCTCTTGTATGATTGATCTCATTGATAATAGAGGCTAATGTAGTAGATTTTCCTGAACCTGTAGGACCTGTAACTAGTACTAATCCTTGCATTAGTTGAGAAAATTGATGCATTATGGATGGCAACCCTAATTGTTCAAATGTTAAAATTGCTGGTGGCAAATATCTCATTACCAAATTAGGATTAGCTTGAGCTATAAAGGCATTTACACGAAATCGAGCATTAAGCTCAAGAAATGTATATGCAAAATCTTGCTCTTCTCCCTGATACAATGCCATTAACTGATCTTCTCTTAGAATATATTTTAACAATTCATCAAGAGATTCTTTTGTTAAAACAGGCTGATCCTCTAGAGTAACTAATCTATTCTTAACTCTTAATACAGGCTTAATTCCTGTACTAAGATGTATATCAGATCCTTTTGCATTTACTATTTGTGTTATTATTGTACTAAGGTTTATCAACATATTTTTTATATTTTAGATATTGATAAATACTTTTGCACTATACGCATTACCTCAGTAGGAGTATAGTTTGACTTCACAATACAATCAACCGCACCTAATTCGAAAGCTTGATTAATATCAGCTTGTGAAGACAAATTACTTAATACTACAACTGGAATATTTTTTAGATCAGATTCTTTTTTCACCCATTTCAACACATCAAATCCACTCACATCGGGAAGTATAAGATCAAGAAGAATTAAACTAATTTGTTTGCTATTTTTACTAAGAATATCTTTAACCTCCGCATGATTAGCAGCAGTAAAGACACCGTAGCCTAATTCATCAATTTTCATAGCATACATCTGTGTAATAAAACTATCATCCTCAATCAATAATATTTGATTTTTCATATATATTTATTTACTCTTATTCTATATTGATAATATCATATGTTTATTATTTTGCCTATACCTCTATGGTTGTTAATAACTCAGGCAAAGAAAGATATCCTTGCAATACCTTGAATATTCCATCTTGTTTTAAGGTAATATAATTATTGGCTCGAAGATATTCAAAAACTTCTTTTTCATTGAATTTTTTTTCTACAATCGCCTGTAACTCTGGAGTCATGACTACTACTTCAAAAATAGACATTCTCCCCTTGAACCCATTACTACATTTAGGACATCCAACTGGAGTATATATTGAGTCATAGCCACCAGTATATATTTCCTGTATACAATCATTACTCAATGAAGCAATAGCTTCTTGAATATATTCTTTTTCTTTTCCTTCCAAAGGCACTTCTTTTTTACAATATTGACATAGTTTTCTTACTAATCGCTGAGCAATAACTATTTGAAGCGATGCAGAAAGTAAAAATGGTTCAACTCCCATATCAATAAGACGAGGTAATGCTCCTGGAGCATCATTAGTATGCAATGTTGAGAATACAATATGTCCTGTCAAAGCTGACTGTACCGCTAGCCCCGCTGTTTCACCATCTCGGATTTCTCCTACCATAATAACATCTGGATCCTGCCTCAAAATTGATCTAAGTCCAGAAGCAAAAGTATAATTTATTTCTGGCTTTACCTGAGACTGATTAACTCCAGATAAATAGTATTCTATTGGATCCTCTAATGTCACAATATTAATATCATCCGTATTAATTTGTGATAACAGAGTATAAACTGTTGTTGATTTACCCGATCCCGTTGGTCCTGTTAATAGAATCATACCAAATGGTTTTTTGATTGCTTCTTGAATCAAGTCTACTCGAGGACCAATAAATCCTAATTGCTCTAATGATCTAACACCGCCCGAAGTATCTAAAATTCTCAATACTACCTTTTCTCCATATTGGGTAGGGAAAGTCGATACACGAAAATCTACTTTTTTATCTTTATCTAAAATAGAAAATCTTCCATCCTGGGGCTTTCTTTGCTCATCAATTTTGAGATTTGATAAAATTTTAATACGAGCAACAATGGGAGAATAGGCTTCTTTTGGTAAAATCAAACTAGTATGTAATACTCCATCTACACGAAATCTTACCCGTACTGATTCATCAGTTCCTTCAATATGTATATCTGATGCTCCCCCTTCTACGGCATTTTTAATAATAACAGATACAATTTTGATAATAGGAGCACTTTCTAAATTTTTTGTTGTAATACCTGTGGTATCTGGGAGTATTTGTTCTGCTTTATTTTTTTGATGAAATTCCTCAAGATTTTCTGTAACTGCATTTTTTAAATTCTCTGCCTTTTTAAGAGCCTTTTTAATATCTGATTCTATTGCAACAAATAACTCAAAGGATAATTTTTTTTCTTGAAAAATAAACTTAATAGCTTGTACAGCAGTATAATTTTGTGGGTCAGCAATAGCGATAGAAATAGTATTATTTTCTTGTGCAAAAGGAATTAAGGTATATCTTTTCATAATATTAATCGAAAAAATATCATACAATTCTTTTGGTATACTAATATTCTCTAAATCTATAAATTCTAATCCCAAAATCTGAGCATTTACTGTTATTAATTCTTTTTCCGTAAAATTTTTCTCGAGAAAGGCTTTAATTTCTGATTCTGGGATAGTATCAAAAGAAGATATAGCCTTAAACTTATCAGGGAACTCATTTTTTAATAGTTCAAATGTTTTTTTTAAATCTAACTGCATATTATAACTTAAAATAACTACTAATAGTATCAAAGCTAGGTGCTACTATATCGGTATCCCCAACAGATATATGATTTAATATAATAGCAAATATTTGATATCCAAAATAGCCTACAGCTATAATACTAACTGATACTATAATGAATTTGTGATACCTTTCAATAATTTGAGATATATTTTTCATATTTATTTATAATATGTTATTGCATTAATAGTTCCCTCTATATTATCTAGGCCTTTATCAAAAGATAAGCTAACGGTATTCACCCCTATATATCGCTTTGATTGTGTTAATTTCTGTAAAAAAGTATATATTTCTCTTTTACCTCCAGTTATTTTTAATGAAATATTCACTGGTCTTAATGTATTAATAGAAGTATTATTGGTATCTAAGTTATTAGTATCTTTTATTAGTGAACCTTGCTCATCTACAGAGATGGAAGCTATTTCAATATTAGATTCTCTTTCAAATTGTGTAAATTCTGTTGTAATCGCGGTCTTATCCAGTGAATCTGGTGTGAATTCATTCATTCTTTTTGCCAATTCTGAGGGCGATTTTTGATCAGCAAATGATTGGGTAATTTGTGTTTTTTTCTGTAATTCTTTTACTCCAGAAAATTTACTTGTCAAAAAATCAGTATAAAAATTAGTTATTGTCCAAATCAAAGCAATAAATATAATACAGAATGAAATGGATAAAAGGGTTTTTTGATTCATATCATCTACTTTAACTTAATCAATATATCAAGATTAACTCCACTACCCTCAGAATTCTTCCTAATATCTGAGTAAGAAGCATCTATAACACCTTTAACCTCCTTTATCTTAGATATTTGAGAATTAGCATCATCAAAAGAAAGCGCTTGTGCTGAAAGAATAATAGTCTTTTTTTGTCTATTATATACCCAAGAACTTGTTTTAAACCCAGTAGTATATGTTGCTTCAATTTCTTTCATAATTTCAACTGGATTATATGTTTGAGAAATCAATGTATTCACATTATACACTGTTTTTTCTAAATCATCTTTTGGATAATATACACTATTTCTTACATTTAAATCTGATAAAATTTGATTATATTCATTCGTAGGCTTTATAATATAAACCCAATAAACAGCACCTAATACTCCTATATATGTAATTAATGTCAATATAAATCCAATAATATACCCCCGATACGGATGTTCTTTTTGCGTCATTACATATCCCTCTAAACCCTTTTGTCTATTAGGAATAAAGCTAATATTTTCCATATTATTCGACATAATCTTTAAGTGAAATACCAATTGACAATACCAAATCATGCCAAATTGTATGCAGAACTTCCTTATCCTTCACCCCTTTAATAGTCAAATTAGAATAGGGTTCTGCAACAGTAATGGTAATTTTTTGACTTACTCCTAATTGATTATTAATAACTAAATCAACAAATTCGCGAATACCCTCCATTTTAGCAAATCCACCAAGTAATACAATATCTTGTATTTTTTCTTCATTATTATCCTGAAACTGTCTTATAATAGGCAATACTTCATTCTCAAAAAAGCTTTTGATGCCCGATTGTATTAGGGCTGATATATCTGAGTTAGAGCCAGACATCCCATTATCTTTCTTTATTTTTTCTGCTTCTATACTGGATATATTATGAGAAGATGCAATTTTATCAGTAATATGATTCCCCCCAAAATCAAATGATTGTATTAATTGTAATTGTTTGTCAGCACTTACAATACTTACTGTACTAGTTCTGGCACCAATATCTACAATACATACTTGAGTATTGGGTAAATCAATAGAACGAATAATGGAGAAGGTATCTAATTCAAATCCTTTAATAGTAATACCCAGAGCTCTACTTACTTCAATATACGTATTTACCACACTATTAGGAATGGCAATAAGGAGTACATTTAATTTATCTTTTTCCTTATTGGGTCCCAAATTCATCCAATCTAATTGCACACTGCTTAAAGAAATAGGAATATGTTGTTTTGCCTCAAACGGTACAGCTGTTGCTAATTCCTCATAGGAAAGAATTGGGAAAGGGACAACTGCTGAAAAAGCTAAATAGGATGGAATAGCAATATATGCCTCCTTTATTTCCATTTTAGCAGCATTAAGCATAGCTTGTATAATGGTAGTAATCTGAGATACAGAAATAGTATGCTCCCCGTTTTTCTCTTGAATAATATTATCTAAGTCATCATCCCAAATACTATAATTAATCACGGATATTTTACTTCCTCGCTTTTGAACTTCAGAAATTTTAATAGTTTGAGTACCAATATCAATACCAAACGAATTTTTTGCTCCTAATCCTAACATTGTTTTTATTTATTGATATTATTCTATAGTATAATATTATCATATGGTATATAAATATGCAAGATTCACTATTCACATTATTACAAAATAGCATAATACCAAATCAATGCATTATTTGCCATAAACTTCATGCTTCAAATTTATGCTCTGATTGCCTATCCAAAATTCCTCATAAGCCTAATATCTGGATACACAAATATACACAACAAAAATCATTATTTGCCCCCAAAATACATACAAATATTCAACCTAATCTTGTAGAGGGTAAACTTATGAGTATACTTACCTGTACCCCATTTAATGACCCTATTATACGTAAAAGTATTCATTATCTCAAGTATAAAAATATTCCCCAAATCGCCGAGCCTTTGGGAGCCATAATGCTTCGTACTCTTACCCAACATATACGACTAAAATCAAATATTATTTTATGCCCCATTCCCCTACACCCTAAACGATTACAATTTCGAAAATATAATCAATCTTTATTATTAGCTCAATATTTATCTGATAAGCTCAAATTACCTCTTTATCTTGATTTACAGCGTATACGTAATACCCCACAACAAATGCGTATTAAAGACAGGCGAGACAGAATAGAGAATGTAATTGCTTCTTTTGAGGCCTATTCTCGAGCTCCAAAAAACTCTACCATAATTATTATTGATGATGTTACTACGACTTTATCCACAATTCAGGAAGCTGCAAAAGCCTTATCAAAACAGGGTTTTAATGATATACATGCTCTTATTTTGGCGCATTAGCTCAGTATCTATTATCAGGAGTACAAAAGATATGATATAATGACATCAAAGTTTATATAACTTTGATTAATAGATAAAAACACAGAAATGGAAAGTACAGTAGATAAAGAATTTGTTTCATATATTGTTAAGTCAATTGTAGACAATCCTAATGATGTTCTGATTGAAAGAACCGTAGATGAAATGGGAGTATTAATAACCTTACAAGTGAATCCCCGTGATATGGGTTATGTAATTGGAAAATCAGGGTCCACTGCTAAAGCTATTCGTTCCCTCCTTCGCATTGTGGGAGCTCGCAATAATGCTCGAGTAAATCTCAAAATCCTTGAGCCAGAGCAAGGTGTGAGAGATATTAATAAAGCCGTAGATGATTTGGATCTCTAAAATATGCGTTTCGATATATTAACTCTTTTTCCAGAAATTGTAACTCCTTATGTCAATAATGGAGTAATTGGAAGAGCCCAAAACCTCAAACAAAGTATTGAGATTGGTATTCATAATATACGAGATTACACAAATAACCCCCATAACAAAGTTGATGATACTCCCTTTGGAGGTGGAGCTGGTATGATATTACAAATAGAGCCTATTTATCAAACTCTTACATTTATTATCAACAAATATCCAACCACAAAAAAACATATTATTTTAACTAAAGCAGGAGCTCCCATATTTAATCAACAAAAAGCTATCTTGCTCAGTGATACCTATAATCATATTATTTTTATCTGTGGTAGATATGAGGGAGTTGATTCAAGAGTAGAACAATATTTGACGAATGAATCTCTCTCTATTGGTCAATTTGTATTAACAGGAGGAGAATTACCTGCCCTTGTTATGCTTGATGCTATTTCTCGACATATTCCTGATGTACTGGGAAATAAAGAATCTTTAGCTGAAGAATCCTGGACAAATACTGACACAAAAGAGTATCCTCATTATTCCCGTCCAGCTGTATTTACCCCCCCTAATCCCCAATTAGTTAATCCCGACGCTCCAGATAATTGGGAAGTTCCTGAAATATTATTGTCAGGCAATCATCAAGCCATAGAATCGTGGAGAAAGGAACAAAGAGTATAATATCTTTTCTAATCAAAAGATTTATGCTACAATTAATTTGAAATACCAATATATTTATGGCTAAACAAAAAAAATCATCTCTTTACAACTATCAAGCTTTAGAGTTTGATAAGTATCAAAAAACTCCTACTTGGTATGTCCTTTTTGGTATTATAGGTATTCTTCTTTTAGTATATGCAATATTCACGCGATCCCCAATGATGTTTGTGGTATTTGTTTTAACCTTTATTGTCACTCTATTAATATCCAGTAAAGATCCTAAATATATTACTGTTGAAATCACAGAAACTGGTATTAATTTAGACTCTAAAAGAACATTTCAATATCAAGACATTGAATCATTTGGGATTTTTATAAGACAAGATGTCAGATTTATATCTTTGCATATGGCAACAGGAGTAATAACCAATGCTCGTATTCCTCTTGGAAAAGAAAATCCTGATGATATTGCTGATATACTGGAGCAATTCATCCCCAGAGAAGATGGGAAAGAATCATTTTTTGATACTATAGATCACTTCCTTAAAATTTAATGTACCTATAGCTCAGTTGGATAGAGCGCAGGTTTGCGGAACCTGAGGTCAGAGGTTCGAACCCTCTTAGGTACACCAATATTATATATATGAATGTTCTCTATACCCCCATTGAAAACCTAAAACCAAAACCAACTCCAAGACTTATTAGTAGTTTTCATAAATTAGGAATTTTTACTCTTTCTCAGCTTCTCCTTTACCCACCTAAAAAATTTATTAATTATACACATTTTCAAACATTAGACAATATTAATAATATTCCTCCAGGAACTCCTGCTGTATTTGAAGTAACTATTATTCATAAAAAATCAACTCGCCTAAGAGGGCGCAATCTTATTTTAGGAGAAATCATTATACAAGATAAAACTGATCAATATACTATTACTCTCTTTAATCAAAAATTACTACTTGAGTCTTTGCAAATAGGTTCGCAATATGCCCTATCAGCCATTATAAAGCCTGGGACTAAATCCCCTCTTAGTAATATTAGTTTTGAGCGAATATTACCTCAAAAAATCCTATTACATTCTCATCGCCTAGTACCTATTTATCCGGAAACCTTTGGCATCACGTCAAAAATGCTCAGATATCGTATTGATCTTGCCATTAAACAATTTGGACAATTACCTGAAACCTTACCCAAATGGGTTTTACAAAAAGCTCATATTCCTGATATTAATACAACTATTCAGTATTTACATTATCCAAAGAATACTGATAATATTCATCAAGCAAAACAAAGACTAATATTTGAAGAAGCTTTGATTATGCAATTATATATTGCTAAACAAAAACTTATTTTTCAATCTAAATACGCTCCTATATTGACATCTCAAATGGATAAAATTCAAGAATTTATTCATAAACTCCCTTTTGATTTAACCAAGGCTCAACAAAAATCTGTACAAGAAATTCTTGATGATATCGCTAAACCATCACCTATGAATAGATTATTGGAAGGAGATGTGGGTACAGGAAAAACTATTGTTGCCACAATATCCATGCTTAATTCTTATTATAATAAAGCGCAATCGGTATTAATGGCACCAACCGAAATACTAGCAACTCAACATTTTGAAGGAATTACCAAATTAACACAAAATATAAGTACTCCTCCCATTATGGCATTAATTACCTCAAAAGAATCTCGTATATCTACTGATATCGAGCTTGGTTCCTGGATTACTATTCCCAAAAAAGAATTATTACGTAAAATTGCACGAGGAAATATTGATATTATTATTGGGACTCATAGTGTTATTACTGAGCAATTACACTATCACAATTTAGCTCTGGTTATAGTAGATGAGCAACATAGATTTGGCGTCAAGCAAAGAGCAGAATTACAGACAATGATTAGTAAAACCAAAGATAAAAGCCCAGAGACAATTTCTCATCTCTTGAGTATGACAGCAACTCCAATTCCTCGAACTTTAGCCCTCAGTATATATGGTGACTTAGATATATCCCTATTAGATGAATATCCAGCCGGTAGAAAACTTATCAAAACTAAATTAGTACCTCCATCCAAAAGATCAGAGGCCTATACCTTTATACGCAAACATATACAATCAGGTAGACAAGCTTTTGTTGTGTGCCCTAAAATTGAAGCTGATGAAGAATCTGATATCAAATCAGTAGAAGAGACTTTTATTGATTTATCTCAGAATATATTTCCTGATCTTAAAATCAATATGATGCATGGAAAGATGAAAACCGCTGAAAAAGATAGTATTATTCAAGATTTTAAAAATAAAAAGTTTGATATACTAGTTGCCACCTCAGTCATAGAAGTTGGTATTGATATACCCAATGCGAGTATTATGGTAATAGAAGGAGCAGAACGCTTTGGACTAGCTCAATTACATCAATTCCGAGGAAGAGTTGGTCGTGGAGAATATCAATCATTTTGCTTTTTGTTTGAAACAGGTGAACAAGAAGTCTCTATGAATCAAAGATTAAAGGCAATTGAAAAAGCTAATAATGGATTCGAGCTGGCAGAAAAGGATTTAGCGATTAGAGGCCCAGGTCAATTCATTGGATCCAATCAAAGTGGAATATCAGATATTAGTATGGAGGCACTCCTTAATAAAGATATTATTGTACAAACTCGTAATATCTCACAAGAAATCCTAAGACAAGATACTACACTTAATACCTATCCTGAATTAAAATCTCGCCTATCCCATTTTGAAGATACCGTACATTTTGAATAATTATTCTTTCCAATTCCAATCAGTATGAATATACTCGGATACTTGTTTTGATTTTGGTTTATAATCTAAATTAAATTCAAATCCTGCAATACCCGGCTGTTTTTGAATTTGTAAACTATATTGTTGAGGCTTGGGAATACTATAATCAATCACAATATTCTTAGTACTATTAAAGGGAATATATATTTGAAATCCTCCAATCTTTTTATCATATTCACTACTATAATCAATTTTATCTTTGTCTATACCGGTAATATTTGTAATAAAGGCATTTTTTGGTAAAATTACTCTTGTATACGACTTATAGTCATTATTGAGAGGAGAAGCAGTTTTTGCGGTATTATTATACTGTATAGTAATTTTAGAACATAATTTATCCCCACAGCTATCAACTATTTTATTAATATTTCTCTTCATATAATAATCTGTCTTGAGAGCTCCTAAATTAGCGTCAACCAACATAAAATAATCACTATCTCCATTATTCTCAATCATCCCATCCCAATTCAAAGACTCTACCCTATCTTGTACTTTTTGATCTGAACTCCATAGCAATAATTGTTTTTGATTAGCCTGTTCTATCAGTATATTTGCAAGGGTATATAATGTTTGAGGAGAAGATTTGCGAATTTTCTTTTCTACTTCAGCTGCTAAATTTTTAATAGGCTCTTTACGATCAGCACGACTAATTCCCTTATCAATAAATCCAAAATTTAACTCATATTGTACTGCTAATAATACATTATCAGCATTTAATTCTCCATCTATGCCCTCAACATTAACTGGGCCAATAATCTTTAATATCTCTGGTAAAATAGAAGCATTAAATCCAATAATTCCAGCTATATCTTGAGTCCCCCCCTCCAATTTGTATAAATCAATCATTTGTTTTGCCGTAGTTGGAAAATCAGGTGACCAATTACCATCTCTCATTTGCAATGTATTTACCCCTAACATCGTTTTAATAGGCTGAGGCGCATTAATACCAGGTTTTCCATAATCAAAAGCATTCGTATTATAAATAGTATACTTTTTCACTTTTCCTTTACTCAAAGTAACTTCTGCAAAATTACCTACAAATCCCCCCGTTGGTCTTAGCTCTAAAGTATTTTGGAATAATACTAAATAGGTGACATCTCCCTGCTTTTGTATAGCTTGAGCCAAACTAATCTCTTGTCTATATTGAGCCCAAATAATGCCCCCAAGAATAAATCCTATACTGATTAGTATCAATACTATAATACCTAATATGGTAAAAATTCTCTTTTTGGGAGAAACTTTTTTCATATATTAATATTTCAAAGCTTCCGTAACCTGAATACCCGCCCCACGATATATACGAGAATTTCTATGATATACATTCTCAAGTGCTTTTACAATATGATTCCAAGAATAATAATAGCGTATTTCTTCTTGTAATATATCAGCCATTTCTAAAGCACCTCTATAATCTCCCAATACATTCTCTAATTGATGCTTGAGAGATGAGATACTATTAACTCGAGCAATATGCCCAAGATCCCCTACAATTTCAAGATTTTCTCGAATATCAGAGACAATTACAGGAACCCCATAACTACCCGCCTCCAAAAGAGAAATAGATAATCCTTCTGAAGATGATGGCAACACATAAACTGCCGCATTCGCAAATAATTGTTTTAATGTTCTCCCTAATTGATGTCCAGTAAATATAATATTCTTATCCCCTTTTGCTAATACATGAAGATACTTCTCATATTCTCTTGTATAAGAAGGTCCCCCTACAATAACTAATTTTTTCCCGTATTTGTGCGCCATTTGCTGATAAGCTTGTATCAAAATATGTGCATTTTTATGCTTTACTAATCTTGCAATAAATACAATATATTCTTGCTTCTTGAGACCAAATTGAGCTATCTCTGAATCCGAACTGATATGATTAAATACCGTACCATTTGGTATATAAGTAGCCTTAATATCAAATTCCCGAGATATAAAATACCGTAAACTTTTAGAAACTGTCACTACTTCATCAGCAAAATGACATCCCATCCAAGCCCCTAATTTTAACATTGACTTAGCAAAAAGATTCCATTTTCCATGATACCAATCAGCACTATGAAAAGTGAATACCACCTTGGTATATTTATATCCAAAAAGATATTTTATACCGAATCCAAGCCTTGCAAATGGAGTTAATAAAGCAGGTCCCACCGAATTAATATGAATTACATCCAAATTGGGAATAAAAAAGCTATTCCAGATAGAAGTAAATGTATGAGTAATAGCATCTAGACTTTTGGTTGCAATAGAGGGAGTTTCAATAACCTGAACTCCTTTATAAATACCCTCTGGAGCATAAGCTTTACGGGTATATACAATAATATGATGCCCCCGCCGAGCAAGTCTTACTGCAATATGGTCAACATAATTCTCTACCCCACCACCAGCTGAGGCAGGAATACCTTTTTGACCTATAAAAGCAATTTTCATAATAATATGAATAGTAAGATAATCACTTTATATAATAGCATATTTCATCCTAAATGTCAAAAGTTTTCAACAGGTGAAATAAAAGAAAAACTCACCCCAAGCTAGAGGTGAGTATATATGATTAAAGCAATATCTCCTACCAAAAATAGTCCTATCAATGCCCCCAAGAGTCTAACTAAGAAGCGGGCTTGTACTTCTTGATCAGCTCTACTTAGTAGGATATTTTCATCAAGAGTATCATTCTTTATTTCCCGAGCTATTAACACAGCTACAAGGAAAAGAACGGGTTTGAGATTGCGTCGCATGAGTTCAAAGAGCGGGAATAACATGTATTATACCCTATCTTCATGTAAAATGAAAATCCCCAGTTGCAAAGCAACCGGGGACATAGAGTAAAACCAGAAATGGTCAAGGCGACTGCTCCCCGTGAGGGGTTAGTTGCTATCATTTTAGGTTTTCTTAGAAACGGAGGCCAGCGCGAAGCGTGGCGGCAAGACCATCACCGGAGGTGCCCGAGTTGTACCCGAGAACACCTTCAGCATAGGCGTTCTTGCTGATGCCGACCTGGAGACCACCGCCCACTTGGACATTGTGGTAGCCATCGCCGACCTCTCCTCGGACCTCTCCGAAGGGACGCCACTGACCACTCTTGGTCAGATAATAACGGCCATAGCCATTGGCATAGGCTCCGGTATTGTTCACACCGACCTCAGCAAAAACTTCAGTCTGCTGAGTGCGAGACCAGAGACCAGTTTTAGCGTTGAACGCCAAGCCGGACTCGCCAGCCACCGTAGCAGCACCCTCACCCTCAACAAAGACAGTAAATTGCTGATACTTGTTCTGAACGAGATCTCGCTCGAGTCGAGCCCTAACACCCAATTGGGTGATCGGCTTGGCCGGGTTTTTCCAGGTATAGACATAGGGATACTCCATACCCGGACGGCTCTTGCCCTCACCAGAATCGGTATGAGTCAACTGACGGCCGAAGCCGACAACAGACCACCGAGTACGGGCATCTTGGGAGCGTCCATGAATACCTGCCCAGAATTCCAGACGGGAATCCGTATAGGACCCCTTCCAGATTTCTTTCAGGTTATCACCTGTGAAGCTACCCGACTGAGTGACATATTGCACACCACTCATGAAGCCCTTGGCGGTAACAAACTCAGCTTTCACATCGAAGGCCGTATCCCGCGGACGGGAACGGAATTCTGTATGAAGACGGAATGGGTTCCACTTCCCTTCTCCCTGTTGCGGAATGGAATCCCGAGGAGGGACCACAATTCCAGTATTGGGAGTGGTGGAAGCGGGAGCAACGGCAACTGGGGCAGCAACCTGAATTACCGGGATAACCGGCGGAGGGCCAGGCTGTTGCTGTGATGAAACACCATTACGCTCAGCTTCCAGACGCATGCGAATAGCACGGATCTGAGCTGCTTCCTCTCGAGTCGAGAGACGCCGAACTGAAGCGGTGGCGAGAGTATTGGTGACGACCGTGGAGGTCGCCGATTGAGGAACTGTAGCGTTCAACTCCTCCGCCTTGACACCCATGGGGGCACCAAGGAGAGGAAGAGCAAAGGCCAACAGTCCCAAGATGGTACGCTTTTTCACAGCGACCTCCTGGTAAAGAACCCCCTTACAGTAGCATAAAAACACCATTTTGTCAATAGTTAACAACATCTCAAATAGTGTCGGAAGAGAATAAAAAAAGCCCCCACGAGATGTGGGGGTAATTGGTGTTCAGGACTGGCCTCAGGGGGCAATGACGGCGTAAGTGTCAGGACTGATCGGTACTGACGGACAGGAGCTTTGCTGGCACTTGCCGGCCATGATGGTTCCTGCCCAGCCCTGAGGGGGGGCGATACCAACACTGTACCAGGTTTTGCCGTCGGGGAAACGGAAGTTCCCAAAGGCTCCTGAAGGAGGGCTGGCAACCCGCCCATCGATGACGGTTGCCGTCATCCCCCAATGACGAGGACCAAAGAGAAGCAGGGTGCTCCCATTGGGTACTCCCGGGGGCACCGAAATGCTTGCCCCCACCTGCTGAGCCGTGCCGGAAGACCCGGAGGGCTGGCTCAGCGGCCTTGCCATGACGGAGGCCATGGGAAGGAGGATGATGCCGGCCAGGAGGGCCTTGAAAAGAGCTTTCATGGATTTACCACGAAACGACTTAGGGACTCTAGCATATTTTATCAATTTTGTCAAGAGTAAACAGCATAAAAAAATACCGGCAGCTATTGCTACCGGCTTGAGAATATAGTTTTTACCTAGTTCCTAGTTACACAATATCCTTACATGATTATTTTGATATACACATCCTCTATTATTCCAAGAAGGAGTATGTTGCAAGTGATAATTATTATTCCAACCTGGATTTTGCTGGTGCAAGGGATAGTTCTGTCTACCCCATCTTGAACGTGGACGACCCACATAATGAGTAGTATATCCAGTGGAGTTACGTTGCTCATAAAAATACTCACAGGGAAGTCTTGTAGCCTTACGGACCCAATCACATGTATCCATATTGGGAATGAGATTATTAGTCAAAATCTGACCCTCATAGTCAACTGTATCCCCACCGCCCTGATTTTGCCAGTAATTATTTTGCTGATAGTATCCTCCTCCAAATTGATGTTGAGCCTGAACAGTGGTCGGAATACTCAAAAACAAAGCTGTTGCCAAAGAAGAAATGAGCCTTTGCATGAGAGGTAAACCTCTAATGTTTGCCACTTCACCATAACATATATTATTATAAATATCAAGTCAAAAGGAAAAACCGCCAGCACTAGGTGCTGGCGGCGAGTTTTTGGAATGGGGGTCACTGCGCCTGATAGGCATAGGGTCCGACCGGAGCCGGAGCATTGCCATCAAGCTTGATGACAGAGCCACGAAGCCTTGCGGCTCCGACGGTGCTCCAAGCTTGGAGTTGACCTCCATTCGCCCGATAGGCAAATTGGAAGACCTGTCCCCGTTGGACTGGGAGGCACCAGGTATTACCACTCACCTTGGTGAGTGCAACGACTTGTGCCGATCCCCTGCCATTATCTACCACCCCGACGGGAGTGGTGGATGAGAGAAGCCTTCTTACATTGACGAGCCCCTTGGGACCGCCCGTGAGGAGGCCAACTCCTGGGCGACTGGACCCGGCCCCGGAGAAGGAGATGGAGTTCAACCTCGAGGGAAGTTGAAGGCAGGCTTGCCCGCCTTGCACCAACACCGTAAAAGAGCTATTGACTCCATTTGTAGTAATCGGGGCTACCAGGGCGAAAGTATCTCGGTCAAGAAAGGCCTCCACGCCATCACAGGCGAGAGCGTCCCCTTTGCAATCACCTGCAATGATACGAGCTGCCCAACCCTTGGGAACTCCAGAGAGCTTTTCCACCTGAAACCAGCTTGTGTCTGGTAGAATAAAGTTACCAAATATCGAGGCGGCCCCGACATCACCAGGAATGGTTACTTTTCCACTCCGAACGGGGTAGACTTTCTCCCATCCTTGTCCAAAAAGGACAAGACGGGAACCGTCAGGGACTCCCGAAGGTGCCGGGAGGGTATAAGACTTCCCTTGTGCCACCGCAGGAATGGCGGTGAAGATGAGGGCAAGCGCCCCCACAAATCTGAAAATGTTCATTTCAATCTCTCATCGCTGAGGGGTGAAGGTTCAATGTGATGGTAGCATAAAACAGCCATTTTGTCAAAAATATACACCAATATAATTACTCTATAACCCTATCGTCAATATCCTAAAAATAAGCTATACTATACCTATATGAAACAATCTGTTGCTATCTTAATTACCAATTTTGAAGGAGGTGGAGCTCAAAAGATTGCTCTTACTCAAGCTCAACTTTTCCAAGATTTAGGATATAAGGTACATATTATTGCTCTTGAGCAACAAGAATCCTATACTATACCCAATAATCTTTCTATTCATTTTCTCTCTCACAATAAGGGACAAGACTCTAAACTCAAAAAACTCTTTCAATTCCCTCTACTTCCCTTCAGACTTGCTCAATATCTCAAAGAGAATAGTATATCTCTTTGTATTAGCCATCTTGAGCGAGCTGATTTTGTGAATATCTTAGCAAAACCTATTGCCCATCATAAAACCATATCCATTATACATAGTCATCTTACTGCTAATTATACTAAAGAAGGTATATC
The DNA here is from genome assembly GCA_943354045.1 of Parcubacteria group bacterium. Taxonomy (GTDB): domain Bacteria; phylum Patescibacteriota; class Minisyncoccia; order SW-4-49-11; family SW-4-49-11; genus CALRBF01. The sequence continues at coordinate 128,296 of CALRBF010000001.1, forward strand.
ATTTCGAAGTACGATATACTTGGGACTCGTCAAAATATTAGAACAATTTAATAATCGTATTATTGGAGTATCGCGAGGTATTGCGGCTAATTTGATTCATGAATTACATTTACCTCAAGATAAAATTCAAGTCATACTAAATCCCTTTGATATTATAGATATACGAGATAAAGCTCAAATCCCCCTCCAAAAATATCAGGATATTTTTGAGACTAATACCATTATTTCTATTGGACGTCTTTCTCGTCAAAAAGGATTATGGCATAGTATATTAGCCTTTCATACGGTATTACAAAATAATCCCAAACTTAAATATATTATATTAGGTGATGGTCCATTGAGAGATTATCATATACAATTAGCACGCGAATTGGGGCTAAAAGTATATTCACTATGGGATAATCAGGAGTTCTCAACCGATTATGATATATATTTTCTTGGATTTCAGGATAATCCCTTTCAATATATTGCCAAGGCAAAAGCACTTATATTACCATCACATTATGAGGGACTTCCTAATGTATTGGTAGAAAGTCTTATTATTGGAACTCCCGTCATCGCCTCTGATTCTGACTCAGGTCCTCGTGAATTATTAGCTCCAAATACTAATATTACCTATAAAACAAAAACTTTAGACCAAGCTGAATATGGCATTATTATCCCTCTTGATAACAATATATTGACTCAAGCCCCCTATAATCTTAGCCCTTCTGAACAATACCTCTCTGAGGCTATCAATCTCATAATAAACAATACTGATTTACAAAAATCATATAGTGAGAGGGCGAATACTCGTATACAGGACTTTAATATCAATACTATTGCCCCTCAATGGGAAGATCTTTTGGAGACTGTTTTGGCCGAATAGTAGTATATTTTATCACCATTCCCAATAGTCCAAAAAATATCCACATCACTGCTGTTTGACGCAGTAAATTATCCCAAATACTGGATAAATATATAGCAAAAACTAAAAAAGTCATAATAAGTAGTAATGTATCTTTACGAGATTGTATACGAATAAGTAAACTATACACTATACCAATAATGAATAATACATAGGCTGCAAGTCCAATAATACCCATCTCAACAAAAATTTTAATATAATCATTATGAGCTTCAAGAGCTCCCAAAGATACCCCCCTTACCTCTTCTACAATAATTTCTATTGTTCCTGTACCAAATCCCGTCCATGGCCGAGATAATCCCTTATTATACATATCCGCCCACATGACTTGTCGCCATATAATAGAATCACTAGGATCTCCATTAAATAGTCCCACTACTCGAGCAATCACTGGGATATCTTCTAATGGAGTTAAATTATACCAAATATTTTGTTCTACCCAAATATATCCAGCCACTCCTATCACAATAATTGGGGTAATAATTGATCCTATAATAAGAGTTTTTTTGGTATAGCGAATTAAACTCACTCCAACTAATAGTAAAGCAAGTCCAATCCAAGCTCCTCGAGTATAGGTTGCAATTAATAATATTGCTAATAATATTCCATAGCCTACAAAAGCAACCTTATATAATGGTTTTTTTATACTATTTTCAAAAAACATATATACCATTAATGCAATAATAATCAGGAGAAAATACCCCAAAACATTAGGATGTCCAAATGTACCTGCGATACGATTTTCAAAACCAGGATTAGTATATAAACCTGCTCCATTAAATAATTGTATATACCCAACAATAGCAGGGATAATAGAGGAACTAATAAATAATGTAATAATATATAATAAATCCTTTTGAGATTGTATAATCACATATCCAGTAATATACATTAATAAGAATGAAAGTACTCTGACTAATTCATTAATAGAGGCTAATGGATATATAGATATACTCGCAAATATAATATAAACTCCAAATAATCCCATAAATAATCCACTTAAAGGAATAGAAAATATTGACAATTGCGACCTATATATAATAAGTATACTAATAATAATCGATATAATTGCAACTAAACCAGCTATATTAATTGCCGGTAAATCAGTCGTTAACACAAAAGAATAAGTCCCAAATATATCAAGCGAGGGGCGAATAAATAATAATACCGATAATATTGATAATAATGAAACACTAAAAAGTGCTATTAATATACTGATACTTGCAAATATAATAAACGGAATTATTCCATTATCAATGAATAATGCGATAATCCCTAATATAGCTCCAATGATAAGAATTAACCTAGAATTTCTCTGAGTCATATTCTGTGTCTGGGCTTATAGTTGGAGTATGGGTAAAGTTTAAAATGGGATTTTGTGCTAATTCTGTGTCATCTGGTAATTGTGGAGATACAAAATTATCAACACCAAAATCATAGGATAGATTTTTATCTCGCCTAGCAATCACATAGCCAATAGCAATAGCAAATCCTAATAAGGCTGATCCCAAGAGATTTACGAGAATATCTGGTCTTCCAACACCATCATACAGAGATGATTGATTTACAACTTGAATATTACCCGTTTCTCCGAGCAATGTCTTTGCTTGTTCTATTAATTTATCTACTACTACTTTATTCATAGTAAGTGCAAGCTCAGATGAGGCATCATAGGTCTCAACGGTAATAAAGCCAGTCCCCTTGGATTTGATAATAATATTACGTGCAAATGTAGTTCTTCTATCTTTGAGATTTTCAGGGAATGCATTTTTGATATCGACATTATCAGCGGTAACACTTGCAAAAAAGGTGTCAGTATATACTAGATTAACTAATAAATCTACTTTGGAATCAATAGATCTTTGCGCAGTATAGGAGTCAATTTCTGGATTTGCCGTCTGAATAACAACAAGTTGAGATTCTCCCCTATATTGTTTTGGTATAATAAGAGTAATACCTACTCCCACTAATACAAAAACAAGAGTTATGATAATGACGGTATTAAATTTTCTTTGTATTTTGGATATAATATCACCCAAAGTGAGATTGGACTCCATATTATGATATTAAATTATACTATATATCAGACTTAGTATATCATAGATTGACTTTTATCTCAATATATGATATTATTATAGACAATTATGTAATGCTTAATATATCCATTTATGAAATCTGGTATTCACCCAACCTATTATCATACTACTGTCAAATGTATTTCTTGTAAGACAGAATTTGAAATTGGAGCTACAAGAGAAAAAATTTCTATTGAAGTATGTTCAAAATGTCATCCTTTTTACACAGGAAAAAGAACTTTGGTAGATACCGCAGGAAGAGTTGAGAAATTCCGAGCTAAATTAGAGAAGAAAGATAAACTTTCTAATAAATAACTCCCTCAACTTATATTTAGGGACAATACTATGATTGCCTCTCTACCTGATATTCAAGCAGAATATGAATTATTATCTACTCAAATGTCTGATCCTCAGATATTTGGTAGTCCTGATTTTATTACTATTTCAAAAAGACATACTGAACTTGGCAATCTCATTACCTTATTACAATCTATTGAGAGTATCAAATCTCAATTAGCAGAGGCAAAAATTCTTCTTACTGATCCTGAGATGAAAGAAATTGCGGAAGAGGAAATTACTCAATTAGAATTAGAATTAATTGAAAAAGAAAATATTTGGAATGATATTATATCTCCCAAAGAAACTTTTGCGGATGAAATTATTATAGAAATTCGAGCGGGTGCTGGAGGAGATGAAGCTGGTTTATTTGCTTTAGAATTATTCAAAGCTTATATTAATTTTTTACAAAAAAATGGAGCTAAGACAGAAATATTATCTTTATCTGAAAATTCAGTAGGAGGAATAAAAGAAGTTATTATTGAAGCTCGTGGTGCAGAGGTATACAAGTATCTACAATATGAAAGTGGAGTTCATCGTGTACAAAGAGTTCCTAAAACAGAAAAAGCTGGTCGTGTACATACATCTACCATTACCGTTGCTGTATTACCTATTGCGAAGGAAGTAGATATTGATATTAATCCTAATGATTTAAAAATTGATGTGTTTCGCTCTAGTGGACCCGGAGGACAAAGTGTTAATACCACAGATTCGGCTGTTCGTATCACTCATATTCCCACCAATGTGGTAGTTTCTTGTCAAGATGAAAAATCACAGCTCAAAAATAAGGAAAAAGCAATGAAAATTTTGCGTACTCGTATTCTGGATCGTATGAAACAAGAGCAAGCCGAGAAAGAAGCTTCTTTTCGAAAAAATCAGATTGGGACTGGGGATAGATCAGAAAAAATTCGTACCTATAATTTCCCTCAAGACCGTATTACTGATCATAGAATTAAACAAAATTTCTCTAATATAGAAGGAGTACTATTAGGTGATTTCAGTCTTATTTTACAAGCATTCGATGACTATCAAAGAAATAATACAGCAGAGTAATACTACTCTTCAATCCCTATCCCCTACTCCTGAATTGGATACCTATATTATTATTGAATATGTTTTGGGAGTCAATAAACTTGAAGCTATTATGCATCAAGATGATATTGTGCCCACAAGAGAAATAGAAGCCATACAAGAATGTATACAGGAGAGATTAAATCATAAGCCAATTGCCTATATTATAGGTCACAAAGAATTTTATGGGCGAGATTTTGTGGTAAATAATGAGGTATTGATACCTCGTCCAGAAACGGAAGCTATTATTGATATTACAAAAACAGTATTTGAGAATATTATAAATCCTATTATATGGGAAATCGGTACTGGGAGTGGCTGTATTGCTGTCACATTAGCTCTTGAGATACCAAATTCTGATATATATGCCTCGGATATATCCCCGAGGGCCTTACAGATTGCACAAAATAATGCTATACTAATTACAAGTAAGCAAAGTCTTATTAAGTGGTTTGAGGGAGATCTTATTGATGCATTTCCTCAAGACATAATACCTAATTTGATTATTGCCAACTTACCCTATCTCGATCAAAATCAATATACAGACGACTCTCTTTTATATGAACCAGATTTAGCTCTCTATTCTAATAATAATGGATTAGAGCATTATATCAGGCTCATACAAAATATTAAGAGTCGTTTTATTGTATATCCCAAGATATTAATTGAGATAAATCCAGAACAAGTAAGTCCTTTGCAAGATTTTATACAGAACATCTTTGTATCATCGCATATAACAATATATAAAGATTTACAGGGATTAGACCGCCATATGCTTATAGAATTCAATCAATAGATTAATCAAAGAAAGGAGGTGAATAGAAGTGAGTGAAGAAAAGAAAATAACAGAAGAACAGCCAGAAGAAGAACAAGGATTTTGGGGTAAAAATATTTTATCAATATTTTTAATCGTATTCTTGATAGTTAGTGGAGTATATGCATTCAATCGAGATACCAATACTGATAAGAAAGATAAGAGCGTAGAAGAGAAAGTTGAAGATATAAAGAAAGACGAAGATAATCCCCAGGATGAAGTGACTGAGAAGACTGAGAATGAAGACGAAGCTGCAAAGACTGAAAATCAAGATGAAGCTGCAAAGACTGAAAATGAAAGTAAGGGTAATGATATGAGTGTAGATATTCAAAAAACTGACTCTCAGATTACGGTAAAAGCAAGAATAGGTGATGGAGTCACTCATTTAGCTCGAAATGCAGTAGCTGAATATATCAAGGAAAAAAATATATCTCTATCAAAAGAACAAAGATTATATGCTGAAACAGTTCTCAAGAATCAGTATTATCAAAAAAGTCTTAATACTGGACAAGATATTTCCTTTAATACAGATAATATATCAGATACCGTACAAAAAGCTCAGAATCTAACTGAAGGACAAATTCATGCATGGAGCAAATACACCGCTTCCGTACCCTCCCTATAAAAGCCCTATACAATAAATTTAATCAATCTCCTTTTCTCTGTTTAGAGTGAGGAGATTTTTATTTACCAAGTAATTCTTTAGTCCTCGTAGCTTCATTTAATACTGCATCCGCATACCACATATTTTTGACATTACATCCTCCAAGATAACATAATGCAGCCTTTCGCTCTAATTCTTCATTACCTGCAATTGACTGATCTCCAACTTTACCAATTAGAATCATTCCCATTGCAAGCATAGCATCTTCAATACTCCATGGGCTCACAGCTGAACCCTTTAATCCCTTTAATTTTCCTTCATAACCAAGCCATGTTGCAGGCATAACTTGAGCAGGCCCCATAGCTCCTCCCGTTCCAATATATTTTGGATATGGACATCCCGATACTGGTTGAGTAAGTGGCAATCCAAGTTCTGAAGTTATTTTTTCAAATGACTGTTCTTCTTTGGCATAATTTAATTTTGTCGTATTTCCTTCACGGGCAGCACAACCACTTAATGAATCTTTATAAAATGATCTCCCTACATTTCCCCCAAGACCAGACTCTGTTTTCATAACCCCTACAAGATATTCTGGACGGATTTTATTCCCTAATCGAGCAACATTAGCTACAGCCAAATTATAAGCTTCTTCTAGAGAAATAGCTCCCGATCTTCCATCAGAACCACCTAATACTTTAATACTATTCAAAAGATTTTGCTTGGTTGAGAATGATTCTTTCAATAAAGCTTCATATTGTGATTGTTCTCCTTTGGTTTGGGCAAATAAAGTTTCCTTATCTGATTGGGTTTGCTCTAACAAATTCTTTTGTTGTTCTTGTGATTGCCTCAATGCAATAAGTTCTTCCTCTTTGTCGAACAAATGCTGTTTTTCTGATACAATTTCTTTTTCTTTAGCTTGAATTAAACTAATAGATTCTGTAATGGAGTCTTGCATAACTCCTGTTTTTTGTACTGAACCTAATAATTCAGATAATTGATCTTCAGATAATACCACCTCAAATAATGAAACATCTTTTTGAGTATACAAACTACTAATATACTCTTTTATAAGTTTTTTCTGAGCTAAAATTGTTTGCTCAAGAGTAGTTATATACTCTCGAGTTTCACCTAATTCTGTTTGTATAGAGCTAATATCTTCATTAGTATCATCAAGATTTTTTTGTGAGGAATTAATTTCATTATCAAGAGACTCTAATTCTTTTGCTAAAGTTCTTACTTTCACATCAGTTTCTTTTTTAGAATCTGTTAAATCTTGAATTTTTGTTAATTCATTATTTAAATTAGTTTTAGTTTCCTCAAGTTTGGAATTAGCTAGTACTGGATATGCTGGAATCAAGAAAAAAACAAATATTAGTATATATATACTGGTATATTGTATGGTTTTTGGGATGAAATTATTTTTATTTTTAGAGCTCATATATGATATTATGTTGTTTCTTCTTTCTTTTTAGAATTATTCTCAGCTTGAGATTTTTCTAATGCATCTAATTCATCTTTACTAAGTTCAAGTTCCTCTTCTGCTTGTGGAATTTCTGTAATTGCAATTAATTCCTCAGCTTCTAACAAAGGAGTAACTCCTTTAGGGAATACTAAATCAGCAACTCGAATCACATCATCTACAGTTTTAAGAATTGATAAATCAACTACTATATGCTCTGGCAAATCTCCTGGTAAAGCAGAAACCTCAATTTCTTGATGAATTTTGATTAAGGTATTACCACCCTTTTCTGATTGAGAAATACCTTCAAATTCAAGAGCTACTGGAGTTTCAACCTCTTCATTTAAATCAGGTGCAAAGAAATCAATAGACAAAACTTCATTCTTTAATGGATTGCGTTGAATATCTTTAATCAAAGTAGGATATGATTTTTTTCCTAAAATAACTGTAACAAGGGTGGATTCTTCAACCTCAGCTAATACTTTATTAAGATCAAGTGCATTAATTTGTATTAATTCAGCCTTAGCTATCCCAAGCCCACTTCCATATAATACTCCCGGAACTAATCCCTCTTTTCGTAAAATAGTACTTTGACTACTTCCTTTCTTTTCACGCTTTTCTACCGATAATGATATTACTTCTTTTTTCATACAGATTTATCTTGACATTATTATACCTATAGATGTATTATACACTATATATTACAAAACTTCAATTTATTATGAATATCCCCCCTAAACTCAAACGCTTTGCTAAAAAAACTATATTTATTATATTTTTTATCATTATACTATTAGGGCTACTTTCTTATCTTATAGCACCATTTTTTGGGGTGAAATAAAAATAATTGATTTATCTTAAACTATTTGATATAATATAGTCTATATGTCCGATCGTCTAATTGGTAGGACGACAGGTTTTGGTCCTGTTAATCTAGGTTCGAGTCCTGGTCGGACAACATTATTATAATCGCTCTTTATCAAAGAAAAATGCCCACCAACGCTCTGGATTAGTTTGAGCTGGAAGTCTTTTTTCGGCTTGTGGGTCCCTTAGAATTGATACTAAATCTTGATCATTTAGATTAGCCGTAATTGAGCCTGGAGTTATTAATATCACTTGTTCACCTGGTTTTTTTAGATCAAGTTTTTGTTTGGCTTCTCTTTCTTGATATGCTGAAGAGCTTATATATTCTTTTATTTGCTCTAAAGATAAAGAATCCTGTTTAATACGAGCAACTTGTTTAGCTAAAGCTTGTTTTTCTTGCTCTATTACATATTTACGTTCAAATATAGTAAAAAGATTTTTTATTATAAATCCAATAGCTAATAATAGTGCTAATCCAATGAGCCCATTTCGAATATAATACTTTGAGGGAGCTTTTATTGCTGATTTACTGCTCAAACGTTTTTTCATATTTTAATATCCACAAGTTGATGGATTAACTGGAGCTCCCTGAGGACTGGATCCAACTCTCAAAGAATTAGGGACATAAATCGTAAAGTGAAGGTGTGGACCTGTTGCAAATCCTGTTGAACCTATTGCACCAATTCTCTGCCCTCGGGTAACAGATTGTCCATTTGATACATTTTGTACTGACAAATGACCATATAGAGAATAATAGCCATCATTATGTTTAATCACTATCCATTTTCCATATGATCTATTATTAAAACCAACACTTACAACGGTTCCTGCGGCAGTAGCATATACTGGAGTACCATTTGGAGCACCAATATCAATACCATTATGACCAGCACCCCCATATGCTCCTGATTTAGCATATGATGTCATTCCATATCCCTGTGTAATTCTTCCTCCTTGTACGGGCCAAGCATAGCCTCTTGCAGAACAGACTCTCCCCGCCCCTCCAAATTGAGAAGATAAAGCTGCTTCCAAATTTGCAAGTTCAACTGCTGTTGCTTTTCTTTGTGTCTCAAGAGTTTGCTCTTGAGCAGATAAACTATTAAGACTAGAATTTAGTTGATTTACCGCAATAGCTGAGGCCTTTACTTGACTTTGAACTTGATTTTTATCACTTTCAATTGATTCTTTTCTATCTTCTAGAGTACCTTGTGTTGAAGCTAATGTAGCTTTTTGATTAGCAAGATTTTGATTAGCGACATCTAATGCTTCTTTTTTTGTAGTAATATCAGATAAAAGAATTTGTATTTTACCCTGTAGCGTACCAGAATATTCTACCCCATTAAAAACCTCGGACAATGTATCAGCACTTACTGCCGCTACAATTTCATTTTTGACTTGGGACTGTTTATATAAACTTTCTACCAAATTACGAATTGTTTCTTTATTCTGTTGTATTTGATTTTCTAAATCTTGAATATTTTGTGTTGTTTCTTGAATATCCCCCTCAGTTTCATTGAGCTTTTGACCTACTTCTACTAATTGTCCTTGCAAATTTTTAATATCAGAATTTAATTGAGTCACTTGCCCCTTTAAGGCATTAACCTCTGCTTCTTTACTATTTTTTTGTTGTGCAGTTTGATTTTTTTTATTCTGAATTGCTTGAATTTGTTGTTCAAGTTTTTGAATTTGAGCATTTTTAGCATTAATCTCTGATTGCGTTACTGCAAATACAGGGATACTACCCTGAGTGATAATCAAGGCTATTATACTGAAAGCTGTAATTATATGTCTTAATTTCATATTGTATTATTGTTTGTTCTAGGACTTATATGTATTCAATCACTTTTTTAGAATATTCTGAGCATATTGAATACGTTTTAATGTTTCTTCTTTACCAATTATAGCAATAATCTCAAATGGGGATGGTGATTTTTCGAGTCCTGACAAAGCTACTCTCAGAGGCCATAATATTTCTCCCATTTGTTTATTATCTTTTTGTATAGCTTCTTTTATAATAAATTCTATTGTGTCAAATTGACTTTCCTCTATAGTATACACTAGTTGATAAGACCACTCAAGACTTGTAATACTATCTTCTTTTGTCATAGCTTTAAAAGCTAATATATCAGGATTATATTCTGGCTGCTTCCATAGGAAACTGATTTCCTTACCAATATCAGCAAATTTCTTGATACGATTAATTTCTAATTGTATAATAGATTTTAACTGCCTCTCATTCCATTTTTTGATATCAAATCTATTTTGTATTAGATATTGAGTACCGAGTTCAATTTGCTTCTCAGGGCTTAATTGCTTGATATAATGAGAATTTATTGAATCTAATTTTTGAATATTAAAAATTGCTCCACTTTTCTGTACTCTTTTAAGACTAAACTTCTCGATAATTTCACCTAAAGTGTAGTATTCTCTATCATTTCCCTCATTCCATCCAAGCAAAGCAAGAAAATTAATAAGGGCTTCAGGCAAATATCCCTGTTCTCTATATTCTCGAATAGAAGTTGCTCCAAAACGCTTAGACATTTTTGATTTATCAGGAGCAAGAATAAGTGGTAAATGTGCAAAATTCTTACGAGTAAACCCTAAAGCTTGATTAATTAATATCTGCTTTGGGGTATTGGCAATATGATCATCTCCTCTAATAATGTGAGTTATTTGCATTAATTCATCATCAATTACTACTACAAAATTATATAACGGATAATCTAAATTCTTTGCTATGACAAAATCTCCAAGTAAAGAAGTATCAAACTCAATAAATCCTTTAATTTTATCTTCAAAACTAATTTTAGTATCAGAGACTTTAAATCTCAAAACAGATTCTTGACTGGGTTTAATTTTTTTATCACGATAGGGGGACCTCAATACAAATTGCTCGCTTTTATCATCTGCCTGTTGTTTTAAGATATCAATTTCTTGCTCACTTAAATTACACCAAAAGGCATCACCACTTTGTATTAATTGTTCTAAATAGGGTTTATATATATGAGCTCTTTGACTTTGGCGATAAGGTCCCAACTCCCCTATTTCTCCTTTTATCGAAACACCCTCATCAGGAATTAACCCCAGCCATTCTAAACCCTCTATAATATCTTGCTCTGATTCTTGCGTAGAGCGAACGATATCAGTATCTTCAATACGAATAGCAAAAATTCCTTTTTGGTTTTTGGCATATAAATAGTTAAATAATGCGGTTCTCGCTGTCCCAATATGAAGGTTTCCTGTAGGAGAGGGTGCAATTCTAGTTTTAATCATAACAATATCTTGTTCTTAATTGCTATCTATTATACCATATATTAATACTATTTTCTATTAATCAAATCTCTTATAATAAGTCCTCCAAATAATATCCATGAGAATATAGAGAACATTATTCTTTGATACCATTTAGTATAATACCATTTAGTATAATATCGATTAAAGCCTTTTTGCCAATATAATCTTTTTTTGATATTCCATAATTTTTTGGTACTTGCTCCATGATAATGATACATATGAGCCTCTGACACATAATAGGTTGTGTGTCCTCTTGATTGTAAATTTTTAGATAAGTCTACATCATTAAAGAATAGCCAATAGGCACTATTATCATCAAATCCTCCAATTTCCTTCATAATACTACTACGTATCATTATGGCTGAGGCCATAGGTTGCTCACATTCTTGACTTTGAGTATAGTCAAAATTATCATCCCATTTCCCCTTTAGAATAGAATTAAATATATGGCTTAAAGTAGGTAATTGACGACAACTTTTTTGTATACTACCATTTGGATATTGTAGCTGTGGGGCTACCATACTATATTCAGGGTGATTATCTAAATATTGAATGAGATTTTGTATACTATCAGATTGAGCGACGATATCTTGATTGAGCCAAAGAGTATATTCTCCCTGAATATGCTGGAGAGCCTTATTATTCCCCGCAGCATAACCCAAATTATCTTTATTCGTAATAATGGTTAATAGAGCTTTTTTATCATCCCAATTTTGCTGTAAATCTTCTAAATATTTAGAAGTATTATCTATAGAGCCATTATTAACCACAATTAATTGATAATATTCCTGATATGTATTACGAATAGACTCAATACAAGCCTGTAAGTCTTTTTGATTATTCCAGGCTAAAATAACAATTGAGAGTTTAGAACTCATAGCGGAGATTTAATATAATCTCGCCAAATCCTAAATAAATCTCCTGTTGCGACTACATCTCTCATACAATATTCAGCAATATCATGATATTTACCATCAATAAACATTTGAGGTACATCTAGTCCCGTAACTCCAGCACTTTTGGGACTTGTAATCCCAAAGCGTTTACAAAAATAATCTAAATTAAATCGCTTTGTCGTATTATAAAATGTTAATTGATCAAATAAATCAATATGCTCTTTATCTGAATAACGATATGGTATCAAATTCTTAGTTGGCTTAATACGATGAATAGCTGATCGCATCAAAATATAAGGGCAATCAAATGATCTTCCATTAAAGGTAATGAAAGTTGAGTATTTACGAATAGTAGCCCAAAATTTTTCTAATATTTCAGCCTCAGTACCTACTAAATAATGCACTCCTTCTTTTTCATATCGCTCTTCTAATTTACCATTAGGAGCTTGTAAATAAACACTTTTAATATCTTTATCAGGATCATATAATCCTATTGCTACAATTTGACCTGTAAGAGGATATAAGCCTAATGTTGTCTTTACTAGTTCTTGTTGCTCCTCATTCTCAGCATATTTCAATAAGTATTTTTGCGTTTCACCATCCAGTGAATCCCAATTATCTCCCACTGTTTCAATATCAAATACTAAATATGACATATGTATATTATTATTTATCTATTTGTATCATACTATATTTTTGTATAAATGCATATATTTAGCCCTTAAATGATCTAATATATTGCATCATTTCTAAATAGAATTGTAAATTATGCCTACTCAAATATTCTAGGGCATATTGTTCTTTGACATTATACAAATGTCTTATATAAGCTCTCGTATATGCTTGAGATCCCTCCCACTCAGCATAAGGATCAATAGTATTAATATCTTCACGATATATTAAATTTTGTATTTTCAGAATATCAAAAAATTTAATTTCAGGTAAAATTGCTGATTCTTGAACTTGTTGTAAATCTCGTAAATATTGATGTACATCTTGTTCTTTATTGGCTGATTTCCAAACATATACAGTACCATGACGAGCTTCTCTGGTTGGAATCACACAATCAAACATATCTACCCCGAGTGAGCTTGCATAAGCAATTTCTTCTGGCTTACCAAGCCCCATCAAATAGCGAGGTTTATCTTCTGGCAAAAGAGGAGTTATCCATTGTATTACTTTTAACACATCAGCTCTGGACTCACCCACTGAAACACCGCCAATAGCATAGCCATTAAATCCAATTTCTTGTAATTGAGATAAACTCAATTTGCGTAAATCCTCATAAATACCACCTTGTACAATACCAAATAATAATGGTCTTTTATTATCTTTTCTTGGTTCACTTTGTAATAATCTTTCTAATTCATCTTTGGAACGCTTTGCCCAACGTGTTGTTAATTCCAATGATTTCAAAATATAGGCTCTATCCGAATTCCCAGGAGGGCATTCATCCAAAACCATAATAATATCACTACCTAGATAATACTGTGTGCGAATAGATTCTTCTGGACTTAATAAATGCTCACTCCCATCCAAATGAGACCGAAAATATACTCCTTCTTCTGTAATTTTATTAATATTAGATAAGCTAAATACCTGATATCCTCCACTATCTGTCAAAATAGCTTTTGGCCAATTAGTAAATTGATGCAATCCCCCTAACTTATGTACTAATTCATATCCTGGTTTCAAATATAGATGATAGGTATTCATCAAAATAATTTCAGTAGAGAATTGAGTAAGTATTTCCTGATTACCAATACCTCTAATACTTCCTTTCGTCGCAACAGGCATAAAAAAAGGAGTAGATATCTTACTATGTATCGCATCTAATACTCCATGCCTTAGAGCATATATTTTCTCTTGTATCTCAAACATAAACTCTTTACTTCTCTACGGTAAGCTGATCTTGTATATCACTAACTTGATTACTACTAGGAGTATCTATGTTACCAGATAAATCAATTCCTGTAAACACATCTTTTCCCGTATAACTTACTTTACTCAACAAACTTGGCTCTTGTCCTAATTGATTCGGGGTAGGATTAATTGCAATTTGGAATACCGCCCTATAAAGTGGTCTCAATAATCCCGTATTAGCAGGGACATTACCAATATCCCAAATTATTTCTTTAGTTCTATCATTATAACTTAATTTTCCAAATCCATTATTAGTACTTTGCCCTGTCCAACTAATATTAGCCGGTAATGTAGCCTTCAAGACAACCCCTGAGACATCATTAGTTAAATTTTGTATTTCCCAATTGACCGTAAATGTCGTAGTCTGAGCTAATTTTAATGGAATAGGTCCATTATTAATAATAGAACTTGTGGAACTTTTGTAATAGATATTTGATTTTGGAATAAGTCTCGTAGCTAATTTGACTTCACTCGCATTACCTTGAATAATTTTATTTACTCCAAGAGTTGTAGGGACTTCATCACTTTCAAAGGTAGCTTGAGTTTTAATGACATAATTAATATCTTGAAAATCATCAATAGGAATAATGCGCTTTACTGGTACTGAAAAATTTATTGTCCCCTCTTCATTTGGGGCAAATGTCTTAAGTTGAGGCAAAGCATTTGCTCGCCAAATAATTGTATTGCTTCCAGAGTCAAAATCAGCTCCTAAAGCTTTTAATTTAGTTATATCCAACAAATTACTATCGAGCTTTACTTTCAATAATCCCTCACCTATTCTCACTTGGGTATTATTTCGAATAGTAACAGTATAATCCAGAGTTTCTCCTGCGGATACTATTCCTGAGATAGGACTTACTTTTTGTACAATACTCACATAAGGAGACCCTAATTTGGTTGAATTTTGACTATTCGCATATAGTGTAAATGCTCCTTGCTTATTTTCTCCAATTTGAGCTTTGAGAATTTTTATTTCTTGATCAAGACCTCCAAGATTTCCTATAACCGTAACACTATAGGATCCTTTTGCTTTTAGGATTGGTATAGTAAAGATATTTTTCTCATTGCCCGTAGCGGTAATATTAGATGATACAAAAGCAAAAGTATCAGGATATTCTAAACGCAATTCTAAATCTTTTAAATCATTAGATCCCTTATTATTTACCGTCACCACATAATTAACCGTGTCTCCACTTACACTTTCAAGAGGCGACTGTATATCAACAATGACGGGACTATCTGCTATGGTGGTCGCAAATTCAGTTTTAGTATCAAAACTAGAGTTTAAAATACTTGGCTTATAATTTAATATTGCTTTAATAGTTTGTATACTTCCCTGCTCTCCTATTAATCGTCCCTTTATGGTGATTTCCCCCTTGGAACGAGGAGCTAATTCTCCTAGAGAATATTCTCTTATCTCTGATTTTTCTTGTCCTAAAATATTCAAAGAAGAATCTGTTAGAGCTTTTGGTAATTCAACTGTAATCTTAGCATTTTCCAAAGCAACGAGATTATCATTACGATATGTGAGTGTATAACTCAAATCTTCTCCCGCACTAACTTGAGATGACCCCTTTACCTCTAACACCACTCTCTTATCAGAGAATCTCTGCTGATTAAGAGAATATACAAAACCAGCTATTCCTATTGTAACAAAGACTGATAAGGCAATTAGACTCCATAAAGTAATTTTCTTCTTATATTTTTGAAAGAATGTTTGATCTGCTATCTCAAAAGAAGTTAATGATGGAGCCTTAGCTTCATCTCGCTTAGCATAAACACTGTAGGGAGTATGTTGAGTACGCTCTTGATCTAATATTTCACGATCTTCTTTTTGATAAATTTGTTTTTCTATATCTTTTAATGCCATATTATTTTTAACAATATACAATTTATTATATCACACTTTTACGAATTATTGCTAAAGAATTACTTTTTAGTTTATACCATTGTAAATGATATTGAACAATACTCCAAGGAAAATCTTCAATTTCCAACCAAATGCCTTTCTGCCATTGACGTAATGTATAAATTAAATCAGTATTAACAGCAATATAATCATCAATATCTGAAGCTAAATTTGATATTACGAGCCCGCCTGACCTCACACTAATACCAAAATCTTTCGCCTTAGTATTTCCTGTAATTACACAGTGAGATAAATTTATGCCATATCCAAGCATATATAATAATCGTATTAATAGCCACCCTACTAATAATTGAGGTTTTGCATAATGACATTTAACCAAGTCAATATAGTCTTCTATACATTCGAATACTCCAATATCCTTATGATTATCATCGGTTAATTGATCTAATAATTCAAATAAGAGACCCATAAGGGCATGTCCCTCTATATTTTGATATATATCAGTATGTGAATCAATATCTCTAATAGCAATAAGTCTAGATATATTTCTTCCTACAATAAACTCAATATCTGATTTACCCCAATCATATAATCGATACTGCAACTTAGACGTAGATTTTTTGATTCCCTTTAATAATAAGGTTTGTTTCCCATACTCTTTGGTATAAAATACCCCTAATCTATCCGTATCAGGTAAATCTATTTGTTTAATGAGATAAGCCAGACTATTATGAATGGGACTCATGCATTATATTTCAATAATAACCGGTATAATCATTGGCCTTCTATGTGTAGTTCTGAATAAGAATAATCCCAAATCTTCACGAATTGATTGTTGTATATATTCAATACTTTGATCCTCTCCATGAGACAATTTTTTCTCAATATGTTCTTGTACTCGAGATTGTATAGATTGTATTAATTTGGTAGATGTTTGAATATGAACAAATCCTTTAGAGATAATTTCTGGTTCACGAATACATTTTCCTTGTTTAAAATCAACTAAAGCTACTATGGTCACAATACCATCTTGAGCCAAGGATTGCCTATCTCGAATTACAATTTCTTTTAAGTCACCTATTCCAAGCCCATCCACCATCATAGTGCTAGCATTGACTTTTTCTGTAGTAACACGAGCCTCTCCTTTATATATCTCTATAATTCTTCCATTATCAGTAAGCAAGATATTATCCTTTTTCATACCCGCTTCAATCGCTAAATCACGATGAGATTTGAGTGAATAAAAATCTCCATAAATTGGTTGTAAATATTTGGGGCGAATTAAATCTAATAATTGTTTTAAATCATCACGTTGAGCATGTCCAGAAACATGTACTTCCATCATTTTATAATGAATAATATGTGCTCTTTGGCGAGCAATAGCATCTTTCACTTTTTGTACTGACTCCTCATTACCTGGTACAACCGAAGATGAAAATACAACGGTATCTCCCTTTTCAATATGAAAATTACGATGCTCTCGATTTGCCATACGAGTAAGAGCCGAGCGCTCATCTCCCTGAGCTCCTGTACAAATAATAGTAAGGTTTTCTGGAGGAATATTACGAGCCTCTTGTGCACTAATAACAGTTTGAGGAGAAAAATGTGCATATCCAATTTCATGGAGAATTTGAACATTAGTTTTCATACTAAATCCCTCTATCACAACTTTACGATTATATTTTTCAGACAAATGAATCATTTGCTGTATACGATTCAGAGTACTAGAAAATGTAGTGACAATAATTTTACCCGTAGCATTTTCAAAAATATGATCAATATTATTTTGAATAGTCATCTCAGAAGTAACCCTACCAGAACGAGAAGCACTCGTACTATCAGATAATAATACTAATACTCCCTCATCACCAATTTTACGATACATTTCTAAATCAGCCGGCTCCTCTCCAACAGGAGTAGCATCTATTTTAAAATCACCAGTATGGAGTATAACTCCTTCTGGAGTTTCAATTTTAATCATAGTTGAATCAGGAATACTATGATTAATATGAAGGAAAGTTACGGTAAAAGCTCCAAATTTAAGCTTTTCATTTAATTTAGCTACTTTTCCATTTAATGGAGGTACGGTGGTAAATTCACTTTGACGTCTTTGCATCATAGCAAGAGGCAAAGCAGGTGCATATATAGGAGGATTTCCAATCATAGACATAACCTGCGATACTCCTCCAATATGGTCCATATGACCATGAGTAATAAGAACAGCTCGAATATTATCCTCTTTTCCTTTAAGATAACTTGGATTAGGAATAATATAATCAACTCCTGGCTGATCTTCTTCTGGGAATTTCATCCCAATATCAATGACGAGAATATCTTTTCCATATTCTATTACCGTCATATTACGACCTCCAATTTCTTCTGATCCACCCAATGGAATGATTTTCAAAAGATTATCTTTAGTCTTAAATGGTTCTTTTGCATTAAGATACTCATTACTTTTATGACTTAAATCTGTCACAAAAGTTGTTCCTCTCTTAATTTCAGAGTGTTGATACGATTTCATATTAAATATTCATTATTATTGGTAAAATCATTGGTCTTCTTTCTGTCTTAGTAAGTAATAAGCGACCAATATTTTCTCTTACTTCATCTTGTATATAAGCAATATTTACTTCATCAGATTGTTTCAAAAGAGCCAATACAATTAATCTTGTTTGTTCTTTTACTTCATTAAATAGTTTCTCTGAAGATTCATTATCTACAAAGCCCTTAGACACAACTACAATATCTCCCAATATTTCGCGAGAATCAGCATTAAGCAATGTTACAATATGTAATATACCCTCTTCTGACATTGTTTGTCTATCATGTATAACTACATTAGTTAAATCACCTACGCCTAGACCATCTACTATTACATTGGAAGTTGGAACTTTTTCCGGAGTGATACGCCTTTGTTTATAATCAAATAGAATGACTTTTCCATTCATACCTATTATTACATTACGATCTGGATACCCTCCTTTAATCGCAATATCTCCCGTAGACCTCAATAAATGATGAGAACCACTAATAGGCACATAATATTTAGGGCGAATTGCTTTTAATACAGCCAAACTATCCTCATATCTTGCATATGCAGCAAATCGTGTATCAAGTGGCTGATAATATTCCACAAAAGCTCCTAATTTTGCAAAATTATCATTTACTCGAGCAGCTGAGCGAGCATTACCTGGAATTAATGCTCCAGGATACATCACAATATCTCCCTCTTTAATTGAGAAAACACTATGTTCATTATTAGCTAGTCTCATCAAATGAGGAATATCATCCCCATGAGAACCAGATATTAATACTACTAACTGCTCTCTTGGAGTATCCCCAAGTAAACTAGGTCCCACTATAGTACCTGATTTAATTTGAATAAACCCCTTTTTGCGACATGTATTAAACGTATTAAGTAAACTTTTTCCTTCAATAAATAAATGCTTATTATGAGCTTCTACTGCATTGACAATTTGTTGCATACGCCCAATCATAGATGGAAATGTAGATACAAATACCGTACCCGTAGTACGAGCTATAACCGAGTCAATATGCTCAGCAATGGAAGCCTCCTTAGGAGTAAACCCTTGAGATTCTGTAGCAGAACTTCCAGATAAAAGAGCAAATGTATCAGCTCCCGCTAATTCCTTTATATAATCGAGAAATTCATTTTTTTCTCCTGATTCACTATCCAATTTATAGCTAGAGAGATAAAATACCTTTCCTTGCATAGTATACACACATAATCCTATTGAACCCATCACATTAAATGGAGTTGGAAAAACATTCACTTTAAAGGATCCTACTCGTATAGAATTATAAGGTTTGATAATATGTTTTTTGTATTTTACCCCTTGAGAATAAAAATCCTGACGAGATTCCAATATTGCAAATAAAGCCTCTGTTGCATAAATATGCAGATTAGGAAATAAATGTAAAAGATATGGTACAGCCCCAATATGATCGGGATGTGGGGACGTTAATACTACTCCCTTTATTTTGGAGCTATTATCCATCAAATACTGCGTATTGGGGATAATATAATCAATTCCTGGTTGATTAGCACCAGGCATTTGAAGCCCCATATCGACAATCAGAATATCATTTTCTTGCTCAAATATATACATATTCTTACCAACACCATCAAGCCCCCCCAAAGGAATGATTTTGAGAGCTTGGCGTGAAGTTTCAGGAATAGTTCTTTTTTGAGCAAAACTTTTTCCTTGAGATCGAGAACGGTTATTCTTATTCTGTGAATTATTATTGTATGGTCGTTTTGATTGCATATAATGCGATTAATATTATTATTTTCTTTGAGATTATCTATAATTATGCCTGCTTGTAATGTAAAATAATATATGCAAACAGCAATGTAATTTTCTCTAAAAAATGTAGATTTAAGGGAATCGAACCCTTTTTACTCCTGATTAGTAAAATCTATATATAAATTTATTTTGACTCGCTAGCTTTGAATCGTGTTACAGGGATTTTGGTAGCTTCAATGATATTCTGCTTAATTAAAAGGTTATGTACTGTTTGTGAAGGTTGAGCTCCAACTGAAATCCAATATTTAATTCTCTCTGCATTAAGTACTTGATCTTTATTTCCTGGATTATATACACCAAGAGATTCAATAAACTTTCCTTTTACAGGACGGTCTTTTTCTGCAACAACCACCTTATAAATAGGAGTGTTTTTCTTCCCTACACGGGACAATCGAATTCGTAACATAAGATGAAATATGATAATTTATACAATTCTTATAAATATAATAGCATATGAATCAATAATTGTCAATATATCCTATTGCGTAATACTTTGGAGCACTGTATTAGACAATCGTGTTGGCCAATAGGTTATACGTTTTATGCTGCCGTTTATTCGCTCCTGTCCACCAAAATCGTAATGTCCAACAGTTGCCATATTGACAGTTGGTAGTACTCCACTTGAATCTGTTTCTAATGCTACGCCCACTCTTTTTAGTGCAAAATCATTCGCCGCATAACCAAGTGCTACCTTGTTACCGCCGGGTGAACCAAAGATTGCTTGGACAGCGGATACCGAGACAACCGCCGTTTGTGCTGCGGCGTTTGAGAATTGAATCCGCTCTCCTGCGTCTGTGGATGCCCGAACGGTGATTGTTGCCCCGCCTCCAAGGACATTAGCTGTTTCTCCATAGAAAGTACCCCCCAACTGATTATACCAAGAGTTAAAATTAGTACCTGCTATTATTGTTGCACTATCTGCAAATCTTTGTACAGTAGCAGTCGTTGTAGGTATATAGGATGTAGCAAAAGCCCCTTGTTCTAATTGAGCCCCCCATGCATAATAGCTATTCGTTGATGTAGAAGCTCCCCAAGTATCAAACCAAACTGACCCATTAGATTGTGTTAATACCGAATTCAAAGTAGCAGTTATGCTACAACGATACCAACCATTTCCTACATTTGTTATTGTTGCATTTGCAGCTGTTGCTGTCCCATTAACCGTAACTCCTCCAGATAATTGTCCCGTTGCAAGATTCAATAGCTGATTGGCTCCATTACCACCGGCAGCATCATCTATTCTTATTAATATTACAGATTGTGTATTAGCCTTCAGATAAACAGAAAACGTATAAGTCCCTATTGTAGATGTTGTAGCAGTTTTAGCCCAAACTTTAACATTACTAGTACTATTAGAACCAGTAACTATATCAGCATTTATACCTCCATCTGGAGAAGCAATTGTATTGGCTATTATAGCAACATTATTGAGGCTGGTACTAGCAGCTAAATCAGCTGATTGTAATAATAAATTTGTCCTCTGCTCCTCCACTAATAGCCCTAAACTCTCCCTGGTCACAGGATTATGATTAAACCTTGGTGCATTTACTGCTGCCGTCTTAATAAGTCCATCTGAGTCTACATATGTTGCCGTAGGAGTAGTTTCTAAAACATTTCTTATAAAACTTATTGGATTAGTACCATTGACTGCATTGGTTAATTGTTTATCTCTTGCAAAGTTTAAATCTAGGGTTGGTGCTACTGTTGTTCCTCCTGCTGCTGTTGCCAATATATTACTATTATCATATCCAGTACTTACTCCATTTACTGTCTTTGTCACTAAGTATTGCCCTCTATCTGGTATGGGTATTCCTGCTATATAGTCACTTAATGCACTACTTAAATCTATTCCATTACTACATCCTGCTACTACACATAATCCTACTGTACTTCCTACTCCTACTCCTTGTAATGCTGGCGGATATACTCCCCTTTCTATAATATATTGTTGTATTGCCTTTGCTATTGCATTTTGATCTGATTTCCTCTTTGCTTCCCTTGCTGCTTCTATTTGTTTATTGGGGTTTATTGCAATTAATACTATTGCTGCTAATATACCTATTGCGGCAATCACCAATAATATCTCTAATAATGTAAATCCTTTCTTTTGTTTTCCTCCCCTCATAAGAGTTATTTTTATTTTTACATTTTCCTTACTCTCATTATAGTACAGTATGAGTATTTCTTCAAATATTATTTACTTTTTTGACAGGCTTTTACAAAACCCTTAAAGAGTGGATGTGGGTTAAGAGGATGAGAAATAAGTTCAGGATGGAATTGAGTTCCTATAAAGAATGGGTGACTGGCAAGTTCAATAATTTCTACTAAGTTATTTTCTGTATTAACTCCTGCAATAATAAGTCCTGCTTTCTCTAATTCTTCCCGATATGTATTATTCACTTCATAACGATGACGATGTCTCTCCTGGACTTGAGCAGTATTATATAATTTACGTGTAAGAGTTTTCGGTGCTATATCGCAAAGATATTCTCCTAATCTCATACTTGCTCCCATTGTCTCTTGTTCCAAATTAATATCCTGTCCCTCTATAATATCAATAACTGGATTTGGAGTTTTAGGATCTATTTCGGCTGTATGAGCTCCTTTAATTTTAGCGACATTGCGAGCATATTCTACTACGGCAAGTTGCATACCATAACAAAGTCCTAAATAAGGAATTTTATTCTCACGAGCATATTGTATAGCTTTTAATTTCCCCTCTACTCCTCGCTCCCCAAATCCTCCTGGAATAATAATTCCATCATATTGCTTTAATCCCGCAACTTTTTTGGAATCATTTTCAAATTCAGAACTATCTATCCAATCAATTACTGGCTTGAGACGCGCAGAAAAACTGGCATGCTTAATTGCCTCAATTACCGATATATAGGCATCACTCAAAACAAAATTACCACTATTAAAGTATTTCCCTACAATTCCAATTTTAATTTCTTTGTTTGCAGTGTCAATTTTTTGGGTAAAGCTCGTCCATTCTTTCAAATCTCTTTTTCGAGGGCGTAAATCTAATTTTTTTAGTAATTTGGTTGAGAGATTATCATATTCAAAATTAATAGGTACATGATAAATACTATCAACATCAGGAGCTGAGATAACATCGTCAGCCGAGACATTACACATAATAGATAATTTTTGTTTCCTGATATCATCAAGAGGATGACTGGAACGAGCCACAATCATATCCGCCTGTATTCCAGCACTATTGAGTAACCGAGAGGCATGTTGAGTTGGTTTGGTTTTCATCTCACCAATTTTACTCGGAATAGGAAGATAACTTACTAATACAAATAATATATCTTGAGGATTTTCTAATTTAAGTAGTCTGGCTGATTCTAAAAATAATAAATTCTCATATTCCCCTGCAGTTCCTCCAATTTCAATAATAGTAATATCTGCATTATGCGTACTCTGAGCCTGTTTAATACGATTTATTACTTCATTCGGGATATGTGGAACAACACTTACACATTTACCTCCAAATTTGAGAGCCCGCTCCTGCTCTATGACTGATTGATATACAGAACCTGTCGTCATATAATTAATGCGTGTGAGTTTGGTATCAAGAAATCTCTCATAATTACCCATATCTTGATCACATTCCAATCCATCAGCAAGAACAAAAGTCTCCCCATGCTCCAATGGATTCATAGTCCCTGCATCTACATTGACATAAGGATCAATTTTGACTGCTGTCACATTGAAGCCACGAGATTGGAGAATTAAAGCCATTGATGAGGTGGTAATTCCCTTACCCACTCCTGACATTACACCCCCAACTACAAAAATATATTTAGGATTTGATTTTTTTGCTTTACTCGTTTTCCGAATTGACATACAGTTCTATCTTAGTTTTTATAATGGGGGTGAGATGAATATCAATAGTATATGTTCCTATTGCTTTAATGGGACTTGCAATATGAATCATTTGCTTTTCTAATAATTCTCCAAATTCAGTATTAAGCCTTGAGACAATATCACTTTCTTTAATAGCTCCAAACAAATGTCCTTCTGAGTTAGTCTTGGCAACAACAGTCAATGAATAATTCTCTAGTTTAGCCTTAAGATTATTAAGAGCTTCTAAATGAGCTTTTTCATTTGCTTCCGACTGTTTAGCTTGAGATTTTTTTTGAGCAATATCTTGAGCTGTTGGTATTATACCCAATCTTTTACGTAAGAGAAAATTTCTTCCATATCCTTCTGATACTGTGATAATATCTCCTTTTTTTCCTATTGATGGAACATCTTGATTTAAAAGTATCTGCATATTTCAGTGTATTATTCTAAACTCTCGTGAACTGGATACAATATATTCTTTATTATCCCAAAACTCAGCAACATTGTCAACGCGTGAAAGAGTTGAACCTTTATGAACTCTTTCAATCAGCTCTTGCAATTGTTGTGACTCCCCCCAGGCTTCAATTTGAACCGTACCATTTGGAAGATTCTCTACTGTTCCTATGATATCTAATTTTTCTGCTTCAGATACTACAAAGACTCGAAATCGTACCATCTGCACTCGCCCTGATACAATAAGTTTTACATATTGCATATTAACCTAAAATTACATTAGTGAGCCCAAATATAAGAGGACTAATCAGTCTAAAACCAAATAAAGCAAATATGAGTACAATAAACATTCCTTGTTCTTCTAATACGGCATAGGCTTTACTCCTAATAATATTATACGGAAGTAGTGGAGCAATAATTTTGGACCCATCCAGAGGAGGAATCGGTATAGAATTAAATACTGCAAGGACAATATTAATAAGTACTGCAATAAAAAATAATTGAGCTACTTCTTGAGGGATTGTCATAAATAGTCCCGCTATACGATACAGAGCTCCAAGACCTAAAGCTAATAATAAATTGGACCCAGGTCCTGCAAGAGCAACGAGAGCGGGAGCCCATTTTTGATCTCTTAATAAATAAGGATTAAATGGAACCGGCTTGGCATAACCAAACATAAAAGCTCCACTACTACTAATACCAAGTACTAATGGCACTATAATAGAGCCATATATATCAATATGAGGGATGGGGTTAAGAGTTAATCTCCCTGCTAATTTCGCTGTAGGGTCCCCCAGAGCCAAAGCGATAACTCCATGGGACACCTCATGAATAATCACCGCAAATATCAAGATAATAATTTGAAATATAATTAAAATTGTAGCAATATCCATAAACAGTTGACTTTTATTCATCTAACAGGTATAATAATACCATATTTTGTCATTAATCTCAATAATACCGTTAACTTTATAGTATGTCTCGACGATGTGAATTACCAATTTGTTCAAAAAAAGCGATGGTTGTAACCAAGCGTAAACTTTTACGTGGTAATTATAATCCTACTAGCAAGCATACTCAAAAAGTAAATGTACAACCCTATACTCTTCCTGATGGAACCAAAGTAAAAGCTTGTACTACTTGTATTCGAACTATTAATAAAAGCTTAGCTGCTTAAATCTAAACAAAAAAGAGTATCGTTATAGAGGATACTCTTTTTTGTTTAGATAATTTCTTTTTCTCCAAGGAATTTAGGTTGGCGATTGATAATATGAACATCGGTCCAAGCCTGGGTACGAGCTAAAATTTCTCGTACCTGTGTGCGAATACTAGATTTGAGAGACACTCCTTCTGCCACAAATCCTTCCGCATCAATACCCAGGGTTCTGGCAATATATACCGCTCTTTTGATATGAAATTCCTGAGAAATGATAATAATATCATTTTGCCCAAATATATCTCGAGAGCGTACTACCGAATCAAGAGTACGAAATCCTGCATAGTCGAGAACTATATCATCTTTTGGAATGCCTCGCTCTAATAATGCTGTCTGCATTGCCTTAGGCTCATTATAAGATACCTCTGCATTATCTCCACTTACTAAAATCTTTTTAATTTTACCTTTTTGATATAATTCTACTGCTGCCTCAATACGATTTACAAAATAGGGATTATCCCCTCCTCCAATCATACGCTCACTAGTACCTAGCACCAAACCAACCTTATGATCTTTTACATCATCTGCTTTATTTTTAATAAATGGTATAGGATCATGGGAAATTGAAGCATTGGTATATGCAATAAAAACAATAGATCCGATAATTATAATACCTATACTTCTTCGAATAAATACAATCATATAGTATAGTATAGCATATGATTGGGGATTTTATTTAGTGATATTAGTCAGAGTTGTATTGGATAATCGCGTCGGCCAGTAGGTTAATCGGGAGATTATACCATTAAGAGCATATGGTGGAGCTCCTCCAGTACCACTTCCAATATCTAATCTATCATGTGTAGCCATACCTGTGGCAGCTGTATTAGTTGTTATAGTTCCTATATTTCCATTAATACCTACAATTAAATCTGAGCTATTAATTGCATATACAGATTTATATATGTTATTGCCTACTAAATAATTAAATGTCATCCCTGGAAATAATAATATTGGATTAGGATTACGTGCAACACCCAAAAAAGATGTCGCATTTATAGCTCCTCTTAAAGCATAATTATTTTGATTTATAGCGGTATTATATACTTGGAATATATGTGGGGTATTACTTGGAATTGCAGCAGTAGCAGTATAAATAGGAGAAAATTGACTAAACCAGGTTCCTGCTGCCTGATTATACCAACCTCCTCCTGAAGTTGTGGTAAAGTTTGTCCCCGTGATGCTCGCCACATCCGCGCTGCGGGTTACGGCGGCGGTGGTGGTAGGAATATATGAAGTTGGGAAAGCTCCTTGTTCTAGTTGAGCTCCCCAAATATAAACTTGAGAACCATTATAATTAGTACCATCATAATTACCTATACGAAATTGTGGTCTAAATGTAGTTTGTCCTGTAGGGATGGTATAAGTTGCAGAGACTCTATACCAATTATTACTATATGGTGTTATGGATGAAGCTGTAATATTAGTTCCTGTATTAATTGTACCTGATACTAAATTAATACTCATAGAATAATTTAATCCCCAACCCTCTTGTACAATAGTGGCATTTTGCTGATTAATATATTTAACAAAAACTGAATATGTATATACTTGCCCTGTAGAAGCAGCTATCGTTTTTGCAACATTTGGATATAGCCCCGAAGCAGACATTAAAGTTCCTGTATTTGTACCATCCGGAGCTAAAGATTGGTTGGCAGTAGCAGACATTGAGCCAGATTTTTCCCAATATACATTACTAATATCTGTACTATACAGCCATAAATTAGTTCTCTGCTCCTCAATCAATAGTCCTTGACTTGATTTTGTAATAGGATCATGAGTAAATCTTGGTGCATTTACTGTTGCGGTCTTAATAAGTCTATCTGAGTCTACATATGTTGCCGTAGGTGTACTTTCTACAATATTACCTGGATTAGTTACTCTTGCAAAATTTATGGGATTAGTCCCATCAACTGCATTTACTAATTGTTTATCTCGGGCAAAGTTTAAATCTAATTTTGGAGCTGTAGTCCCAGCTGTTGCCCATATAGTACTACTATCATAGGCTGGTATAATCCCTGTCGCTGTTTTGGTTATAGTATATTGCCCCGTTTGAGGCAGAGGAATAGCTGCTATATAAGGCGCTAAGTCAGTAGTCAAATCTATACCCCCTGTACAAGGGCTCGTCACACATAATCCTACCGTCCCTCCTGTTATCACAGATTGTAAGGCTGGTGGATATTTACCCCGATTATTGACTACATACTGTTCTATTGCCTTTGCAATAGCATCCATATCAGCTTTTCTTTTAACAGCTCTCCCGGCCTCTAATTGCTTATTAGGGTTAAGTACTACTAAACCTATTGCTGAAAATACACCAATAGCTGTGATTACTAATAATATTTCTATTAGGGTGAATCCTTTTTTCTTTTTATATATTATCATATGTATATTATATTGGAACTTATAACTATTCTATCATATAGAATCTTTAAAGCAATATCCACTATTTGCAAATTATTTGCAAATAGTGTACACTTCTTCTATATCTAATATAATATTATATGAAATCATCTCGATTTATTTTACTTATTATCCTACTATTATTGGGAGCAGTAGCAATATTTGCACTCAATAGACCTAAGGATGTAGCCAAAGATACTGTACAAATTCAATCACAAACACAAAAACCTATTATTGTAGCTACTTTATTTCCCTTCTATGATATCACAAAAACATTAGTAGGAGA
This sequence comes from Parcubacteria group bacterium, assembly GCA_943354045.1. GTDB lineage: Bacteria > Patescibacteriota > Minisyncoccia > SW-4-49-11 > SW-4-49-11 > CALRBF01. The sequence continues at coordinate 156,950 of CALRBF010000001.1, forward strand.
TCAGGCTGATATTTCTCTTCTCCTACCCCCCGGTATAGAGCCACATTCTTTTGAACCGACTCCACAGGATATTATACAAATTCAAGAAGCAGATATATTTATCTATACTGGTGATATTATGGAGCCTTGGGTAAAAGATATTATTGCTAATTTACCTAAAACTGTTACTATTATTGATGCAAGCAAAGGAATAAATTTAATTGAAAGCTCAGAAGACCATGATCATGGGCATGGTCACGATGATAAGAACAGTAAAGAAAAACTTGCTCTTGATCCTCATTTTTGGTTAGACTTTAATAATATTATTATAGCAACTAATACGATTTCAGACTCTTTAGCTCAGCTCAATGTACTTGATTCTAACTCATTAACTCAAAATAAAACCACCTTGATCAAAGATTTAACTCAATTAGATACAGATTATGCCAATACTCTTGGTAATTGTCGCAACAAAACCATAATACAAGCTGGTCATAGAACATTTGGCTATTTAGCACGTAAATATAATCTTGAATATATTACTACAGAAGAATTAAGTCCTAATAGCGATACTTCAGCTCAAGATATATCAAAGCTAATTGATGAAATTAAGGAAGAAAAAGCTAAAGCCGTATTTAGCGAAGAATTAATTGAACCTCGTATAGCAAAAACCGTATCGGATGAGACAGGAGTACCCATATTATTACTCAATGGGGCTCATAATATCACATCTGACCAATTCAAATCCGGAATATCTTTTATTACTATTATGCGAGAGAATTTAGAGAATATTACTATTGGGCTTGATTGTAAATAGGTGTTATACTTATTCCTATGAATAATACTCTTATATCCCTTGATAAGGTAGCGGTATCATTTGGGGCAAGTCAAGTTTTACAAAATATTAGTCTTGATATCAAACAAGGTGATTTTATAGGTATTACCGGTCCCAATGGAGCGGGGAAATCCACTCTGATTCGAACACTATTAAATCTCAATCCCTATACGGGTTCTATTAAACTTTGGGATACTCCCCTCTCTGATTTTCATCATTGGAATTATATCGGATATGTTCCCCAATCTTTAACACAATATTCTCGTCAATTTCCCGCAACAGTAGAGGAGATTGTGTCTCTAGGACTTATCTCTACTCTATCTTGGCCTCGTATACTTAATCAAGAGAATATAAATCATATCTATGATACGCTCAAATCTCTTAATATACAGGATTTGGCAAAAACCTCTATTCATGATTTGTCAGGGGGACAAAGACAAAGAGTATGGTTGGCAAAAGCTCTCGTATCAAAACCAAAAGTATTAATTCTTGATGAACCAACTAATGCTCTTGACCCTGAAATTAGAAATACCTTTTATGAACAAATTAGTAAACTTCATAAACAAGGTTTAACTATTCTCCTCATAACCCATGACACCAATGATATTGGAAATTATGCTGAAAAGATTCTGCTTATCGATACCAATATTATATTTTGGGGAGATTTTAATGAATTTTGTAAATCTGATTCAATGAGTCATTATTTTGGGGAGGGTTCAAAACATATTATTTGCCATCAACATGAATAATCTTATTACCATATTACAATATCAATTCGTAGAAAGAGCCATAATTGCTGGGTTTTTCCTCGGACTTGTATGTGCGGTTCTGGGGGTTTTTCTCGTACTTCGTAAAATGTCTCTTATTGGGGATGGACTTGCTCATATTAGTTTTGGAGCTATTGCTATTGGGATTGCCTTTGGTATATATCCATTGTTTGTAGCTATACCACTTGTAATTATTGCCTCTCTGATTATTTATACCCTTACTCGCAATAATATTATTGAGGGTGACGCCATTATTGGCATACTAGCATCTTTTGGGCTTGCTATTGGAGTTATTATATCGAGTATTACTACAGGGTTTAATATTGATATTTTTAGTTATCTTTTTGGGAATATTTTAGCAATTAATCAACAGGAATTGATATTTGCTATTATTGGGTCAATTACTATTTTATCCATTATCATACTTTTTTATCAAGAATTTGTAGCTATTTCATTTAATGCCGAACAAGCTAAAATTAGTGGATTACCTGTATCAAGATTAGATATTATATTTTCTATTATTACTGCTCTTACTGTTATTATGAGTATCAAATTAGCTGGAGCATTGTTGGTATCTGCTCTTCTCATTCTTCCTGCAAGTTCTAGTTTACAAGTTTCAAAAAGTTTTCAGCAAACTATTATTTTTGCCATTATGATTGCTCTTATTAGTATAATATTTGGCATTATTATTTCTTTTATAGGAAATATTCCAACTGGAGCTACTATTGTAACTATTAATATCATACTATTTTTTACCATTATTCTCTTTAAATATCTTATAAAAAGATAATAATTCTCTTATCCAATTGGTATATGTAAGGTGAATATTGTCCCCTTACCTTCCTCAGATTCAACTCGAATAGTTCCATTATGTAATTCTATAATTGCTTTTGTGAGAGTTAATCCAAGTCCCCGCCCCCCTGTATGCCGAGATCTTGAGGCATCTACTCGATAAAATTTATCAAAAATACGATGTATGACATTTTCTGGAATTCCAATACCAGTATCTTGTACATACATAGTAAAAAATTTTTTATGCAATTGAGTATCAATAATAATGGAGGTTTTTTCATTAGAATATTGAATAGCATTTTCAACAATGTTTTCTACTGCTTGAGTAATCAAAATAGGTACTAAATTAATAGTTGTATCAAGTTTTTTACCTGTTATCGCAATAGTAATATCTTTGAGATTAGCTTTTGCATGCACATTATGGATAACTGTATCTAAAATTGATTGAATACTTGTTGACTCGAATTGCAAATGTTCTTTTGATAAAGTTAATAGAGATAAGTCATTAATCAAATCATTTAGATAATGGATTTTAGCCTGTACTTCTTGTAATAGTATTGTGTTATCTTTTTTTAATCCTGTATCAGAAAGAATTAAATCCGTTTTTGCCATCATAACTGATAAGGGGGTTTTCAGTTCATGAGAAGCAAATTCAATAAATTCCTTTTGTGAACGAAAGCTTTTGCCTAATCGTAAAAGCATTTCATTAATTGATGAGATAAGCTCTTGTAATTCTTCATCTAAATGAGGATATGTTATTTTTTCAATTGACTCAGCCTGAATTGCTTTAATTTGTTTATTAATATCTTTGATAGGACTCAATACTTGAGCTGATATAGCATTACCCCCAGCAAAAGATAACCCTACGAGAATTGCAAATATAAAAAATGAACTGCGACGAATAGTAGATAAATCTTGTTCCCGAATTTCTCGAATAACTTCAATAAATTTATCTTGAGGAAAATTCCCATTTTCAATACCAACAAAAAAATTACTATATTGAGATAGTCCATCTAAACCTAATTCTGTTTGTTGATAATAACGAACAGCCAATATATTCAGAGTGATTAAAACAATAAGACTAAGTAAAACAAATAACCCTGTATAATACATGGTTAGTCGAAATTGTAATGTATGAATATATTTAAACATATTGTGAATTATAACATAGAAAAGAGAGAAGGTTTAAACTTCTCTTTTTTCTATTTACTAAAAAGGTTGTCTCCACTAAGGAGATAAAATATCTGTTATCAGATAGTAAATTATGATTTAATTGTTATCGTGTAAATAAGGTGCAAAGTCTTTTACTTGTATTGGTATGAGGATTACCCCCCTCTATACCTGTTTGCCTTTAAATACTCTTTCCGCACCATCTTTTTTGATCATAGTATGTGAACCTATACTTGATCTGTGATTAGTGAGCTTAAGACGAGACAGAGATTCGAGCACTCGAACTTTTTGCTGAACAAATTGCTTCTGGTATCTCATATTAGTATCCTTAGTTAATATTGAATCATCTTGTGATTCTGTTTATACTATATACCTATAGGAGTGAAGTCAATGTGAAGAAAAATATAGTTCTATAACGTTATATATAAAATCCTATAATACTCCATAACCCTTTCCTTTTACTGTCTTGATCAATATTTTATTGGGGTCAATTTTACGTCTTAAGGTTTTGATATGGGTTTTTACCGTATCCGAGAATATATCTACAGAATCATCCCATACATGCTCTAATAATTCCTCTGCAGATATAATTCTATTCTGATTACGAACTAAATATTCTAATAATCTCATTTCTTTAGTTGAGAGTTCAATAGTCTTATTATCCCCTATTACTCGATTTTGATGAGGAATAATCTCATATTGAGCAAGAGTTAATTGTGTGTGTTTATTGTCGGAAAATCTTCTTATAACAGCTTCTATTCGAGCAGATACTTCAGCCAAATGAAAAGGTTTAGTAATATAATCATCAGCTCCATGTTTAAAGCCATCTAATTTGTCATATATTTGTGACCGAGCTGTAAGCATAATGGTAGGAACCATATTACCAAGCTCTCGAATATTATGAATAATTTCCATACCATCTTTACCTGGTAAATTTAAATCAAGAAGACAACAATCATATTGATTGAGCTTAAGGGACGAAAATCCAGCATTTCCATCATAGCATATATCAACAGCATACCCTTGTTTTTCCAAATAAATTTTAAGAGTATCAGCTATTTCAGATTCATCTTCTATGATGAGTATATGCATATATTATTCATCAAATTGATCTAATACCTCATCTAATTCTTCTTGTTCTATTTCACTCAACTCATCTTCTTGTTTTTCTTGTACTTCTCCTGGATTATGTTCTGGGGGAGCATAAATAGTATATAATTTCAAATCCCCTTCTGAATTATTAATAATATTATGCTGTACTCCTGCTGGAGTAAAAATCAAATCCCCTACTTCAATCTCATCATCATCCTCTCCTGGGACCTCCAGTTTACCTGTACCATCCACAACTACCGTGATTTGGTCAACTTCACCATATACCTCTTCTCCAATATCTTCTCCCGGAGCTAAGCTCATCAATACTAATTGACTATCCGCCCCAGTTGCAATAACTTTACGATAATCAGTATTTTCTTGAGTTTGAGTGATAATATCTATTTTCATACATTACTCTATTAATATAATAATAGCATAGCATAGTATCACAGAAGACTCAATCTATTATCCCAATAAAATAGGGATTTGCTCCCTATCAAGAGAAGCTCCCCCTATCAAAAAACCAGATACGGAAGGTATACTTGATAACTCTTGTATATTATCTTTATTAACACTACCCCCATATACTACGGCTACCGTAGTCTGAGATTCAGGTGTTAGTATATCTAAAATCATACGCTTGATAAAAATACTCATTGTCTCAATACTTTCCAAACTTGGTATTTTACCCGTACCAATAGCCCAAATTGGCTCATAGGCAACAATAATATGCTTTCCTGATAATAATTCTTTATTAGGTGTGATAATATCATATAATTCTCGCTTAATAGAATCCGTATTCACCTCATCAGAATTAGGATTCTCCTCATATCCTACACAAAGGATAGGAATTAGATTATGCATAAGAGCCTGATTAAGTTTCTGTGATATATCCTGAGATGTATACTGTTGATATTTATGCGTTTCCGAATGTCCAATGAGTGCATATTGAAGTCCTAAATTATATATCATTTCTGCTGAAAGCTGACCTGTATAAGCTCCTGAGGCCTGGGAGGAAATATCCTGCACTCCAAGAGAAGCAAATAATTGAGATTGTTGTTCTTGTAAATGAGATATATAAATACTTGGGGGGAGTATAATAAGCTCAGCTCTTCCTACTGAATTGGTGTTCCCTGCAATAATATCAATAATTTTATCAACTTCCTCGACAGAGCCTGGATTCATTTTCCAATTACAAATAATTGTTTTCATAATATTGACTTATATACTGCTATTAATAATAGTATACCAAGAATAATACGATAGGCAACAAAAATACGAAATGATTGCTTTTGTATAATACTATATAGAATATGAATAGTAATATAGGTAACAATTCCTGAAGTAATAAAGGCTATTATACTGGCGGTTGAATAACTATATTCTCTTATAAAATCTGGTAATGTAGCAAGGGTTGCAATAAATATGACAGGCGCCCCCAATAAAAAAGCAAATGCAGCACTATCTTTACGATTAAGCCCCACAAATAATCCCCCCGTCATAGTAGAACCAGTACGGGAAAATCCTGGAATCAATGATAAAACTTGTGTACATCCAATAATCAAAACTTTGATTGGGGTAATAGTATGTAATGTTAATTCTCTTTTTCCTATTCTATCAGCGATTTCGAGGAGAATAGCACCTACAATTAAGGCGATGGCTATTACCAATGGAGTTCTTGCATAATTCTCAATCCAATCCTTTGATATATATCCAATTGCAAGGGTTGGGAGAGTGGCTAAAGCTAAAAATACAGCTGTTCGAGCGGATTGTAGTGACTCAGTATAAAAAGATGTGTTAAGTGAATATTGGGTTTCCATTGATTTAAATCTTGGAGTATATTGTTTGATTTTAGGTCTGGCTCTGAGCCAAACACTAAGCCGAATTTTGATAAAATTAAGTACTCCCACAATTAAATCAAGCCAAATATCCCCAAAATAAATAATAATAGCAATCAAACTCCCAAAATTCATCATCACATCAAATGAAATTCCAATATCATTCAGCCCCAATAATTTTTGTGCTAATATCAAATGAGCGGTACTTGAGATAGGTAATACTTCAGTAATACCCTGTACTAATCCTAATATAAAACCCTGCAATATTGTCATAATGTTTTAAGATAGATTTTCACTTCTTCCCATGTTTCAAATTTATGAGCATTAATTCCATTAGCTTCAAATAATTCTATAGTTTCTTTGGTATCATCCAGGAATACATCAATTTCCAAATCTTGAGCAACTTTTAATTTACGCTCAGAAAATCCATTCTTAAGTCCAACACAATAAAGATGATCATATTCTATTTTAGCAACATTTTTCAACCATTGGGCTGTATAACGTCTAAATGAGGCCGGTCTAGCAGTAATCACAGAAATAGTATGTTTTCTTGAAATTTTTTGAGCAATTTCTATATTATCCTGCAAAGGCTGACTCAATGTCCAACGTTTAATTACTTGAGGAAAATAGGTTTGAAAAAAGGCAATAAGTCCCTGCACTCCAAAGCGAGACACATGAGTATAGTCCCGCTTAGTTAATACTCCATCAATATCATATCCTATATGCATATGCTATATATTATTCAGTGCATTTTTTGCAGCATCCTGTTCTGCTTTTTGCTTTGAACTCCCCTTTCCTTTTCCATATTCAATAGTATCAACATATACTGCTACTTCAAATATTTTATTATGATCTGGTCCCTGCTCTGTAATCACAATATATCGTGGAGTAATACCTTTTTGTTCTTGAATTTTTTCTTGAAATACACTTTTAGCATCAATAAATGATTTCTCTTCAATAATTTTCTCAATATCTGGAATAATAAAATTATCAATAAAATTCTGAGCTATTTCATAGCCTCCATCTAATCTCAATGCTGCGATTAAAGCCTCAATAGCATTGGCATTAATATAAGATTTTGCTCCTGGATCATTACGCTCACCATTTGATATATTCAAATATCGATCTAATTCGAGGCGCTCTGCTATTTCAGCTAAATGAGCTCCTCTTACCAAAGCGGCTCTTAAATTTGTTAATTCCCCTTCATTTTTATCAGTATAATGGTGAAATAAATATGAAGTCACTATATCTTCTAGAATAGCATCTCCATAAAATTCTAATCTTTCATTATGACCTAATGTAAAACCTGGATTTTCATTAAGATAAGAACGATGAGTTAAAGCTTGCTCTAACACATCAATATTCTTAAATTTATACCCAATTTTATTTTGTAATGTATCAAATTTACTCATACACTAACAGCTTCTTTAGCCTTATACAATCCTCCCAATATTCCATTTACAAATTTACCTGCAGCAGGCCCACTAAAAGCTTTAGCAAGTTCAATAGCTTCATTAATAGCAACTTTAGGAGGTATATCTGTATCCTGATAATAATCAATTTCATAAATTGCAAGACGCAAAATATTACGCTCCACGGGTGCAATTGTTTCCACCACCCAACCGGTAGCATATTTACTAATAGCCTCGTCAATTTGAGTACGATGCTCTAATACTCCTGAAATAACCTCTTTAATATAAGAAATATCTTCTATTCCCTCAGCCAAACGATATAAAGACTCTTGAATAATATCCCAAAGTTGTTCATGCTCCCACAAATCAGCAACATCAATCTGATACAGTGTTTGCATTGCTACTGATCTCATAAAGTGCCTATTTGCCATATTTTTTTGGTATTTAAGGACGATTTATAAACTAAGAGTTATCCATTAGTTCGAGTCAAGAATTTCTTTAGACGATGAGAAACTCCTCGTACTCTTGCTTCTACTTGTTTTAAAGCATGATGAGAACGATTTTTTCCAGTTCTACTATGATTATGTCTCTTCTTTGGTACTGCCATACAAAATAATTACTTTATTAGCTTTATTATACCTTATTATTATACTTTTTGTCAATATTACGATAATAGCGAGATATTAATGCTACAAATTGTATAGTTGCTTTATATATACGCCTCATACGACTTGGCTGCTGAATAAGCCTATATAACCATTCCAATCCCAAATTTTGCATCCATTTAGGAGCTCGCTTTTGACTACCTGCAATAAAATCTAAACTGCCACCTATACAAGCAATAATTCCTTTATGATTATGTTCACCAAAATAGTGTTTTAGCTGATTTCCAATAATTTCTTGCTTTGGGTAAGACAGAGCTACTAGCACAATATCCGAATGACTGTCGAGTATTTCTTGATATAATACGTTGTCTTGTAATGTAACTTTTTTGGTATATAAACCACTAATATGTATGCGGGGATAATGTTGATATATATATTTCTGTACTTTTGCTGGTGTTTCCCCTTCACCCCCCAATAAATATACTCGTAATTTATGTTTATGGGCAATATTCAATATATCATAAATCAGATCCGAGCCACTGATTTTTTCTGGAAAAATAGCATATAATTTACTATCCTGATTCATAATAGCATATAAAGAACTCCATATATTTTTCCATTTATGCGCTAAATAAGATCCCGCCCATAATATTCCAATTCCATCGGGTAACCTCAATTCGCTAGCATTAACTGCATCCCTAAACTCAGTATTATACTCAGCCTCCACTACAAATTCTGAGTATGGGGTTACTATTTGCAATATATCTTTTTTTTCAATTGCATTTTCAATTCGAGACAAAACTTCTTTTTTCGTAAAGGTATCAATATGAAGTTTTCCTATTTTAGCTGACATATACTAATCTTGTTCAAATAAAGACTTAACGGAAATATTTTTAATCGGTTGTTTTACCAGTGGCTTTACTCTATTTTGAATATTTTCTTGCAAAGATGGCTTCTCAGTATCCTGAAATAATATTCCTATTGGGAATTTTTTACCCCCTTCAATTTCGGTAGATTTTTTCATTGCTCGAAATCTATCATTGGGTTTATACGGAGTAGTAGTAACATCATATACTCGCTTAGAATAAAATTCATAGGTATTAATATAATTATATGTCACACAAGGTTGATACGCATCAACCAAAGCAAATCCTGGATGTAGAATAGCTGACTTAATCGTTTGAGTCAAATGAGTTACATTACCAGCAAAACTTGCTGATACAAAAGTTGCTTGCGCTGTGAGAGCTAAAAGAGATGGATTTAATGGAGTTTCATAAGATCCATCAGGAGTAGTTGAGCTCTTATATCCAGGATCAGAAGTTGGTGAGGTCTGACCAGTAGTAAGCCCATATACCTGATTATTATGCAATATAACCGCTATATTGACATTACGTCTACAAGCATGAAGAAAATGCTGTAACCCCTCACCTAATAACCCCCCATCACCACCCACAACAATAACGATAAGATCAGAATTTGCCATTTTTATTCCCTCAGCAATAGGAATAGACCTACCATGTAATCCAGCAAATCCATTATAATCTGTCCAATAAGACAATTTACCTGAACATCCTACATCTCCAACCAATACTACTTTATGGGCTGGAATTTTTAATTCTTGTAAAGCATTCTTGAGAGCAACCCAAATCCCATAATTACCACATCCTGGGCACCAGTTTGGAGTTGATTGTGTATAATGTGATGATAAATCTTTTTTTGGTTTCATATCTTAAAACATTTCTTTACGAATAATATTACTAATTTCATCTGGATAAAAAGGATGCCCATCATATTTTAATAATGCATGCTCGGGTTCAAAATTAAAATACTGTTTCAAAAGCCCCGCAAATTGACCCGTAGCATTATTCTCTACTACTATAGCTCGATTAATACGACTTAATAAAGGTTGAGTTTTTCGAATATTAAAGGGATATATATAGGTAAAATGTATAACATTGGCTGTGATGTCATATTTTGCAAGTAATTCCATTGCCTCAATACAAGCCCATTTGGTTGAACCCCAGCTAATCAATGTAATTTCTGCATGAGTATTACCATATACTTCTGGCTTTGGAATAGATGGCAAAAGACTATGCTCTTTTTTCATTCGCTTATCCATCATCTTCACCCTATTCTGAGCGTCTTCACAAATTTCTCCATATTCATTATGTTCATCAGATCCTGAGTGAAATGTAATACCTTGAGAACCAGGAAGAGCTCTTGGAGACACTCCATCCTTAGTAAAGAGATATCGAGCATATTTGTCACTCCCAATATCACTTTTATTATGAATTAATATTCCCCTATCAATAGTAATCGCATTCAAATCAATATCTTGAGGGAATATCATTTGTGAAGTTGCCAAATATTTATCGGTTAATATAAGTACTGGTAATTGATATAAATCAGCTAAATTAAAAGCTTCTTGTATAAGAGTATATAATTCCACACTATCCCCAGGGGCTATAACTACGCGAGGGAATTCCCCTTGAGAGGCATGCAATACAAATCGTAAATCCGATTGCTCAGTTTTCGTTGGGAGACCCGTACTTGGTCCACCACGCATCGCATTGATTACGACAAGTGGAGTTTCTGTAATACCAGCTAGTCCCAAAGCCTCTACCATCAAAGAAAATCCTCCTCCCGATGACATAGTAAGAGCCCGAGCCCCAGCATAAGAAGCTCCCACCGTCATACAAATTGCTGAGATTTCATCTTCAGCTTGCTTGGCAATAATTCCATATTCATCCGCATTTTGGGCCAATGAGTCAAATATAGGCGTAGCCGGAGTCATCGGATAGGCTGCCGTAAATTTGACCCCCGCCTTAATAGCTCCAAAGGCTAAAGCCTGACTTCCATTAATAGAATAATACGGTTCCGCCTCTCCATGATTCAGTTCTTGACTAAAAATATGATCATAATGCTCCTCAACATAAGCATAAGCTTGTTTTAAAGCTAATATATTATCATCTACAATTTTTTGACTTTTCTTCTTGAATTTCTTTTCAATAATATGCGTATAATTATCCAAAGACCAATTTAGTACAAAATGCAATGCAGCTATTGCAGCAGTATTGGCGTATCGGGATGATTTATTAATACCTCTTGAAATTGCATTAAATGGAACCCCAACTCCAAAGAATTGTTGTTTTTTCGTTGTTTTACGGCTAATTTTTTGTTTTACAATATCATTATCATAAATCAGAACCCCTTTATTAATAATTTCATCAAAATGTATTTCTATACTCTCAGCATCAAGAGCAATAAGATAGGTAATATATTCAACTGGAGCATGTATAGGTCGGTCAGAAATACGAATAAAAACTATATTATGCCCACCCTTAATAAGACTGGGATAATCCACCCAAATAAAACTATATAGTCCTAAATTTTGGGCGATATGCTGCATAAAGTCCCCCATACTAAGCACTCCCTGACCTGCCTTACCCGCAATTGCAATAACAAATTCATTACTCAGTTTCATATACTCTATTTGTATGTTTTTATAGATGTAATTAGTATAGCATATTATTATATATTTTCAAAAATAAATCCCCTATCCTATCTATATTGCTTTTTTACTAAAAATAAGTATAATAATAGAGATGTTCGGGCGCATAGCTCAGTTGGTAGAGCAGAAGACTCTTAATCTTTTGGTCGGAGGTTCGAGCCCTCCTGCGCCCACCCGTACTTATATGAATAAAAACTTTATAGAATATGGTATTTAGCTCAATATTTTTTATCCTATTTTTCCTACCCGTTCTTATTATTGGATATTATCTTATCCATCCTAAATATCGTAATTTACTCCTTCTTATAGCAAGCTTATTATTTTATGTTGCAGGGGAAGCTAAATACAGTATAGTTTTATTAATTAGTATTTTTGCCAATTATATATTTGGTGCACTAATTGCACTATTTCAAAATAAAAATAATTCTCAAGGTGCAAAACTTATATTACTAGTATCCATAATCTTTAATATTGGTACATTAATTGTATTTAAATATGCCAATCTAATTGTAGATACTATTAATCCATTCTTACAATGGATTTTTTCTAATCAAATTAGTTTATCGCCTATTCATCTACCTATTGGTATATCATTTTTCACTTTTCAAGCACTTTCATATGTAATTGATGTGTATAGGAGAGAAACTCGTTCTCAATTTAGTTTAATTAATTTTGCTATGTATATAGCATTATTTCCACAACTTATTGCTGGACCGATTGTAAGATATTTAGATATAGAAGATCAAATTCAAAACAGAAAACATTCCGTAAATCATTTTACTGAAGGAATTACAATATTTATTATTGGACTTGCAAAAAAAGTATTAATTGCTAATAATGTTGCCCTTATTGCTGATCATATATTCTCATTACCCAGTCAAGAAATTGGATTTTCCTATGCTTGGATTGGAATCATAGCGTATAGTCTTCAAATATATTTTGATTTTTCTGGGTATTCTGATATGGCTGTGGGGCTTGGTAAAATGTTTGGATTTGATTTTGTTAAAAATTTCAATTATCCTTATATTTCTCAGTCCATACAAGATTTTTGGCGAAGATGGCATATTTCATTATCTACTTGGTTTCGAGATTATTTATATATTCCTTTGGGGGGTAATAGAAAAGGAGAAAAAAGAACATATATTAATTTGATTATTGTATTTGGTTTATGTGGATTATGGCATGGAGCTAGTTGGGTGTTTTTATTATGGGGATTATGGCATGGAGCCTTTTTAATTATTGAAAGACTTCCCTATACAAAAAACCTAATTAACAAGTCACCTTTACTCATCAAATACCTTTATACTTTTTTAGTAGTAACTATTGGTTGGGTGTTTTTTAGAGCCGAGAATGTAACATTCGCAATACAATATTTAGAATCAATGTTTGGATTAAATGGGAATGCCTCACTCTCGACTTTACCAATAAATATTTATAATAATAAAACAATAGTATTTCTTATATTAGGAATTGCTGGAAGTATTCCGTTACTTCCCTATATTAAATCGAGAATATCCTCTATAAAATTATTAAAGAATATTCAATATCCTCTTTATTACACTTATACCATTATAATATTATGTTTTTCTATATTAGCATTATCAAATAATGCATATAATCCATTCATATATTTTAGATTTTAATATGAAAATATCTTTTAATTATATATATATTACAAACATTATATTCATAGGAGTTTTTTTTCTCATTATTATAACTCCACTTATTTTAACTCTACTCAATCCTAATTCATCAACAAATATTGAAAATAAGACATTAGCTCAAAAACCTCCAGTTCAACTTATTCGAGAAGGTAAATTTGGTGAATATGTTAAAAATGGTGCTAAATATTTTGAAGATTCATATCAACTTAAAAGTAATCTCATAAATATTAACTCACTGATTGACTATTATGGTTTTAATATATCTCCTAAAGACTCCGTAACACTAGGAAAGGATCAATGGTTGTTTTATACCGCTGAAGATGGAGTTAATATTCAAGATTATTATGGAAAAAAACTATTCCAAGAAAAAGATTTAGAAAATATATCAAAAGAAATAACTAATATAAAAACAAAATTAGATAAAAGAAATATTCAGTTTATTATTATGATGACCCCTAATAAACATACTATTTATGAGGAATATTTACCTTCTCGTATTCGTAATCAAAAAGGAAGTCTTACTAGAGCCGATCAATATACTCCTATATTATCATCCCTCAATGTAAATTATATTGATCTTAGGAAAACACTATTAGATCAAAAATCTCAATACGCTTATCCATTATATTATTCCCTTGATAGCCATTGGAATGATAGGGCTGGACTCATTGCATATAATAAACTCCTTACAAAAATCAATCCACGTCCTTCAACAAAAATACCTGATATTACTATAGGTACTAAAAATCGCACTGGAGATTTAGGTAATATTATTGGACTTAGCCACAGACTCAAAGACACTTCTATTTCAGCAAATATACCTTCTCCCCCACTATACTCAACCAATATTACTAACACAAAAGAGATTAATCAAATTATCACTAAAAATCCCAATGGAGACCCAAGAAAAATACTTATGTTTAAAGATTCATTTTCCGGAGCTTTATTACCATTTATGTCCTCCCAATTCTCAGAAGTACTTTATGATGCTAATCCTAAAGTAGATTTTAACCTTATAGATGAATATAAACCCGATATTGTCATATTACAATTTGTAGAGAGATATTCTAATATTTTATTACAGAATGGAAATAAGTTTTAATTACAACCCTTGCCATTCAGCCTATTTTATGCTACAATAGGATCTGATTATTGTGCCTTCATTTTGTTATTATGAAATGTATCATAATTATCGTATTATCAATTAACTTGAGCCCTCGCAATTATGTCTAAAACTATTACTACAATGGAGTCACTCCTACAAAACTACCCTATTAATTTACCGGTAGCTGGAGAAGATATTAAAGGAACTGTTCTCGATATTGGGACCAATGCAATGTATGTTGATCTTGGACCAATTGGTACCGGAGTTATTCTTGGAGAAGAACTTCATGATGGATTTGGAACTATCAAAACCTTAAAAAAAGGTGATAATGTAACTGCAACCGTTGTTACCACCAATACCGTTGATGGATATATTGAATTATCTCTTAAACAAGCATCTGAAGATAAAGTTTGGGATGATTTACTTGCAAAACAATCTGCTGAAGCACCCGTTGAAGTCAAAATTATTGATGCGAATAAAGGAGGTCTCCTCATTAGTATTAATGGAATTAATGGATTCTTACCAGTATCTCAACTTGCCTATGATCATTATCCTCGCGTTGATGGTGGAGATAAGACCAAAATTCTTGGACGTCTAAAAGAATATACTGGAGATATTTTCCGAGTAACTATTATCAATGTTGATAGAGAAGAGAATAAATTGATTGTATCTGAAAAAGCTGCTCGAAAAAGTGAAGAATTAAATCTTGTTAATAGCTATCAAAAAGGTGATACCGTAGAAGGAGAAGTAACTGGAGTTGTAGACTTTGGAGTATTTATGAAATTTGGTAAAGATGGTCATAAACTTGAAGGATTGGTACATATTTCAGAACTTTCTTGGCAATTAGTAGAAAATCCTCGAGACCTTTATAAAGAAGGAGATAAAGTGAAAGCTCAAGTAATTGAAATCGTAAATGGAAAAGTATCTCTTTCTATCAAGGCATTATCTGAAGATCCTTGGAAAAAAATTACTGAGAAATTCACTGTAGATCAAATTGTAGAAGGACAAGTAGCTCGAATGAATCATTTTGGAATATTCATTCAACTTGATAATGAAGTTCGTGGACTTATACATAATTCAGAAATTGAAAAAGATCGTAACAAGTATATTGCTCTTAAAGAAGGAACTCCAGCTCAATTCAAAATTTTATCTGTAGATGCCCAGGAGCATCGTATCAGTCTTGCCCTTGCCTAATATAGATTAACATAATACTGTATGAAAAAATTCACCAAAAACATTCTCTCGGGACTGTTGTCAATTTTGGCTATTATTGTCATATTTGGATATTTGGTGACACAGAATAATGGCAATATTAGCAAAGTACCTTTTTCTGATATTGTAAAAGAGATCCAGAATAACAATATAAATTCTGTAACAGTATCCAATAATACCGTAAAAGCTACGCTCAAAGATGATAAGGTTAAGCAGGCCGAAAAAGAACCTTCAGGAACATTTATTGAATCCCTGAAAGCCTATGGAGTTTCGGAAGACAAAATTAATGATCTCAAAATAGAAGTTCAGAATAATGAAGGAAGTAGTATAGCATTTTCTATATTCCTTAATATTTTTGTACCTATTCTCTTGATTGGAGGTTTAATTTGGTTTTCTCTAAGACAAGCTCAAAAAGGAAATTCTCAAGCTATGATGTTTGGCCGCTCAATGGCAAAAGTCATTATGCCAGAAAAAGATAAAAAGAAAATGGTTACCTTTGCTGATGTAGCGGGACTCAAAGAAGCGAAAGAAGAATTGGAAGAAATTGTAGAATTCCTCAAAAACCCTCAAAAATATACCGATATTGGAGCAAAAATTCCAAAAGGAGTATTATTAGTAGGACCTCCAGGAACAGGAAAAACTCTGCTTGCAAGAGCTGTAGCTAGTGAAGCTGAAGTACCATTTTTCTTTACCTCCGGATCAGAATTTGTAGAAATGTTTGTAGGAGTTGGAGCGAGCCGTATTCGAGATTTATTCAAAACTGCAGAAAAGAACTCCCCTGCCCTCATATTCATCGATGAGCTTGATGCCGTTGGTCGTTCTCGAGGAACAGGAATTGGTGGTGGTAATGATGAGCGAGAACAAACCTTGAATCAAATTTTGGTAGAAATGGATGGTTTTGAAGCTAATAAAGGGCTCATTGTACTCGCCGCAACCAATCGCCCTGATGTACTTGATTCTGCCCTTATGCGACCAGGACGATTTGATAGAAGAGTTACCCTTGATTTACCAGATATCAAAGAACGTGAGCAAATTCTCAAAGTTCATGCACAAGGAAAACCTCTTGAGAAAAAAGTAAGCCTCAGAATTATTGCTGAGCGAACTCCTGGATTCTCTGGAGCTGATTTATCTAATCTTCTTAATGAAGCTGCAATTTTGAGTGCTAGACATAATAAGAAAAGCATTAATCAAAATGACATCTTAATGTCAATTGATAAAGTCTTAATGGGACCAGAAAGAAAAAGCCGAGTTATTAGTGAAAAGGAAAAAACTATAGTCGCCTATCATGAAGCTGGGCACGCTGTAACCGGACATTTCCTGGAGCATTCTGACCCTATTCAAAAGGTAACTATTATTCCTCGTGGAAGAGCCGGAGGATATACCCTCAAAATGCCTACTGAGGATAGAAGACTTATTTCAAAATCTCATTTTCAAGCTGATATGGCGGTAGCTCTCGGAGGATATGTAGCAGAAGAAATTACTTTTGGAGAAGTTACAACTGGAGCTTCCAATGATATACAGCAATTAACCCAAATTGCTGAGCAATATGTACGCTATTATGGTATGAGTGATTTAGGACCAATACATTATTCCGATTATCGCAATAATCGTACAGGAGAAATCCCTAATCATAGTGAGAAAACCTTACAAGAAATTGATGAGGCCGTCAAAACTATTATTGACACTGCTTATGCAACTTGTAAAAAAACTCTTACTGATAATAAAGATAAGTTAGAGCAATTAGCTCAAGCCCTTATCAAAGATGAGACCATAGAAAGACCAGAATTTGAAGCTTTAATGGGTAATACTCCAAAAGAGGAATCTCCTGAGGAATCTCCCAAAGAAGTGTCATAAAAAATTCATTATTATACTAGTATTACTCATATTTTTTATGATATACTAGTATATACGGATGTGTAGCTCAGCTGGTTAGAGCAGTCGTCTTATAAGCGACAGGTCGGTGGTTCAAGTCCACCCATATCCACATCAATAGATAACCCATTATGGATTTAAACGATTACAAAAAACAAGCTCTTAGAACCGATTATGCAGATTATAGTGATTTTCATACGGGAGACGCCTCCCCTCGATTAGATTATGCCAGCACTGGGCTTGTCACTGAATCAGTAAAAGTATTAGATTTGATTAAAAAATCCAAAAAAGCCCTTTCCCCTTTAGACACCGAAAAGGTAAAAGAAGAACTGGGAGATTTGTTATGGTATTTTAATTTAACCCTAGATGAGCTGAATATTAGCTTTGATGAAATTATGGCCAATAGTATCGCTAAAATCAATCGTAAACATCCAGAAGGAGACCCCACTATACGGGGTGATAAGGAGTAAGTATTCTTACCTCTTTGTCGTTTGTTGAGTTACAATTTCATAGGCCATAATAGCGGTGGCGGTGGCTACATTCAGAGATTGAATCTTACCATACATTGGGATATATCCGAGCATATCACAACTAGAGGCAATACTTGGTCTGAGTCCCTTACCTTCGCTTCCCATTACGAGTACAGTTGGTAAGTCATTGAAGTCATATTGATAAAATGGTGGAGTTTCTGGGTTACAATCACTACCCAATATCCAAAAGCCTAATTGCTTCAAGGTATTAAGTGCGGTATTCATATTGCCTACTTGTACCAGAGGCACATATTTGTCTGCCCCAGAGGCAACTTTTGACCCTATAGGGGATATAATCCCCCCTCTATGCTTAGGTAGTAATACGCCAAGAGCTCCCATAGTCTCAGCCACGCGGATAATTGCTCCAATATTATGTTGATCGGTAATTTCATCCAGAGCAATAACTAAACCTTTAGAAGTATCCCCTACTTTCTCTTTGATACTAGCAGCCCATTCTTCTAAACTGAGTAAAGGCTCAGCTGTTACCACGGCAATAATACCTTGATGAATATAATCCCCTTCTTCAGCAATTTCTTTCTCTAATAATCCGGTTATTTTTTGAATAGGAACATATTGAATGAGGGCAAGAGACTCTTTAGCAAGTTCCAAAATTTGCTCCAAACGCTTATCTCGAACCTGATTCTCTCGAGTAATATAAATTTTCTGAACTCGCTTAGGATCTTGTTTTAATATCTCCAGCACGGAATTCTTTCCATATACATATTGACTCCCATCTTTATCTTTTAGCTTACCCTTAGGAGCTTTACTCAATTGATTGGCGGGATTACGACGATGTTTGGTAGTAGGCAAAGCAGACTTTGGGACATCTTCACGCTTTTCGCGCTTATTACGGCGAATAGCTTTTGACTTCTTTTTGGTAGGATATGGCATAAATAAAATATAAATAATTAAGGCTATACTAGCATAAAATATAGGTATTGTATAGGTGTTGAGAGTATCTTAGTCGCTTGTATTTTGTCCTCCTTAGGAGGAGCTTTAAGTCCCTCCCATACTTTAGTTTGCGAGTGGCCGGAGGTGGATAATTCGTAAACTATGTTATAAAATAGAAATGAGATTTGATCGCTATCCACCCCCGTCTTGTAGACTTCCCCCTCCCTGCCTACCGAAGGCAGGCGAAGGGAGGACAAGAGTAAAGATTTTTTTGTTACGACAACACAGGCGACTGAAAGGTCGCCCCTACGAAGTAAAAGTAGGTTTTATGTAGTAGGGAATAAATCTAGGTATATATAACTCTAGGATTATACTGTTCCAAACCATTTTCTTTGTCTAAGACAGTAGCAATTTCTTCACTCAATTCTCTTAATCGTGCCTGTTTAGTATCAAAATCATCGGGTTTTTGATATTGCTCTATATATTCTTTTAATTTATTAATTGCTTTAATAATAGAATCCTTATCTGTAAGTTCTGTTTGCTCTAGTTTACCTCTTATATATTCACTTTGACTATATCTTTTATTTAATTCAACTACTCTAGATGTGTTAATAGAAAATTTAGAATTTATTGTATGATATTGACTAATATATTGGTCTCGCTCAGTAATCCTTAATTTTATATTTTCTAAAATTGGGCTTAATCTAGATATAGCATCTTGATCTCTAGAGGGATTCCATCTTGATTTAGATTTATTCTGTTCTAGATAATCCTCTATTTCTCTCAGTTCCCCTACTTTCATTTTTTTGCTTTCTGGTATTCTAAAATTACGAAGTGCTCTAATATTACTTATAGCTGATCCTAATCTATCTAATTCAGTATTTAGAGATGTACTACTATCTTCAACTTTATTTGATAATTCCTCTAAGGTTTTTTGATAATCTTCTTGTAATTCAAAACCTTTACCTGTTAATCTAACTTCACAAGTGACTTTTTCTAATTCTTCTGATAATAAATTTAGATTTATATTATCAGAAGACCTATCTCTTTCTAAATGAGAAGCTTCTTGATATGATGGATCTCCTTTAATACCCCCTACTTCTTGTTCTAAAGTATTTTTACTATCTCTAAGTAAATTTAATTCCCTCTCTTTAGCGCCCCTAGCAAAATATTGAATAGATTGTTCAGTAGATTCTGAGCCGTTATACACCTTTGAATCTACTTTTAGCTTTTTAATTTGCTCCATTCCATCAACATACCCGTATAATTCAAAAATTTCTTCCAAATCTCTATCTGATATATAGAATTCTGTTTCACCCCTTACTTCTCGTGTGACCTTAGTTTCAGATAATCTTTTTTCTAATTCTCCTTTAGCTCGCTCTAATAAAATAGGTTTATCATTCTCTTCTGCTCCAGTTTCTGCATAACTTGCCTGAGATTCTGTTAATTGCGTATTCAATTCTTCTAGCCTAGTTTGTATAGCTGTCTGTACTTGATTTTCAGTTTCTTGATCAAAAGTTTGTAAATTTTGTGCTACCTGTAATAAGGAATCTTCATTAGCCTTAATTGCTGCACCAAATTGTGGTTTACTTCGTGCTTTCTCAGTAAATTCTTCGATTGACTCTGTACTTTTAGGATTAGTTGCTTTTAACTTATTATAAGCTTCCTTAATCATCTGTAAAAGTTGTAGTTGTATTCCTGACAATTTTGTTTTTGTATTTTCCAAACTAATTCTAGACTCTTGTCTAGATTGTAAAATTTCATTTTGTATTGCGTCAAACGCTTCTCCCTGCCTACTTTCTAATTGCTGAATTTGAGATTTAATGTCCTGTATTTCTAAGCCTTGTTCTGATAATCCATCTTCATTTACTTCAAATGATGGTTTTGATTCTTTTATTCCTTGATCGACTAATTCATCCAAATCAAAATTTAAGGAATCTGGATCAAGTTCTGGCTCTCCCTCAATAGCAGGAGACTCTTTATCTTCTATAGTTTCTAGACCTGCTTGTAATTTAGCTAATTCTTCAGGGGATAATTCTGTAGATGCAGCATTACCAGAAGAACCTGCACCACCCTCTTGTTCTGGAGCATATACTATTGAATTCTCAAATAATCTCATATATATTTTTTAATCTGGTAAAAAGGTCTTAATAAGTTTGTTGAGTGGACCCCATAATTTGAATGGGGTTTTCTTGGCTGAGCGACCTCCATCATAATCGAATCCCCCATCTTCTTCGGTATTACCAAATCCTTCTAAAATAAGTCCTACCAAATTAGCATATATAGCATTATCCACATCAGCAATACTTCCTTCTACTCCTTGAGGAATTCCAATTTTTACCGGAAGTTTTAATTCTTGTTTAGCCAAATCAGCTATAGAATTGAGATTTGCTCCCCCTCCTACTAGTACTGCTCCTGCTGGTAATAGTCCTTCTCTTTCTATTTCTTGTAATTCTTTTATAATAAGACCAAAAATTTCCTTTAATCGAGCTTCTATAATGCTCGCTATATAAGATATAGGAAATACCCCCACTTCCTCTGAATTCATTTTTGCTAAATCAATTTTGAGTTTGGAGTCTGCCCCGAGACCATCCTCAAGTGCTGAGCCATATTTCAACTTTACCTTTTCTGCAACTTCAATAGAAGTTCTAAGCCCAATAGCAATATCATTCGTAATATGTGCAGCTCCAATCGGGATAATCGCAACATGAATAAGCCGCCCCTCTTCATATACCGCAAGAGAAGTTGTCCCAGCTCCCAAATCAATCACAGCAACTCCCAAATCTTTTTGTTTTTTGGTAAGTACTGCTTGAGCTGAGGCGAGTATACCAACTTCCTGATGTTCTATCCCGAGACCCAAAGTTTGTATACATTTTTCTAAATTCCTAATAGGAGATGCATTCCCTTCCAGAATTAAAGCCTCTAATTCTAGACGAATTCCATTCATTCCAACAGGATTTTTTATCCCTGACTCTTCATCAAGAATATAGGTTTTGGGAATAATAGTAATAATTTCTTTATTTTGACTACTTGGACCTGGATTAGCATTAGATAATACTCTTGCAATATCCTCCTCGGTAACCTCCCCATCAGCACGAGAAACCGCCACTTTACCCGATGTCTCAAAACTTTTGATATGAGAACCATTCAATGATATAATCACCTGTTTTATATCCTCTTCTATCATTTTAGAAGCTGAATCAAGAGCCAAATGAATACTACGAGTAGCATCTTGTATATCTACCACCACTCCTCGCCTCAAACCCTCACTAGGAGCCACGCCTAAAGCAATAATAGAAGGGTCTTTATCTTCTCTGAGACGCCTTCCTACCGCTATCTTTGTAAGTGATGTTCCTACGTCTAATCCAACTATTATTTCATTTTTGGACATAATTTATCTGTATTGTTTTTATCTCTTTTTATCATATCACACTTATTTAGGAAAAGGAATAGTGTTTTTTTACTATCGCCAATAATTCCTGCTCCACTTGACTCATTTTCTGATATTCATCATCCATTTGATGATCATATCCTATAAGATGACATAATCCATGTATACAAAGTACCGCAATTTCATACTCTATACTATGCCCTAAATCTTGAGCTTGTATCAAAGCCTTATTATAACATATCATAATTTCCCCCAAAATCTGCTCCGGCAAACTCTGAATACTCGCCTCATCCCATAGCGGGAATGACAACACATCCGTCACCTTATCCTGAGACCTATATTGAGCATTGAGATGCCGAATTGTCTCCTCTGACACAATAGCAATACTGACCGTAGTCTCCCTGAGATTACGGTCAATATAATTGCTAAAACTATCAATACATAAAGCTATAAGATTATTATAGTCTGGAATATTGGGAACTTGTGTTTCAAATTCCAATATCATATATTATCCTAATTTAGCCTGAACTAACGTTTTAATCTGATTACCATCAGCCTTACCTTGTGCTTTGGTAACCACTGATTTCATCACAGAACCAAAATTGGCAGCACCCCCCAATTCAGCAATACTCGCATCTACCAATTGAGCTAATTCTTCATCTGAAAGCTTTGCTGGCAAATAAGATTGAATAATATCAAGTTCAGCCTGCTCTGAATCAACCAAATCTTCTCTTCCCGCATCGCGATAAGCTTGAATAGAATCTTTACGTTGTTTTTCGAGACGAGCTAATACCTTCATCACATCAATATCCTCCAAAGGCGCTCCTTTATCAATTTCAGCATTTTTAAATTCTGAACTAAAAGTTCTAAGCACAGTCTTTTTGAGATCATTATGATCTTTCATAGCCTGTATCATATCTTTTTTAATTTGTAGCGCAATTTCAGACATAGTGAAAGGTATTATTTGATACTTGCTTTAATTTTCAACTTATACTTATTAGGAAGTCTTTCTGTTGAACTAACTTTTCCCATTTTAACTAATTTATCTTTTTCAGTTAAAAATTGAACTTTTTTAATAGCAGCTTGTCTTTGCTTGGTCTTTGACTTATTTTTAGTCAAAAATCGTGAGGCTCGGGCTTCAGACAATACTTCGCTTTTCTGAATACGTCGAGTGAAGCGTCGAATCATAGATTCTACACTTTCTCTTTCTCTCTTTCTTACTTCTACCATATAATATAACCTCCTTTCATGATTTTTCATTCGCTAAAAATAAGTCCTTAGCAAGACTTTGTTACAATTCTATCACAAAATCAAAAGATTAGCAATAGTATGTATAAGATGAGGAAATCAATAGATAAATTATGCTTTCGTAGCGGAGGCTTTAAGTCCCTCCCATACATTGTTTGGGAGGGGGTTTATCCCTCCACTATTGTTCTTATGTAGGGGAGACCTATCAGTCGCCTGTGATATATTTGAGCTTGAGCTTTTATCTCCCTCCAAAGGGAGGACAGAAATACAAGTTGCAGAATACTTCCACCCCACCATCTAAAAGACGGTACCCCTCAATTTATCTCCCGTAGGGAGAGAGGGGTAATTTAGAGTAACTAGAAAGAAGCCACCTGTTAGGGTGACTTAAGAGGTTTTTCCATCAAGTACTAAATGGGTCTTTGGGATTGTGGATTTAATATGTCTGACACTAGATTCCATAGCGAATCTGTTAGCTCAATGGTATGAATTGTATTATCAAATCTATATTGTCCTAAATCCTCCTCATGTTTAATGTTGAACCCAAACTCAATTTTTGTTCTTAATATTTCAATATCTGTACTATGGTCTGCGGTGAGAAAATCTATTAAGCCTTCCCTAAATCCTACTATAGTTTTTATTTGGGATAGAATACTATCATAACATCTAATCCAGTTCTTTCCCGATAATTGCCTTGCTTGTCCTGTCGTGTTTGACATTGGCTTATAAACCACTTAATGTGGTGTGATAGTGCAATTTATATATACCATAAAAATGACATTTTGTCTATCTTAGATAGGAAATTGGAGTATAGTTTATAATTAATTATTATTTGTCTTTGTATTGATTTACCAATTTATTCTTTTCCTAATTTATGAGAAATTATTGATAATAATTTGTCGATAGGTATTATTTCTTGATTCTCACTTTCTTTATCTCTGAGTATTACTGTTCCATCTACTGCTTCTTTGCGTCCTACTATGAGGGTGATTTCTGCATCTGATTTTTTTGCTTTTAATAATTGTTGTTTGAGACTTTTGATTCCAAAGCTTTCTTTTACTCCAAGTCCATGTTTTTGAATAAGGGATAAAATTTTTAAAGCACTTTTTTGTCCTTCAGGTCCAATAGAGGCTACAAAGATATCTGGCTTTTTTTTCTCAATCACAGCATCTGTTTGTATTTGCTTTACAATATGTACCAGGGCATCTACATAAATCTCCACCCCCACTGCTCCTGTTTTTTTATCTCCTCCCAAGAGAGTGAATAATTCATTGTGACGCCCTCCCCGCACTAATACAATATCTGGATTGTCCTGACTTCTAATTTCAAAATACACTCCTTCATTGAATCCAATTGAACCCGAAAGTTGAGAGTCTAATTCATAGGGAATATCTAATGTCTCTAAAAATTCTAACACTGCTTTAAAGTATTGTGTTTCTGTAGTACTGAGATAATCTACAATTTGTGGTAATCGCAAATTAATATCCATATCTTCTAAAGATAATTCATTATATAATCGTATTGGATTATATTGTAATGCCTTCACTAATTCTGCAAAACGAGGTTGTGATTTTGATACTAATTCCTCATAATATTTTCGTCGTGATTCTTGGCTCCCAAGTTCATTGATGGTAACTATTAAATTAGGTATAGATAATTCTTCAAGCATTCGATAAGTGGTGAGAATTAATTCGGAGTCCCTTACAGGCATATCATCCCCAATACATTCGGCCTTGAATACATGAAATTGCTGTGGTTCTGTTCCTATATTATCATCTTCATCTACTAATGATATTCCATAATCAAATAATTTTAATGGTTCCTCTTTATAATCAAGATTATGCTCAATAACTGATTTGAATATGCTAATAGGTCCTGGAACACTCATTACAATGGCATCTTTGCTATTACTCTTTAGAGTTAGGAGAGATTTTTTATCATTAAGATTGAGCTCAGAAATAATTTCCGGAGTAAATAAAGAAAGTTTTTGACTAAAAGCAAACACATTATGCTGATAGCCTGTACTTTGTAAAGTTAATCGTATATCTGCAACAATATGTTCCCAGATGGCAGCTGTTTCGCTTGTAATTTTATTTGCTGACAGTGAGGGAAATGGATGTAATATATTCTTACTCATACTCTATGTTAATTACTTTCTATAAATCTCTCCTTGGAAAATACGGTTATCGCATTAAAGGGAAATAGTCTCACTGCGGGCTTTCCTACTATATAGGACTTATCTAAAAGACCCCAAGAGCGAGAATCCGAGCTATTACCTCTATTATCTCCTAATACAAAATATTTATTTGGTTCTACGATTATATCTATTGGTTCGGGGGAAATAGTTTTGATTCCATCTGTAATATATGCCTCATCTAATTCAGTTGGAATCGCTCCGTTGTTTTCATATAGAATTACTGTTCCATCTTTTATTACTACTCTATCTCCTGGAAGACCAATAACTCTTTTAATATAATATTCTCTCTGAGCTCCTCCTGGAATAAATTCTGTATGAAAAACAATTACCTCAAATCGATGTGGTTCACGAAAACGATAAGATAATTCATCTACGATTAAGTAATCTCCATCTGAAAAGGTTTGCTCCATAGAGCGACCTTTTACTAAAAATGGCTGAGCAATATATGTCTTAATAATAAAGTAAATAACAGCAAAAATAAGTACTGTTTTGATGAAGTCCCACATTTCAGCCCGCCAAGTATTTGCTTTTTGTTTTACTTCTAGTATTTGTTGACTATCTTCCATAAAGATTCTGATTAGATAGAGCAATTATACACTATTTTCCTTAATTAGTAAAGTGCCAAATATAGCATATTTAAGCTATTTATATAATCTGTTAATTCATAACATATTAATTTACTATTCGATACTCTTATAACCAGATTTACTCACGATAATATGATCAAGAATTGGTATTGACATCAATTTTCCAATATCTTTTAATTGTTGTGTAAGTGTAATATCTGCTTTGCTTGGGGTAATATCCCCTGAGGGATGATTATGCACAATAATAATACCTGCTGCATGGTATTTTAAGGCTGGTGCAAAAATATCTCGAGGATGGGCTATACTCTGATCAATGGTTCCAATTGAAATAATTTCATCATGAATAATGTGATTTTTTATATTAAGATAAAGTCCCCGTAAATATTCTTTTTTGAGATTATACATATCCGATACCAATTCCCAAACATCTTGTGGGGAGCGAATAGTAGTGATTTCAGCGGTATTGTCTGCAAATATCCTTTTCCCTATTTCAAAACAAGATAAAACCTGACAGGCTTTAACTCTTGGAAGCCCAAAATCATTCATAAT
The DNA here is from genome assembly GCA_943354045.1 of Parcubacteria group bacterium. Lineage (GTDB taxonomy): Bacteria > Patescibacteriota > Minisyncoccia > SW-4-49-11 > SW-4-49-11 > CALRBF01. Next base: position 184,194 of record CALRBF010000001.1, read on the forward strand.
ATCTTCTACTTGATGATATCCCGTAATAGCTTTTGGGCCATAATCTTGGAATATTCTTTTTGATAATTCCAAAACATTTTCTCCTTTATATCCTGTTCCTAGAATAATAGATAATAATTCTTCTAGGCTTAAAGCCTCAGCTCCAAGCTCAATCAATCGCTCTCGAGGCTGCTGATTGGAAGGAAGATCTTTAATCTTATACATATTTATCTTAACAGCTCGGCTGCAAATTCGGGAGATAGAGTACAAATATCCGTATCGGTACCTATTTCATACCCTCCAATAAAATCAAGGCGTGGGGTGAGGCGAATAAACCATCGAAACCCCTTATAAACATTTCCATCTACCGGAGCTGTGATTATTACCATATTATAATCAATATCTCCTAGAACTTTATAATAAGCTTTTAATACTGTTTTATATATTTTAGCTAAATTATATATTGTACCCGCATTGCTGTAAGCAAAATGTGCTTGAGCTTGTTTGGGGAATATTTCTACTTCATAGGCTATCTTGGAGGCATAGGGAGTAAAAGCAATAAAATCATTATTTTCTGCAATAAGGCGCATTTTGTTTTCTTGTTCAAAATCAATGATAACCTGAGCTAAATCTCTTTTATGTGAGTGATAATAGAGATTTGCTCCTTCAATAATTCTCTCAATGCCGTCTGGTACTATGGGGGAGGCTATAATTTGAGAATGAGGATGCGCTATAGTAGCTCCAGACTTTAAACCATTATTATGAATAATGGCAATATATCGAATATGTTTTTGTTTCATTAAATCAAAACTTCTTTTCTGAAAGGCTTCGAATACTAAAGCTAATTTTTTAATAGAAAAATTACGTATAGGAGTATCTAGGTCTCGATAGATGACAAGCTCATGAATTCCCTCGCCTTCTACAGAATGATAAGGTCCTTCATTATGATAATGAGGGTTTTTAATAGGAGCAAATAATGGATATTTATTATTTACTACAAATACCTGTGGCTCATTTTCATCATCCACTAAAGTTAATAGTATTTTTTCTTTTGATTTACCTTTTACAATATCGTCAAAGGGATCAAGGATTTTTGATATATCACTAGATTGCAATGGAGGAGAAACCAAAGTATGGGGTCTATTATTTCTATTCGTCACAACTAATACCCATTCAGAAGTAAATGGATCTTGGCGAAATTCTTGAGTTGTTTTTATTTTTTTCATAAATAATATTATTGATAATACCCTTTTATCATTCGGTATTTAATAATAAAAGTATCTCGGAGTACTACGATATAATCTTTTAAGGTTACATGTGAACTATTATCATTATACCATATAACTGGCATCTCTTTTATCGTATATCCAAAATATCGAGCGAGAGCTAATACTTCAATATCAAATGACCACCCCTGCATACTTACTTTTTCAAATATACGCCGAGCAGCATCTCCAGAAAAGACTTTGAACCCACATTGTGTATCCTGTATTCCTCCTACTAAGACTATTTGTATCCACCAATTCCCTAAATCTCCTAATAATTCTTTATAACGAGCTTGATGAATTGCTACTTTACTCCCTTTTATATCCCTTGAACCAATAACAACCTGTATACCCTCTTTTAATACTGGTAACATCGCGTCTAATTCCTGTATATGAGTGGAATTATCTGCATCCATAAATAATACATAATCCCCTACTGACTCTAATATTCCCTGTCTTACAACAGCTCCCTTACCACGATTAACAGTATTATGAATAATTCGAATTGCCTTATATTGCTTCGCTAGTCCAGTTACAATGTCTAATGTGTTATCCTTCGATCCATCTAATACAATAAGAACTTCATATTCTTTAGGAGCTATAATATCTAAATATTTGACAATATCTTTAATAGTCGGAGTAATTCTTTTAGCTTCATTATAAGCAGGTATTATAACACTCATTTTCATATTATTGTTTCTCAAACCATTCTTCTAATAAAATACGAGCAGATTCTACATCTATACTCTGACCTCTTGGAATATATCGTTTCGCAAGAGCGCTCGTAAGCCTTTCATCTGATTCCTCAATACTCCCTGAAAATTGTTGACTGAGTTCTGTGATAAAAGCTCTTACTTTCGTAGTCTGCTGTGTATCCTCGGATTGAAAATTTAGAGGAATACCTACCAAAATATGATTTATTTCATATTGAGATATAATACTATTTAATTCCTCCCAAACAGTATCAGTATTTTTTACTACTTTTAGAGGAAGTGCAATATTATGCTCCGTAGAACCATGTGCAAGTCCAATACGGACATCTCCATAATCAATACTCAAAATATTCATAAGGAAAATATATTATGAAAGTTTTTTATATAAATTCTCAATTTCTGATTCTTCAAAGAAATTCAAGGTCACAATATAGCGTTTCCCTTTACGTCTTACTTCTACTTTATTATGAATGGTCTCGGATAATTGAGAAACCCATTGTTTTACTTCGGGACTTACTTGATTATGTTCACTATTAGGATCTTTTTTTACTATTTTCTCTGTTTGCCGAACATTGAGAGCATTAGTGACAATATTAGCAAGTACCTGCTCTTGTAATTCTACAGTTTCAAGCCCCGCTATAATTTTTGCATGTCCCTCTGTAATGGCTCCTGTGGATAGGGCATATTGTACACTTTCTGGTAATCGTAAATATCGGAGGGTATTGGCAACAGCTGAGCGACTAATATCTAATTGTTTGGCAATATCCTCTTGAGTAATATGGAATTTTTGTTGTAATTCAGCAAATCCTTTAGCTCTTTCAATAGGATTCAAATTTTGTCTTTGAATATTCTCAATTAAAGCAAGTTCCGCCTTATCCTGATCACTGACATTAGCTCGAACAACTACAGTAACGGTTTTAAGACCAGCTAATTTAGCTGCTCTGAGGCGTCGTTCTCCTGCAATTAATTGATAGGAACCCTCTTTTAGTTCTGTTACAACCAAAGGCTGTAATATTCCTTTTTCTTGTATAGAGCGAGATAAATTCTCAATTTCTTCAACTACAAATTCTGTTCTCGGTTGATAGGGATTAGCCTCAATAGTATCAATAAAAACTTCTAATAGTCTCTCCCCCTGTGAAGGCTCTATTTTTGGTTCTTGTGACGGTAAGACGGCTATTGTCTCTACTGGTTTATTGGGGATTAATGATGATAATCCTCTTCCAAGTGGACTTTTACTCATATATTCATCTTTATACTGTATTTAGTATATCATAAAGTTATATGATTGATAATAAATATTATCCTTTTGAGGTTATATTAATAAGCTCTTGAGCTAATTTACGATAGGCAAATGCTCCTTTAGACAATGGGGCATAATCATGAATTGCTTTACCAAAACTGGGGGCCTCTGAAAGACTCACATTACGGGGAATAATACTATCAAATACATAACCTGGAAAAAATTTACTTACTTCTTTTGCTACCATAGCTGACAATCTATTGCGTCTATCATACATAGTAAGCACAGCTCCTAATACGGATAAATCTGGTTTCAAATTATCTGCAATTAATTGAATAGTCTCTAATAATTGTCCTAGCCCCTCTAATGCATAATATTCACATTGTACAGGAATAACAATTTTATCCGCTGCAACTAAACCATTAATAGTTAATAGTCCTAAACTTGGCGGAGAATCAATAATAATATAATCATATAAATGATTAAGACTTTGTAATTGATCCCCCAACACATATTCTCGTCTTGGCATATTCACAAGCTCGACTCCAATACCAGCAACATCAGGTGTTCCTGCAATAATATCTAATTTGGAAGAACGAGTTGTATGAATGCTATGACTTAAAGGAATATTCTCGTCCATCATTAATTCATATAATCCGGCTTTATCCCCCAGTTCAAAGCCAAGACCACTTGTAGCATTACTTTGGGGATCTAAGTCTACTAATAGTACTTTTTTTCCTAATTTTGCTAAGTATGAGGCTAGATTAATACTTGTAGTTGTTTTTCCTGTACCCCCCTTCTGATTCGTGACAGTTATAATCATATCGAATAGTTATCTTGTACCCATTTTATCAGACTTTTGGTATCTTGAAAACGATATCCCCCTATTCCTGATTGCAAAACAATAATACCAAGAATTCTGTTTTGAATAGATACTACTGAAGCTAATGTCTCTCCTGCCTCATCAGTAAGACCTGTTTTGGCAGCTAGCATTTCTGGCATTACCCCTAATAATTCATTAGTATTACCCAATCGAATGGATTGCCCAGACTCTGATTTAATAAAGGTTTCTTTTTGAGCTAATACAGCTATTAACTCTGGATGTTTATCGTATATATATTGGGTTAATTTAATTAAATCAGCAGCAGTAGCATAATTACTGACTGGCTCTTCATCAAGTCCATGAGCATTAAAAAACTTACTTTGATCCATTTTTAAATCTTGCGCTTTTTTATTCATTTTAGCCACAAAATTATCAACGCCACCAAAACTTTCTGCTAATAATTCTGCTGAGTCATTACTTGAAACCATTAATGAGGCTCGGATAATATCCTCTGTAGTAAATTTCTCTCCAACCTGAAGAGAATTACCTCCATATATATCAAAAGATGTTTGCGACATAGTAAGATAAGTATTAGAGTCCCATTTATACTCATCTTCTACTACAGTTGCTGTCAATAATTTTGTAATACTGGCTGGTTGATGACGATCTAATGGATTTTTTTGAAATAATATATCTCCTGTTGCAAAATCAACTACTATTGCTGATTGCGCAGTCAAATTAGGCTCAGGTAAATTGTCTGATAATTTACGAAATCGTGAGATGGGGGCTGACTCCAATACTTTTGTTATAGGTTGTACCTGAGTTTCCGGCATTCCCTGTATTGCAATATGATGCAATACGCCAATTTGACTTAAATCATTCTGCTTTTGCGTAGATTGAGCATAACCAAAAAAAACACCACCTATACTGATTATAATCAGACAAATTCCTAATATCCAATAACTACTTTTTAACTTCATATGTCTTTCATCTGTGTATTGATATAGTATATCATATAAGACTTTGCTATGTGCTCTCACCAAGACTCGAACTTGGATTAGAGGCTTAGGAGTCCCCGGTTCTATCCCGTTGAACTATGAGAGCAATGGCTTTATTATACTCAAAAAATAGGTTTTTGTATAGCAAAGAAAAAGATATACTTACTTATCTATATATCTTTTTCTTGATTATAAATTAAATATCTAAATTTTGTACGGATCGAGCACGGGATTGGATGAATTTTCGGCGAGGCAATACTTCTTCTCCCATTAATATATCAAATATACGATCTGCTTTTTCTGCCTCATCAATAGTTACTGATTTCATAACTCTGGTACTCGGATCCATAGTAGTATCCCATAATTGATCGGCATCCATTTCTCCAAGTCCCTTATATCGCTGTATATTAATTTTTGTCTGAGGATTTGCAGCTTCCCATTTTGCAACTAATTCTTGCTTTTGTTCATCTGAATAGACATATTGGAATTCTCTTCCTCTAGACAAACGATAAAGCGGAGGTTTTGCAATAAACACATTCCCATTTTCAATTAATTCTTTAAAATATCTAAAGAATAAAGTCAAAATCAAAGTCATAATATGAGCTCCATCCACGTCGGCATCAGTCATAATAATAATTTTATGATATCTCAACCTATTTATATCAAAAGTCTCTCCAATAGAAGTTCCAAGTGCAATAACAAGAGATTTGATTTCTTTGGATGCAAGCATACGATCAAGACGAGCTTTTTCTACATTCAAAATTTTTCCTTTTAGTGGCAATATAGCTTGAAAAGCTCTATTACGTCCTTGCTTGGCTGACCCACCAGCAGAGTCTCCCTCTACAATGAATAATTCACTTTCTTCTGGTCGACGGCTAGAACAATCGGCTAATTTTCCAGGTAAAGTCATACCCTCTAAAGCTCCTTTACGAATAACTGTATCGCGAGCTGCCTTAGCGGCACGACGAGCTTTGGCTGCAAGCAATGAATTCTCAATAATAGCCTTGGCATCACTTGGATTTTTATCCAAATAATCAGCTAATTGTTCTCCAAAAATTTGATCCACGACGCTACGAGCTTCTACAGTTCCTAATTTTTCTTTTGTTTGTCCTTCAAATTGAGGGGATAATGGAGCTTTTAACTTGATAGAGATAACGGTAACAAGTCCCTCTCTCACATCATCTCCGGTAAGATTTTCATCTTTTTCTTTCAATATACCTTTTTTCTTGGCATAATCATTGAGTACTCGAGTAAGAGCCGTTCTAAATCCAGTAACATGAGTTCCTCCTCCTGGGGTAATAATATTATTTACAAAGGATAATTCGGTTGATTGCAAATTGCGTGAATATTGAAAAGCAACTTCTACTAAAATATTATCTTTTTCATAATTACAATAAAATGGGGTTGGATGCCGAGGTTCTTCTCCATGAAATAAATAACCTAAATAGGATACTACTCCACTATCAAAGAAAAAGGTATAATCAATAGTGTCTTTTTCATCTCTAAGATCATTAATTTCAATTTTTGTACCCTTAGTAAGATAGGCTTGGGAACGCAAATAGGTATAAATTTTTTCTCTGTTGAATCGGGTTTCTGAAAAAATAGTTTCATCTGGTTTAAAAGTAACTTCAGTTCCATTAGGGTGATTGGTTTTACCAACTTTTTTGAGAGCCCCTTGAGGAAACCCTATAGAAAAACTTTGTGTATACTCATATCCATCTTTCCAAACAGTAACCTTGGTATCTGTAGATAGCGCATTTACTACCGAAATACCTACCCCATGCAAACCTCCAGACACTTGATATCCTCCTTTTCCAAATTTACCTCCAGCATGAAGCTTGGTCATAATAGTTTCCAATGTAGAAACACCTGTTTTTGGATGCATATCTACAGGAATACCTCGCCCATTATCCTCTACTCTCACTCTATTATCAGGGAGTAAATCTACGACTATAGCGTCACAATATCCACCCATAGCCTCATCAATAGAGTTATTGACAATTTCCCAAACGAGATGATGCAATCCTTCCGTTCCGGTAGATCCAATATACATTCCGGGTCTTACTCGTACCGGCTCTAATCCCTCTAAGACATCAATCTGTGCTGCTGAATATTCTTGACTCGGTTGTTGTTTTTTTGCCATATGTGTTACTATTCTTGTATACAATATTATATCATATTTACGCCTAAAAGTCCATATGCAATCACTTATTACCATACTTGGTCCTACTGCTTCAGGCAAATCTGATTTAGCTATACAGCTCGCAGGACAATTCGGGGGTGAAATTATTTCTGCTGATTCACGCCAAATATATCGGGGCTTTGATATTGGAAGTGGCAAAATAACTCCCGAACAAGCCCAAAGTACACCCCATCATATGCTCAATATACGAGATATATGGCAAGATTTTAATGTATCAGAATTTCAAGCTGAAGCTAATCAGATACTACATAATTTAGGAGAGCAAAACAAATTACCTTTTTTAGTTGGTGGTACTGGATTATATATTGAATCTATTATTCACAATTATTCTTTTTCCCCCATTGAACCAAATAAAGAGTTAAGAGAAAAATTATCTCAATATAGCAAAAATGAATTACAAAAAGAATTATTATCATTAAATCCCAATCATAATCTCAACTATTCCGACTGGAATAATCCTATACGATTAATCCGAGCCATTGAAATTGAAAATAATCCTCAAAAATCAGCATCAATACATCTTAATTCTCCTCAATATAATACCTGTATTATTGGGCTCAATAATTCTTTACCCGATATCAAAGAAAGGATTACAAAGAGAGTGGATAATCGGCTTGAGGCAGGGGCAATTGAAGAGGTAAAATCTTTAATTACCATACTCAATACTCATTTGGGTACCGAATCTGGAATAATCAAATTACAACAATTAGGGCTTGGTACTGTAGCAATAGCACAATATCTCAATAATAATCTTGATTATAAGGAAATGAGAAGACAATATATTGAATCAGAATATCAATATGCAAGACGTCAATTAACTTGGTTTCGGCGCATACCCAATATTCATTGGTTTGAGGCTGATAGCCCAACTTTAATACAAGACAGCCATAAACTTATTTCTAATTTTTTGCGATAACTGCTTTCACCGTATTATGGCCTAAATGTAAAGCATCATATATAAAAACATAAAATCGAAATAATAATACTACGAGTCCAAAACTAAATACTATTAATGATAGTGGAGGGAATACTATTTCTGAATTAATATAATTCTGCCATACGGGTAGTTTTGCTAAATATATATGAATAGTTCCGAGTATAAATGCGGTATAACTCAAGTATCGCATAAGTCGTCTCCAATTCTTCGGACCTAATTTTTGTATTACGACAATTTCTGAAATGGCATAACATATAAATAATATATATAATCCACTCACTCCTAAAGCAATAGCCCAATAATTTGTCCATAATATAGCGGGATTTGGTAATATATAAATAATGGTCCCAATAAAACCATGTATCAAAATATAGATAAATCCAACAATACCTAATTGCTTGCGATAATGGAGAAATTTATCAAAAAAATTCCAGAATTTTGCTAGAGAGCCAAGTAATAATGAAAAGCCTATTAGCAAATAACCAGTATTGGTAAATCCTTTTAATACCATTTCTATTGGGGGTACTGATTTATATACTGTCCCCACATAATAAACTGAAAATAAAGGAATAGTTGTTAAACTAAAAAGGATAATATCTTTCCAAGGATTAGGTTTTGATTTTAGTGATGTCATATTACTCTAAAATAATATCTTTTGTTTTATTAATTGTGTCTGTAAAATTGAATTGCTTTGTATATTCTTTTCTTTTTGTAATTATCTCTTCTTGAGGCTCTAAATCTAATATTTCTCTTAGTGAATTTACCCAAGCGGATATATTATCAACTTCTACATATTGTATCATATCTCCCCCAACTTCCCGAGAACTCGGTATATCAGAAGCAAGAACAGGAATACCTTGTTCTAAAGCTTCTAGAATTGGGAAGCCAAAACCTTCATAATAAGAGGGATAAGCAAATACTTTAGCATTCTGATATAATGCAGTTTTTTCCTTATCAGTAATATGATTCAATTCAATAATATCCTGTTTAAAGGGAGATTTTTGAATTCGAGAGGCAATATCCTTATATCCATATCCTGGATTTCCTGCTAATACTAATTTTAATTCTAGCTTGTCTTTTTTGGTTAATTCAAAGGCTTCAATAAGAGTAATGAGATTTTTACGCAATTCTTTTCTTCCAATGGTAAAAATATATTCTGATTGTTGTAATGCCTTAATTTCTGGTCGAATACTATCCTTCTCTTTTTGCTGAGATGCTGGTATACCTGAGGGAATAACCATAATTTTTTCCTCTTTAATCTCATATTCACTGGATAAATCTTCTTTGGTTGAGGTGGTAGGGGTAATGATTTTATAAGCCCAGCGAGCAGATAATTTAGTAAAAATAGCCAAATGCCAAAATCGGAATAAAGAATATGCTTGGGGAAAAGCCTCATATTCCAGCCCATGTATCACAATAATACTTCGCTTGGGATGAATAGGTGGGATAATACTTGCGGGAGTATAAAATCTATCTGGTTTATCTTTGAGCAGAGCAAGAGACAATCCCCATAATGTCCAGAGAAAAGTATTGTTAATAATATGATTTTGAGTATTAGGATGAATTGTTAAGATCTCCTGGGGTAAAGCTTTATGCGAATACAAAATAATACTATGTTCGGTTGACAGAGATTGCAATAATCCCCGAATTAATGTCTCTGCATAATATTCAGTACCGGTTTTATCTTGTATTTCTAATTTTGAAGCATCAATAGCAATGACCATATTGGATATTATTTTTATCTTTGTTGTCCAAGTACTCTTTTATATTTATCGAGGCTATCAAGCATAATTCCTGTTCCCTTAGCGACACAGTACAGTGGATCTTCTGCAATAGTACAAGGCACTCCTGTTGATTTCGAAATAAGTTCAGCAATATTTTTAAGTAGGGCTCCACCTCCTGTAATCACAATCCCCTTTTCAATAATATCACTAGCGAGTTCCGGTGGGGTTTCTTGTAATACATTTTTTACTGTTTGTACAATTTCTCGAAGCTCAGCCTGCATCGCAATTGTCACTTCTTCTGAAGTAATTGTTACATTTTTTGGTAATCCAGTCAATACATCGCGCCCCCTAATATCCATGGTATCGGTTTCAATAGGAAGAGCTGAGCCTAGATGTTTTTTGATATCTTCTGCTGTTTGCTCTCCAATAGCTAAACTATATTTTTTCTTGATATGAGTTACTATGGCTTCGGTTAATTTGTCTCCCGCTACTCGAGCTGAGGCGAAGGCCACAATACCTCCCAGAGAAATAACTCCCACTTCAGTGGTACCTCCCCCAATATCAATAACCATACTTCCAGATGGAACATCAATCGGAATACCTGCTCCAAGAGCTGCTAAAATTGGTTCTTTTACCACATACGCATTACGAGCACCAACATTAAGCGCAACTTCTATTACCGCTCTTTTTTCAGTAGAAGTAATCGATGCGGGTACAGATATAATACAATCAGGTCTAAAAATACGAATACGACTACTCACCTTTTGAATCAAATATCCAATCAAAGCCTCTGTCATTCGATAATCAGCAATAACTCCATCTCGTATTGGTCGTACTGCTTTTATTCCATCAGGAGTTCTTCCAATCATTTCTTTGGCCTGATTTCCTACTGCTAAAATAGTATTATCATATAAATCCACCGCTACTACCGAGGGTTCATTAATTACAATACCTTTATTGGGTAAAAATACCAGTACATTCGCAGTTCCCAAATCTATTCCTATTCTTTTTGCCATATCATTCCTTAACTACTCATTGTATTATTATATCATCTTTCTCCTAATTTTACTCCTTGTTTGCGTAAATTATTGCGTATGGTACGAGCTGCTGATGGGGTTTTTACCATATTGAGCCAATCCCGATGAGGCTTTTGTTTTTTATCAGTAATAATTTCTACCAAATCTCCATTTTTTAAATTTTCTGATAATTTGACTGGGCTTCCATTTACCTTAGCTAAACTTGCATGTTTTCCAATATCCTGATGTATTCTAAATGCAAAATCAAGAGCAGTAGCCCCTTCAAGCAATCGAATAGCATCTCCCTTTGGGGTCATAACAAAAATTTGATCTTGAAATAAATCTAATTTCACATATTGCAAATATTCTTGCTCAGATAATGGTTCTTTACCTAAATTAACTAAGTCCTGTATCCACTTAAATCTATCGGTATCAATAAAAGAATGGGTTTCTATATCCGATTTCTGTTTATAAGACCAGTGTGAGGCAACTCCATATTCACAATATTCATGCATTTCCTCGGTACGAATTTGTACTTCGAATACGGTATTGGTTTCTATATCTCTGACTGTTGTATGAATACTTTGATATCCATTATCTTTTGGATTAGCAATATAATCCTTTACTCTGTTTTCTAAAGGTTCAAAATGAGATTGTATTAGTGAAAATACCTGATAACAAGTAGCAAGATCCGGAGTTATAATTCTAAGAGCAATTAAATCATATACTTCATCTACTGTTTTTCCGGCACCTAATTTTTTATATAAAGAATAATATTTTTTTGCTCTTCCATAAATGATAATATTCTTAATATCTTCTTCCTCAAATATGTGCTCAATATTTTTTTGAATATGTTCTAATACATTTTGACGAATATCATATTCTTGAGCTACCTCCTCTACCAAGGCTTTATATTCTTGAGCATAGGCATAGGGGAAACTTAAATTTTCAAGTTTATCTTGAAATTTCCCCATACCTAATCTCTCCGCAATAGGAGCATATATTTCTAAACTCTCAAGAGCAATACGTCGTGCCTTTTCTGGAGGGAGAGCATCAAGAGTTTCAAGATTATGTAATCTATCAGCTAATTTAATAAAGATAACCCGAATATCACGACTCATTGCAACAAACATACGCCGCAAATTCTCAGCATATCTATCTTCTCCTTGATATCTTATACTCGATAATTTTGTCACTCCCGATATGAGGAAAATTACTTCACGACTAAATATTTTTTCTAATTGTCTTAAGCTAACCTCAGTATCCTCAGGTACATCATGAAGCAAAACTGCTATTAATGTATCTCGGTCTAATTTCATATCAGCCAAAGTGATACAAGCTGATACCGGATGAATAATATAATATTCACCACTTTTACGACGCTGCTCCTGATGAGCATCCACCATTTGCATAAAAGCAATTTCCACTTGCTCTAAATCAGCTGAATTAAGATATAATAAGTACGGCTTCAAAAAATCCCAAAGTTGTTTACTGGCAATTTCCAAATTATCTCTACTAATATTATGCATATACATATGGCTATCTCATCAAAAAATTATAGATACCGTATTAATTTTCTCGTATAATATCAAAACCTATATGACTAAGACGCTCTTCTATTTTTTCATATCCCCTATCAATATGATAAATATTATGAATTTCACTATCTCTCTCCGCAATTAAAGCTGCCAATAAAAATGTCATCCCTGCTCTCACATCGGGGCTTTCTATTTTACGTCCATATAATTGGGTTGGTCCATTTACCACTACTCGATAGGGGTCACACATAATAATATTAGCCCCCATTTGATTTAATGTATCCGTATAAAATAATCTCCCATCAAATATCGTTTCTTGTACCACTGATGTACCAGTAGCTTGAGTTAATAAAAGAGTAAATGGAGCTTGTAAATCAGTGACAAAACCAGGATATTCATGAGTTTTGAGCTGTAAAGCTTTATAGGAATGAGTATGAGGAATAATATGTACAAAATCAGCTCCCAATTCATATTGTATACCAACTAAATCAAGGAATTTCCAAAATACTCTCAAATGATTTGGCTGTATATCAGTGACTACAATATCACTGCGGGTAAGAGCCGCTAAAATTGCAAATGTACCTGCCTCTAATCTATCAGGTATATTAGTATATTCCACTGAAGATAATTCTGATACTCCTTCAATTTCAATTTGTGAGGTACCATCTCCTTTTATTTGAGCTCCCGCTCCTCTCAGCATATCACATAAAGCCGTAATCTCAGGCTCAAGAGCAGCATTATAAATAATTGTTTTACCTTCTGCCTTTACTGCTGCCATAATCAAATTCTCAGTAGATGTATGAGAAATCCATTTGAATATATATTCTATGCCTATAAGTCTTTTATTAGGTAATCGGAATATATATTTTTGATTATCTTCAATAACTTCAGCCCCCATTAATCTAAGACTTTCTAATGTCATATCAATTGGCCTACGACCAATTGCATCTCCTCCAGGATGAGGAAATTCAACTTCTCCAAAACGAATTAATAATGGAGCAATAAACAAAAATGATGCACGCATTTTGATTGCAAGTTCAATAGGAATATTATTATTATCAATAGTAGTGGTATCAATAGTATAAGAATGTTGGGCGATTTTTTTTACCCTAGCCCCAAGCTCAATCAATATCGCAATCATATCCCGAATATCATCAATATCAGGAATATTATGTAAAGTCACAACTCCATTGATCAGTAGAGTAGCTGGCAATAATTTTATTGCTGAATTCTTGGCTCCATATACGGGAATAGAACCCTTTTTACCGAATTGATTCCCTTTAATTTTAAACTTTTGCATAATGTTATTTTTCTAATAATTTCAGTATTTCCTCCGTATCATTCCAATTTTCTTTTTCTCCCTTGGCTCTCATAATACTAGTTTCACTCCCCTTCCCTGTTACAATAATCACATCTTCTCTCTCAGCTAAAGCAAGTGCTTTTATAATAGCATCTCGGCGAGATAATACTTTCCAGGCATTCGTATTCTCAATTTTTCCTGACTCAAGTACCCCTGAGAATACCTCATCAATAATAGCTTGGGGATTCTCATCATAAGGATCCTCATCAGTTACAATAACATAATCATTCATCTGACCTGCGATTTTACCCATTGGGGATCGCTTCCATGTATCTCTTCCTCCGCCACAAGAACCTAATATTGCAATAGTTTTTCCCTTCCCTTTAAAACTCATATTTATAGTTTGATATACTTTTTCCAAAGCCTCTGGAATATGAGCATAATCAACAAAAATTGTTGGGTTTGTAGCAATTTTATTCATACGACCCGGAATATCATTCAAGATAGACAACATTTTATTAATAGTTTCATATTCAAAACCCAACCAATGAGCAATACCGATTACAAACAATAGATTATATCCCATAAATTCTCCGAGAACCGGAGTATTAACTTGATATGATGTATTAAGGACTTTATCAGTATACGTGAATACTAATCCATTTTCATCTGACTGAATCGATTGCATTTGTATACTGGATTTATCTGATTTACCAATTGAATATACTGGATTTTGCGTCAAATTACGATAATATTCTTGATGCTCATCATCTTGATTTACCCATGCAATAGGTTTAATAGATTTATTTTGAATAGTTTTAGTTTGAGCCTTATTAAAGACTTGAAATAATACTCCTTTAGCTTTTTTGTAATTCTCAAAGCCACCATGAGCTTCCAAATGTTCTGGATATAAGTTCGTAATTACAACAGAGTCAAAATGAATACCAAGATGACGATTTTGAGCAAGCCCCTCACTAGTAACCTCAACAATAAAAACAGTTGCTCCATTGTTTTGAGACTCTCTCATTAATTGATGAATTTTACCCCTGCCTGGCATAGAATTACGAATAGGATTTTTGGTTAATTCTTTACCATTACTGGTATAGACAGAAGAAGATAATCCTACCTTAAGACCTAATTTAACAAGCACTTGATACAAAGCATAAACCGTACTCGTCTTACCCTTGGTTCCTGTAATTCCTATTACAATTATTGATTCACTTGGCCTACCTGTAAGGAAATGTGTCCCATAGGTAATTCCAATATGATAATATGATTTTAATTTTGATATAAGTGACTGTGCCATAATTGAATTAATTATGCCTTTAGTATATTGATTAATTCCTGATAACTTTGAGTTGGATTATCTGTCTTAAATATAGCACTTCCAATAGCAATACGATTAACACCTAAATTTTGGATATTAGTAAGATTTTCTTTAGTCACTCCCCCATCCCAAGCTATATCTCCTTCATACATGGTATAACGCTCTTTAAATTCAGTAACCTTATTATACACCTTATCTTGTAATACAGCTCCATAAAAACCAGGATTTACTCCCATAAATTGTACTCCATCGATTTTCTTTACCACTTTACCAATATCCCGTATATCTGTATCTGGGTTAATTGCAATGGCAATTTCTTTATTAATTCCCTTTACTTGATTCACTAATTGTCGTAATTGTTCAAGATTTTCACAACTTTCTTGATGTACAATAATACGACTAACTGGAGCAAATGATTTTAAACTTTCAATAATATCCTGAGTATTTTTGAAAGTCGCCATGATATGAATTTCTAACTTTAAATTTCCAAAATCTTCATAGAAAAACTCCCTCGGGAATAAAGATTTACTCTCTACAAATTCCCCATCCATAATATCTATTTGAATATACTCAGCTACCGATTTAATAGCTGATAAATACTCTCTAAACTCTTGCTTGGAACTAGCCAAAATAGCTGGAATAACAATACTCATAAATTATAGTTTAAATTTAATGTTATCATAGCATATTTTGGGAAATATTTGAATTATAAATTATGAATAATATCATTCCTTCATAGCTGAGGGGGGAACTTAGCTCAGTCCTCCTCCGTCACCTACGGTGACACCTCCCCCAAGGGAGGACAGGAATGATTGTCCCTCGCTGGAGAGGGGGTATCACGAAGTGGTGGGTGTGGACAAAATTTACAAATACATTAGAAGAGTATTCCAGCCAGCCCTCTCCTCCCAAGTAAATATAGGAGGGACTTAAAGCCCTACGAATACAAAAACAATTTATAATTCTTAACTTTTAATTTCTCATTCTTAATTGCATCTCCCCTCCCCTACAACCCATATCGTCCTCTGAGGGCATTGTAATTCTGTTGAGTTTCCTCTTGCGTTAAAGCTCTATTGTAAACTCTAAAATTAGCTATATTTCCTCTATAAAAAGCATTGAGATTTGTAGCAACTCCTATTTTAAAATCTCCCAAAGTTATATTTATATTGCCAGATACAGTCTCAGACGAGGATAGTATACCATTAATATATACTCTTTTTATATTATTGGTTCCACTCCATACTAAAGAATAATGATTCCATCCATATCTAAGGTTAGTATTAGCAATATTAATCCACACACCATTCACATTCCAGTGTTGCCCAACACTCCATCTTGTCCCAAAATGTATCCTATTAGAAATCCAATCTCCAAAAGCACTCTCGTTTCTAGATGTTGTACTAAGTGTAGGATCATCAAAAAACCCCCAGAATTCAAAACTAATTTGAGGGTATACACCTACTAAAGGAGTTTGGACATAATGATTAGTCCCATTAAATGTCAAACTCCCTCCATTAGCGCTGTTATACCCTACTCCATTAATTAGAGTTCCGTTATTCCCATTACCACTCAAATCAGTCCAGGTAGTTCCAGTTCCTGGATAACTAGCTGGATTACCGGCGTCTAGGTTTAGGACTAGTCCACTTGTTATTATAGGTGGAGGTGGAACTACTGCATCTAAAGTAGTATTAGCAGTCACTGTTGGCTCAGCTGGGAGTGGAACATTAATTGCAATTATCTCTCCACTTTCTCTCAATGACTCTTTTAATCTAACACTGACTATATTGGTGGCTGAATCTATAGCCACCTCATAACCAGCTCCTTCAGTACTACCAATATCATTAGGGTCTTGTGGGATGGCTTGTAGGTAGGTTGGGACTAAAAATTGTTTTAAGTCAAAAAAATCTGTACAATCTGTAGCTTCTGGGTCGCAAATTTCCTTATAATCACGACTCAACCCCGTGGGATAATTCCCCTCTTGTAGTCGATATTGTATGAGTGCTCCTTCTATTTTTTTGATATCTGATTGCCGAGTATCATTACGGGCATCAATCAACTTAGCTTCTATATTAAGTGAGACTAGTCCAATAGTCAGGAAAATACCAATTAAAACTATTACTAATAATATCTCAATTAAAGTAAATCCTTTTTGTGATTTTTTTATTTTTATTAGCTTCATATTGTTTTGAGTATTTATTCTGACCTTAAGGCTTTGACTGGGTTGAGAGTAGCTGCTTTGAGAGATGGATATATACCTGCCAGTATTCCAATAGTAATACTAATTGCTACTATAATTAGAGTAGATATTAAATCAAAGTTAAAGAAAGTATCAACCTGAAATCCAATTTTGTTTAGCTCTTGGACTATAAATATATTTCCAACTTGCATACTAATTATGACTATGATCAGTCCAGTTACTCCACCCAATAGACCTATTAGAGCTGATTGGATTAAAAACACACCTAGAATCTGCATATTAGAAGCTCCCATTGATTTTAAGATTCCAATTTCTTTGGTTTGCTCATAAATACTCATTATCATTGTATTTGTAATCCCAATAGAAGCAATGACAGCTGATATAGCTCCAAATGTAAATAGAGCAATGGTAAAGGCTTGAATAATATCATCAAGGAATCCCAACACATCATCTGCGGTAAATATTCCTTGAAAATTGTAATCGTCCTCAATTATTGTCTTTATGGAATCAAGTTTATCCTCCTCACCTGTTACTCTTAATAAATCATATCCTACCGAAGAGATATATTCTTCTTTGGAATCAAAGCCACCAATATTAGCTAGGACCCCGACTGAGTTATCTAGAGAGATAATAGCATCATTTCTGTCTCTGCCTGGATCAAAAACTCCTTTGATAGTATATTCAAATTGTTTATCTAGGATTTCTTTAGTTTTGACTGTGCCGAACAGAGCACTCTTGGAGGTAATAAAAGTTACTTTTTTACCGACTAATTCTTCTGGGTTTAGCCCATAGAAATCTGCCACTGCTTTTGAGACAAAGATATTCTCTCCACTTGGCTTAGTCTTATCTCCCCAAAATTCTACAAAGTAAGAGTCTCCTCCTTCTATATCCCACCCAGATATAAAAGATGGAGCATAAGGCTTGTCTTGATCTGCTAATTTTATTTCTAAATTATTAACTATAGTAACTGGAACTGTACTATTCACTCCATCAATTTTATTAATTTTATCTATTGTTTCTTGGGTAATAAGTGTAGCCTCATCAGGTTTAGTTTCTTCATTGGAAGGTGTGGTAAATGCCCCTGGTCCACTTGAATTAGTAATAAATATTTCATTAGATTTGAATTGGTCTTGAATAGCTGATACCAGAAGAGTTCTCAAATCCTGCATCCCAAAAATTATCAAAGATAACAATATTACTGCAATGGTAATCCCAAGACTAGTTAGAATTGTACGGAGTTTTCGTCTTGCAACTAGGCTGATAGCATACTTAAACATATCTTTAAATATTATTTACTAATTTACCATCTCTCAAGAATAACTTCCTGTCAATTCCCTCAGCTAAATGCAAATCATGGGTGACTAAGAACATCGTCATATTCTCCTCCGCATTTAGTTCAAATAAAAGATGCATAATTTCTTTACCTGTAACAGAGTCTAGATTACCTGTTGGCTCATCTGCCAGTAAAATCTCTGGCTTTGCTATCAGGGCTCTGGCAATAGCTACTCTTTGCATCTGTCCTCCAGATAATTCATTAGGTTTATGTTTGAGTCTATCTGATAACCCCACTTTATCCAATAGATATTTAGCTCTATCTTCTGATTCTTTACCAGTTAATTGCTTCCCGAATTTTAGAGGTAATAATACATTTTCTAGCACATTGAGAGCCGAAATTAAATTGAATTGCTGAAAGATAGTACCAACTTTAAATCTATGATAAATATTAGGATTATAATCTTTGATATCTTTATTATCTACGATTACCTGTCCCTCATATACTCTATCTAAACCACCTAATATATTCAAAAGAGTTGATTTTCCAGAACCAGAGCTTCCTATAATAGCCACCATTTCTTTCGTCTCTGCGGTAAACGAAATATCATTTAATGCAAAGACTTGGTTTTCTGCATTCATTTGATAGATTTTTTTGAGATTTTTAACTTCTATCATATATCTTGTCTTAGGCTTTCTACTTGTCCTATTATGCTATCCACATTAATTTGCTCAAATGCCAATAACTCTTCTGGACTACCACTACGTGGAATTTCTTGTACTGATAAAGATCGTATTGGTATTAATATATCTTCTATTTCAGATCGTATTGCCTCTGCAATTCCCCCTGAAATATGATGGTCTTCTACAATAATAAATCCTTTGGTCTCCCGAGCTGCACTGTGCAAAGTCGCTGTATCAAGAGGTTTTATACTATATAAGTCAATGACCCGAACTCTGACTCCTCTTGATTGTAGTATATCATAAGCCTTCAAACATTCATAGAGAGTAATCCCAGCTCCAATAAGGGTATATTCATCTGCCTCGCTTTGATGTAATATTTTACTCCCCCCCACGACAAAGGTCTCATCTACATCATATAATACCGGTATATCGGCTCTTGTAACTCTCAAATAGCTCAGTCCCTGATAAAGATAGGCTTGTTCTGTTAATTTAAGAGCTGAAACCGCATCGCTCGGATATAATACTATTGAGGCAAATAATCCTCTGAAGAAGGCAATATCATTCAGAGCCATTTGAGATGGCCCATCAGCTCCAATAGATACTCCTGCATGAGTACCAACAATTACCATATTGGGAGCATTATATTGAGCCATACGAATTTGATCATAGGCTCTAGTTAAAAACCCCGCAAAAGATGAGGCAAAAGGTTTTTTACCCGACAGAGACAACCCTATTGCAACCTCAATCATATTTTGTTCTGCAATAAACATTTCAATAAATCGCTCTGGGTCAGCGTGATTTGCAAAAGTAGAATTACTAACCTCAGCATCCAATACAATAATATCTGAATAATTATGAGTTAAGATATTAAGCGCATCTCCAAAAGCTTTGCGGGCAGATACCAATGTATCTAAATCATAGCGAGGATAAGAATTAACATCAAATACTGGTGGGATATAGGAATTAAGTTCCGTAATTTCTGGACTAGATATTTCTGCTCTCAAAGATAAATCTATACTTCCAAGTTCATGAATATAGGTATCAAATTGTTCTTGACTTAATGCCTTTCCATGCCAATTATCTTTATCCTGTATAAGTGATATTCCCTTTCCTTTAATGGTTTTAGCTAATATTGCCGTTGGCTTATCTAATTTCTTAGCATCTGCTAAAGCTGATACCACTTCACTGACATTATGTCCATCAATTGTAATCACATTCCAACCAAAGGCCTCAAAACGCTGACGATATGTATTAATATCATAGCCCTGCATTGTTTCCCCTCTTTGTCCTAATCGATTAATGTCAATTAAGGTAATAAGATTATTAAGACCTAAATAAGCTGCACTTTCAACACTTTCCCATATTGATCCTTCTGCAAGCTCGCTATCCCCTAATAAAACATAGGTATATGCATTTGTCTTATCAAATTTTTTAGCATTGAGTGCATATCCAATTCCAATCCCTATACCTTGCCCGAGAGACCCAGTCGCAGCGTCGGTAAAAATAAATCGTTTGCTCGGATGCCCTTCCAGAACACTGTCAAATTGTCTTAATTCTTGTATTTCCTCTGGGGTAATAACTCCTGCTAGTAACCAGAGACTATATAACAATGGAGCTGCATGGCCTTTTGATAGAATAAATCTGTCATTATAAGGGCTTTTGGAATCAGTAATATCATAGTGAAATTCTCCTCCAAAAAATAATCCCACTCCTAGCTCGGCAGCAGACAATGAAGAGCTTGGATGCCCCGAACCAGCTTGAGTTGTTGCATATAAACTCCAATAACGAGTAAGAGCTGACAATTGTTCTAGTCTTTCGAGAGAATCAACCATATTATAATTGATTATTTTCTAATTCAGTTATTTTGGTCAACCGCCGAATATGCCTTTCTTCTAAAGACGGTTCTGTTGTGATAAAAGTTTCTACTATATCAGGAATTTGATCAATTGCTAGATTGGCAGATAAAGCCAAAACATTAATATGATTATGGGCTCGGGCAATAGCAACTGTCTCAATAGCACTTAATACCGCCGATCTAATACCAGGAATTTTATTGGTAACTATACTAACACCAACTCCTGTTCCACAAACAACAATTCCGAGTGAGTCTGAATTTGATGAAACTTTACGAGCCACTTCAACAGCAAAGTCAGGATAATCATCCTGCTCATCATATACTGTATTTCCCATATCAATAGCTTCTATTCCTTTTTCTTGTAGAAATCGTATAATATGTTGTTTGAGCTCAAATCCCCTATGATCAGACCCAATATATATCGTTGAGATATTCATATAATTATTCTTATTTTTGTAATAATTTGAGAGCCTGACGAATTTGCTCTGAAACTTCTAGATTAGAGTCTAGTTGAGGTATAATTTTCTGAATTTGTATTGATTTATATCCAAGAGACTCCAGAGCATCCCATACATCTTGAGTACCTTGATATTCTTGAGCTGAATTAGCAGAAATATTTTCTGCCCCCTCTATATATACCAAATTTCCTAATTTATCTCGGAGTTCTAATACAATTCTCTCAGCAGTTTTTTTACCAATACCAGAAGCCTGATTAAGGACATTTACTCTTTCTTGTTGTATTGCCCTCATCAAAGCTTCAGGCTGATCGAGATCTAATAAAGCCAAGGCACTTTTTGCTCCCACTCCATTAACTGAAATTAAATACTTGAATAATTCAAATGATAATATATCCAAAAATCCAAATAATATTAAGCTATCTTCTTTTACATCAAGATAAGTAATCAGAGATACCTCATCCCCTATTGTCCCCAGAGAATTCAAAGTAATACTATTTACTAATACGGAATAACCTACCCCATTTACATCGACAATAAGGTTATGTTGATTTTTATATTGAATTTTTCCAGATAAGCTTGCAATCATATTATTTTATTACTTTTATATTATTATATCACAATTAATTATTAATTGTGATATATTCAAATATGAGCTATTTTATGGTACAATATATGCAGTATATCCATATATACTAAATATTCAATAAATACTCTCATTATGATAAAAGTAGGACAACCAGCTCCTGATTTCACCTTACAAGGATATCAGGACGGAAAATTTGCAGAATACTCATTATCCCAAATCACTGGTTCTGGAAAATGGGTGGTATTATTCTTCTATCCATTAGACTTTACTTTTGTATGTCCAACTGAAATTACTGGATTTAACAAAAAAATTGAAGAGTTCAATAAGCTTGGTGCTCAGGTTCTCGGAGCTAGTGTAGACAGTGTACATTCTCACAAAGCTTGGGTAGAAAAAGATTTAGGTAAACTTGAATTTCCACTTCTTTCAGATTTTCGTAAAGAAACTGCAGATAATTACAATATTCTTGTAGATAATGATGGTGGAGTAGCTCTTCGGGGAACCTTTATCATTGATCCACTAGGAGTATTACGATATGCTGTAGTATCTGACTTAAATGTTGGACGAAGTATTGAGGAAACGGTAAGAGTTCTCTCAGCACTTAAAAATGGAGGTCTATGTCCTGTAGAATGGGAAGAAGGAGAATCTACTTTATAGTATATCCTCTTCACTAAATAAAAAAGACAGAGTTTAAACTCTGTCTTTTTTATTTAAAATATATTTAGGCTTCAATTCCTACGAGTTTTGCTAAGGTAGCTCTATCATAACCAATCAAAATTTGACCATCTACATCAATGACAGG
Source organism: Parcubacteria group bacterium (assembly GCA_943354045.1). GTDB lineage: Bacteria > Patescibacteriota > Minisyncoccia > SW-4-49-11 > SW-4-49-11 > CALRBF01. Next base: position 207,105 of record CALRBF010000001.1, read on the forward strand.
AACTCCCATTTGACCACTTTTTTCAACGAGTTCATTTCGCTTTTCAGCATCAGCCGCAACATTGTAGTCGGTAAAGTGGATATTATTTTCAATTAAGAATTCTTTTGCTTGCTTACAAAACCCACAAGTAGGAGTTGAATAAATCTGTATATTTGGAGTACTCATAATGATATATTATTAATTTACATTATTAGTATAACATATTATTTCAAAAGGTCATCAAGATATCCTTGAAAGGTTGCAAGAGGCAAAGCACCAGCAATACGAATACCTCCAACTAATTTTCCATTTTCTAATTTTCCAATAATAAATCCAGGTGTTCCTGTAATTCCATTATCATTCCCAAATTTTGTTCCTGCCTTTACCTTATCGAGAGTTTTGTCATCTTTAAGACAAGCGTCAAATTTTGATGTATCAAGACCTGCGATACTTTTTGCCAATACATTTAATTCTTCTTCTTTCATACCATCTCCACCACTAACAGTTTTATCAAAAATAGCGGTAGCATATTCAAAATATCCTTTATTTCCTTTTTGTTCATATACACATTGAGCTGCTACTGCTTGCTTGGTTGCAAGAGGATCATGAAAAGACAACGGATAATCTTTCCAGGCTAATATTGCTTTTCCTGTATCGACATATTCCTTAATTATATCTAAACGAGATCCTTCATGAAATTTTTTACAAAAAGGACATTCATAATCACTAAATTCAATAATTGCAATTTTGGCCTCATCTTTATTACCAAGATATGGAGTATCATCTGAAATATCAACATTAATATCTCGAGCCTCCACCGGATCATTATCGTCAACTTTAGGCAAATCATTCGTAGCGGTATTATTACTATCTTTTCTACTTTGATACCCATTAAATATAATGGCTGAGGCAATCATCATACCAGAAAGTAAAATTGAAGCAACCACTAATAAAATTGATTTATTTTCCATATTATATTATTATTCTATTATGATATTAGTATATCAAACATTTTTATATTATCAAAATACATTCTCATTAAACTCAAGAAGATATGATTTATGACACCATCATTATTGGAGGAGGTCCTACAGGAACAGCTGCCTCTGTATATGCCGCTCGAAAACAATTAAAAGCTATTTTGATTACCGACAGTTTTGGAGGACAATCTGTAGTATCCAATGATATTGATAACTGGATTGGAGATATTAGAATTTCTGGCTTTGAATTAGCTCAAAAATTTGAAGCTCATATTAAAGCTCAAGATGGACTAGAAACGTTAATTGATAAAGTTTCTAAGATCGATCAAATCTCAGATAATCCCTATCCTATTTATGAAGTGATAACTGAAGGGGGCAAAACTTTTCAAGCGAAAACCCTTATTCTTGGAATGGGAGCACATCGTCGAAAATTAGATATTCCTGGAGAAGCTGAGTTTAGTGCAAAAGGAGTGGCTTATTGTGCTACTTGTGATGCACCATTTTTTGAAGGACAAAAAGTAGCTGTAGTGGGAGGAGGAAATGCTGGGCTCGAAAGTGTACTTGACTTACTCTCTTATGCGAGCGAAGTCTATCTCTTTAATCGTAGTGATGAACTCAAGGGAGACCCTCAAACAGCTGAAAAAATCCAAAAACATCCTAATTTCAAAGGGATACTTTATAATACGGTAGTCACTGATATATTTGGAGAAAAATTAATGACAGGAATTCATTATCAAAATCTCAAAACACAAGAGATTAATGAACTTGCCATTACAGGTTTATTTATTGAAATTGGTTCTCTACCAAATTCAGATATAGTAAAGCATCTGGTTGATACCAATCAAATTGGAGAAATCATTATTGATCATAAATATTCTACCACCTCCCGAGCAGGAATATTCGCTGCTGGAGATATCACCGACGAAGCCTATAAACAGAATAATATTTCAGCGGGAGACGCTGTCAAAGCTGCTCTATCAGCTTATAATTATATTCATAAATTGGAGGGTTAGTAAAGAAAAGGATTACCTCTTGTGAAAAGATAATCTAAATAAAAATTTAATTACATGGTAATGAAAATAGAATGAGTATATTTCCATTTGAATCTTTGAGTTCTATTGGTTCTCCTGGTTTCAAAACTATATAATTTAAGTATTTGGGGTCAGTGATTATTATATTACATTTAGCAGCATATACTGTATAAACTGTGTTATTATATATAAATTTTACTTCAACACCATACTCTACTCTTAAAAACTTATATTGAACTTTATCATTATTTTCTGTATTTAATGATTCCGCCCATATTGGTTGAGGATAAAATAGTAAACTTAATAGAAACCCAAGAATTGAGGTTTTCATAATTAGAAAGGTACAAAGTACAACACAGATACTATATCACAAAAAGTATGTATAAACAATTATACAGTTCACCTCCCCATAAAATCCTGAAAAACTTGAGTCTGCTCCAATAGCCTTAACTCCTCTTTACACCATTCGGAGAAAGTTGTCTCATCAGCAAAGGCTTTCTCCACAAATTTGCCCCAATCAAGCCAACGATAATCCTCTACTTCCTCAGGGTGCGGTGTGATAATATCTGAACTAATACCAAAGAATATAGGACAAATTTCATTTTCCACAACTCTATCCCGTTCAAAACGATAGCGATAAGGGCTCGCCTCTACTAAAAGCTCAAAATTCTCTACTCCAAGTTCAAATTTAGCTCTTCTCCTGACTGCGTCGATTGTCTCCTCCCCGAGTTCCGGATGCCCACAACAGCTATTCGACCAGACAAGAGGCCAAGTTTTCTTACCTGACCATCGCTGTTGAATTAGAAACTTTTTGTCAGATGGGCGAAAAAGAAAAAGTGAAAAAGCTCGATGAAGGGGTGTTGTCAGAGTATGTACCTCAGATTTAGGGGCTACTCCAATAACTTCATCGAGCTCAGTTACTAATACAACATGCTCAAAGTTGGGCTTTGATATCATTTAGACAAGATTATTTTTTTAATTCAGCATCAATAAGGGACTTGAATTCATCAAGACTTTGAGGATTCTTGATAATAACTCCATTCAAAATAAAGGTGGGTGTAGAATTAATACCAAGAGCAACTCCTGATTGATAATCTTTTTCTACCCTTTCTTTGGAATCATCATCGGATTTTAAGTCTTCATCAAATTTTCCTACATCGACTCCTAACGACTTAGCATAAGCTCCAAATAATCCTTTAGGGTCTTTCTCATTTTCCCATTCAGATTGTTTTTCGAATAATAAAGATTTCATTTCCCAGAATTTCCCCTCTTCTCCCGCAGCTTCGGCAGCTTGAGCTGAAATATCAGCATTAGGATGAATACTTCGAAGAGGAAAATGTCTATATACTGTTCTCAATTGATCAGAAGAATAAGAATCTCGCAATTGCTTTATAATATCTTCATAAGTCTTACAGGCTGGGCATTGAAAATCAGCATATTCTACCAAAGTAACTTTAGCATCTTTATTCCCAAGATATTTATCCTGATCTGTTATCTCTACATTGACATTACGCGATTTAGAACTATTAGAGCTCTGAGTATTCAATCCCCAGGCAATAGCTCCAATTACTACCAATACTGTCACAATAAGTATTCCTTTTCCAATAAAATTATTTTCTATAATATCACTCATATCTCTATCTTAATCTTTATAATTCTTTTATAGTATAGCATATGCCTAGTATACTCATCAATGCCCATGCCCGTGATGATGAGCGATATCATTTTTATCTCGGGGTTTATGGATATAAGTATCAAAGACTTTAGCGGCAATAAGGCTGGTGATAGGAACTGCGAGGACAATTGCAATACTTCCTGCCATTGTACGTACTAATTCTTGAGCAATAAATTCAGAATTGAGAGTGACCCAAATTGGTATATTGGAGCTATTAATATACAGAAGTAAGAATAATGGTAAACTTGACCCTACATAAGCCAAAGCCAAGGTATTGACCAGTGAAGCGATATGATCACGCCCAACCGACATCCCCGCTTTATATAATTGTTTGAATCGAGTTTTAGGATTAGCCCTTTTTATCTCATCAATTGTTGCGGCCTGTGCTACTGTCACATCATCTAATACTCCGAGCATACCAATAATAACACCCGCTAATAATATTCCTCTCAAATCTAAATTCACATTACTAATTGAGGCAAGATAAAAGGTATCCTCACTGCCAACTCCGAACATATGAGCCATATATACAAATATCACAGATATCCCATATGCAAGTCCTAGCGTAATATTCATAGCCACAAAAGAAATAAAAGTTCTCATTCTAAATCCATGCGAAATAAATAATGTCAAAGTAATAATAGCGGTACTTGCGATAAAAGTAACCAAAACAGGATTTTGCCCTCCCAATAAGGCAGGGACAAGATATCCAACAAGAATTCCTATACTTGCCGTAAGCCCGATAATTGATCCAATACCCTGGCGTCTGGCAAATATAATAGTTAATATCAAAAATACTCCAATCATTCCAAATAATCCTGGCAATCTATATCTATCTTGCACATAATATTGATCTTTATCTGCAACTTTTGTCTTTACAATTATCAAGATATCTCCTTTTTTATAAATTTGACTTTCTTGTAAATCAGCTCCTCCCCCATTATCCACCACCACTATTTCTCCTTTTTTATCCTTATCTAAAATTTTCATTGTAAGATTTTGGGAAATCACTTTTCTTCCAAGAATTTCTGTCTCTTTACTATCAACTCCTTGCACTTCTGCTCGATAAAAACTATCAGGCTGATTATAAGATAAAGCCTCTGGGGAAGACAAGTCTTCAGAAGTAGTATTACTCGACTCTGTAATATTAGGTTCAGTAATTATATCCTCTTGAGCAAAGCTAGAGAAAGGAATAGCAAAGAATAATAATATCCCGATAATGAAACAAGCTGATTTTATTAATCTGATTAACATATTATTTTGTATTGCTAATAATTTCTTTATGCATATATGCTTGTAGAATTTTTGGGACACCAATACTTCCATCAGCTTGCTGATAATTCTCCATAATAGCAATTAATATGCGTCCAATAGCAAAGACAGTCGCATCATTCATATGTACAAAATGTTTTTGTCCCTCGCTATCTTTGTATCGTGTTTGTAATCTTCGGGCTTGAAAATCTCCCATATAATCTGAGGTATGAGTTTCTCTATATTGATTTTGTCCAGGAAGCCAAGTCTCAATGTCATAAGCTCTAATATCGGGAGTTCCCATATCTCCAGAACATTTGAGTACTACTTGATATGGCAATTCCAATTGTTGCATCAGATATTCTTGTATTGCTAGAATCAATTCTTGTTCAGCAAATCCACTGTCCTTATCACTAAAAACCTCAATTTCAATTTTATCAAATTGATGTAATCTCAATATCCCTTTCATATCCTTACCATAAGTCCCAGCCTCACGGCGAAATGCTGTAGAATACCCTACATAACGAAGAGGCAATTGCTTATAATCCAAAATTTCATCCATATGTAATGGCCCTAAAGTATGCTCGGCACTCCCCACCAACATTAATCCATCCTCTGTAGTCTGATACCTATCATCCATAGGATCTAATCTTCCCATACGCTTCATCACATCGGGTCGCATCATAACTGGAGGTAATACGGGAGTATAAACTGTATTAGATATAGATAAATTGGCTTGCTTTGCAATTGACTCAATCAAGGTATTATTTTGTAATACTGATAATACCCATTGTATTAAAGCAAATTGTAATAATACTAAATCTCCTTTAATATAGGCAAATCGTGAGCCTGATACTTCAGCTGATTTCTCAGTATCAATAAGGTTGAGAGCCTTACCTAATTGCCAATGTTCCTGTGGAGTAAAATCAAAATTTGGTTTCTCCCCCACTTGCCTTAAAACCACATTCTTATCCTCATACAAACCAATAGGAGTATCCTCGGAATAAATATTAGGCACTTGATACAAAAGATTCTGATATTTTGCATCTAATCCCTCATATTGAGTTTCTAAACTTGTAAGAGAATCTTTAATCTCTTTTCCTCTCTCTATCAATACCGTTTTCTCCTTCACCGACAAAGTTGCTATTTGCTTCATCTCATCCGTAATAGTATTTTTATCTGCCCGTAATTGCTCTATTTGTTGTAAAAGATTTTGACGCTCTTCATATACTGTTAATAGTCTATCAATATCTACAGTAACTTTTTTATTTTTGGCAACTTCAATAATAAAATCTCGATTTGCCTTAATATATAGTATATCCAACATATATTATTTTAATGATTTATGTGTATAAGTATAGCATAAAGTCCCTATACACTCAATAATAGTTTTATGGTATACTAAACTTAATCTCACAATAAAATATATACATATGAAATCTTATACAAAAAAAGGCTTTACTCTACTCGAAATACTACTCGTAATCGCTCTTCTTGCTATCCTCTTTGCCACTGTATTATATGCTCTTAATCCTAATAAAATTATAAAAGGGGTTAATGACAATAAACGCAAAGCTGATGCACTCACCCTATACCAAGCTTTAGAGCAATATGCTCTAAAGACGGGATCCCATGCCCCACAAATATCTGCCCTTACCGCCAATTCTACCACCCCTATCTGTAAAACTACTGGGGCAGGTTGTATTGATATTACTTTTCTTGTCCCTACATATATTAACAGTATTCCCTCTTATGGAAGTGATTCTGTCTTAAGTGGCTTCTCTATTGCGACTGATAATATAGGACGATTTACTATCAATGGAGTTAATTCAGTTGACAATACAACCTTTACTCGTGGATTAATAAAATATACCAATCTCATTTGTCCAACAGGATATATTAAAGTTCCAGGGAATAGCCTATATAATACAGAAGATTTTTGTGTAATGAAATATGAGGCAAAAGCTGTAACCATAGCAGCTCCTACGGTTGGGCTTACTACACCAAATACAGGGAGTAATACCATAGCCAATAATACCACTGCGACTACAAGTGCTAATGGTAGGGCTGTTTCTAGTGTAGCCAGTGGCTTTCCCATAGCTAATATAGACCAGCCTACTGCCGCCACATATTGTATTAATGCTGGGGGAAGTCTTATTAATAATAAAGAATGGATGACAATAGCTCGGAATATAGAAGCTCAGCCAAGTAATTGGACAGGTGGAGCTGTCGGAAGTGGAGGATTATGGAGAGGTCATAGTGACAATTTCCCACCCAATGCATTAGCAGCAGGAGCTGATAATAATCCCTATAATGAGACAAGTGACATACCTCCCAGCATACAAAAGAGAACACATATTTTATCCAATGGATCAGTAATATGGGACTTGAGTGGAAATGCAATGGAATGGACAAATGATTTTATTACTGGGGCTAATCAGCCAACTATAACAGCCAGTCCAGGATTTGCTACGAGAGAACTCTCCGCACTCACTAGTGGTGGAAGTCTTGGTTATGATGCTTATAGACCTAGTAATAATATCTGGAATAGCACTCAAAATATGGGGCAAATATTTAGTAGCGGGACTCCAGGACTCAATACGATCTATGGTTCCATTCGTGGTGGCAACTGGGATAGTAGTTTTTTTACTCCAGGAATCTTTACAGTCATGTTAAATGTTAATCCCTCTAACCCTATACTTACACATCCCTATGGAGGTCTTGGCTTCCGTTGTGTCACCAGAGCTGGTCAAACTCCACCTTTATAGGTTTCACAGGATTTAATGGTACAGTTAGAAGTATTGTACAACAAAGTGATGGGAAATTTGTAATAGGAGGACAGTTTACACAATATCAGGGAGTAGCAGCTATTAATATAGCTCGTCTCAATACTGATGGGAGTCGAGCTCAATAATACGCCCAACTCAGACACCCACAGGTTCCGACATTCGGAGCAATCTCCTCACTGCCTTCCTATCTAGGGGTATTGATCATTTCCATCATGGGGAACTACCGTTCCCCGCACTCCTCCAAGTCCCACAGTAATAGTCAAAACTGACTATTACTTATAATATTGTGCTGGTGCAACAGACATCGCCGATGCTCTCTGAAACCAGCGGTTCCAGTACCTCCTTCACGGGGAACTCCCGTTCCCCGACCCCCTCCCTGTCCGTCCTCCAGAAATAAAAAACTCCCAAAGAATTGGGAGTTTTTTATTTTGTGCTGGTGAACGGACTTGAACCGTTACAGAGTTGCCTCCAAAGGATTTTGAGTCCTTCGTGTCTACCATTCCACCACACCAGCTTAAGATAACTTATCTATTATATCTATTTAATTAACCCCTTGTCAATAATAAAAAGATATGATATAATTATTTTGTAGTAATAATATCAAAATAAATAGAATAGATATGTCAAATTCTGAGGATAAATCTCAGCAAATCGCTGAGTTAGAACAAATTGTAAAAGAAGCAGAGGCTCGACTTAATCAAGCCCGTGCTATGCTTACTCAAGTTGCAGGAGCTAGTCAACCTTATGTAAGTGTAGCAGGACAAGCTGAAAAAGTTGTTCTTGGTGAATTTACTGGAGAATATATGGTGGATGAAACCAAAAAACAATATCCTGTACCTGCTAATTATGCCAGTAAGTCAAAATTGATTGAGGGAGATCAATTGAAGTTGACTATTACTGCAGATGGAGCTTTTATTTATAAGCAAATTGGACCTGCCCCACGACGTCGTGCTATTGGGAATATTATTTATCAAGATAATAGTTATTTTGCTAAAGTAGGAAATGAATTATATCGATTATTAACAGCTTCTGTAACATATTTTAGATTATCTCCTGGTGATGAAGTGACCATTCTTACCCCCCTTACCAAAAAAAGTGAATGGGCTGCCATTGAAAATGTAGTTTCAGCTCAAGCTCTTGGAATTGTAAATACTCATGCTCCATCTAATCTCAATGACACCCCTGAAGTATCTCCTAATATTGATATTGATGAGGAAATTGTAGATGATACTCCACTGCTTGAAGAAGCTTCAGAAGATACTAAATCTGAGGAAGAAAATACTGATGAGCCACTAAAAATACAGCCTTGGTAAAAAATCGTGAAATTTTAGTTTTTATTATTATTGGAGTTCTCAATACCTCGATTGATATCGGGGTATTTGCTTTATTAAAATATGGCTTTAATATTCCCAATGATTCACATTTTATTATTTACATTAATCTTATTTCTGTTATTACTGCTATTATATTTAGCTATTTTGCAAATAAATATATCACCTTTCAACATAAGGCCCAGACAAAGCCTCGAGAAGTGGGAAGTTTTCTGATTGTAAATGGATTAGGATTTATTGTAAATACCACCATATTAAGACTTACTATATCTCTATTACCAGCAACTATTCTATTACCATTATTCTTATCTTTTGTCCCCTCTCAATTGATGGATCCTGCAATTATTGGTAAACTATTAGGGACAGGAGGGTCAATGATTGTTACCTTTATTGGGTATAAATTCTTTGTCTTCCGTAAATAATATCGTACATATATGCCAGCTTTATATAGAACATATAGACCACAAACTTTCATACAAGTTGTTGGACAAGAAATAGTTAAAAAGACTCTTCAGAATGCTATTATTCATAATCGTACAGTTCATTCCTATTTATTCAGTGGGCCTCGTGGCACAGGAAAAACCACTATGGCAAGAATTTTTGCTAAAGCTCTCAATTGTCTCAATCGTGAGGATAATTCTGCAGAGCCCTGCAATATTTGTGAGAATTGTAAAGCCATTAATGATAATGCTTTTATTGATCTCATTGAAATAGATGCTGCCTCTAATAGAGGTATTGATGAAATTCGCAATCTCAAAGAAGCCGTACGATTTTCTCCATCTCAAAAAAATGGATATAAGATTTATATTATTGACGAGTCTCATATGCTCACCAAGGATGCATCTAATGCATTACTAAAAACCCTAGAAGAGCCCCCAAAGAATACCATATTTATACTCGCTACAACCGATACCCACAAAATGCTTCCGACCATTTTATCTCGTGTACAAAAATTTGATTTCAAGCCTCTATCTTCAACTGAGCTTAGAGAAAAAATACTCTATATTACAAAAGCGGAGAAAGTCACTATTGATGAATCTGTTGTAAATCAAATTATTCTACAAGCTATGGGCGGGGCTCGGGATGCTGAGAGTATATTGGGCAAACTTATTTCCTCAGGGATTAAAGATATTGATACTGAATTTGCCTCAACAATTCTTGGTAAAAACTCTTATTTTGAAGCCTATGCCTTATTAGAATTTCTCTCCAAGGGAGATTTGTATCCCGCAATTAGACATATTCATAATCTTTATGATGAGGGATTTGGAATTGATCAATTAATCTTGAATTTACTTACTATAACTCATTCCCTATTCCTGATACAAATCAGCCCTAATTTGCTTGATACAAGCCTATTATTAGAGTCTGAGCATGATAAGCTTACTGAGCTCTCTGATATCATACCTCAGTCAAAAATCATTGTATTTTTACAAGAATTAGAAAGAATAAAATCTCAAACTCATTCTGCCTATATACCTTATTTACCCTTAGAATTAATTATTGTACAAATATGGGGTAAAGATACTCCCCCTTCTGATGCTAAGATTAATACTATTCCTAAACCTAAAGAAATAAAAAAATCTATTCCAAAATTTGAAATTAAAGAGTCTAAAGCTAAATATGAAATAGAACCTCAAGTACAAAAACCTATTAAAGCTGAGACCAAAGCTCCAGCTCCCATTAAGAAACCCGTCTCTGCCGATATTGATAATGTGCAAAAACTCTATCCTGAAATTAATAAATCTATCAGTAAAGCCAATAAAAGTCTTAGTGTTATATTTGCTAAAACTCAACCTATTGAATTATCTAATGAAATGTTAACTATTGCAGTTGAGTCCAACTTTTATCGTGATAGATTAGAAAAACATAGCAATATTATATTAGATAGTATTGCTGAATTTATAGAATCCATTGTTGGTATTAATTTTATCGCTCAAAAGATTACTGCTAAAGCTCATAAGTATGAACTCTCTCATCAAACTGATAATGATGAGCCCAGAGATATGAATGATACTATCGCTGATATCTTCAAAGATAGTTTATAATATATTTATATATTTCCAATTAAAGCATTCCAAAGATATCTCCCTCCAAAATAATATCTCGAGTAATGTAAATCCTTTTTTTCTCTTTATTATTCCCATATGTTTTATTGCGTCAAAGATTGTAATCTAGAATCAGATAATTGAGTGGGGAAATATACTACTCGAGATAATACGCCATTGAGATAATTATTATTACTTCCATTACGACCTAAAGCTATAAGACTAAATACGGTATTTATATCCACTCCACTAGTACCTGTAGCACTAATACCATTCAGAGCTATATTCCTATTAGTCCCACTAAATGATATAGCTAATTTACTAATATTACTTACAATATTAGTACTTGGATTTGTTACGTTAATACTAGTGGTTTGATCCCAAATACCAATACTAGTATTCAAACCTCCCCTGGAAATTGCTGCCCCTCCACCATTAAACCCTATAAATCGACCATATCCATTCTGTGTGCTTTCAAGACCACCTCGACCTTGTACAAAAAAACTTCCTATTGAAGTGTTTGGTACAATTGTACCAAAATATACAGCAGGAATATTTGCATTATCGGGGAGTCTAGTATCTGCTGGGGCTGTGGTTGGAATGCTTGAGGTTGCTGTTGTAGGAATAGGTGAGGTTGCAAAAGATCCAAGCTCAACCTGTGGATATCCTATACGAAGCGTTATATCTAATACCGTATTAAAAGGTATATTAAATTGATAAAATGGTTGATGATAAGCTGTATTTGTGTCTGCATATGATATAGTAGTTATACTATATCTATTATTAATAAGTTTGCCTCCTAAAGAATTATTTAATTCTGTATTTATTATAGCTCTAATGGAGTATTGGTTTAAATGAGTTCCTATTGAATTAACATTATGCATTGCTAATAATAATTGAGTTCCTACAGGTATTGTACCTGAAACTAATTTTATATAACTTGAAAAAGTATATATAGTAGTATTAGTTCCCGGTAAATTAAGATAGCTCTCAGGAGCAGCACCTATATATGTACTTGGGTTCTCAGTGGCAGTCCCATTAAGTCTCAAATCAATATAAGGTATCCCATTTTCTGTACCTGTACCAACTACACTACGACTAATACCACTAACAGAAGAAGGGCCAATCCAATTTGTCGGTAATGTTCCTGGGTTTCCTGCAACAGCTCCAACCATAGTATTATTACGTATACGATTTGTCCTCTGCTCCTCTATTAATAAGCCTAGACTTTGTCCAGTGACTGGATTATGATCAAATCTTGGCTCCCCCGCCACTGCTCTTTTTATATTCCCATCAGATCCTGTATAGGTTCCAATACTATTACGAGTAAAATCTATTGGAAGGCCTGTCGTTGGGTTTATTAAACTCTTATCTCTTGCAAAGTTTAAATCTAAACTCGGAGTGCTTCCTGCTACATTAGCTAAACTATTCCCTGAACTATCATATCCGGTACTGACTCCATTTGTTGTCTTTGTTACCGTATATTGTCCATTTGTATCTGGGGGTACTGGTATTGATGCTATATAGGTTGGACTTAATGAACTTGTTAAGTCTATTCCATTATTACATGCTATACACAATCCTATACTTGCTCCTACTGGTATATTTTGTAATGCTCCTGGATAACTTCCTGCATTATCTATTATGAATTGTTGTATTGCTTTTGCTATATTATTTAAGTCTGATCTCCTCTGCGCTGTTCTTGCTGCTTCTATTTGTTTTGTTGGGTTTATTGCAATCAACACTATAGCTGCCAATATTCCTATTGCTACTATTACCAGTAATATCTCTAATAATGTAAAGCCTTTTTGTTTTTCTCTTTTCATTATAGTTTTTTTTACTTTTTGCTTATAGCTATTATAGCATAATTTATGAGATATTTTTATATCCCAACCGCCTTTCGAACTTGATTCATAGTTTCTTTTGCACTAGTTTGGGCATTTTGAGCTCCCTTATTCAATATATCTTGTATATATTCTGGCTGTAGAGATAATTCTTGTCGCCTTTGGCGAATAGGAGCAAAATAATTCAATATAGCCTCAGCTAATAATTCTTTTGCTTCACGATATGATATAATTCCCTCTCGATATTGCCCCTCAATATGAGTGATTTCCTCTGGGGATGCAAATAGACGATATAGGGAAAGTATATTACAGTTTGTTGGGTCTTTTGGTTCATTTGGAGCTTTGGAATCAGTAATTATTTTACTTACTTTTAAGCGAATACTATCCTCACCTTCAAATAATTCTATGGTATTTTTATATGATTTACTCATTTTCCTTCCATCAAGTCCCTGCACAATGGCTGTTTCTGATTTAATATAGGGCTTTGGTCTTATAAAAATCTCTCCATATTGAGAATTAAATTTATCTGCAATTTTTTGTGCTATTTCAATATGTTGTTTTTGATCTTGCCCTACCGGTACAATGGTTGATTTATATAATAATATATCTGCTGCCATTAATACAGGATAATCAAATAGTCCCATACTAGCCTCTTTCCCATTAACAATAGCATCTTTATAAGCATGAGAACGCTCCAGATAGGCAACACTTACCAGATTATTGAATATCCAAGTAAGCTCAGTAAGCTCTCGTATATCTGATTGTAGGAATAAACTGGTTTTATTAATATCCAGGCCCAAAGCAAGATAATCAAGTACAATATCTGTTGTATAAGCCCTTAAGGTCTCAGCATCTTTAATACTATTAAGAGCATGAAGATTCGCCACAAAAATTAATATCTTATCAATTTCAGAATTTTGGGATAATTCTAATAAAGGTTTCATTGCCCCAAAATAATTCCCAATATGTAGTTTTCCTGTCGGTTGTATTCCTGTAAGACAAATATTACTCATAAATCTTTTATAATCTCTATATACTACAGTATATCATATAAAACCTATATTCCTATTCAAACATAGTATGTGTCCTATTATTAATATCAGCTCTTATCTCAGCTACTGGTTTGGCATATTTATTACGAGATTCTAATATTACGCGTTGCTGCAAGGATGGATTAGGCTTATCTGCGAATATCACTTGCATATTAAAGGCCTTACTGGTTTTCCCCTTTATCATCAAGGTAATTACTGCTTTCAAATTATCTACTAATACCAAATCTTCTGGAGTATAATAGGGCTGCATACGCTGAGCAATAATCTCAGCATCCTCAGAACCAATACGAAAACTTACAATAGTACCGACATTTCCAAATACTGCATTCTTTATTCCCTCGGATAATTGCCCAATATATTGATGTGCTAATATCAAACATAGTCGATATTTACGAGCCTCAGAGAGAATGGTGGATATACTATCGGTAGTAAAGTTTTGAAACTCATCCAAATAAAGATAAAAATCTCGCCTCTGATCTTCTGGGATTTCATTTCGCTTAAAAGCTGCCATTTGTAATTTGGACACCAATAACATACCTAACAAATTACTATTTTGTTCTCCGAGTCCCCCCTTAGATAAGTTCCCAATCAGAATTTTACCGGAATTCATAATATCCTGAAAATCAAAGGCTGAGCGAGATTGTCCAATAATATTGCGTACCATTTCATTTTCAATAAATCGCCCCAATTTACTCAAAAGATACCCAAGAGTATCCCCTGCTTGTGAGCCTTTTTGGGTGGCAGGAAATTCTTTTTCCCAAAAATGTCGTATCACAGGATCATCCACCGTTAATAATACTTGTCTTCTGAAGGCCTCATCAGTAAACATCTGAGGAATTTCTACTAAAGTTCTTGGATTATTGATATCGGACATTAAAGCTGACATTGCCATTCTCATATTATGCTCAAATATAGGCCCTATCATACTAGGGTCAGATACCAATTTATAAAAAATAGAAATCATTTCTTGAATCAAAAAATCTTTTTCTTCATGAGTACGAGCCTCCAAAATATTAAGCCCCATGGGATAATCGGTGTCCGCCGGATTAAAATAAATCACATCTTGCATACGATGCTCTGGTATCATACCTAATACTTCCACTGCAAAATCACCATTAGGATCTAATAATGCTAGTCCATGTCCTGCTTGTAAATCTTCTTGTATCATTTTTTTCATCAAAGAACTTTTTCCTGTTCCTGTTTGTCCAATAAGATACATATGTCTTCGTCTATCTTCTTCTGTAACTCGTATCTCTACTTCCTCACCACGATATATATTTTTACCTAATAATAATCCTTCTTTAGGCAAATCTACTGGAGGATGTGAGGTTTTAGAAGTAATCCAAGTAACTTTAGGGGTTTCAACTCCTACAGCTGGTATATGATATATACTAGTTAATTCCTCACTATTCAATAACATAGATTCTTTTGCTGAAAATAGCCGGAATATAAAGGTATAAATAAATTGTTTAATATTTTTTATAGGGTATTTTATGACTTTAAATTCATTCAAATCTCCATTAGCAAATTGAGAAAATGCTCCCTCTAATTGATCAAATAATATATCTGCTCTTTGGCTATCTCGAGATATGGTTAATAATCTAATATTGGTAGCATAGGCAATTTTACCTGTTTTTTGACTAATTTTCTCCATCATAATCGATTCTTGTGGAGTTAACATTTTTGGCTCAGAGACTTCCGTTGATTTAGACTTGGTTGCTGAGCCCAATGTTTTTAAAAATTGCTTATCAAGACTTCCAAAAACCTCATTATATGCATTTTTAAAGCTTTCTCCTTTTTGCATTTTCTTTACGACTTTCTTACCATTACCGCTCCAATCATCAGACACTCTTTGTATCAAAATCTGCACAACAGCACTTTCATCTTCCTGAATTTTGGAGAGAGCTGAGGTAATCACATTCAAAGGATTGGTTTCTAATTCTTTATATGTTCGAATAGGGAGAATATAGGGTTTTTTGAGCTGAAGGAATCCTGCTCGAATTTCTCCTTCAGGAATTAATACATTATAATCGGTAATATGTTTGAGCTCAGCCTCTGGATATACTCCATGAATTTGTTTTTCAAAAATAGATTCATATCCTTTAGGAACTCCTATATAAAAATTAATTTCATCTCGTTCTGTAGGACTTACAATTTCAAGAGAAATATAAGGACTTCCATATCGAAGGCGATTCATCAATGTCTCTAATTTGAGATAAGAAAAACCAGCATAAACCTGCTCCATGACACTAATTAAATCTTTAATATTGGCCTCTGGGTTTACAATATTACGAGGTACAATAATTTGATATTGTGTCATAGCAAGCCCCCTATTGATTCGGCGTTTTTCCCAAAATGGATGTATAATAAATGCCGCTATAATAAATGTTATAGCAATAACCCATAGTACCAGTAGCACATAGAGTACAATTATCATATTGATAGTTATTTATTATGTATATTGTTTAGTATACCTTCTTGAATTAAAGTTGGATAGACTTCATTTAGAGATTCCTCCAATCTATCTAAGCCAACATAATCTTCAATGGCTAAAAAGGCATGTATAACTTCCAAAATATCCTTACCTTTTGTGGTAATTAATTTAATAGAAACTTCGGTTCTTGCCTCCTCTGGAATTGATAATAGCCATCCATATTTTTCTTGCAATTTGGGAGACAATGGTTTTGCAATAGGATTTTGTTGATGTACAACTTTTTGGTCTTCTACTACTTGTTTGATATGAGTTTGAGCTTCCTGATAGGCTAAATTTTCTATAATTCGCTCTGATATAGGAGGATTTTGCTCTAAAGGAGTAATTTGTTCAAAACTACGCTCAATTCTCTGCTCTGATAATTGAGAGCTTCGTTCTGGGGAAGATACTGATTCTGAGTTGTTTTGTATTTCTGCCATAAAATTAATATCTGTTATTATAATAAATCAATATGGAATTTCCGATAATATAATCTGGGTTTTTTCCCATAAGCCACCAATATTCTTGATAATTTGGATTTTTTTGTTTGAGATAAAATGAATCTTGAAACATAGTGGTACTAATTGCAGTATAACCAATTTTAGGTCCATCACTTGATTTTACTGGTATTATATTGATATCTGGAAGATAATATTGTATATCTCCAGTCCCAAAATAATCTATATATAGTGTATCAATATTTTGCTCTTTCGTCCATGTATGAAGTCGCTTCAAATCCTGTCCCCAATCTAGATTAGAATCAGTAAAAATTTGATACCCTTGATTGTGCCCAGCTAATACATTTAAATGAGATATATAGGAGGGATATGCAAGGAGTGCAGTACCAATATACCATAATAAGAATATACCCAAAATTATTTTTGAAAATTTTAAAGGTAGCAATATACGTACAATTCCAATAGCAACAATAATATAGGTTAATATGACGGCAGGCAATATATGTCTTATTCCAAGATTTAAATTTCCTCTTATACTAATAAACCAATATAAGAGTATCATGGTAATAACTGTCCACTCATACCAATATTTGAGTAGCCATTTTCTATTTAATTTCCATTTTTTATTTTGAATAGCTCTAATTAACAGCGCTATACTAACTAATACTAAACCCATTATTGTAGCAAGTATACCTAAATGCTCTTTTAATATATATGTAATGGGAAAATATTCTGTAAAGCTCTGATTAGTGAAGCGTCCTAATAAAAAAGTTGTATTACCACCACCAACTCTTTGTATTGCCATAGATTGACCTAAAAGATATTGTCCAAAATATTGTAATCCTGGAGTATTAATAACCGTAGATAAACTTGTTTTTGTAATTTGAGATATAGTATTATCTTGGGGAAATGACTCTTGAATTAATCTCATTTGTGTATCAGTACTCATATTTCTCATTGCCATATAATACACCAAATTAATCATAACAAATACTCCAATCGCTACAATAATGCCATTTCTTATTAAAAATAAAATTTGCTTACCAAACTCTTTATTCCCCCAGTATTTGACCCCAATATATCCAAATCCTGTCACAAAAAACAATGGGAGCAAAAGAATAGTTGAGAACTTTGATAAAAAGCCAAATGACACCACTAATATAAGGAATGTAATATGTTTTTGAGTAGGATTTTTGAGATAACGCACCCAAATATCAATAGCCATGATAAATGATATACTTGCAATAATATCAGTTGTCACAAGACGTCCATGAGCAATTACATTGGGTGAAAATCCATATAACAAAAGAGTGAGAATACTGATCGCTTTACTTTTTGTATGATAATATACCGAATAAACAAGATACCCCCCTCCTAAAAGCAATATCAATATAGTTGGTAAGCGAGCCCACCATATAATAGTATTAGCATCATTACCTGATTTAAAAAGAAATGTATATCCAATATCCCATTGAGCATTTACCTTTTCCGTCCAAGCAGGAATAGTATCTGGGAAATTAACGGTATTCCCCGTGAGCTTTGCTCCAAGCCAAATAGAAGACCCTGATAACATTTTTAATAAAGGTGGATGTTCTGGATTCAGTCGATAATCCCCCTTTGCAATATATGAATATCCAGCTCCAATATGAGGACTTTCATCAACCGTCAATGAATCCCCAGCACTTGATCCAAATGCCAACACAGCAAGTATTATCGTAATACCTAAAACATATCCCCATAGGGGCATTTTATTATACCACTTGATAATATGCTGTTTCATACATTATTTAAACTTATAATATACTCTATCCTTTACCCGCAAATCAATATATTGAAGATTAGACCTTTGATCTGGAGGCAGCTGGGATATAAAGACTTGTTTTAAAGCCCCTGCTTGATAAATAATATCTGTATCTAAATCTAGCATAATATAATATCCTTGTTCTGTATAGACGAATACCCCTAATATTCTATTCTCTGCTTTTTGCTGTATGGCAATTGAGGATACTTTTACGCCATCAATTTGATTATACATTTCCACAATAGTTTTAAACCAAGCTATTTCTCTCTCTGAAACTACAATTTCTCCACGAGACTTAGGAGTAATCCCAGTTAAGGATATGAGTGAAGCCGATAGAGAATCATTACCAATATTGACGCCATCATCACTAATATTGGAGCAAATAGTATTTTCACAAATAGTGAATAATGGATTTCTTAATTGAATAGTCAACTCCAAGGAACGATTTATTGTTCTTTTAATAGTAATATGTTTAATTTGAGGAAATTCTTTTTGTAATTCTCTCTCCAAGATATCACTACGAGCGAGAAAAATATTCTTATTATTATAATACCAATAATTGTGAGCCTGTATCAAGTCTTCTGATTTAGATTTAATGTCCTTTTGCAATATTTCATTATCTACTCGAATATCTATATTTGCGATATCTAATAGAGGAGAATATAACAGATATCCAATCCCTCCAAAAAATATAATCCATATGAAAAATTGAAATATTAGCACAAGTCGATTCACCCTATGTACGGATGATTTCTTTTTGGTATATGTTCGGGGAATATAGGTTTTTCTCATAAGGCTTTACATCCAGAAGCAAGAGTCAACCCCTTGGCTTCAGCTTGTTCTTTGGTATCAAAATAAATTCTATTTTCTGGTTTAATACGATTCACCCCATTACAGGATTCATAATAATAGCGTTTTCCATTTTTACTTGCAATGATTTTACCTGTTTGTGATTTTGTCTCAATAACAGTATTAAGTGAAGCCTCTGCTTGATTAGAAGTATTAATACTATCCTTTTTTATTGCAATAGCATCGGGATATACAATTTGTATTGCATGAGGCTGAGATTCTAATGTTTGAACTTTCCCAATAAAATAAGCACTACCCCCTATCAATATCGCGGATACAATCAACAGTACAATTTCACTATTCTTGACAAATTGGTATTTCATATGTATTATTATACCATATATAGTAATATTATTTGATATGGCACATAGAAAAGCTGGTGGTTCTACAGCCTTAGGTAGAGACTCAAAACCTAAATACCTTGGAGTTAAGCTATATGCTGGACAAAAAGTAGAAAAAGGGAATATCATTATTCGACAACGTGGAACAAAATTCCATGCTGGTAAAAATGTATCTCGTGGAGCAGATGACACATTATATGCAATAGCAAATGGAGTTATTGAATTTGGAAAATCTCGAAAAACTTCATTTACTGGTAAAAAACATATTGTTAAAACTGTATCTGTTATCTAAACTTATTTCTCACAACAAGATATCCCCAATAAGGGGATTTTTTGTTATCCTAATAATATGCTACAATTATATATATCCATAATATAAATACAATGAATTATATTCCTAATACCGCCTATATCTGTATGGAATTTGGGCTTTCTGATGATATCAAAATTTATACAGGAGGACTTGGAATTTTGGCTGGGGATACAATGAAAAGCTTTGCTGATTTAGGTCTTCCTGTAATTGGTGTTGGGATATTATATAAACATGGGTATTTAGATCAAGTATTAGATGCTGAGCAAGGGCAAATTGCAATGCCCCAAGAATGGGATTATACCAAATCACTTAATTTAATTGGAAAAACGAGCATTCCATTTGCTAAAGAGATAGTACATATTAATATTTGGGAATATACCTATACCTCTAACCTCTCTAATAAATCAGTATCAATTCTTTTACTAGATACTGATTTACCTGAAAACTCAGATTTATTCCGAGAAGTTTCCAATAAAGTATATTCTCCAGATTCAGAAATATTTAGAAGACAATTACTCATCTTAGGACTTGGGAGTAAATATGCCCTTGATAGTCTAGGACTTAATCATATAGACACATTCCATCTTAATGAAAGCCATAGTGCTCTCATTTCACTGGTAATTGATCATCCTATTTCTCAGGTAGTATTCACCACTCATACTCCTCTTCTTGGTGGCCATACACGACTACCCCTAGAATGGCTACAAGGAATATGTAAGCCTGAACAATTACAAAATTTACCCAAAGATGCCTTTGAAGATGAGCATACTATTAATCTTACCCGACTAGCCTTGTCTTTAGCTGATTATTCTAATGCTGTTTCCCAAAAACATCAGGAAGTATCTCAAGAAATGTTCCCAGGCCATAAAATTGATTCAATTACCAATGGTATTCATAGCCCCACTTGGGTTTCTGAATCTATAAATAAAGTATTTCAATCATATTTTCCTAGTTGGGAAACTCATCCAGAAATTTTACGCTATATTGATGGGATACCTACCATTGATATACAGCAAGCCCATCAAATAAATAAGGATAAATTAGCTATATATCTGAAACAACAGCCTGATATTGATTTTTTACCCAATGCTTTTACCATAGGATTTGCACGGCGTGCTACTGAGTACAAAAGAGCTCATCTTATATTTTCTGATATTGAGCGCCTCGCTAAACTTGCGGAACAATATAAAGGACTTAATATTATTTTTGCAGGTAAAGCCTATCATACTGACAGTGTAGGATTTGATATCATTAAACGTATTTTAGATATCTCAAAAGAATATTCTAATGATTATCTCAAAATTATTTATTTGCCCAATTACAGTATAGAATTATCTAAACTCCTTGTCAGCGGAGTAGATGTTTGGCTAAACACCCCTCGAATATCTTATGAGGCGTCAGGAACCAGTGGGATGAAAGCCTCACTCAATGGGGTTCTCAATATATCTACCTATGATGGTTGGTGGCCCGAAAGTGGTATACATCATGTTAATGGTTGGACTATATCTGGAGAAGATGAATATCAGGAAATCAATAGTATGTATGATAATATTGGGAATGCTCTTGATTTATTTTATAATAATCGAGAAAAATTTACTCGAATGCAAAGGTCAGCAATATCCTTAATTGGCAGCTATTATAATACTCATCGTATGGTATTAGAATATATTCGTAAAGGATATAAACATTCAATATTATAACCCATATCGTCCTCTGAGGGCATTGAAGTTTTGTTGTACTTCCTCAGGAGTTAGGGCTTGGTTGTATACTTGAATTACAGAACATTTCGCACCATAATATTGTATTCCCTGTGGTCCTCCGCTAACACCAGTGGTGAATAATCTTTCAAACCCTAATGTTTGATTAGTGAATGCATTTGGATTTGTAGCTGAATAGTACCCTGTAGAGTTAAATGTATGTGTAAACGGTGTTCTTGTGGTTGGATTTGTACCAAAACACATATAAGACCAAGATGAAGCAATGTCTCCAGAAGAAATACTAGAGTTTACAGAATTATCTTTAAATACAAATACTTTTGATTGAGTGCCATATGTCCCTATTTCTATTTCAGGGCTAGATTTTGAATAGAAATAGTTCCATGTGGTATTTGTATGCGTTGTGTTTTGTTGTAAAAATAAACATATAGTAAATC
Organism: Parcubacteria group bacterium; assembly: GCA_943354045.1. Lineage (GTDB taxonomy): Bacteria > Patescibacteriota > Minisyncoccia > SW-4-49-11 > SW-4-49-11 > CALRBF01. The sequence continues at coordinate 229,466 of CALRBF010000001.1, forward strand.
CAGAATTGGTCGATAGATTTAAAGAGTTGGGTAAATTTACATAATCATTAACCCCATCAAAAACTAAACTCCCCCCATTAGCAGAATTATATCCAACCCCACTAAAAAGAGTTCCATTATTCCCATTCCCACTCAAATCAGTCCAAGTAGTTCCAGTTCCTGGATAACTAGCTGTATTCCCTGCATCCAGATTCAATACTAACCCACTTGTTACTGTAAAAGTGTTATTTACTATAGGCTTTCTCTCTGCCAAGCTTGCTGTTATGGATATTTTATTATTGGGGGCTATTGCTACTATATATCCGGTACTATCTCCTGTTGCTTGTGGATCTTTAGGTATTGCTGCTATATAATTTGGTACTAATACTTTTAAATCTACAAATCCTGCACAACTTGGTCCTCCTGATTGTAGGCTATCTGTATTACATATATATCTTGGGGTAGTACTGACTGATGTTGGATATGCTCTTGTCTCTATTAAGTATTGATCTAAAGCCTTTTGTATGGTATTTATATCTGCTTGTCTGACTGTATTTCTTGCTTGTGCTATTTGTTTATTTGGGTTTATTGCAATTAAGACTATTGCCGCTAATATTCCTATTGCGGCTATTACGAGGAGTATCTCGAGTAGGGTGAAACCTTTCTTGTATTTATTTATTTTCATAAAAACTTTTTATATTGTCTCTTATGTTTAAGATAGAATATAACTATATATACTATCAAGATTCCCTTTGATTTAATAAAATTTCTAATTGTATATTGGTATTTTGAATATGAATAAATGATTCATAAGGTGAGGTAAAAGGGATTTGCTGTTTTTTGGTATAATTATCATAGCCTAAATAATAGAAGAAATCCTTATTCATACTATAAAATAAATTTCGCATTAAGGGATCATTATCAATAGTATCTATCTCTGCATGTTCTTTTCCAAGCATATAGGTAGCATATTCCCAAAGCCGAAATACCCCCTTTTCAAGATTACTATAACGAGACCAATGTCTCTCTTCTTGTATACGAATAGATGGCTTCTTTTTACTTTTGTTTTGTAAAATTTGAGCTTTAGTAGAAGCAAGCGCTATTTCGAGTCCAATTGATTTTGTCATCAACTCCATTGTCTGATGATTTTTTACATTCATAAGATCAAAATAATGACTAGAAGGATACCAGTTAATATTAATATTTGTTTTTTCTACTTCTTTAATCCAAGTTACTTTCCCCCCTCGAAAGCGCCGAAAAGATTTTAATGGCATAGTCATAATACCTCCTTTGCGATCATCTACTATAGATACAAAATCTATAATTCCAAAACTTGTTAATAGTTTCTCTAATGGTAATTGTCGATAAAGTAAAGGTAAATATACTGCAGTAGGAGTAATCCTTAAATATGTATTAACTCGATCAATGGTTCCTGCAATTTCATCTTTCCACCAGTCAAAATAATACATACTGAGATGACTGCTTCCCCAATAAGCATCTGGGATAATATAGAGTAAATCTTTTTTAATCATTCTTTGTAAAATCTCTAAAAATTCTGGATATTTACCAGCGGCAATATCAAGAAAATGTCCAGTAATAATTACTGAAGTTTTAATATTTTGAGTATAGAGAAACTCAAATAATGGAATATATATACTCTTAAATTCTTTTTCCCAAATAATATCACTACGCCCTTTGTCTACAAAAGGAAGTTTAGGATTTTTCAAAATATCTACTAGGGATTTTGAAGTATATGCAAATATCAAAGATAGAGAAATTACAACTGGATACTCTTCTACAATTACAGCTGGGGTTTGTATATTTTTTGTCATGACACCTCCATTAAACTCAATAATTTTTTCACTTCTTTTGGCCAATTATGATGAGATAAATCTTCTTGTTGTCTTTTTAATAAATCTATTCGCGCATCTTTATTTTGAATGAAATGGAGTATGGTATTGGCAAAGGCCTCAATATCATAATAGGCAAAAGTTGGAGTTGAAGGGACTACACTAATAAATCCACTTGTCTCTGAGGCAATAGTAGGAACCCCTGAGCGAATAGCCTCTAAGGCCGTAAGCCCAAAGGGCTCATTGGGAGAAGGCATCACAAATAATTGACTTGTTTTATATAATTGTTTTTTGGATTCACTATCAACCCAACCGGTAAATACAATATTTCGCTCTAATTTACGTTTAGCAACATGCTCTACAATTTCGGGTAAGAGATTCCCCTCTGTAGAACCGTCCCCCGCAATAATAAAAGTCACTTGTGAATCAATTTGCAGAACCCGAGCTGCTGTTTCAATCAAAAAGAATAATCCTTTTTGAGCTACAACACGCCCCATAAATAATACATTTTTACCGCGATCCAAATGCTCGAATCCAATTTTATCTGGTTCAAAACTAATGTCATTATAAATGGGATAAATTCTCTCCTCAGGAATATTATAATCCTCAACTAATATTTGTTTGGATATATCTGATACTACTGCAATTTTTTCTGCCAAATAAAACCCTTTTTTTTCAAGTTCATACAGAGCTCTTGCCGTATAATCATTGTTATGTACATGCCCACCTGAACGATCAACCTCTGTAGAATTAATATGATAATAAAAAGGAATAGTAATATTATGATGTACTAAAAGCAAATGTGCTGGGATAGCCATCCAATCCATACCATATATTACATCAAAATCCTGACCATTTTCTTGTAACCAATCATATACCGCCCAAGCATAAGCTCTGGTTACAATAGGAGTGTTATTAGGATAAAGAGTAGTTCTTTTTACGACTGATTTACTATATAATTGTGGCCATTTTACATATTTCTTTTTTCCTTTGGGAATAAATTCTTTTAATACAAAATCTGTAAGCCCAGGAATTGGAGTATCTAATTTGCTATATTTATGAACCCCTGATTCAAGTGATATCACATCATCAATATGATCTGTATTATGAGGTGTTAAAACAGTAACTTCTGCTCCTTGACGACGTAATTCGTCAACCAAACTTCTTACCAATACCCCCAATCCCCCTTCCATCAAAGGTAATATCTCCCAAGACAAAATGAGAATTTTTTTAGGGTTTTGAGGCATATTTTATACGACATTACATTAAATATAGTATAGCATAAATGTTAACATTTAACTAATTATATAGTAATTTTTCTCATTTTGTATTAATTCTTCTTTTAATAAAGATGCTATATTATCTTGAACCCTATTATCTCTAATAATATCCTGTATCTGAGCTAAGGTTTTGGGGCCCTGTAATAATAACTTGATAATTTGTGAACGTATTTGTCTATTGGAGCCTTCAAATACACTTTGTCGCGTATAATGTTTACTTTTACGATTAGGATTAATAATTTGAGTTTTAAGATAAGTCCCATAATCCATCAAAGCATAATACCATTCTCTTGGATTATCTTTGGAAACCGTTCTCTCAACAAAGGGGAGTAAATCATTATCAGAAATATTCTCTGCTTCAGAGAAAAAATGATGTATATATACTCGCCTAATATTTGTCTCAATAAATATCGTAGGTTTATTATAAGTAAAGGCTATAATTGAAGCAGCCGTGGCCTTACCAATACCAGGGAAATTTACTAATATATCAGGATTATCTGGTAGAACCCCATCATATTCCTGCATTATCTTTTGGGCAATTTGCCAAAGATATTTACCTCGCCGATTATAACCCAATCCCTGCCAAGCCTGTAATACTTCCCCAAGACTAGATGCTGCTAAAACTTCAAAACTTGGGAATTGCTTTATGAATATAGGGAATTTCTCAAGAACTCTCGCTACTTGAGTTTGCTGTAGCATAATCTCAGAGACAATAACCCAATAGGGATTGGTATTGTCTCTCCAAGGCATAGGTCTCTTATGTTGATAATAATAATCCCAAACAAGCTGTATAAATTCTTGTTCCCTCATACCAATATCAGACTATTTTATGTCCTCTAAAACGGTAATATATATCAAAAACTCTTCTTGTTCTACTTTTACTTTTTGCGTATTTTCGTGTTCCAAAAGAGATTTGAATTCCCATTCCACCACTCCAACTGGCTCACTAATAATTGCTTGATGCGTTTTGATAAGATTTACCATTGTCTCAGAAGCATCTATAGTGAGTTTAATATTCTGCTCTTTAGAAAGGCGGGCATTTTTACGGGTAATTTGAAGATTACGAATTAATTCTCGCACCAATCCCTCTTCTCTAAGCTCATCTGTAATAGTATCATCAAGACTCAATATATATCCTAAATGTTCAATACTATTATCTGAAACATTATGAGTTACTACTTCTTTTACATTAATTTCTGTCCTGATAATATCCTTCATCCAATCAGCGAGTTCCAATCCCTCAATCCCAAGAGATTGCAATGGCTGCCTTACCTTTATCGCTGACACTTCTCGCAGTTTGAATCCTTGCTCCAGAATAACTTTTACCTGTTCCACTTGATTTAATACCAACTCATCAATTTCTCCATCATATTCAGGATATTGACTCAAATGAATTGACTCAACTGCCTGCGGGTTTTGTGATACTACTAATTGCTGATACAAATATTCGGTGATAAATGGAGCAAATGGTGCCAAGAGATGTAATAATTTCACAAAATTATCATATAAAGTTTGTAAAAATTCAATATCTCCACTTGCAAAGTCATTGCGGGCTGTACGAATATACCATTTTGACATATCATCCATACAAGCTTTTATCTCACGAGTAGCTTGTGGAATACGATAATTATCTAAAGCATTATTAATTTCCTGACTAGTATAATTCAGTCTGGTATATAACCATTCATTTTTAGGGTTTTTTGGCTTTTCAGATTGAAGAGCTGGAGTCCAATTATTAACATTGGCATAAGTAACCAAGAAACTATATATATTCCAAAGAGGTAATATATATTCTTGAGTCATCATTTTGACTGTCTTCCCTGAAATAATAGTATCTTCTCCCGCTGCAATAGGAGTAGAGAAAAAATTAAGTCTCACGGCATCAGCTCCAAACTGGTCAATAAGTTCAATCGGATTAGTATAATTCTTTTTACTTTTAGATAATTTTTGACCATTATCAGCCAAAACCAAACCATTTACCATTACATTACGATAACTTGGCTTATCAAATAATGCGGTAGAGATAGCCAAAAGGGAATAAAACCAACCTCTGGTCTGATCTACCCCCTCAGCGATATATTCTGCTGGGAATTTGGACTCAAATAATTCTTTATTTTCAAAAGGATAATGAAATCGAGCAAAAGGCATAGACCCTGAATCATACCAAACATCTAATACATCAGGAATTCTGTTATATGTCTCTCCCTCAAACGTAAATGATATATCATCTACAAAAGGTCTATGGGGGTCATCCAACTCAACTCCTGATAATTCTTGTAATTCAGCAAATGAACCAATAATTTTGGTTTTTCCTGATTCAGATTTCCATATTGGAAGAGGAGTACCCCAATATCGTGTCCGAGAAATCCCCCAATCTTTGATTTCTCTCAACCAATTACCAAATCTCCCCTCTTTGATATGATCAGGAATCCAATTAATGGTCTCATTATTCTCCGCCAGCCTATCCCGCAAAGTGCTCATTGCGACATACCAAGAAGTAATAGGTTTATAAATGAGCGGGGTATTGGTACGCCAACACATAGGCAAATCATGCTCATAATCCTCCACTTTGAAGAGTTTATTAGCTTGTTTTAAGTCTTCAATAATATATTTATTGGCTTTGCGATAAAACATACCCGCATAAGGCTTAATTTCATCAACAAAATCTCCCTGATCATTCAACACATCTACTGAGACTATCCCTACTTTTTGGAAAATTTCATTATCCTCCGCTCCATAAGGGGCAAGATGCACAATTCCAGTTCCTGAATCGGTGGTCACATAATCTCCCTCATAAATCACAAAAGCATTTTCTTTACCTACAAAATAATTGAATAAAGGCTTATAACTCTTAGCTAGTAAATCTTGTCCTTTATACTCGGCAAGCACGGTATACTCTTCTCCAAAAACACTCTGAGCTAAATCTCGAGCCACTATGTATTGTTCCTTTGTATTAGGTAATTTAACTTGCACATAGTCAATTTGTTTGTTAACCGCTAGGGCAAAATTAGTCGGCAATGTCCAAGGAGTAGTAGTCCAAGCTAATACAAAAGTATTAGGGCTGTCTGTCAGCTCAAATTTAATCGTAACAGCAGGATCAATTTGTTTTTTATACCCTCCCAGTGCCACCTCAGCATTAGAAAGTGTTGTTCCCGCCCGAGTAGAATACGGTACTACTTTGAACCCTTCATACAAAAGCCCCTTGCGATATAGTTCTGATAAGCTCCACCATACTGATTCGATATAATCAGCATCCATAGTAGCATATTCCTCATCAGAATTAGTAAGTCTTCCTAATTTTTCTTCTAATTCAATAATGCCCTCTCGATGAGTTGATACTGATTCACGACATAATTGATTGAATTTGGCTATTCCATAGTCTTCTATATCTTTTTTTTGCTGAAATTCAAGCTTCTTTTCAATTTCGTATTCCACCGGAATACCCTGACAATCCCAACCAAGACTACGAGTGACACAATATCCTTTCATAGTCCAATATCGAGGAATAATATCCTTGAGCGCAAAGGTGAGCATATGTCCTGAATGAGGAGCCCCATTAGCAGTAATAGGCCCATCATAAAATGTTTTAGTCTTATCTGCGGGACGCGACTCTATAGATTTTTGTAAAATATTCTCAATTTTCCAAAATTCCAATATGTCTTTTTCTAAATCCGGAAAAGAAACATTAAAGGGAGGCTTATTAAACATAGCGGAATTTATTAATTATTGGTCTTATAATAGCATACAATTACTTCCTTTTCAATTCACCCAAAATACTATATACTAGTACTAAGCCTTCAGAATGGGGCTGCGAAAAATTGAAACCCACCTGACTTTACAGGGAAAAATATATTATTTTCCGATGTCTATATTAAGGGATTCAGACGCAGCATGCAAATGCAAGCCCCTGCATTGAGGGCTTTTTTATTGTAAACAAAATGAAAAGAGTCGGCCTAATGCGGACGACTCTCTTTTTGATCTTGTGAGAATTGGCCTAGCGACCAACCATGAAGAGCCCCTCCACCGACTCCACAGGATGTGGTGGAAGAGAGTTGAGGAATCGGCATTCCCCTGGCCCGCAGAGACAAGAATCTCCCGTCTCTGTACAGGTGGTCGGTCTCCGGGGTACGGAGAAGGGATCACCCTTGCGGGTTGTGATCAAGTCCCAAGCATCACTGGTCAAAACAGTTCTCAAATGAACAACGTTCATAATTATACTCTTTTTATTTAAATTGTCAAGTGTAACTAACTTATACAATATTAATGCCATTTAAACTACTTTATGATATACTTATATATATGAATATTATATCAACCTCAATTCCAGATTTACTTATTATAGAACCTCAGGTTTTCACAGATACACGAGGATATTTTGTAGAAACATATAGTCAGGTAAAGTTTGCAGATAAGAATCTGAATTATAGCTTTGTACAAGACAATCAGTCATTCTCTCAATATGGCACTATTCGGGGATTACATTTTCAAACAGGAGAATCAGCACAAGCTAAATTAGTAAGAGCTGTGTCGGGGATTGTACTCGATGTAGCAGTAGATTTAAGACCCAACTCCCCAACTCGGGGGCAATATATAGCTGTAGAATTATCTGACAAAAACTTTAGACAATTACTTATTCCTCGAGGTTTTGCTCATGGATTTGCCGTATTGTCTGAGACAGCAATTTTTGCTTATAAATGCGATAATAATTATCACAAAGATGCAGAGGGAGGAATTATTTTCTCTGATTCCACACTTAATATCGATTGGCAAATCCCAAAAGACAAACAAATAGTTGCAGATAAAGATTTGCAATGGCCGAGTTTAGAAGAATATTTAAGAAAACTATGATATTAGTTACAGGAGCCAATGGACAATTAGGACAATGTCTAAGAGCTATTCTAACTGACAAGCAAGCTATATTCAGAGGCCGTGAATTAGATATTACTAATATATCAGCTCTACAAGATTTTGTAGAGAAAAATTCTATTACTTCTATTATCAATGCCGCCGCCTATACCGCAGTAGATAAAGCCGAGCAAGAAATTGAAATTGCCTATCAAGTGAATAGTGAGGGAGCTCATAACCTTGCTCTTATTAGTCAGCAATTCACAATTCCCCTTATACATATTTCTACTGATTATGTATTCGATGGGACAAATCATATTCCCTATACAGAAGATGATAATACTAATCCCCTTTCCATATATGGTAAATCCAAATTAGAGGGTGAGAAGGCTATTATAGAACTTGCGCATTCAGCATATATTATTCGAACTTCTTGGCTATATTCTCCTTATGGCAATAATTTTGTAAAGTCAATCACCCGCCTTGCCCAAGAGCGAGATATACTCAATATAGTTTCAGATCAAATTGGAAGCCCAACTTATGCTCCTGATTTAGCTAAAGCTATTCTTAAATTATTACCCAAACTCCCATCTGGCACAAAACAACTCTTGCATTATTCTAATCAAGGTGTGGCATCTTGGTATGATTTTGCTTATGAAATTGTAAACCTACAACATATTGAATGCCAAATAGTACCAATTCCAACTACAGATTATCCTACTCCTGCTCAAAGACCCTATTATTCTGTGCTCGATAAAAGACGCATTACTACCATAGTAAATTCTCCGATTCCTCATTGGAAACATAGTCTACAGAGATATTTAGAATCCCAATAAATTGCTTAATTTGCTCTAGCCTCTCTTCTACACTACCTCTTGCAATACAATATTGTTCTGGTTTTAACCATAAAGCTAAATGTTCTTCTAATACATCTGCAACTTGTATTTGTGATTTGGGATCGGCCCTCAAATATTCTGCCTCTGCTGGGAATTCTACCGGACAATAAATAATATAATCATATTGCAATAATCTCTCTCTGATAAGAGCTTTATATAATTTTAAATCAATATCAGACATAGTACTAGATACCACCGTATACCCGAGATAGTCGAGTACAGATCTATCCGTAATAAATCCACTATCCCAAAGAGCATTTTCTTTATTTAATTGATTCAATAATAAATGTTTTTGGAATATAGCCCGCACATCACTCGGTAATTTTTCAAAATCAACTACACCATTATCCTCCCAAAAATTCCTCACTGTTCTTTTGAGAGTATTTAACTGATAATATTCTCTTAAAGGCTCCAATAAAGTGCTTTTTCCCGTACCATGTGCTCCCGTCAAAATTATTTTCATATCATGCTATACTATTAATATATCTAAATTATAATATATATGAATATTGGAATTATTGGGCTCGGGAAAATGGGACTCGCTATAGCCAAGAGAGCTATACAGCATAATCATACTGTATCTGGATTTGCACCCTCAGAGGAAACACGCAATTTAGCTAACACTTTTGGAGTCACTACCTATGAGTCAGTAGCCGATCTCATATCACATTTACCTACTCCTCGTACTATTTGGCTTATGGTCCCAGCTGGTGAAATTACTCGATCCACTATTATTACCTTATCCGAAATACTTGTCCCCGGAGACACTATAATTGATGGAGGAAATAGTTATTTTAAAGATTCCCAAATTCAAGCCGAGTTACTCGAATCAAAATCAATCAACTTTATTGATGTCGGAACCAGTGGAGGCCTTAAAGGTGAGGAAATTGGATTCTCTCTCATGATAGGAGGAGATAAAACTCTAATAAAATCCTATAATCCACTCTGGGAAGCTCTTGCAGCTCCTGATGCCTATGCCTATATGGGAGCATCTGGTTCCGGTCATTTTGTAAAAATGGTGCATAATGGAATTGAATATGGAATTATGCAGGCCATGGCTGAAGGATTTGAACTCGTAAAAGAAGGTCCCTATTCTAATCTCAATATGCAAGAAGTATCTAAAGTTTGGAAAAATGGTTCTATTATTCGCTCATTCTTGATGGACTTAGCCTATGATGCTTTTCAAAAAGAAGCTAATCTTGATTCTATTATCGATTATGTGGATGATAATGGTATGGGAAGATGGACAGTTAATACTGCTATAGAACATGCCGTACCACTACCCGTAATTACCGATGCCGTATATGCTCGCTTCCGCTCTCGACAACAAGAATCCTTTGCGGGTAAAACTCTCGCTGCCCTCCGCAATGAATTTGGTGGGCATGAAGTAAAAAAGAAATAAATTTATTTACTATAATCTTTTAGCAAAGTATTATACTTTTTATTCTGATCCGCAATATCTTTTCTTTGCTCTTCATTTACCGGAAAGCTAAAACATTTTTCCTCATAACTATCCTTGGATTTACATTCTTCACTCACCTCAGTATAAAAAGCATTACTGATTTCAGATTGACTCATAGCTTCAATATCTATCGCGATAATTTGTATTGATTGTCCAAAAACTTGAGATTTCACGAGAATATATTGAGTGTTTTTATCTTTTTTACCCAGTATATATTCAGCCTTGTCACAAGGTTTATCTGTAGTACATTCTCGCAATGTCAATTCTTTTTCTCCTGATTTGAATATACATTTCGCTCCTATCGCTTCGGTTTCACTACAACCTTCAGCACTAAGACTATGTTTAATAATCTCAGTTTTAGGACTAAAAATAGCAAATATAGTAGTGACAATTATTACTAATACAATTGCAATACCATTGCGTATCCAACGTTTATTGGAGGCTTTGGGTGTTTCTGTAGGAGATAGATTTATTCTATCGGACATACTTTTGGATTATTATCTACTTCATTTTGAGGTGATTTACCATACGTTTTCTGAAGATATTCCACAATAGCATCAGATTCATACATCATAATACCTTTAGATTGATCCACTAGAAACGGAACTTGAGGCTGTCCTCCTAATTTCAACATAATTTCTCTTTGCTGAGATCCTGTATGTGAAATTCTACATATATAATCAAGCTCTAATTCATTGAGCACAACTCTAACTTTACGACAAAAGTGACAATCTTCTCTTTGATATAATTCCAACATAGCGATAATATTAATTATTACTTCTTTTATTATAGCATAAAGTAAAAAACCACCCAGTAAGCTAGGTGGTTTAATTAAGATTGCGATGATTAGCGAGTATTGCCGAAGCCTTCACCTGGCTGCCACCGCTTTGGAGTAGCAGATTTTTTATGAGTTGTGTTAACATTATCAACCAATCCCAACTCCATCTCTGCAAGCCTAATTATAGCGCCAACATCTAGAGGAGTAATAGCAACCTCTTCTAGAGGAAAAATTGGTTCAATTATTCTAGCTCCAGAAGAGGTTGGAACTATTCTCCAACGCGAGCGAGAACAAACCTGTACGGGACGAGTTGGGCGAGAAATGAGCTTTGTCATCTTTATAAGAACAACTATGAATATATTATATATCATATCTAGACATATTTGTCAATAGCTGACTACAAAATAATTATTATTGAATAAGATGCCATTCTTTGATATACTACACAGTAATTAGTATACTATATCTCATCTATGGCAATTCCCTCCAAATACGAAATTACCGAACGTGAAGCCTATTGGCGTGAATTTTGGGCACAGCACAATATTTATGCTTTTGATGAGAATTCAGATAAGCCTATTTTCTCAGTAGACACTCCCCCACCTTATGTCTCGGCTGATCACTTACATCCAGGACATATAATGAGTTATTCTCAAGCTGAATTTGTCGTACGCTTCAAGAGAATGCAAGGCTATAATGTATTTTATCCGATGGGATTCGATGATAATGGACTGCCCACCGAGCGCCATGTGGAGAAAAAATATAAAATCAAGAATAAAGATGCCATTAGTCGCTCTGAATTTGTAAAATTATGTCTAGAGGAAACCCAAAAAGGGATAGAGACATATCGCAATCTCTGGTCATTGCTTGGAATTTCTGTCGATTGGTCTAAAACTTATTCATCTATAAATCCGCATTCTCAGAAAATTGCTCAATGGTCATTTATTGACCTGTATCGTAAAGGATTCCTATCTCAAAGAGAAGAACCTATTATGTGGGATATTAGCTTTCAGTCGGCTCTGGCGCAAACCGATTTAGAAGACTCAGAGCAAGACTCTCATCTCAATGATATTATATTTAAATCCGAGAATACAGCAGAAGACCTTATTATTGCGACCACCCGGCCCGAACTTATCCCCGCAGCAGTAGCTTTATTCTTTCACCCTGAGGATAAGCGTTATCAGCATCTGATTGAGACAAAAGCTATTACTCCTATTTCAGGACATAGTATCCCTATACTCACCGATGAGACAGTAGACCGAGAATTTGGAACAGGACTTATGATGGTATGTACATGGGGAGATAGCGAAGATATTGCCAAATGGAAAAAATATAAACTAGAAACTCGCCTTATATTCAATGAGCGAGGAATTCTTGGTGAGCTTGCAGGAGCCTATGCAGGAACTCATATCAGCAAACTTCGCAATAGCATATTAGAGGATCTGAAAGCACAAAATCTTCTTATCAAACAAACCCCTATCACACATACTATACAAGTATCTGAAAGATCAGGAACTCCTATTGAATTCATTATCACCAAACAATGGTTTATCAATGTTGTCGAACATAAAGAGGCATTATTAGAACAAGGTCGCAAACTCAATTGGAATCCAAAGCGAATGTTTTCTATTTACTCAGATTGGGTAAGCTCACTCAAATGGGATTGGTGTATATCCCGTCAACGCTATTATGGAGTACCTATTCCTGTCTGGTATCATCGTGAAACTGGAGAAATCATACTTCCTCAAGAAGATGAGTTACCAGTAGACCCCACCGAATATACTCCACGCGGATATAAAGCTGAGGACTTAATAGCAGAACAAGATGTGCTGGATACTTGGATGACATCTTCTATGTCACCAGAAATCGGAGCTAAGCTTGTGGAGAACCCAGATATTGCCGCTAAACTTTTCCCATCTAGCCTGCGGCCACAAGCCTTTGAGATAATCAGAACATGGTTATTCTATACAGTCACCAAAGCCTATTTTCATCATAATACCCTCCCCTTCACTGATGTGATGATATCAGGTCATGGACTCGATACCCAAGGACGCAAAATCTCTAAGAGATTAGGGAATTTCACCCCACCTGAGACTACAATCGCCACCTATGGGGCTGATGCTATGAGATATTGGGCCACAGGAACCACTCTTGGTGAGAATATTCGCTATAATGAAGAGGAAATCAAAAAAGGGAAAAAGACTGTTAACAAATTATTCAATGTTGGTAAATTTGCCGAGATGCATTTAGTTAATTTCACCTTACCCGACACAGCCTCAGAATTAGAGCTCATAGACAAATGGATATTATCCGAGCTCAATCAAACGATTGAAATTGCTACTCATAGTTTTGAGCAATATGAATATTATAAAGCTCGAACCGCAATAGACCAATTATTCTGGAATAAATTCACTGATTATTATCTTGAGCTGATCAAATATCGACTATATGATGAGTCTCCTGAAGGGCAAAATTCACGAAAAGCGGCTCAATATACTCTCTACATTTATATTGAGAGCCTACTCAAATTATATGCTCCTATTTTGCCATTTATTACCGAAGAGCTATATCAGGGATTATATTCTGATACTGAATCAAAGAGTATACATAATTCAACTTGGCCAAAAACCAACACAAATTGGCAATTATCCGAAGAAGAGAATAACTTGATGACAGATATATTAGCCGTGGTAGAAGCCGTGAGAGCCTACAAGTCACAGAACAGCATATCACTCGGTAAAGAAATTGAAAGTTTCAACTACACCTCCACTCAAGATATTAGCCCATACGAAGTATTCCTCACAAAAGCCCTCCGAGTAGGTAAATTCATAAAATAAAAATTACGTAGGGGCGACCTTTCAAGTCGCCCCTACGATTAGAAAAAGAAAAGTACCGTTCCTGTGAAACGGTATTTTGAGTTAAAGATGAATCGGGATGAGTGGATTCGAACCACCGGCCCCCTGCCGAAGCAAGTGCGCTACCAAGCTGCGCTACATCCCGATCAAACGCGGAGAGGTGGACTCGAACCCCCAATAATGAGATCAGACTTGATCACATTCCCTTACCATTCAGGCACCTCCGCATGGATATCTGACTAAAGCGTCAGAAGCCGTATATGATTATACCTATTTTACAAAATTTGTCAATAGGAATTGTATAAAATAAAAATCCCCCTGCCGAAACAGGGGGTGAGAGAGGATTTGCCCAATTAGAAAACTATCATGCCTCTACGTACTTGACTCAACTCCTCCTCCCCAAGACGTGTCACTGATAGTAAAACAACCTGAGAACGAAGATGATTTGGTACTTTGATCGAGTGTTCACAGAAAGAGAGAGCCTCTTGGATTTCTTGCTCCCTTTCACGAACAATACTAAGGATTTGTACCAGTTTTCTAAGTTTTTTTGAAGAGTAAGAAGAAAAAGGGCCCTTGAGATATCCCATGGCATCTTCTTGGGCATGTGAAATGACTCTCATCCACACAGAGGGTAGAAGGGATATCTTCGAAGTAAAAAGTCCCATGACTGGGTTGCGAATGTACCCACTATATATAGCATAAAATATCTATTTTATCAATAGTAGCTGACTCCTTATATACCCCAAATACACTATTCCCCCTATTACCAGATACCAATATCCAAGCCATCCTGCTATAGCAATCCAGAATACCAGACTCCATATACCAGACAAACTTAGCCAATAGGCAATATTATTATCCAGACTTTTGCGTTTTGGGAATAATAAATAAAATCCCCAAAAAGCTAATAAACTTGTCACCATCCATCCAAAGAAATTCATCCAAGGTACATTATAATACCATCCCCCATTCTCCCATATCCAGAACCCGAGAGCAGTAGCCCCAGGATCAAGAACTAGATCAAAAGCTGTCATCAATACTGCTCCTAATATACTTTTTACCCATATTCCCTTTAACCCCAATCTCTCTCCTAATACAAAACTCAAAAAGAATATCGGCACCCAAGACAAACTAACCGTCCATGGTACCAATCCAAAGAATTTAATATTTCCCAGGAATTCCCCATATACAAAATTACTATATGGCCATCCTGTCGCGATAGCAAATGATTCTATCAAGATTGGGTATGAGAATATAATCACAATCTTCCACCACGATTTTCTCCAGTCCAGCCAAAGCCATAATCCATATATTAGAGGTATAGCGAGTAATATATTGGTAAGCTGTGAAATCGCTTGAAATATCACAAAATCAAAAGGTAAAGCCTCGGGATTAATACTAAAATACACCACAAAAAACCCGCTCAAAACCAAAATAATAGATGGTACAATTACTAATAATCTCTTTTGCATATGATATACTATATAGTATAGTATATTATATCATATGAGTATTGCTAAATTATTGCGCATATCCCGACCCCGTTTTTGGATATATCTCCTCGGGCCCTATCTTATTGGGAGTATACTTGCTT
Source organism: Parcubacteria group bacterium (assembly GCA_943354045.1). Classification (GTDB taxonomy): domain Bacteria; phylum Patescibacteriota; class Minisyncoccia; order SW-4-49-11; family SW-4-49-11; genus CALRBF01. The sequence goes on from CALRBF010000001.1 coordinate 245,005, forward strand.
TTGAGCCTACTCAGCTTATATTACAATGGCAATTTTGGCTTGGATTTGTATATTTTACTTTTCCTGCCAATCTCCTGATATATGGAGTGAATGATATTTTTGATTATGAGACTGACAAATTAAATCCCAAAAAAGTAAAATATGAAACTCTCGTCACTCCAAAAGAGCGAATAAGACTTTGGTTATTTATTCTCGCTACTAATACTCCCTTTATACTAGCTCTGTATCTGATAAATCCCGTCACTAGTATGGGAATATTAGGCTTTTTATTCCTTGGCATACAATATTCCGCCCTACCTATTCGTGCTAAGTCTCGACCATTCCTGGACTCCCTATTCAATATATTATATATATTCCCGGGTATTATTGGATATAGTTTATTTAGTCTATCCCTTAATTTGGATTATAGGCTTCTCATCAGTGCTGGACTATGGACAATGGCTATGCACACTTATTCCGCCATACCAGATATTAAGGCTGACAGGGCGAGTCATACCCCCACTATTGCAACTGTACTGGGAGCTAAGTTGACCTTGGTGTATTGTTTTATTTGTTATACTTTGGCTGGAATTTTGTTAGCTCAATTTAGCACCGAACTTGGGATTATGATTGCTATTGTATATGGCTTTATGATAGGGCTTAGTTATAATCAGAATTCCGCTCGAATATTCAGATTATATACCTATTTCCCCCTGCTTAATGCTCTTATTGGCTTTATTTTATTCTGGAGTATTGTGATTTGGTATAGGTAAAGTATACCATCCCTTGACAAATTTTAAGAAATGTGGTATATTTTTTTCCGAACTTCCACCGGAGAAATCCATGTGCATCCAAAATCACTATAGGGTGTTACTTTGTAGACACGAGAATGATGAATATTGGGCGTTAATAACCAACCCAAGACACGATTTTGAAAGCCAATCAATGAATGTTATTCTTTTGAATGCTGCGAACGATTATGTAGAGTATAAAAACTGTGGTGTTGTTTACAGAATGATACGATATGAGGATTTAGAAAAATATGGCATTAACAAATCACACGTTAAACCCGAACATACGTTGAAGCCTGAAAGCCTAATGTAGTCGACTAATGGGAATATCAAAAAACCTCCACTGCTTGCAGTGGAGGTTTGAACTTTATATAAACCTTCCAAACTCTAAAGTGGTGCGTTTGTTCCTTGACTTTTCCCACCCCTACGATCAAATTGAAGCTTTGTATAACCCCTCAGTGAAGCTTAATGTCTTATTTTAGCAATTCTATATTTATAAGATGATTATAATTCTTAAATAATTTTTGATCTAAGGTTATAAATTTGTCACATTTTATACTTATTGAACTAGCTATTTGTACACTGTCCTCAAAGTCTTTATTATAATTTTTATAAGCTGAATTTATTATTTTTGTATCTAGGCTTATTATTTCAAAACTATTAAAAAACTCTTGGTATTCTTGTAAATTTAAATTATACTTTTCTATAAAATAATTACAAATATGTACTGATAATGCTGATATATATAAATTTTTATAATTATCTAAAATTAATTTTCTACATATTTTATAATTATTTCTCACAAAAATCACCTCCAATAAAATATTAGTATCTATAAAAACCTTATAATCCATATTTTTTATCTAGATGGTCTTCATATATACTCTGATAATCTAAATTTTGTGGAATTGTAGAATATATCTTAGATTGAGCTTTAATCTTATTGAGATATGTGATAAAATTTTGCTTATTTTTTTTTGCACTATTTTTTTGAAGTCCTTGTAAAATTAAAAGTTTGATAATTTCTTTATTATCACCTATTTTATACAATGCTTTAGCTTGTTTGATAATTTTTGATAGATCAGAGTCTATCTCAATTTGGATAATTTGTGACTTCTTGATTGCTTGATTACTCATAAGTGTATCTTTTATATTTTTATAGTATCATATTGTCATATTTTTGAGTAGTAGTTAGGTATTTGAGATATTATATACTTTTATTTATATATAAAACAGGCGACTGAAAGGTCACCCCTATGATCAAAATTAAACGTTATCTACCCCTCTCCTCTCAGTGGACTATCTTGTTTAATATCTGCTATACGCTTATATACCATCTCGGCACTGATGAGTTGAATAGGAACGCCAATACCAGGATTGGTTCCAGCTCCGACATAATATAGATTTTTGACCTTTTTGGAATAATTATTAGGGCGGAATATTGCCGTCTGATTAATCGTATGAGCGAGTCCCAAAGCCGTACCCTTATAGGCATTATAATCTTGCTCAAAATTTTTCACACTATATAATCGCTTATAGATAATTCTCTCATTCAAATCAGGAATATTCATCTCCGACTCCATTATCGCCAAAACCTTATTAGCATATGAATCTAATTCCTCTTCACTATACTCAAGTCCTGCTGCAATGGGCACTAATACGAATAAATTTTCATCCCCTTCTGGAGCCACATCTGGGTCTGTCTTAGATGGAGCACATACATACATAGATGGGTCCTCCGGCCACATCGGATCATCAAAAATTTGCTTAAAGTTAGTCTTCCAATCCTGAGAGAATAGGAGATTATGATGAACCAAACTATCCACTTTACCTTTGACTCCAAGATACATAATCAAAGCCGATGGAGCCAGAATTTTTTTATCCCAATACTTCTCATCATATTGACGATACTCTGCGGGTAGTAAATTGAGCTCGGTATGAGTCATATCGGCATTAGATACCACAATATCCGCCTTCACAATTTCTCGAGACTCAAGTTCAACTCCAATAGCCTTACGATTCTCCACTACAATTTGTTTTACTCCCATACCGGAGACAATATTCACTCCATTTTTTTGAGCAATATTCACCAAAGCCTCCGTAATAGTATACATACCTCGCTGCGGATAAAATACCCCCATATTAAAGTCAATATGATTCATAATACTATAGAGAGCCGGGGTATTGTAAGGAGAACTCCCCAGGAAAACAAGCGGATATTGTAAGATTTTTTTCACCAAAGGATGCTTGAAATACTTGGATACATAGCGATCCATATCACTAAAGACCGATAACTTAGACCCTTCAATCATAGTCCGGAAATTAATAAAGTCAAAGATAGAATTATAATTCTTATACATAAATCCATCTTTGGCAATCTCATATTGCTGACGAGCTTTATCCAAATATTCCCGAAGCCTATCCCCTGCTCCTGGTTCTAACTCCTCTAAGGTAGGAATATCTTTATCCAAATCAGAGAACATATCGACAATTTTATTATCATCTTTAAAAAATATTCGATAAGATGGAGCAAGCCGAATTAACTCTAAATGATCCTCCACCTTTTCCCCCATAAAAGAAAAGAAATTCTCAAAAATATCCGGCATCAAATACCAAGAAGGTCCCATATCAAAACGAAACCCCTCAGCCTCAAAGACATTAGCCCTCCCCCCAAGGGTCTTATTCTTTTCATATAAAGTCACCTCATATCCTTTACGGGACAGAATACAGGCTGTCGCAAGCCCTCCAATACCCCCACCAATTACAATCACTTTTTGCATATATACGACATTAAATTAATTATATATAGTATATCACAGATAAACTTCTTTATGATACACTATAAACGACCCCTGTAAAATTTTTAATGACCGATCAAGAACTTCTCCTAATTGGAGCCGCTCTTTTATACCTAACAAGTATATATCTATCATTTTTGTATAGGGTAAAAAAGTGGGAAATTTACGATACATTTACGCCCTATGACTTTTTCTTCCTGTGGGGCACAGGAACAATCATTGCCTCATTTTTCTTCAAATAAACACATACTACGCCTCCCGATTCCGTCGTGAGGCTTTTTTGTATAAAAACCGCCGAGCCCACAAAGACTCGGCGAAGAGGTTGAGATGAGGACTCAGTCAGCAGCCCAGCGGCGACCCATCGGAAAATACCATCATCCGCATCTTTAGAGGTGGGTTTTTTCTTTTATTTTAGCAAAATAAATCTCGGACCTATCGAACCATCCCCCTTTGTCACCTCAGTAAGCCAACCATTCTCACCATAGACTTTTCGTGCCCAAGTAATACCAGAGTCTAGATTACGATATATCACCACAACTTCTTCGTCCCATTCAGATAAAGCCAGGGAGATAATCTCATATATACTTGTCAAATTACGCCAATTGACATATTGCCCTCCCACAATAATCTGAGACGATAATGAATCAATTTTAGATTGTAATTCGGTATTAGAGATATGACCCATATTATATTATTTAACTTTGTTTTATTATATTATCTTACTCCGTACAAAACAATAATATCGATAAATCCAAAATCCATATATTAGAGTAACTATAATATACAGTACTCTCAACCAAATCCAATATTGAGGCTCTAAGTTTTCACGGAAAACCAAACCAAAAGGATACCAATATTCTCGATTCAAGTAATTCACAGCCAAATAATTCTGAAGGGATGTAATAACACATCCCCCCAATACACTTTGGGACAATGCAATTGCAAAGGTAAAGAATAAAATACCCAATTTAGCATATAAGACGATACGACTATACACCGTGTCTAATACAATTTTCTTTTGAGGGAAAATTATATACTCTAATAGAATACACAAAGCAATCACCCAAAAAATAATCCAGTAACTTGGATTATGAAGTCTATCTATCCATTGATTAATTTGTAGGGCAATTTGAGGATTCATATATCCCATATTATACCAGTTGATATGAATTTGCATAGAAGCTGTATGAAATGAAAAGATCGTAGACAAATTATACTTTCGTAGCGGAGGGTTTATCCCTCCACTATTGTCCTTATTTGGTACTAAAATTCCCCTCTTGAGGGCTTTAAGTCCCTCCTATATTTATTTAGGAGGTGGGTCCGTCGATAGACGGTGGGGTGGAATACAGGCGACTGAAAGGTCGCCCCTACGAAAACTCATAGCCTCCCAATTTTTATTTTTACGTAATAGCCCTGAATAAGATGAGATACATCGTAGACATAGAGGATAGTAGTAGATAGTAATACAGAGAGGAGCCGTGAGGCTCCTCTCTGTATAGAGAATAGGATATGATACACATATATTGATTTTAAATAGTCTTACTCTGATTAAAGAATGAGACTATTTAATATCTGAAAGAAGGAAATTCCCACACACACCCTCCCTTCCTTTCCACAGTCCCGCCCGCAATACAGCGCTGGGACTTTTTTTTATATATATTCTGGATGTCGTGACAGATAATCTACTAGTCTCTCGGCTATATATTGACTAGAATCTATAATAATATCTACACCAAAAATTTGTTATACCGATAAGTCCTGGAAAGCTTAAATACCGTATTGTATAACCAAAACATTTGAGATATTCTTGATAAAATCCTATCCTATCTGTTGTAATATAGTTTGCATTACTTGTTCTACTTTTATACTATTGGGTTCTGGGTGAAATTCAAGCTCAGTATCGCTTACTTGTATACGATTATTGTTGTTCGACTGTATACTATTAGATTTAATCTTTTGCATTTGTCCCCATCGAGCTACTCTATTCCAAATATGTATGGAGAATTTAGTTAATATATTCTCTAGCCAAGTTTTTATGGTATAGGACTGGAGATGATTGAATATAGGGTATTGGCGCGCCTTGGCTTGGGGGAATAATTCTCTTGTCCACATATTATCTTGCCAGAATTTGTCTAATAATTGCTGTGAATTTGCTCCTATTGCGATATAATCTGCATATAATTGGGCTGAATATATATTATGGTCGGAGCGTTTGAGATTATTCTCGGTGATATAATGATTGAGGCAAAAACGATTTTCTTCCATTTCTCCTGAGCGACGTATTCCGAGTATTTGGGTGATACTGGTAATCAGAAATCTTGCTATCCATAAATGCTGATTTTTGGTGATAATAAATATATCGATATCACTCCTTTTTTTGGTATTACCAGTGCTAAAACTGGATGAACCAGCCAGGAATATACCTCGTATATACGGTATACTTATTAATAGTCGCCCATATTGGCTAATTCTCCTATAGCGACGTATAGATTCTCGTCCTTTTTCTTGTCTTAAGATTAATAATTCATCAAAAGAATCTATCAGCCCATAGAGACCATATTGAGTCTTTATTTGGGGAATTTTAGCGATTTGAGAAGGCAATTCTTGTAAAGTATATTGTATATTGATTTGATAGCGATATATTTCCTCCAGAGTGAGCAATCTTTTTTGGGAAGCGGCATAGGCAAAAGTTTGAAGTAATGTATGATGCATATTGGTATATAATTATACCTATTATACCATACTTTATACTAATGCTTTGAGATATTGCCCGGTATAGCTCTTAGTATTCTTGGCTATTTGCTTAGGTGTCCCCTCTGCTACTACAGTTCCTCCTTTTGCCCCTCCTTCTGGTCCAATATCAATAATATGATCTGAGCTTTTGATAATATCAAGATTATGTTCAATAATAAGTATACTATTTCCCTTGTCTGCTAATTGATGTAGTACTCTTAGCAATTTTGCTACATCTTCAAAATGGAGTCCAGTTGTTGGCTCATCCAGTATATACAGAGTTTTACCCGTGGCTCTCTTGGATAATTCGGTAGCAAGTTTAATTCGCTGAGCCTCTCCTCCTGAGAGATATGGGGCGGGTTGTCCAAGCTTCATATATCCAAGACCTACATCATAAAGAGTAGCTAATTTATCTTTAAGACTTGGTATGGATTTGAAGAATTCTAAAGCCGTCTCTACATCCATATCCAGTATATCGGCTATGGTTTTACCTTTATAGAGAATTTGTAATACTTCTTTATTATAGCGTTTACCATGACAATCTTCACAATCTACATAAATATCCGGAAGGAAATTCATTTCAATTTTGAGTACTCCATCTCCTTTACAGGTTTCACAACGTCCACCTTTGACATTAAAACTAAAGCGACCTGTTTGATAACCTTTGAGTTGGGCTTCAGGAGTACGAGCAAATAAGTCTCTCACAACTGTGAATAATCCGGTATAAGTGGCAGGATTAGATCGTGGAGTTCTTCCAATTGGGGACTGATCAATATTCACCATTTTATCAATATTCTGTACTCCCGTAATATCTTTGAATTTTCCTGGCAAATCTTTAGCTCCATATAATGTATGGGCTATATGTTTATATAAGATATCTTGTATCAGGGTACTTTTACCTGATCCTGATACTCCTGTCACACATACCATTTGTCCAAGAGGAATTTGAACATCTATATTCTTGAGATTATTCTCAGCAGCTCCCTTTATATGTATGAATTGTCCATTGCTTTTGCGATATTTTTTGGGTACTTGAATTTGTCTTCTTCCGGACAAATAATCGGCGGTAAGACTTTCTTTTTCCATAAATTCGGCTGGAGTTCCTTTGGCAATAATACGCCCTCCAGCAGCTCCTGCCCCTGGCCCTACATCAATCACATAATCTGAAGCTCGAATAGTATCCTCATCATGTTCTACGACGATGACGGTATTCCCAAGATCCCGTAAGTGCTGTAAGGTTTGTATAAGTCGATTATTATCTCGCTGATGTAATCCAATAGATGGCTCATCTAATATATATAATACCCCCATAAGTCCTGAGCCAATTTGGGTTGCAAGCCGAATACGCTGTGCCTCTCCTCCGGAGAGAGTATTACTGGATCTATCTAAGGTAAGATAATCAAGTCCTACATTGAGGAGGAATTTGAGTCGAGACTGTATTTCTTTGAATATTGGAGTACTGATCGCAATATCTCGCTCGGTAAAATATTCTTTATTTTCTTGTACCTTAGCGACATAAGCAGATAATTCATCAATACTCATATTAACTATTTGGTCTATCGTTTTATGAGCAACTTGTACGGAAAGAAATTGTTTTTTTAATCTTTTACCATTACAGGCTGAACAGATGGTATTCAGCATATATTTTTCAATTTCTGTTCGTATAAAGTCTGAGTCAGTTTCTTGATAACGGCGCAAAAGATTTGGGATTACTCCTTCATAGGTGGTTTCCATCTTATGCCCCCCTGATTGTATCGGCACTTTCATAGGAGTATTAGATCCATATAAAACAAAATGTAAATCTTCTGCAGGTAAATCTTGTATCGGAGTGGTGAGACTAATACCTTTGATATCAGCAGCAGCTTCTAGAATTTTCATATACCAACCAAAGGCTCCTTTTTGTTTACCCACTCCCCAAGGCTTGATAGCTCCCTGATTAATAGTAAGCCGAGGATTTGGTATGACTAAATCGGCTGAAATTTCTAGAGTATATCCAAGCCCATCACAAGTAGCACAAGCTCCATGCGGGCTATTAAATGAAAAGTTGCGAGTTTCTAGCTCTCCAAAACTTTCCCCTGATTCCATTATATATTTTTCACTCATTAACTCATCACGATACAAATTTTTATTCTTTTCTAATATTTCAGAAATAATAAGCATTCCCTCTCCGAGACGCAAAGCAGTTTCTACAGAATCTAATATACGAGCTGCCTCAAAACCAGAAGAATCTAATAATCTATCTATGACTAACTCAATAGAATGTTTTTTTTGCTTATCGAGATTAAGATCTAGGGCTTCTTCGGTCAAATACACGATTCCATCTACGCGAAGTCGCATAAATCCATCTTGAAAAGCTTTTTGTATAGCTCCTTTATGTTCTCCTTTTTTATCCCGAATAATAGGAGCCAATATCATTATTTGCTTATCTTTGTAGCGAGCCACTATATCTGCCATTTGTTTGGCATCTTGCATACGAATTAATTCTCCGGTATCAGGGTTAAATGGAATTCCAACTCGAGCATATAATAATCTCAAATAATCATAAATCTCTGTTACTGTACCCACAGTAGAGCGGGGGTTTCTCGACACGCTTTTTTGGTCAATAGAAATAGCAGGAGATAATCCTTCTATCACATCGACATCTGGCTTATCCATCATTCCTAAAAATTGACGAGCATAGGCTGAAAGACTTTCGACATAACGCCTTTGTCCTTCGGCATAAATAGTATCAAAGGCAAGAGAAGATTTCCCTGACCCTGAAAGTCCCGTAATCACCACGAGTTTATCTCGAGGTATAGTAATATCGATATTCTTGAGATTATGTACACGGGCTCCCTTGATTCTAATTTCATTCATAGTCTATGATTTAGGATTATTACGAACTTTTGGAGTCACCCAAAAGCCAAGATATTTACCAAATAATAATCTTGTTTGAGCCACAATAGCAGGAAAAGCTCCAAGAGTTAATGCTACAATAGGAATAAATATCCATTGCACATACATCATAATAGTTCGCCAACGAGAATATTTGGTGGGTCTTGGAGGTAATAAGAGAATATTAATATAGGTTGTTACAATTAATCCCACCAAGGTAATATTCATAATCATACCGGTATATTGGGGTAAATTATTAGAAAATACACTAGATTTAAAAGCAGCTCCTCCAAACCAAATAGGAAACCAAATAAATATTGCAAGTATAACAGCTGAAGTTGCCCAAGTATAATGACCTTCTATCATATTACCAATTCGGCGAATACGATCCCCCAAAGGAGCTTTTTTATTAATAGCATATGATCGCATAGTAGTAGGCAAATTCTCAATTCCCCAGGCCCATCTTTGCATTTGCTTATATTGATTAATAAATGCCTGTATTGGATTATGTGCCTGTACTGCATCCAATGATACTGGAATATGAATGGGTATTACATCATAATCACCATTATGATAATCGACACATTTCCAATAAATTACAGAATCATCTGAAATCATATTTACTGGCCAATAATTTACATCTACAAGAGTTTTAAAACTCATAGAATGACTTGAGAAAGTGACCATTCTATCATAACGCACAGATTCCATCATATGCCAAAAGCTAGAGCTAATAGCAACAACGCGAGTAAAAGCAGGAGCATCCCAAATATTATTATGATACATTGGTAAGGGCTGATAACTATGATTATGGGGATTTTCTGAATACAAAAATTCATAGGTAAGAGCAGAAAAATATTTTGGATGAACAACAGTGTCACTGTCAAAAGCTGACATAATAGTTTTCTCAAAAGGAATTTGCTTTTGTTCTAAATAGATTTTTATTTGCTGTGCAGCATAAGTGGCATTAGCTCCCTTTACTTTCATTTCCCCTTCTATTCCATCAGGATGTGTGGTGACAATAAAGTCTTGAAATACTCCTTTGAATTCTTTTTTGAGATAATTTTCTTTTTTCTGCCGAGCCCCCCCCTCTCTTTCCTCAGTGGCTACCACAACAATTAATTTATCAAGTGGATATTCGCTTTGCGTCAATGACTGTATGCTTTGAGCCAATACTTCTGGTTCTTCATCATAGGTGAGAAACATAACAATATGTGTAATATCCTTAAATCCTGATAAAGCTTTTGCTTTAGCCAACCAGTCTTCTTTAATATCATGTTTCATTTGCCTGTAGGCTACTACTAAATGCACACTTAAATATATTGCTTTGAATAACCAATACAAGTCAAATATCAAAATAAATAAAGCTACCTGAAAGGGGATGAAAAATGATAATACAATAAGTCCAATAAAAGTTGTCCAGGTTAAAAATGCTGGCAGTATTTCAAAAAATCGCTGCCAAAATCTTTGCTTGGGATCAGTTGTTTTGGGATCAGGATATATATACATATAATTAACTAATGATATTGGTGTCAAGTACTAACCACAAATAAACTCCTATTAAACTAATAGCGGCAATGCTCGCCCCAAATATCCAATACACTATTATATACTGTATTGAGGGGTTCGTAAACCTCTTTTGTATATACCAAATTCCAAATCCATTAATAGCTGAAATCAAAAGAGCATATATACCATATTGCCAAACATATTTTGCTGAACCAATTACCGATACTCCTTCATAGGCATTAAACCCTATATTAATTCCCACTCTATCTCCGAATTGCATTTGTATACGAAGCAAAAACATTAGAATAATAATACATAAAAGTGTCATAACTAATCCATATAGAATAGTAGTTATAGATAATTTGTAAGGAAGTTTTTGTATCATCGCATTCGAATTTGTAATCTTTTTACTTCAAAATTAATGACATTAATGGCTTTGTTGAGAGCTTGTATAATATCAAATTCATATAATTTGAGCTTATGAGCTTCAAAATGTGAACCTACTATTACTGCCAGGGAACCTTGCTTTAGGGATATTGCCTCTGAGAATTGAAGCTCTTCAAAATCTGTTTGTACCAATTCATTATATAACATACAGACACGAGTACTTTCTACCTTCTTATACATATCAGAAGTTGCAGGATATTTTTGATTAAGAACTCCATTAATACGCATATTATTTTTTTGTTACAATACTTTTGACTTTTCCATTTTTGAATTGAGTGGTCAATATATCCCCTTCAGTAATTTGTGAAATATCTGTAATAATTTTATCATAGATTTTAGTAATACTATATCCCTTTTGTAAAATTAATTTAGGATCATTGGCTGAAAGTTGAGATTCTAAGACAAGAAGCTTATTGTGTTTTTGTGTAAAAGCGCTATGAATACCACTTTGAATGCTATGTATATTCGAATTAATAGTATATTGATATTGTTGTATTTGTCGCAATTGTTGAAAAGCATTATTCTCTAATCTCTGTATAGTGTTTTTCACTGTATCAGAAATAAATCTAGTATATCGCTCCAGAGAATATAATCGCTGATCAATATTGCGAGATAATTGTTGAATTTGATACTGTATACTAGCTTGTAATAAGCTCTCTTTTTGCCCCACTATTCCCTTTAATTCATCTCGATGTGGTGTCAATAATTCAGCAGCATTAGAGGGAGTAGAAGCTCGAAAATCTGCTACAAAGTCTGCTATAGTAATATCCCGCTCATGCCCTACTGCTGAGATAATCGGCTTTGTTGAAGTATAAATTGCCCGAGCTACCGACTCATCATTAAATGCATGAAGATCATCCATAGCGCCTCCCCCTCGAGTTAATACTATCACTTCTATTTCGGGATAACTATTGAGATTATTAATAGCAGTAATAATACTCTCTACTGCTCGCTCACCCTGTACTTGTGCATGATGAAAATATAATTGAAGCCCCCCCATACGAGCTCCAAGTACTTTCATAAAATCTTTATAGGCAGCAGCATCTTGTGAGGTTATGACTCCGATATTCTGAGGCATATTGGGAATAGATCTTTTGCGGTCTTGTTGGAATAATCCTTCGGCTTCTAATTTTGCTCGGAGTAATTCGAAAGCCTTGGCAAGTTCCCCTTCTCCAGAAACTGCCAAAGTATCTACCATTATACTGAATATTCCTGATTTAGGAGAAAGGCGAGATTTACCCGTTACAATAATACGCATACCATCCACGGGTGAAATACGGGATTTCCGAAGCTGAGATACGGTCGTAAAACAACGAATTTTTGCTTCTTTTTTCTCATCTTTTAGATCAAAGAATACCCACTGATTATTCCCAAAAGTAGACATTTGAAAGGCTGAGACTTCACCTTCAATTTGCACCGTATTCTCACCAATAATACTATTAATTTGGGCAATAAACTGAGATACACTCATTATTTCTGAGGACATATCTGGGGTTGAGACTTTGGTATTAGCATATTGTGTAATATCCTGAGGAATACTCATTTTATTTGCCTCTAGATATGCTTTTCCCTCAGGAAAATGAGTGAGAACTCGAATAGCTTCTTTTTTTACCGTCAAAGTAGCATCATTGATAAGAGGGACAATCAAATCTTTAACCCTATCCCATTCAAAATTCTCAAGAGCTCGGAGGGCTGCCTGCCTATACGAAGCTTTATTATGTGCCAAGAAAACCTGAATACTATATAAGGCTCTATTTCCCCGCTCCCGTATTATATCTTGAAAATAGGTATCTAATTGCTTACCAGTCACAGTATTTTATATAATTATATTATTTATTATAGCACATAAAGTTGAAAACCCCCGGGTAAACGGGGGTTCTAGTTATTCAGTTGTACCTAGAGGTGATAGACTCTAGGTGATAGTGTTGACAACGGGCTCGACCGGAATGGTCAAGCGGTCATGACGTCCATGACGCTGCGGGTAGAGGCTTCGGATACCGCTATTGGAGGGAGAAACTCCCCAATAATTTTTTTTCCGACGAACTTTCCGGGAGTCATGACGCTTACCGTGTGCCATGGATGCCTTGAGTTAGGGCAACATAATAATACTATTTACCTATTATTTTGTCAATGCATATTAACTTTATTTGTCAATTTTTGACAAAATATTATGCCTAGCTCACGATATTATCAATATAAATTTTACCCTCTACCCATTTACGCATAATTCCCATATAAGCTGAATCCCCTATTATCACCCCTCCTATAATAATATTATCTTTATTGATATTAACTTGTACATATCTATCCCCTTGTTCTATCACCACAGATTGCATATCAGACCCTAATCTACAAGCTCCTACAAAAGCTATAGGTAGGCTGGTTTTAGGACTAAAAACAGGTATCAAAGAATACGGCTTCATAGCATCTGTATGCACCATATTGTATCCCGCAATCATACCCTGTAATGATGCATTAGCCCAAGTTCCGCCACTTGTGCTATTCTCTTGCAATATATCATAATACTCGGCTATATCACCTGCCGCGAATATGTCTGTATTTTCACTCACAAGATATTGATTAACCTTCAGACCGCGATTACATAATTCAGGGGGAAGAAAATCTTTATTTAATTCAAGCCCAATTCCAATACATAAACTTTGCGTAGGTATAATTTCGCCTGATTTTAGAATTATCTCTGCAATAGCACCATTTTCGCTCTTTATTTCACCAATCTCAGCATTATAATATACATTAGCTCTCTGATGAATATATTCATTGATGAGATTACCTCCAATTTTATCTATCATTCCTTTCCAATACCATTCTTCACGAATAATCAGTGTCACTTTTTTTCCAAGAGCTGATAATAATTCGACAAATTCAATTCCAATAAATCCACCTCCTACAATAGTAATATATTCTTTATCTTGTATATAATCTCTTACTTGTATAGCATCGTCTAGGGTTTGAAAACTAAATACTCCCGCTAAATCAGCTCCTACTTGTGTGAGTTTGCGAGCCCTACCACCCGTTGCGATTAACACCTTGTCATATTGTAGTATTTCTCCATTATCTAAAGTGGCCAATTTAGCTTCTTTATCAAGGGCTGTGACTTTAGCAATAATATGATTAATATTTTGCTCACGGAATTGATCTTCGGTTTTGAGAAGTAGCTCCTCAGGCTGTTTATGAGCTGCAGCAACTTTACCAATATTCACTCGAGAATATACAGGATATGATTCATCTCCTATCAGAGCAATACTTGCTTCTGGGGATTCTTTACGTATTGTAGCAGCCGCATTACTCCCCGCAATTCCCGCTCCTATAATAATATATTGATATTTTGACATTGATATAACTATTATTGATTATTATATACAGTATAACATATTGATTTTGATATGATGATATGATAATATTTTGAAGTTGTTTTTGAGGAAAATTAAAGTTGGAACGAGAAAGTTTTTTAGAGCCATTATCTGGAAAAGCAAACAGGAATAACACTCCTACAATATGTCCCATTGGCGAAAACCCTCTTCCAGACACTCTCAAATCTAGGGTAAAAAACCCCCAAAATCCAGATCTCAACACATTTGAAACAGGTTGTCCTGATGAAGGTCAAAGATAAAATCCCCTCCATTCTAACAGAAAGACTCGGTCGCTGAGGCCTGGTCTTTTTTCTTTTCGTAGGGCTTTTGTCCCTCCTATTATTTCTTGTAAAGAGATATTAGGAGGGGGGGTCTTTCAGTCGCCTCTATTGTTGCAACAAAGAACTCTTAATTTCACACCCCTTAAAAGGGCATGTCTTCTATATTCTAAATTAACTCATACTCACAAGTTGAAAAATAAAAACCCCTACCGCCGTGACGGTGGGGGGATGGTTTAGATATAGGGGGAAGTCAGGGAAAAGGATCTCCGTCTATACCACCTAGGGTGGACAGGGGGTCTACCCCGTCTAGAACATCATGCTCCCACGGATGGATGAGGTCATCATCCGTTTCAACCTTATGCCAACTAGTGATGGGATTCCATGCCCACAACTCTACCTCATCTCCCTCTCCAAACTTGGAGAATAGACCTCCTCCAGCTATAAGGCGAATTTCTGCCTCAGGATTGAGGCGAGAGAGAAAAAGGCTGGCATCAGAGCCAAGGTATCTTAGCTCCCTGACAAAACATTTTCCTCCATTGAACTCTTTTCTTAGAGCATCAATTACTAAATCAATAGCCGAATGTGATGAAGGATGCATTAGGAATATGCAACAACTAGACAAGTAAAGCATATTTTATACATTTTGTCAATATTATGTATCAAAACTTAGATGGCTTTAAAATCACCACCTCTACTACATTGAAAATTTAGCCTTCACCGCCTCTTATTGCATTTTAGAGCTATATCGACTATAATAGCAAGGGTATATAAGAAATATTCTATGCTTTCTATTTCAGATATTAAAAAAGGTAAAATTATTGTGGTTGATGAAACCCCTTATTTAATTTTATTTAGCCAATTAGCGAAAAAAGGACGGGCGGGTTCAGTTCTTACCGTCAAAATGCGTAATCTATTAACCCAGAATACCCAAGAGCGTAATTTTAAACAATCAGATATGTTTGCTGAGGCCGATATTGCAGAATCCTATGCTGAATATTTGTATAATGATTCTGAGGGATATCATTTTATGGATGAAAGAAGTTTTGAGCAATATGCTTTTGATACTGAGACTTTAGGTGAGAATACTATTGGATATTTACAAGAAGGCGCTAAGGTAAAAATTATAACCTTCAATGGATCTCCCATTACTATTAATCTCCCTCCAAAAGTTGTGCTCGAAGTAATCGAGGCTGTGCCTGCAATTAAAGGAAATACCGTAGATGCTGCAGTAAAAGTAGTAAAATTAGAAACAGGATTAGAGGTAAAGGTTCCTATGTTTATCAATCAAGGAGATAAAATTCGTATTAATACCGAGACTGGAATTTACGAAGAAAAGGTTACTAATTAACCCCAATAGTCTTTGATAGTTACTCCAACTTTAATTGGAATACTAGCTTTATATACTGATTCCATAATATTTACTATTTTCTTTTGATATAAGTCCACCTCATCCTGTTCCACCTCGAATACTAATTCATCATGAACTTGTAATATCATATGAATATCTTGCTTTTCTCTAAGATATTCATCAATTTGAATCATAGCTAACTTTATAATATCGGCTTGCAGTCCCTGAATTGGCATATTAACTGCAATTCGCTCGAGCAAAGCTTGATTGCGAGGATTTCTAATATCTATATTGGATAAATCCCGAATTCTTCCATATTCGGTTTGAGCATATCCATGTTGGCGTGCAAATTGCTTCAAGGATTCCATATATTCATGGAGTTCCGGATAAGCTTCTCGATACCGAGCCAAGAATTCCTGTGCCTCGGTGCGACTAATTTTGAGATTGCGAGCAAGGCTTACTGCTCCCATTCCATATAAAATTCCAAAATTAATAGTCTTGGCAAAAGTACGCATTTCTTTGGTAATGTCTTCCGAGTTTACTCCATATACTCGCTGAGCTGTGGCTGTATGAAAATCTTGTCCCTGACTAAAAATCTCTAGCATTGCTTTGTCCTGAGCAAGATGAGCGGCTAGTCTTAATTCTATTTGAGAATAATCACAGGCAAGTAATGTCCAGTTTTTAGGAGCCACAAAACATTGTTTAATTTGGCGACCAAGTTCACTACGAGCAGGGATATTCTGAAGATTAGGATCTACCGAGGATAATCTACCAGTAGCTGCAATATTTTGCTGATAACTAGTATGTATACGGCCTTTTTTATCCATCATCAGAGGTAGACTATCAATATAGGTAGACTTAAGTTTAGCAACTTCCCGATATTGCAAAATTAAATCGACAATTTCAAATTCTGCTCGCATTGACTCGAGAGCATCAGCTGAGGTAGAAATTTGTCCACTTCCAGTTTTCTTTACCCCTTTTGGAGATAAGGCTAATTTGGTGAATAATATTTGAGATAATTGTTTGGGAGAATTAAGATTGAATTCCTCTCCAGCTATACTATAAATTTTTTGAGTCAAATCTTTGATTTTATTCTCCACAAAATCTTTAGTTGATTGAAGTTTATCAATATCAAATAATACTCCAATGGCTTCCATACGAGCAAGCACCGGTAATAATGGTCTCTCAATAGTATTATATACCTCCTCAATATGCTGAGGTTTCATCTTCTCAAGAATAATAGTATATAGGCTATGCAAGCTCAGTTCTGGATGAGATTCATTATAATCAACCCCATACGCTGAGGCCACTGCTGCCAGAGATAATTGCCTCTCTCCAGGATTGATAAGATATGCCATCAAAACAATATCCTGCAGATTAGCCTTGAGTTCAAAAGGATATAAACCCCGTATTATAGGCTTTATATCGGCGCAAATAAGAATTTGATTGGTTGCAAGCAAATCTCTGAGTTCTTTTTCATTGAGTTTAGCTCGCCGTCCCCTAGCGTCTATTGCCGCATAATACTCCCCTGATTGATATATGGCTAATGGACCAGAGACCAATGTATCAAGAGACTGATACTGCGTTTTGATATGCTCTTCTGCCTGTGCTGATTTATCTTCTTGGCTCCAAAAACTTGCCTGAGCTTTATTTGGTTTTTCTTTTTCTAATATAATATTCAAATCCTTTACTAAGGAGAAAAATTCAAAATGTTTGAATGTTTCTTTTGCCTTCTCTACCGGAAATTGATATTCTAAAGTCTCATTTACAATATCTCCAATGGGAGCATCGAGGATAATTGTCGCAAGCTCACGACTAAAAAAAGCTTGTTCTTTATTATTCTTGAGATTCTCAAAGATAGATTTAGTCAAAGCCTCTCTATCCTCTTTGGCAATATCTTCAAACTTAGTATATTTATCTACAAATTTATAAACATTCTCTATAGTCTCAAATCGCTTTAGTAGATTCACTGCTCGCAAATCTCCAATCCCTGGTACTCCCGGAATATTATCCGAAGGATCCCCCTTTAGCCCTTTAAAATCTCTCACTTGATCGGGCCTAATCTGATATTTTGCAATCACCGCTTCAGTATCAAAAATTACCGTGTCATTAATACTTTTCCTGAGGGTATAAACCGAAATACCCGGCTTTACTAATTGCATAGTATCCATATCCCCCGTCACAATTACCAATTCATTCTTACTTTTATTGGTTTGCTCGGCAATAGTTCCAATAATATCATCAGCCTCATATCCAGCGAGCTCCAAAACAGGGATATCGAGGCCTCGCACTAATTCTTGCACCAAAGGAATTTGGTCATACAAATCCTGATCTGCCGCCACTCGATTGGCCTTATAATCATCAAATTGCTCATGCCGAAAAGTCCCTCCATCCACATCAAAAGCTGCTAAAACAATATCCGGTTTTATATCCTTGATAACTTTTAATAATAATTTGGCATATCCATATACCGCATTCACCATCACTCCCTCCGCTGTCGTAAAAGGAGGCAAAGCATGATAAGCTCGATGAATTACCGCATTACTATCTAGAATTACAATTTTTTTCTTCATATATTGTTATTATATCATATTTTGGGGAAAACAGGGACAGTTTTATTGTCCTCCTTTGCGCCTGCCTGCGGTAGGCAGGTTTGCACTATAAGTAATATTTACATACCCCCAGGCCATAGTAGGCCTACAGAAGAAATTTATACGGTTAGTGAGCTTAGACAAATATTGAAATCACCCCATGAAACCATAAAGCAATTTGATGGGAATAATAGCTTCATTATAGACCTCAGGGAAAAACACTACCCCCCACAGAACATTCCCCCGACTCTGCAGCGATGCAGAGTCTTTCTTTACTCAAAAATACTCTCAAAAATTTAATTTTATATACACTTACTTTTTCTGAAGTTTACTTTCTAGTTGATTTATAGTATCCAGATAAGATTGTTCTACTGGGCTTAGAGTTTTTTGCTGATATTTTTTATATTCATCTTGAGCTTTTTGCATTGCTTCTTTACTACTAATTTTACCTGCATTTCGTAAGACTTCTTCCCCTGTAGCCAACAAAATACTATCTAAATGGTCTGCCCAATCTTGCATCTTCATTGGGACTTGTCTTTCTGCTTGTCTTTCAGCAAAGTCTAGATATCCTGAGACTATTTGACCCAATGCTCTTAATTCTTTTTCATCTAGATAATTTTTAGCTATTGAGATATCTTGTAATTGCGGGGTATTCCCAGTAAAGGTAGTGAGTCCCATAAATTCTTTTTCCGCATCAGCTCGATTATAAATCACTTCAGCTGCAGTTTGTTTATGTACTGCATAATGTATTTTGTTCTGGACTTTTTTGAAAAATTCAATTGAAGTTTTATTATTAGCATCATAATCTATACTTGTTGCATAGATATCTAATATCTGTCTATAAAAAACTTTCTCACTAGCTCGAATATTTCGTATACGGGTTAGCAATTCTTTCCAATAATTACCTCCGCCTAGATTTTTGAGCCTCTCATCATCCATCGTGAAGCCTTTGAGTATATATTCTTTTAACCTTTGAGTTGCCCAAATTCTAAATTGAGTGGCTATTTTGCTATTAACTCTATAACCTACAGCGATAATCATATCTAGATTATAATATGCAATTTCACGATTAACCTCTCTAGTACCTTCTTTTTGAACTATCCGGAAATTCCGGACAGTTGATATCTCGGCTAATTCCTGAGTTTTATAGATATTTTGTATATGTTCACTAATAGTTCTGACATCAACTTCAAAAAGTTCTGCCATTAATTTTTGAGATAACCAAATCGTCTCATCCTCTATAAAAACATTCAACTTTACCGCTCCATTGGAATCTGTATACAATATAAAGTTGTTTTGCTCAGTCATGTTTTTGATTATTATATATTTTTATTATAGCATATTTTGGGTAAAAATATGGACAGTTTTATTGTCCTCCTTTACCTGCCTACCGCAGGTAGGCAGGGAGGAGCTTTAAGTCCCTCTTATACTTTTTTAGGAGAGGGAAAAGAAAAGCCCGATCTATGCCGGGCTTTGAGGTCGTGTTGACTACTGCTTAGGTACTTAAAGTAAAAGGACAGTAGCACGCCCATTTTCTATTATATGAGGAATTGCCACAAATCCTGGCACTACAACATTTTGTGGCAAAACACTCTTATTATTAAGACGATTATCCACTTGACCAGCGGGTAATCTTGCCCTCACCCAACAAGACCTCCTAACTCTTGGGGATGATTGACATAAATATGAGAGCCTTTCTATGGGAACATTTCTAAACTCAAATGTCAAGAGTTTACTTGATGACACAACATCCCTAGACATTAGTGTAGCTGTGAATCTATCGGTTGGAAATATTTTAGGAGGATTACTTACTCCAGAACATCCAGAGACTCCTAGAAGGAGAATAAGCCCAAGAATGGAAGGTAGACGAAATCGGAATCTAGACATGGAAAGAACTCCAGTGATGGTCAATAACCTTATATCATATTTTAGAATTTTTGTCTATATTTTAGATTTCTGACGACTGAAAAGTCGCCCCTACGAGAGGAAATGTCGGCGAGGTCGCTGACTCTACGAAAAATGGAGGGATAAACCCCCTCCCAAACTAAAATATGGGAGGGACTTAAAGCCTCCGCTACGAAAACTCCACACCACCCTTACCGATACTCCCATGCTTGAAAATAAGCTGGTTTTATGGTATAATTGTAATCAATAAGATAATAATATTCAATATGGCTGGGCATAATAAATTCTCCAAAATCAAGCATAAAAAAGCTGCTACAGATAAGTTGAAGGCTCAGAATTTTTCTAAGGTGGTCAAGATGATTCAAATTGCGGCAAGGAAAGGTTCTATTGATCCTGCTATGAATCCTGAGTTGAGATTAGCTTTAGAAAAAGCTAAAGAAGTCAATATGCCTAAAGATAATATTAATCGTATTTTGGAAAAAGCCTCTAATACCAGTGGGCAGGTGATTATGTATGAGGGTTTTGGGCCTGAGGGGGTTGGTTTGCTCATCAAGACATATACCGATAATGGTAATCGTACGGTGGCTGATTTAAGGCATCTATTATCTAAAAATGGAGGTAGTCTAGGGGCTAGTGGATCAGTGATTTGGATGTTTGAGGAAATTATCAGAGAGCAAGAATATAAAGTCAATATACCTACTGAAATTACTGAAGAGGCCCAAGAAAAATTAGACAATCTCATTGAAATCCTAGAAGAATTAGATGATGTGGAAGAGATTTGGACTACTGCCTCCATTTAGAGTATGGATAATAATTCCCCCTATCGTATTCTCGGCATTGACCCAGGAACCGCCACCACAGGATTTGGAATTATTGATACTTCCCTATCTCGCGTATCCAATGTGGTGGATTATGGTGTTATTACCACAGAATCTCATCTCTCAGACTCTAAGAGACTTGCCATTATAGATGAGAGTCTCAAAGAGATTATTGCCACGCATAAGCCTAATATTATTGCGGTTGAAAAATTATTCTTTTTTCGTAATACAACTACTATTATCACGGTAGCGCAGTCTCGGGGAGTTATACTTCTTAATGCTGAATTACATAATCTTCAATTATTCGAATTCACCCCGCTTCAAATCAAGCAAGCAATAACCGGCTATGGTAAAGCTCCTAAAGCCCAAATGCAGCAAATGGTAGCGACAATTCTAGGGCTCAAATCTATTCCCAAACCAGATGATGCGGCTGATGGTCTTGCTGTGGCACTTTGCTGCCAATCAAGTTTAGGATATTTGTTAAAAGTGTAATTATCGAGATAAATTAGATAATATCGTATTAGATAACCTACTGGGCCAATATGTGACTCTTCTTATAGTGCATGAGGGACAAACCCCACCAACCCATGGTCCAATATCCAATCTATCATATGGTGCTAATGTTAGTACAGAGGCTGTAACTATAGACTGCCCACCACCAGAAACGGTTACATCATTATCATTATAAGCTGACGCTATTTTTATAAGCTGATTATTTGTCAAACTAGGTGACGGTACCTGTACTGCATCACGAGTTGATCCATCACGTGCCATTAAAGAGTAATTATTAGTAGAAGTTTTTCTAGGTCTAAGAGATCCCGCGGCTGTACTAATTGTTAAATACTGTTGATCAATACCAAGTGTCGCATAAGCCTCTGTGTATAATGATCCAGGTCCCCGGGTATAAAATGTATTAAAAGTATCCCCCGTAATATTGGCATTATCTACTGGACGTGTATTAGCGGCTCCTATGGTAATAATCAGAGAAGTAGCAGAGCTTCCAGCCTCAACTTGTGCCCCCCAAATTGTTATATCCCAATCTGCTGTACCCCCATTAATAATATCAGCAAAATTTTTATACAGTGAACTATCTGTTTTATTAACTGTTCTCGTAATACGAACCCACTGCCCTACAATTAAAGAACTATAATAGTTCAGCCCACCCTCATCTCCAATATCTGTATTATAAACACCATTATTACTTGGGATAGCATTTAGTTTTGCATAGAAACTCACAGTATAGCTAATTCCTGTAGGTGATGTTGTTAAATTAGGAAAACTAATTCTCGTATATCCATAAGTTGGTCCCGTATTAATGAATCTCACAGCTGTATTACTCCCATCTGGAGCTAATAATCCTGTTTGGACACTAAGACCAGCTCCAACACTTTGTGCCCAAGAGCTTACATTATATGCTGAGTGAAGCACATTATTGGTTCTCGCCTCCTCCACCAACAGCCCCAGCGATTCGCCTGTTATTGGGTTGTGGTCGAATCTTGGCTCATTGGCTGCCGCTGTCTTAAGTAGTCCATCACTCCCCACATAAGTTGCTCTATTCGGGGTTGGGTTAGTCTCTCCCCTACTAAAGCTTATAGGGATACTTCCTGTAGAATTAAATAACATTTTATCTCTGGCAAAGTTTATATCTAAATTGGGATTCCCTGCTATATTTGCTGCTGTATTACCCGCACTATCATATCCTGCACTTACTCCATTTGCTGTCTTGGTTACCGTATATTGTCCATTGGCATCTGGAGGTACTGGTATTGATGCTATATAGATAGGACTTAATGAGCTACTTAAATTTATTCCATTACTACATGTTACGCTACATAATCCTATACTTGCTCCTACGGGTATATTTTGTAAACCTACGGGATAACTTCCTCCATTATCTATGATGAATTGTTGCACTGCTTTTGCTATACTATTTATATCTGCTCTTCGCTGCGCTGTTCTTGCTGCTTCTATTTGTTTATTGGGGTTTATTGCCACCAATACTATAGCCGCCAATATTCCTATTGCTGCTATTACTAATAATATCTCAAGTAGGGTGAAACCTTTTTGTTTTTCTCTTTTCATGAGAGTTATTTTTTTACTTTTTTATTATACCATACTTTGTATGAGTTTTATGTCATTTGGATTACTTCCTGCCTCATAGAATACAAGCTGCCTCTCCTTTATAGTATTTGATTGAATTAATGCGTCCACATAATTCCAAGCAGCTTCAATTTCATCAGCCCGAATAAATAATGATTGATCTTGTTCAATAATATCTTGTATAAGCCGTGTATATGCCCCTTGACTTCGCTGCCCAAACGATTCTTCATAGGTGAAATTAAGTTTTACGGGCTGTATACACATTCCTTTTCCGGGAAATTTTGCATTTACCGTATAATATACCTCTTCATTTGGCTGTATACTAATAACGAGCTCATTTTGCTGAGGATTGCACCCCTCATCAATATGACTAAAATAGTTAAAACTTTGCTTAAATTTTATTCTAATTTCAGCTTTAGTCTCTGATAATCGTTTCCCTGTTGATATATAAATAGGAGTATTTTCCCAGCGCAAATTATCTATATAGGCAGTTAATGCTATATATGTCTCTGTCTTGGACTCTGTAGGGACACCAGTCTCTTCAAGATAACTCTTTTTATCCCCTGAGCTGATATATTGCCCTAAGATTATATCTTTTGACTGAATTGGTCTTAGGGAATTAAGAATTTTATGCTTTTCATCACGAATATATTCTGCTTCCATAGCGACAGGAGCTTCCATGGTAATCAAAGCTAAGGTTTGCAAAATATGATTCTGTAGAATATCTTTGATAATACCGGTATTATCAAAATACTCAGCCCTCTCATTAATACCCCGCTCTTCCCACACATTAATAGAGATTGACTCTACATAATGATTATTGAGTAATGGCTCAAACATAGTATTACCAAATCTCAAAGCTAAAATATTTTGTATTGTCTCCTTCCCAAGATAATGATCTATTCGATAAATTTCCTCTTCTCGAAAAGATTCTGCGAGTTGATTATTCAATGCTTTTGCAGATATAATATCCGAGCCAAATGGTTTTTCAAATACAAGAGTATATTCTATATCTTTATATTGTTGTTTGATATCGGATAAGGTAGTAATAATATTCCCAAAGGCTTGTGGTGGTATTGCCATATACCAAATAATTCTATCCCCTTTTTGTATGTCATAATCCCGAATAAAATTCTGAATTGTGAGTATAGTATCAAAGTCTAATTGTATATAATGTAAATTATCAATAAAATCTAATTTCCAATCATGTATACCAAGAGAATCTCTCACTAATTGCTGATATTCTTCTTGTGTATAAGGCTTTCTGCCAGCTCCAATAAATTGGGTTTCCCCGATATATTGGCCATAAGAAAACATTTCAGCTAAAGCTGGGTATAATTTGGTGCGAGCTAAATCTCCCGTAGCACCAGTAATAATAAAATATGTCATCTTGAAAATATATTAACCATTATCTAGAGTGTATCCCAAGATTATCAATACTGTCAAATAGATAAATTATTCTCTTGATTTATAAACCCAATGAAGAATCTGATAAAACATCTCCTTCTATATCTGTATCTATACTTTGTACTTCTGCACTAATGGCATCAGCCTGCACCTTAGTATCTGTAGATACGGGAGTAGTATCAAGAGTACTTTGTGTATTAGCTGGAGTGGTTGCAGGTAATATAGATGCATCCTCTACAGGCTTATCCTGATCTTGATAATATCGATATACACTTACGGCTCCTATTACAAGCGCAAAGAATACTAAGAATACTACTACTCCCCATAATAATGGTCGAGTTACTACTTCTTTTTTTGCTAAATTTTCTATTGGGCTTACGGGTTCAGTTACAGTAGGAGCTGGTGTTGGAACTGCTACCTCCTCAGGAGTAAATGAAGTTAGCCCAGTATTATTTTCTGGCACTGAATTAGGGGTTGAAACAGATTCAGGATTAATGGAGACTGGATTAACTGAAGCTGATATTGTGGGTTCTGATATTGTTGATTGATCTACATTATTAGTTTCAAGATTGTCGCTCATATGAGTACTATTATATTGATATTATTGAATTGGAGCTGTATTTGTAGCCGGGACTGTATTGGTCGGAGTTGTGGTATTACCTGATTCTGTTGAAGCTGGTTGTTGTGGTTTTATACTTCTAAGATAAGGAATAATCGTTTCTTTCATATAAGTCCTAATGGCTTTATCCTGGCTAATAATAACCTTTAGATCAGATTTACGAGTATTCAATTCTGTTGCTGCCTTGTCTTTAGTACAAAGCTGAGCACTATCAGATTGAAGAGAAGCTATATATTTTTGGGTGAGAGTATTTAAATCAGTAACTTTTGAATTAACCTCAGCTACATACCCATTATAGGTGGTAACATCTACACCTAATTCTGCTAATTTTACTGAAACTGATTGCAATCGAGTAATAATTTTATTATATTTACCAAGTCTTTTTTCAGCTTTTGCCTTTAATTCATTTTGATGTTCAGCAATTTTATTACTAATTTCCTGACACTTATCCTTGATTTTCTTCTCTCGCTCTGGCCCTACAGTAATTTGCTCAGACAAAGAATCTACTGAGTCATCTTGGCCTTCATCATTTGGATTCAACCTATCTTGTTTATCTTTTTTCTCTAAATTTTGTTTTTCAGCTTCTTTTGCTTTTTCAGACATTTTTTTAGTTTGTTCTTTTTGTTTTTCTGTTAATTGCTGATTTTGCTCTTTTTGTCGCTCTAATAATTTTTGCTGAGCCTCATTTTGATTTTCATTAGAAGGCATTTGATTAATACCTGTTTGAGACCTACCCTCTCCTGTTTTTTGTGACTGCTTCTGAAATTCAAGCTGACTTTCTTGAGCTTTTTTATCTAATTCTGAGGCTTCATCTTTAGCCAAGATGGTTTTCACCACTACAAATGAACCCCCAAGAACAATAATACTTGCGCAGATAATGGACAAAAGATGTGATTTCATATATTAGTTTTATGTATATAATCAAGTATAGCACTCCCCAAAAACTTGTCAAGAATTCACACCCCGAGAGCCTCTCTTAACTCATCACTCACTTTCCAGGTCGGGGTAAAGAGATATTAATAGTACTAGATTTAGTTGGGATACTATTATATGAGAGAGTTCTTTTATGTTGTTTTACATAAAATGTATAGGGACTATTATTTTTGATAATAAAACTAATATAATTATAGTGATTGGTATATATGTATTTATATTTATATATATATTTAGTCTAAATGTGTTTTTAAAACTTTTATGCTTATTGAGCAACTTCTCTTACATCTCTATTGCCAAGATAAATTACTTTTGCCTTAGCCGTATAAAGATTATCATATGGCTCATCAGTCATTTCTACAACAAATTCTGATGCACCTATTATCGCCTCACTTACATTTGTTTTGGGATCAACAACTAATTCAACATCCCAGAAGGCGTTAGTAGTACCTGAGGCATCAGCCACCTTAACTATTTCCTCAGGAGAAGTCAACCTATACCCTTTAGGGATTTTTGCAAGTTTATACTTATGTGTATCATTCAAGTTTGCACCTTTTGTATTAGCTAGTATTTTAGTTTTTCTAAATTTATTATAAACGATAGTTGGCTTAGCTGACGCTGCCAAAGTAACTGTTTGATCTGGATATATTGTAAATGCTTTACTAGCAGAAACTGATACTGATCCACCATAAGGATTACCTGGGTAGCTTCTCTTACAATCATCTGTATTTGAACCTGATGAGCAGTTTATACTAAGACTACATGTTAATGTACTCGTATAATCACCGGGCTTTAGTCGACTTGGATCATAGCTAATTGTATAGTCTGCATTCTGATCTACCTTTTCAAGATATTGTCCTGTTGCACCATTAATAGGTAAGAAGTCTACAATTTGCTTGCCTTGTTTAAAGTCAATATTCAATCCGCTTTTAGAAAGAAATGGTATAACTTCTCCCGAAGAATTTTTTGTTTCTATATTACAACTTCCAGCATTAGCATTCTCTATTTGCCAAGATTTTCTAATTGGACTATTTCGATAAATCAGTTGACTTGGTCTATCTCTATGATTAATTAGATATGAGTTTAGAGTAATATTGGGCTGTTGCACTCTTGGAGTATAGGTAAAGTAATGCACTCTATGGCATTCTCTCCAAAATGGAAATGGGGACCAACAGGGAGCATCTCGTCGATAACTACTGTATACCATTTCATAGTTAAATGCTAATTTTAATGTTTCATAACTATTATTATAAAATGTGCTAAAAAAAGAATATGGTCCTGGCTTTGCATTGTCGGAGCGTATACCATATTGATACAAACCACCCCATCTATATTGATTAGGGGCTGCATTTTGTAATATAGTGCTATGATCTGTAAATGCTTGATAAGGACTAGCAATTGCACCTATTGTTGTAAAACCTGGATAAGCACCAAAATTAACAGCTCCATTATTGCATTCTGCATATACTCCTTTTACATTACCACAATCTTTGACAGCTGTCATATTATTAAAGGACCAATTTACTCTTTCTAGACGCTCTTCACTGACACTACTCGGATAGGCACAAACATTATACTTAGGAGTAGAAGGTTGAACAGGGCGGTTCAAGAGAAACTGGTACCAGGAAGATGTACTAGTCGGAGGAGGAGTGTTATAATCAAGTATAGCTTTTAATATAGTATCACAGCTATAAGATCCATGTGTAGTCATACCCTTTACAGTATATTTACCATTACTTGAAATTGAAGCATCTAGACCATTAATATTATATTGTGAAAGTCTTTCTACGTAAGAAACTGGCACATCTGTACATACAAAAGGTTGGGGTGGCTGTTCAGCAGGAGCTGTACATTTAGTTAAACTCGAGCAGTATTGTGGAAAAGCCACGCAAAGGAACTTACTCCAGTTGTTTTGGATTGAAGCCAAACAATTTGTACATTCGCCACACTTATTACATTTAGATGTTTGTTGCTGCTGCTGTTGTTGCTGTTGTTGCCTCCCATGCACAACATTAAAGGTACCCGCAAATGATATCAAACCTATGGCGACGAACGATGCAAGCAATATAAACAGCTTTGGGTTTTTATTTAACTGTTTTACCATATTGGTTTTAGTTTTGAATTATAAAAATATTATAACACTGAATACAGTTTTTTTTCAAACAAACCTATATTCCTAGAGCCTCTCTTAATTCGTCACTCACTTTCCAAGGAGGAGTAAAAGTTACATTAATAGTGATAGAATGGGGTTTAAGAATAGTAAGAGCTGTTTTTAATTCTGCTTGTATGCGGCCCCCAAATGGACAAAGTGGCGTAGTATATGTCATCAAAATAGTAATATCATCCTGCTCGCTAATGGTAATATCATAAATTAGGCCAATAGTATAAATATCTATATTAATTTCTGGATCTTGAATTGTTTTGCATACTGATATAATATCTTCTTTTGTAATCATATATATGCATTATATCCTTGTGATTGAATCCGAGATAAAACTTGAATATCACCCTTTTCTACCACAATACCATTTTTGATTACTGTCACTTTATTAGGTATAAGTTCTAATTGTCCTTGATGAGTAATAATAATAAAAGTCATACCATTTTGATTCAATTGTTTGAGCTCTGATGACATTAATTTGAGAGCATCGATATCAAGTCCGGAATCAGGCTCATCTAATATTGCTAATTGAGGCTTCAAGATAAGTAATTGTAATAATTCTAAGCGCTTTCGTTCTCCTCCGGAAAACCCCTCATTAACCCCTCGGGATAAAATTGATTCATCAAGCCCAAGCCTCTTCACCTCCTCAACCACTCGGGTACGGAATTCTAATACATTTACTGGTCCATTCATAGCTTGATAGGCATTTTTGATAAGGCTTAAAATACTTACTCCCCGTATAGCTGGAGGATATTGCATAGATAAAAATAGTCCTAATTTAGCTCGCTTATCTGGAGATAACTCTACAATATTCTCATTTTTAAAAAATATATTTCCTTCAATATTATATTCTGGATATCCCGCAATAGCTAAAGCCAGAGTGCTTTTACCACTTCCATTTGGCCCCATGAGATAATGGATATTTCCCTCATCTATATCAATTGATATATCCTTGATAATACTTTTCTCATCTTTTTTGATGATTATATGTTCTAATTTTAGCATAAACTATATTACCCAATTGACTTATTAATTATTCTTTATATTATCATCTCTTGGGCAGTGCGTAAAGCTAAAGTTACACATTTTATACGCGTATTTTCCATATCAATACCAAGCCATTGATATAATTGTTCGGCTGAAATAGTGGAGATCTCAGCAATAGATAGCCCTTTCAATCTCTCAGTGGTAATAGAGGCTCCCGCAATACACAAAGCACAACCAACTCCGTCAAAACTCGCCCCCACAATAATTTCATCCTGAATATCTAAATATAATTTAATATCATCACCACAATTAGGATTAAACCCCTGTTGATGATGTGTATAATGATTTAATTTCCCTTTATTGAGGGGGTTGCGATATAAATCAAGTATATATTCTCTATATATATCATCCATATTATTGAAATTTGTGATAAATACTATCTAATTCTCGCATTAATATATCAATTTCCTCTACCGTATTATATATCCCAAATGTTACCCGTATACTGCCCGCTATACCCAGTTTTTCGGTAATACCACTCGCACAATGTTGCCCTGCTCTCACGCAAATACTTTGCTTGGCCAGTAAATAAGAAATATCATGCGTATGTATACCCTTAATGGTAAAAGCAAAGCATCCAATACGAGGAATGCTCTTTTCTCCACCCAATAATTCTATCCATGGACGTGAGACAATTTGCTGCCACATATATTGAATTAATTCTTGCTCATGATTTTGAATGAATTCCCAACCAATATCTTGAGTCCATTGTATGGCTCGGGCAAGCCCAATTACCTCGGCAATGGGTGGGGTTCCCGCCTCAAATCTCTGTGGAATGGGAGCGTATTCCATAGTATCTAAGGTCACATATTCAACCATATCTCCACCAGTTCGATGGGGTTTGAGATTTTGTAATAATGTATAATTTACCCATAATACTCCTATACCTGTAGGTCCATATAATTTATGCCCCGAAAATGCATAGGCATCTATCCCCAAATCAGATACGGAAATCGGTATATGAGCAACAGCCTGGGCTCCATCTACTATACATAGAGCCCCTACTTTATGAGCTTTATCTGAGATTTTCTTCGCATCATGAATAGTTCCGAGTACATTAGATATATGTCCTATAACTACTAAAGCTGTCTTCTCATCAATAGCAGCTAGAAGGGCTAGCTCATCTAAAATACCTCCTTTAAGCCCAATATATCGTATTTCTAAACCTTGCCTGCGCGCAAATTCTCGCCATGGAAGCATATTACTATGATGCTCAGTCACAGGAATAATAATATTTTGGCCCTTTTCAAATCTATCTTGTAGGAGTTCTGCAAGCATATTAATACCATCCGTAGTACCTCGCGTAAAAATAACTTCTTCAGGTCGATTAGCCCCAATAAATTGAGCTATTGTCTCGCGAGCATTCTCATATTCTGTAGTTGCCCTCTCGGAGAAATCATATAATCCTCTATGAATATTAGAGCGATATTCCCTGTAATACGTATTCATAGCATCCAAAACTACATTAGGCGTAAGAGCGGACGCGCCTGAATCAAGATAAATAATATCCTGAATCAATGGTGAAAATTCTAATCTAATAGTGTCAATTAACTTCATATACTCTAGTATATAATATATGGTATAATAAGTGTAGAGTAAATATAAAGTTATATGGAAACCCTAAGACCCATACAAGAACAAGAAAAACCGTTTTCTGAGTATTCATTGACGGAAATTATAGATGAGATATATACTTCAAACGCTGAGGGAGGGGATGGAGATTTAAGACAAGATTTAGACAATATATCCTTTCAAAAAGAAAAGGAATCTGAGATATTACAACAACTTATAATCTCCTCTGAGGAGCAATCTTCTAATACAAGATATCAAAGACAAATCCATATTTTAAAACAAAAATTAGAAGAAATTCAATCATCTCAAAAAGTATATGAGGCTTGCCAAGAGTTGAATTCATATCATTTAGAAGGTAGTTTAGAATTAGAAGGTGATTCTGTAGAATTTTTATTAGAAAGATATCGTACATATCAGACACTTTTAAATTCTTTAGATGAATCAGAATCTAGTCTTGCCAAAACAGATATTAAAGCTATTATGGATATTTATTATGCCAAGATTTTAGAAATAATAGCTGAAACTGGAATTGATAAAAAATATGGATTTGGATTTGCTGAAGGAAGAGAGATGTCAATAGAATATCTTAGTGATTTAATAATCCCAGATACCGAAAACCCAGAATTTGCTAGATATAAAGAAAGGTCTAGTAAAATAACTCAAGGGAATGCTAGGTTTTTAACTGAAGGGGAAGAAACAACTACTCAAGATGATTTAAAATGCGCGGAATCAGAAAGAATAGTCACTGAAGAATTATCCCAAGTTCCAGGAGTGCTAGCTACCATAGACATACCTAAATTTTCAATTGGGGATACCCGGCACAAAGCTGACACTATAGCAATTACTCTTAATCCAGAATTAGTAGATTCTATTACTGATCAAGAGATTCAATTAGCAATATATAAAATGATAGAAGCGTATAGAGTAGCTTTATTAGATCATATGATGAAACAAGATGAAAACTCTCTTATAAACCCTAGAGACAATATTTTAGGAGATATTATTAGGGTAAATCGTAATATAAAATTAGATAATATTGCTGCTAATTTAAAAGAAAAGGATATAGATTTGTCACAAATTTTAAGAATTCACAAAATACAAATCAAAACTCAAGCAAGTGAAATGTCCATAACAGCAGAAAAATACAAAGCTAGTAAAATGGCGGTTAGCCCAGATAAAGTTGGTTTTTTGGCTAGAGAATATCATCCATCAGGAGATCCTCAAGCTGAGGAATTTAATCGATTGCATTTTCAAATTGCAGCTCAAACAGTTTTGGGAATATCTATAAAATAAAAACTTGCCAATATTGTTTTTATATGTTAATGTATATTTCCATTTGAGGATAATTTTGAACTATCAACAATTTCTTGAAATTTGGCCAAATTTATTTGCTATATTTGAAACAGTAAATAGAATTAATCCTCCTGACTTAACTATAAGTCTCAGTTCTCATTGGAAATACCATCCTAACTTCACTGACTCCAAAATCTATGGGATAAATGGAGAGTTAATTGGTAGCGAAAATTGCTACTTTATATTACCCTGTAATCAAAATGGATTCCCTATAAATCCACCAACCATTTTATTGAAAGAATGGCGAGACATCAGACAATACCTATCATCCACCCCGCACTGAGCGGGGTATTTTTTTATCACATAACGATATTATTTAATACTCCAAAAAGCCCTCAATAATACTATTTTGAGCTAATTCTCTCGTTAATCCCCGACTCATCAAATAAAATATATCTGTCTCTCGTATTGGATGTATAGAAACTCCGTGTCTCGCATTACTATTATCTGTAGCGACTCTGAGTTCGGGGATAATTTCAAGTTTAGGCCTTTCGGTTAATAGTATTATCTCTGCTGATTGCATAGCCTCGCAGTGGGATATGGTCGCAGGGATAGTGATAATGGTATGTTGTTTTAATGGATGAGAAGTCTCTATAATGTGTCGTGAATCTACTTTTGATTTGGTATAGGGAGCCTGATGAGCAATAGTAATGGCATTATTTGATTCTCTATTACTTTTTACTCTTGATATATAATCTATATTAGCATAAGGCTCTATAAGCTCAATATTCCAATGTATATTACCCGACCAAGATTCTTTTTCTCTAATTTCTATTTGGCTTCCTTTTGTCGCAATAATATGAATACTATGATTATAATCTGCCTCTGGGATTATAATATTAAGCTGAGCTTGCTCTCCAATATGAATAATAGTCTCTGGGGAAAGTATATTCAGAGATAATTCTTCTTTATTGCGAGATTTAATCACTATATATTGTCCTGTTGATTGCTGTGTGCTAAAAATTGCCATATTATATTGCTGAATCTATAATTTCAAGTTCAATCAGGCGATTTAGCTCAATTGCATATTCCAGAGGCAAGGCTTTTACTACCGGTTCTATAAAGCCATTGACTATCATTTTGCGAGCCTCGGCTTCAGTCATTCCTCGACTCATCAAATAAAATATCTCTTCATCCCCTACTCGTCCAACTCGAGCTTCATGACCGATTTGAGCATCTGCCGTTTCAACCTTCATCACGGGATAGGTATCGGATTTGGCTCCATCATTCATCAGGAGAGCATCACAGACAATATGAGACTCGCTGTGACTAGCATTTGGAGTAATTCTCACCAAACCGCGATAGGATGAAATTCCATTATCTTGACTAATACTTTTGGCACTAATGGTGGATTTAGTATAGGGGGCTGCATGTATTACCTTTGAGCCTGTATCTTGCTCTTGCCCCTCTCCTGCAAAGGCTATCCCAAGGCTATCTGAGCGAGCATATTCTCCCCTCAATATACTACAAGGATATAACATTGTCACACCACTACCCATATTCCCATTTAGCCACTCAATAGTTCCATAAGCATCCACGAGAGCTCTTTTGGTATTGAGATTATAGGTATTTTTACTCCAATTTTCAATACTAATATATTTAACTGTAGCTCCTTTATGCACAAATATTTCCACTCCCCCCGCATGAAGAGCTGAGGCATTCCATCTTGGAGCAGAACAGCCCTCAATATAAGTAAGCTCTGAGCCTTCATCTGCAATAATAAGGGTATGCTCAAATTGCCCCCCAGCCTCCATATTCATCCGAAAATAGGCTTGTAATGGTAATTCTACTTTTACCCCCTTTGGCACATAGATAAATGTCCCACCACTCCATACCGCCGCATGCAGCATAATGAATTTATGATCATTGATAGGAATACATTGAGTCATAAAATATTTTTTGACCAAATCGGGATATTCCTGTAATGCGGTATCCATATTTTCGAATATAACCCCCTTATCTTTTAAATCTTGCTTGAGATTATGATATATCATATCTGAGTCATATTGAGCTCCCACCCCTCCTAGAGCCTGTTTTTCAGCCTCAGGAATGCCTAATTTATCAAAAGTGTCTCGTATGTCCTGTGGCACATCATCCCAAGTCTTAGCCTCTTCTGTATCTGGTCTACTAAAATAAATAATTTGCTCTAAATCTAATCCCTCCAAATTAGGTCCCCAATTTGGGAGTCCCGTTTGTTGATATAATTCAAAGGCTTTGAGCCGTTTTTCCAACATCCAATTAGGTTCATTTTTTTGGCGAGAAATCTCTTGTATTACCTCAATTCTCAATCCCGGTTTTGTTTGGAATTTTCCTTTATGTGAACTGGAATTATCATATACTGTTCTGTCCATAATTTGCTACTAGTCAAAATATCTTCTTATGTTATACTATAGCAAAGTAATGCAATTATCTCAATTAGTTAAGTTATATTGACGTATGGATATCTTCTTTAGCTACCTTATGGACAATGGTGTGCCGCGTGAAACTATAGACATTCTTTTGATGTTTCCGATTATGGCAGGATTTATTGTAGCCGCCCGACAAATTGTGGGGATTAAAGCTTTTGGTATATATACACCGCTTATTATTACCTTTGCTTTAACAGAAATTGGCTTCAAATATGGGGTAAGTATTTTTATTGTATCCCTGATTGTCGCTTCTATTGTCCGATATCTCCTTCGCAAAATTCGTATTCTGTATTTACCCAAAATGGCTTTGATACTTTCTATTACTGCCTTATCTATGTTTTTGAGCCTGGTATGGGGAATATTCTCGGATAGCACCGTCTTTGTACAGGCTTCTATTTATCAGATTCTTATTATTATTACTCTGGTAGAAAAATTCATCAATGCTCAAATGGAAAAAGGATATCGTACCGCCGTAACTCTCTCTGTAGAAACCTTAATTCTTGCATCTCTTGGAAATTTAATTATGACCACTACTCAGCTAAGAGACCTCGTTTTCTATAATCCTTGGATTATTTTAATTGTCTTTGCGGGAATTATATTCCTTGGACGCTATGAAGGACTCCGTATTTCTGAATATATCCGATTCCGTAAAATTATTAGCAATCAATAAGCTATGAATTGGCTAGAATCATTCGTATTTAGTCAAAAAATACTCGGGATGAATGCCCGTAATCTTATCTTTATCAAGCCTTATAATTACCGTAAATGGGTGCGCCTAGTAGATAATAAAATTAAATTCAAAAAAGAATTACAAAAACATAATATCCCCACCCCAAAACTCATCGCCACAGTTCGCTCTTATGAAAAACTTAATGAATTTGATTATAATAAACTTCCTAAAAGCTTTGTATTAAAACCAACCTCTGGATTTGGAGGAGAAGGTATTGTGGTAATATTTGGAGAACATAAAAAAAGAACCGCCGATGGGGAGAGACAATGGGTCAAAACTAAAGGAGTAAAACTCAGTGAGACAATGATACATAATCATATGAGCAATATTCTTGATGGAACATATTCTCGTACCAATAGCCCCGATGTGGCCTTCTTTGAAGAGCGAATTAAACTCAACAAATCATTCAAACATCTTGCCTATAAAGGAATTCCTGATATTCGCGTAATTGTATTCAATCGCATTCCCGTAATGGCAATGATACGAATTCCTACCAAAGAATCTGATGGTAAGGCTAATCTTCATCTTGGAGGAATTGGTATTGGTATTGATATGG
The DNA here is from genome assembly GCA_943354045.1 of Parcubacteria group bacterium. Taxonomy (GTDB): domain Bacteria; phylum Patescibacteriota; class Minisyncoccia; order SW-4-49-11; family SW-4-49-11; genus CALRBF01. The sequence continues at coordinate 281,336 of CALRBF010000001.1, forward strand.
CAACAGGAGTTACTACCAATGCTATTATGAGAGAAAGATTCATAGATACCATTCCAGGGACGGAAATCAGTCTTTCTGGTATACGTATACCCTATTGGAATACAATTTTAGATATTGCGATTCGTACCGCTGATATTACCAGATTAGGATTTACAGGGATAGATATTGCTATTGACCGTGATGCAGGTCCTGTTGTATTAGAAGCGAATGCCCGACCGGGTCTCGCTATTCAAATTGCCAATCTCGCCCCCCTCAAAGAAAGATTACAAAAAGTCAAAGGGCTTAAAGTGAAAACGGTAAAAAGAGCTATTAGGCTCGCTAAAGATTTGTTCGGAGGAGAAATTGAAGAAGAAATTGAGGAAATTACTGGGCGACAAGTGATTGGACTTATTGAGGAAATTACATTATTTGGAAAAGATGATAAAAAACAAACCATAGAAGCCAAGGTAGATACGGGGGCAGGAAAAACATCTATTGATGAAAAGCTAGCTATTGAACTAGGTTATGCTGAAGTTTTAGAGCATATGAAAAAATTTAACATCAAGCCCGTTCTGACTTTAGATGAAATCAATGAACTATCCAAAAACAAAGTCTGGCGACAAATTGAAGAACATCCCGATATAGTGGGTGTCTCTAAAGTAAAAAGTAGTCACGGCTATTCTTATAGACCAATAATTTATATCAAGCTTAAAGTAGGAGATGAGATTTTTGAAACTAAAGCCAATATTATAGCTAGACAAGATTTAAAATATTCAATAATTTTAGGAGAAAACTCTCTCAAAAGATTTATTATTGATCCAAGGAAGTAAAATTATTGGGGTAAAACTATATTTTCTCTAATCCAATCGACTACTTTTTGAGTACGTAAATCATCAATATATTCCCAGGATAATATTACTCTAACTACCCTTTCTCTATTACCTAATTGGGTAAAATTCATTGGCATTTGCGATACTATAAACTCATTTTTATTTTTATGTTCAAATTCTAGTGAATTACTTTGTCTTAATATTTTATTTTCTAAAATATAATATAATCCGGGCTGGATACTTTGCTTTGGAAATACCTTCCCTTTCAACAAATTTTTATCTATAAAAAAAACCATTTGAGATATTGAAAAAGAGTCTCTGGTGACATATAACGTTTGAATATCCTTATAATCCAAGTTGTTTTCTCCTACAAATTCCTTTATATGCAAACTTAATGGAGAAGGAATATTAACTTGTGAGTAAAACATATCAATTATAGGAAAAGCTGCTGTAATTCTTGGATTACACTCAATGATTTTAATTTCTTGTTTTTCAGTAATAATGAAATCAATTCCAAATATACCTTTATATCTAAATTCTTTATTTAATACACTTCCTATAATCTGAATGTATTCTATGACCTTATCATATAATATATGTTTATTAGGTATGCTATTACCCATAAATTTACCATTTATATCCGTATTAGAGGCTTCTCCTAAAACTAAATTTTTATCACCAATTATTTGATTATAGGGAGATGTCACAACTGTCCCATTACCATAATTAATACCTATTATTGCCATTGTCTTACCTTTTATATATTCTGTCACAATATACTTTTGATACCCTTCATCTTTAATTTTAGATAAAATTGAATTATAATCTAATTCAGAGAAAATAAAATATGTTCCATTTCCCCCAGAAGTACAGTCCCCTTGTATTACAAATTCCTCAACCTCATAGTCTTTATAGTTTGTTTGTAATAACTGTTCCCTTGTTAAAACCTTAGTTTTCGGACAAAAAGTATATTGCTCAATTAACTTTCTAAAATTTACTTTATTTTCTAAATATTCTTGAGTTTCTAAGTCGTTATTTAAAATATTCAAATTATACTTCAATTTCAATTCTTGAGTTAGCTCAGACTGTTTCTGAAATAAGACTCTGTTATCTACCTTTTTTAACATCTGCATCCAATCAGGATGATTTTCAACATTAGCTTGATTATATCTTATTAAATTTAATTCTTCATCTGAAAGGTGATTATCCAAATTATAAAATATATCAGGATCTAAAAACTGATTATCAGCACCCCCTATTACAGAAAAAACATAGCAACTTTTATTTTTCATTGCATAATCATAAAATATATTTGGGCTTGAAGAAGCTAAAATAACATCATGATTAATATTTTTCATATAATATTAAATTTATGATAATATATAAAAATACTACTATATCTAAACTCATATGTCTATTGAAACCAATACAAAATCTATAGCAAATAATGAGCAAAAACCGACTCTTTATCCAGAAAGACCATCATATTCTGCTCAAATACTATTATATGAAATAGCTCAATATGAGTCGGGTGAAAGAGAGAAGGAAATACTTTCTGATGAGGAAAAACAAGATTTAATAGAATTTGAAAATCCTTTTGTAGACAGAATTGCAGAATATTATAAGTTAGCAACTGGTAAAAAAGTTTTATATCCAGAATATTTTGATACCCCAGAAGGTCAAGTAACTTTAAAAGCAATTCCTGAATTTGCATCCCTTGATGGAGATATTGATATTAGGGGGAATATTGCAATTTTGAGAGCATTAAAACCTAAAATCATAACAGATTTAGTAAAAATTAGTACGGATTGGAATACTAATACTATGGTAGAGACTTTATCTCAACATATTAATCCTGATACGGGAGAACTTGATATAGAGGGTATTGAAAACCCAGAAAAATTAACCTATATTCAATATCCTGCTAACTTAACGGCAAAAATTGAAGGGTTAGAAGCAATAAGGCAAGAATTAAAACAAAAGCGATCTGACTTATATGCAGAAGAGGCTTCTGACACTACCGATATAAGTAAAGCTTTAATACATGCTAAAATATTTCGCGTACAAGCATTAATTAAAAGAATTAATGTCATCATTGCAGAAACTAAAGAACAAGAAACATTTTTACGGAGCGAAGAATCCCATATTCCGCATAAACCTCCCTATAAATTAGATAAATTTATATATGGAGTAAGTACACTTGATACTGATACGGGTAATTATAATCAGGTAGATAATCATTTATTAGCAATGGCTGATGATATTGCTGAATTAAATAAATCAATTAATCAAGAAAAGGCTCAAATTCTCTTAGAAAAAGGCCTAGACCAAGAAAAATTAGAAGAGAAGAATATTACTCCCGAGGAGGCAAAACAATATTTAGATCAAATTCTTGCAAGCTATGACCTCTTGAGTGAATATCCTGCCGATGCTGAGCAAGTAGCTAAAAATATAAAGCCTGCCGATAATAAGTGGAGATGCTATATTAGACCAGGGAAAAGCACTCTTGAAATCGATAGTCAAAGTAAGACATTATTAATCCCCCCCCTAAATATAGATGTTCAAAAACTCATTACAAAGGCAGCTACTCATGAAATAATTCATATTCTTCAAAGAGAAAATACTGTTCAAATTGGTTTACCTCTTTATACACATCCTAGTCAAATTGCAGGAGATAGAGCTGAATTATTCCAAGAAGGTGGGGCTATGTATTATCAAGATCAAATATCTCAAGAGTTATTTGGATATGAAAGCCCTCCTCAACCCAATTATCTTAGAGCCATGGCCACCAAACAATCTGGAGGTACTTATATAGATTGTGTAAAAACATATTATGAAAGTATTCGCTCTCTACAATCACACTCAGTAAGTCAATCTGAGTTAAAAGAATTTATACAAAAAGCACTTAGTGGCTCAATAAGATTATTCAGGAATTCCTCTTTTGATAATACTGACACCCAAATTTCTAATACAAAAGATACCGTATATTTAGAACAGAAAGCTGTAATAGAAGCTATTTTAAAGTATCCAGAACTTAAAAACATTATATTAGTATCTGGAATTAATCTCGAAACAGCAAAAGAAATGATTCATTTTGGGTTATTAGATTTGAGTAAGCTCAGAACACCAGATTTATCTTATGTCAAAGAGCTTTGGGAAGAATTACGTCCTGATTATACATTAGATCATGAACCCCAAGACCAAAATCCCTCACTCACCCCTCCCTCCGATCTCCCCCTAGTATAAAATTGTCCCCTAAATATATTTATGCTATACTAATATCAACCTATATTTTATATGACAATCAAAATACATACAGATGGTGCTTCTCGTGGAAATCCAGGTCCTGCTTCTCTTGGAGTAGTGATTGAGTTACCAGATGGGAGTATTAAAACCCATCATCAAACTCTTGGTATTGCGACTAATAATTATGCTGAGTATCAGGCTATTGTGGTGGCTCTCGAGAAAACAAAATCCCTTGTCGGTAAGGTGAATACCAAAAAATATGCGGTAGAGGTGTATTTGGACTCAGAGCTTGCCCAAAAGCAATTGACAGGTATTTATGAGCTTAAAGATGAAGCTATTCAAAAAGCTTTTATTCAAATTTGGAATTTGAGAATTAAATTCAAATCCGTTGATTTTATACATATTCGCCGAGAATTCAATAAACAAGCTGATGCTCTTGCCAATAAAGCTTTAGATGAAGTATAATATATATAATATGAATAGAAACACACAAAAAATCTTTGCCCGATCACTTGTAATTCTCTTCTTTATCATAGCTCCGATACTGGTTTTATATGGTATGGGATATAGACTTAGTCGTGATAATAATGATTCTCCTATATTGACTTCTACTGGAGGAGTTAGAATAAACACCAAAATTGCCTATGAAATCACTATCAATGATAAATTAGAATCCAAAAGTCCGCTTTTAAAAGTTGGGCTTGCTCCTCAAGATTTAAATATTGTCTTATCACTACCAGGATATCAGTCATGGCCTAAAAAAGTATCTATACAGCCCTCTTTTGTACAATTAATTAGTGATGTAACTCTTTTTCCTGAAAAGCCTGAATTAGAGAAATTTAGTGACTTATCCACAGCTCGTAATATACAAAGAGTGCCTGATGCTTCTTCAATATTATATACGTCTTATAATCCCAAAGAATCCGGACTTTGGATTCTTAATCTTGATACCCAAATACGCAAGAGACTGACAGATAGTGTGGCTCTTGGAGGCCTAGATAATCAAGATTATTCTGATTTTGCTTGGGATAATACAGGGAATATTCTTAGCTTCAAAACCTCACTTAATAATGTATTCCAATATTTTGTTATAACCAATATTGATACTACTCCAATTCTTACCAATTTTACAACTTTAATTCCAATTGCTGATACTGCAGCCAGTCCCGTTAAAATTGTTAATCTAGATGCTGATAAATTATTATTCATACAGGGAGGATCATTGTATGAACTTACTCAACAATTTAGTATTCGCTCTGATGCTCTTGTAGCTGATATAACACATAGTGATTTTGTAGATAATACTATTTATTATGCTTCTGATAAAGATACTAATGTGGATATTATTCGTATTTATACTCTTGATAGCAAAAAAAGTACCGCAGTTGACACACCCGACATTGGTATTGATAAGGTATTTGTCAGTCCTAATCAAGGTCATATTATTATATTAGATGACAAACAACATGCTTGGCTCAAATCACTGGGAGATAAAACCCCAGGATTTAACCAAATTTCCGATCTTGAAATTACAGATATACAATTTAGCCTAGATTCTAAAAAAACCCTTCTCAAGGGTAAAAATAGCCTTTCCATACTATATCTTGATACCATTGAAGGGTACAAATCTCGTATAGAGGGAGATTTTGATACATTATATACAAGTGAGAATACGATCACTAAAGCTGAGTTATGGGAACCAAATTCAGAATATGTCTTATTTATTGAAAATAATACTCTGAAAGTGGTAGAATCTGATACCAGAGGTTTGGTTAACTCTTATACCTTACTAGATAATGTAATTAATACAGCTAGCATCAAATTACGTAATGATGCTAAGACAATTATAACTAATACTGATAATATTATTCAATATTTTAGCTTCCCTATTCGCACTCCTCTTATTAATCTCAATAATTAATATATATCCCCTAAGCTAACCCTATTGTAAACAAATTGTGTAGGGGCAATATTGTAGCTGCTAGTACTATTATTGTCCTCCCTTAGGGGAGCTTTAAGTCCCTCCTATATTTATTTAGGAGGTGGGTGGGTGTTAGGCCGGAGGAGGATAGATTTTAAGCTTGTATTTTATCCTCCCCAAAGTACTACATAATACAGGCGACTATAAGTTCGCCCCTACGAAGTGAAGAATACATACATATGAGAAATTTTCTTATATCAAAAAAAGAGGATAATATCCTCTTTTTTGAATGCTTTATCGTTTTGCCCATTGTGGGGATTTACGAGCTTTTTTAAGTCCTGGTTTCTTTCGTTCTTTTCCTCTTGGATCTCGAGTAAGATAATTATTATCTTTGAGCTGTTTTTTTAGACTTTCATCATATTTGACTAAAGCTCTTGCAATACCAAGCTGTATAGCATCAGCTTGTCCGGTAATTCCACCTCCTGATACTTTTACGGTAATATCAAAGTTCTCTACTCCAAGCACAGATAATGGCTTGATGATATTAGTATGTTGCTCAACTAAATCAAAGTATTCAGTTATAGCTTTATCATTTACTACAAAACTATGTTCTTTTTTTCGTGATAAAGTAATTCGAACTCTTGCAGTTGCAGATTTTCGTCGTCCTACTCCTTCATAATAATGACTTGCTGTAGTCTTAGTGATTGCCATACTTATTTCGTTATATCATTCTTATGTAATACTAATCGAGTTAACATCTTAGCTCTTAGTCGATTTTTTGGAAGCATACCATATACTGCTTTTCTCAAAACTTCAGTAGAATCTTTAGCCATTTGCTTTTCTGCAGTAATTGACTTAATTCCTCCAGGATATCCTGTATGCCTATAATAGGTTTTGGAAGCAATTTTATTTGGGTGAATAGAAAGTTTATTCGTATTATATACAATAACTTTTGCTCCCCCATCAATATGATATTCAAATTGTGCTGAATTTTTTCCTATCAAAAGACTAGAGATTTCAGTAGCAAGAGCTCCTAGTCGTTTATTCTTAGCATCAATGGTAATAATTTCTCTTTGCATATAAACTTATTTAACTAATTCAATTACCGCCATTTTACTCACATCACTTACCCTAATAGGAGCTTTGATAATACGAGTATATCCTCCCACTCTTTCTGTATAAGTAGGTGCAATATCTTCAAATAATTTATGAGTTGCACCCTTGGTCAAAAATCTTAATACATAGCGGCGAGATGCGATAGATCCTTTTTTACTATGAGTTACCATTCTTTCTACAAATGGTTGTAAAGCTTTAGCTTTAGCTTCTGTGGTAGTGATAGAACCACGAATAATCAAATCATTAGCAAGACTTCGCAAAAGTGCTTTTCTTTGCTCTCGATTTCGCCCTATTTTATGTAACTTATTTCCCTTATTCATAGTCTTGTGATCCTGTTAATGCACTCAATTGTACCTTATTTATCGCTTTTATGCAAGAGTTATATCATGCGCAGCTATTTGGTCTATTAATTTCTTAATAGAAGCCGCTGATAATCCCTTGATCTCTAATAAATCAGCTTTAGTAAATTGTGCTAATTGAGCAATATTTTTGATACCTGCTGACTCTAAAGCCTTAATAGTTTTTTGTGAAATATCAAGAGTTTCAATTTTGATACTTGAAGTTTCGATTTCTGAAGATTCTTGTACCTCTTCCTTTTGGGTTGAAGTAGGGGCAATATCTCCACTGAGAGCTGAGAACTGTTCTACTAAAATAGCTGCTGATTTGGTAATTACATCTACAGGAGCAATAGTTCCATCAGTAGTAATATGGAATACAATTCTATTATAATTAGTTTTATCTCCAACTCGAGTATCTTCTACATCATAAGAAACTCTCACAACTGGGGTAAAAATAGAGTCAACAGCAATAAGCCCGACCTCTGCTTGTCCCTCTTGTTCTGCTTCTTTTCTAAATCCAACACCTTTTTCAATCACTAGCTCAATTTCTACCTTTGCGTCCTTATCAGTAAGAGTAAGTATAGGAGTTTCTGGATTAACAATAGTTACTCCTCCTGGAAGTTTAATATCTTTTCCTGTCACAAGTTTAGATCCTTGAGCCTTAATAGTAAGAAGTGTAGGAGAGTCAATTACTGCATTGAATCGTAATGCCTTGATATTAAGAGTAATATCAATTACATCTTCTAAAACATGTGGGATAGTACTAAATTCATGACTTACTCCTTTAATACTATAATGAGTAACTGCAACTCCTTCAAGAGAAGATAACATAACTCTTCGAAGAGAATTGGCAATAGTTACTCCATATCCTGGATTAAGAGGTTCAATAGCATAACTTGCTTGAAAAGCATTTACTTCTTTTACGAGTACTGGTGATTTAGGAAGAATGATATGATTAGGCATAATTGTATTGGATTATTATTATCGGGAATAATACTGAATCACGAGGGCAATGTCGAAGTTCTGACTGAGCTCCTCCACTCCTGGAGTATGAGCAATTTCTACTTTATGTGCTTTCTTATCTAAAGTAAGCCAAGTTGGTAGTTCAGAATCTTTGAGTTTTTCTCGATATTCAGCAACAAGTTTTGATTTAGTTGCTGAGTAAGTAACAATATCTCCGGGCTTTACGATAAAACTCGCAATAGTAACTTTTTTACCATTCACTAAAATATGTCCATGTAAAATCATTTGTCGAGCTTGTTCTCTGGTAGCAGCCATATGTGAGCGATATACTACATTATCAAGTCTACTCTCCAAAATACGAAGTAAGGCAGTAGGAGTAGGTTCGGAATCAGCCAAAGCTTTTTCATAAAATCGTCGGAATTGCTTTTCACGAAGTCCATATACATATTTCACTTTTTGCTTTTCTTGAAGCTGTTTTCCGAATTCAGAAACAGATCGACGTCGCTTAGCTCCATGTACTCCGGGAGCTTTAGCTAAACGCTCATCACTAATCTTAACCTCAGGGAAGATTTTTTCTCCAAATTTTCTACAAATTTTAACTTTCTTACGACTATACATATACTCTTATACTCAATTATACTCTTCTTGGCTTACGGGCACGGGTTCCATTATGAGGAACTGGAGTCAAATCTTTAATAGACAAGATATTTAGTCCAGCTGCTGCAAGCCCTCGAATAGAAGCTTCTCTTCCTGGTCCTACACCTTTAATAATAACCTTAATATCCTCAAGCCCAGTTTTCTTTACTTTTTCTACTACTGTTTTTGCAACAAGAGTAGCAGCATATGGAGTTGCTTTTTTAGCACCTTTGAATCCAAGGGCTCCAGAGGAAGACCATGCAAGAGTATTTCCTGAAAGATCAGCTAAAGAAACCATAGTATTATTATATGTAGAAATAATATACCCGATTCCTCGAGATACTTTTTTCTTAGATGAAGTTTCCTTTACCCCGACTTTTAGTCCAGATGCTGTATCTCCCTTCTGTGCAACGCGCTTCTTTCCCATAAATACTTATTTAATGATTATGTCTTCTCTACTTTTCGTCGTCCACTACCCATGGTTCGAACAACATTTCCACGAATAGTTCGAGAGTTAGTTTTGGTTCGGCCCTTAATTGGAAGTTTTTTGGCATGCCGACTTCCTCGATATGATCCAATATCCTTAAGTCTCTTGATATTAGTAGCGACTTCTCTTCGAAGATCTCCTTCAATTTTATAATTTTTTTCAATACACTCTTTTAGTAAAGCAACTTCTTTTTCATCTAATTCTTTAGCTTTCTTATAAGGATCAATACCGGTTATAGCCAAAACTTTTTGTGAACGAGTTAACCCAACACCATATATGTAGGTGAGTGCAATTTCAACATTTTTATACTCTGGGATGACAACTCCTGCAATTCTAACCATAATTTACTCTATCTTATATTATCCTTGACGTTGCTTATGTCGTGGATTTGCTTCACAAATAACACGAATCACTCGCTTTCGCTTGATGACTTTACATTTGATACATCGTTTTTTAACTGAAGCATGAACTTTCATATAATATCCTAATTCCTTCTAGTAATTCTTCCTTGCGCGAGATTATAAGCACTCAATTCTACAGTAACCTTATCTCCTGGCAATACTTTGATATAATGCATACGCATTTTTCCCGAAAGATGGGCTAATATCTCTGAATTGTTTTCCAGTATAACACGAAAGGTTGTATTTGGCAATACCTCACTGACAACTCCTTCTTGTATAAGAAGGTTTTTTTCGTTTAAATCCTGGCTTTCGAGCATAGGGTGTAATAACTCACTATCAATAATCTATTTCCTAGTATAGGACAGTTTTCTTATCTTGTCAATATTATATTATAAATATCAAATAATTATCTTGATATTGCCCTAATTTAATCAATTACCAGTGGTTTTAAAGCGAAACTCTATCAAAAATATTTTTATACAATTCAGGTATAGGATAATTACTATAAAAATAAAATACTCTTCCTTTTCCTTCTTGACTCTGTTAGTGCAAAGGGGGGTAAGAGTATTTTATTTTGCTCTATTTCTGACAACCTCGTGGTATATATAGAGTTTGCCAGAAAATAGATATTCTTTTCTAATCTTTGGCTAACGCCTGTTTATTTTTGCCAAAGGTGCTATTGTGTTTGGGACTTTGTTTTTATATTACTTAAACGATTATTAGTTTGGGTTTTTGTTTATGATTGTAAAGATTAGAGCAAGAATTCAATCACAAGTATATATATAACTAAGGACTAATATGTACCAATACTTGTGATTGTATGATTACTCTATACCTCACTCTTGTATTCTATCAGTTTAATTATATACACACTAGAGGACTTATCCACAATTTATTTAATTTGGTCCAAAAGATATTTCATTGAAGTCTGTGATGAGGCTATCACAATATAATTTTCTAAACTTGACACATCAGCTGAATCGGTTGGAGAAGTATAATTATAATAATAATTATTATAAACTTTTCCTGCAGAGTTAGTTATAGTTGTTGTTTTAATTTCTGGGTTATTTACAATTCGTGAAGGAGAATTGAGTGAGAATGAAGACAAATCACGAGGTATTGAGGTAGCCCAATTATCTACAAGAGTCTTTGCTGTTTGACCTGTATTAAGTTGAATTACTGCTGTTAGCTTGTATATACCCTCTTGACTATATCCATATAACCAATATTCAGTAATATTATCAGTGATAGTTGTAGGTATGATTAATCCAAAAGCTGTAGAGATATCAATTAATGAAACTTTTTTACCATCTTTTGTTAAATTCAACTCTATCAATGGAGACTTTTGTCCATTTAGACTTGTAGCAATAGTTTTACGTATTGGTTCAGTGTCATTAAAAGCTATATCATTTTTTGCAATACCGGTAAATAATGGTTTAGTAACAACTGTTGGAGTTAGAGCTGTTGTAGGAGTATTAGGTTTTTCGGTATTATTGGTCTGAGTAGGAGTTGTGGGAGTGGAGCGAGAAATATAGAGATATATTCCAGCACCAATAAGTCCTAATAAGAGAAACATCACTAATCCTGTAATAATAGCTTTGGATGGTAATTTTTTTGGTGAATTACTCACAACTTCTTGTGATTCAGTAAAATTTGGTATATTGCTTAATGGCGGAATAGTAGCAGTACTCAAATCAGGCTTAGCTGAATCATTCAATGGCAAATCTACTGTTGAATCTAAAGCAGAAAATCCCGATTTCAATTCTGGCTTTGTAACTGAAGAATTGGGAAGAGATATATCCTTTTTACTATCAACTACAGTAGATGAACCGGTATTAATATTACTCCAAGAGTAGCTGGAATCTTGCGGAGCCAATGGTTTTGACTGTGGAATATCTTGTTTTGTATCATTAATATCTAAAGTCGATAAACCTCCTTTATTAGATACAGGTTCTGTTGATGTAACTGGACTATCAAGATCTGGTCTTGCTTGTACAAAATTACCAGCTTGCTGCAATCTATCCTGTGGATTGACATTATTCAAATCTAAGTCTGTTTTGAGAGTTCTTAATGTTCCTGGAATTGTATTTTGATTTTGATCGGGCATAATTGTATATTTATCAGTTTATTATTCAGTATAGGGAATAAGACTTATTTTTCCCTCCGCATCTACTTTTTTAATTTTTACTCGTATATTCTGATGTAATTGTAACACATCTTCCACATTATTAATATGTTCTTTAGATAATTCTGAAATGTGGATAAGTCCATCTATTCCTGGCTTTATCGATACAAAGGCTCCAAATGGCATAATTTTTACTACCCTTCCCTCAAATATCTCTCCTTCTTGTGGCTCATATACTAAATCCTTTATCCACTCTTTAGCTCGAATCACCTGAGTTGCATCTTGACCAGTAATAAATACTTGCCCATCATCTTCTATATCAATTTTTACTCCCGTCTCATCAATAATACTATTGATGATTTTACCTCCGGTTCCAATAACTTCTCCAATTTTCTTGGGGTTAATTGCAAAGGTTTCAATTTTAGGAGCATATTCTGAAACTTGATTACGAACTTCTGCAATCACACTCTTTAGCGTGTCAAGAATAGTAAGCCTAGCTATTTTAGCTTTTTCCAAAGCTTCTTTTATCATAACAATAGACATACCCTGCCCCTTAATATCCATTTGTATTGCATTAACTCCATTATGCGTTCCTGCAACTTTAAAGTCCATTTCTCCAAAATGATCTTCTGGCCCCTGTATATCTGTTAAAATCTTATATTTACCATTTTGCTCTACAATACCCATAGCAATTCCAGCCACAGGAGCTATTATAGGAACACCTGCTGCCAAAAGAGCCAGGGTTGAAGAACATACACTTGCCATAGAAGATGATCCATTAGACCCCAATACCTCTGTTACAATACGAATAGTATAAGGAAAATCAGCTACATTAGGCAATACTCCTTCGAGAGCCTTCTCAGCCAAAGCCCCATGACCTATTTCTCGTCGTCCAGGTCCACGAAGTTGCCTAACCTCTCCTACAGAAAAAGGAGGGAAATTATAATGATGCATAAATCGCTTTTTGATTTCATCTTTCATCTCATCAATAATTTGAGCCTCCCCCGGAGAACCCAAAGTCAAAATAGATAATGTTTGTGTAGTTCCACGATTGAATAATCCAGACCCATGTACTCGAGGTAATATATCAATTTCTCCACTCAGTTTTCTAAGCTCATTTACAGCTCTTCCATCAGGACGTTTTTCTTGTTCAATAATATTTTGCTTAAATACAGCATCTAATTCTTTATCCAAAGTATGCTCTACCAAATCTTTATGATCAGGATAAGCCTGATTGAGTTCAGTTAGCAATATATGATGAGCTTGTTTGGTAGAAGGAGTATCCCCATACAAAGCAGAGTCTAATTTCCCTTGCACAAGAGACTTAATCCCCTCTATAATCTCATTATTCGATTCTGAGACAGAAACCTCTCTTTTAGACTTACCAATATCGGCAATAATAGTATTCTGGAAATCTATTATTTTTTTAATTTCTGGAGTCACTACTTCAAAAGCTTTCAGTATAGTCTCTTCAGGAATTTGTTTCCCTCCAAACTCCATCATTACCAATCTCTCATCAGCATTAAGCGTAATAATAGTATCAAAATCTCCTTCTTCCCTTTCATCAAATGAAGGGTTAACAATTATCTCTCCATTTTGCTGCCCTACCCTGAGAGCGGCAACAGGACCATTCCATGGAATATCTGATATAGATAAAGCCAGAGACACTCCCAATAAAGCAACTGCATCAGGATCATTCCTCTCATCCAGAGACAATGTCGTCACAATAACTTGTATCTCATTACGAATTGATTCATCAAAAAAAGGTCTTATAGCGCGATCAACTAGACGGCCAGTCAATATAGACTCATCACTAGGGCGACCTTCACGCTTTACAAAGCGGCTCCCCTTGATCTTACCATTGGCATAAAATTTTTCCTGATAATCAACAAAAAGGGGTAAATAATTAGAGCTTACTGGTTTATCCGACATTACAACAGTTACTAATACTGTCGTCTCTCCTAGAGAAACCAAAACAGAGCCATCGGCTTGATTAGCTAATTTACCCGTTTCTACTTTTAGTATTTGTCCAGCTATTTGTGTTTGATATGTTTTGAAACTCATATATATAGGGTGAGCTTATGCTCGAAGCCCAAGTTCTTTGACAATTGTCTCAAAGGCCTTGGGGTCAGTTTTTTTTAGATAAGATAGTAGTTTCTTTCTTTGAGAAACAAGATGAATAAGCCCTCTTCGAGAATGAAAATCTTTTCGATTAACTTTTAAATGCTCAGTTAAGTATAAAATTCTCTCCGTAATCAAAGCAATTTGTACAGAAGTAGAGCCATTGTCAGTTTTATGACTTTGGAATTTTTCAATAATCTGCTCTTTTGAGGCTGTATTTAACATAATTAACACCTATTAAACTTAGTAGTTAGCTTTATAATAGCATAGTTTTACTCTTATTGCAAGAGTTGGGGTGTTGTAATTACATATTATTATATTATGTAGGGGAGCTAGAAAAATTGTCCTCCTTTGCCTGCCTGCGGTAGGCAGGGAGGAGCTTTCAGTCCCTCCTAAATAAATATAGGAGGAGGTGGCACAGAGTGCCGGAGGTGGATTTTTTCTCTGGTTGGTGTAGCCAGGCGACTTGGAGGTCGCCCCTACGATATTTATAAGATATATAAACTAAAAACTCCCCCAAGGGGAGTTTTTAGTACTGTGATCTAATATTATTTAGACCACTTAGACTTGCTGGCATTCCATGCTCCAATACCTCCACGAGAGATTTTGAAAGCCATGGCCTCAACATTAGTCTTAGCGTCAAATGGGGTTACCCATTCGCGACCCATTTGTTTTAAAGTTCCAGCCCAAGTTCCTCGAATAAACTGTCCACAACCAGAAGCTGTAGAGTTCTTATTCTTAGCAAGAGCATTTCCACCAGACTCAGCTTTGATAATTCTAGTCATCAAATCAGCATCAACTCCGTATTTTTGAGACATCTCAGGCACATAATCAAAACATGAACCCTGAGTAGGAATACTTTGTAACTCAGCTTCAACAGAAGCAAAGTAAGATTTTTGGGTCTGTACAGTAACTTGTTTTACAGGTACCTCTACAGGTTTTGGAGTAATAACTGTTTCAGTTGAATTAACTCCATGTAAAACAGAGATTTGAGACTCGGTATACGAGTTATCAATGACAGCTTGTTGATCAGCAGGAACAACTCCTGTAGCACCAACAATCAAGGCCATTGCAATATATAATGTATCCATTAAGTGGGACAACCAGTAATCACTCTCAAGACTCTAATCATAAACAGGGTAAACATAGATAAATCTAGTCTTATCTTTGAGAGATGGGAAAGAGTATAGCATATAATTGACAAAAAGTCAATACATTAGTAGAATAGTACCATTGCCGAGGTGGTGGAATTGGTAGACACGCATGCCTTAGGAGCATGTGCTTATAGCGTGGGGGTTCAAGTCCTCTTCTCGGCACCAAGTAAAAAATATATATTGACAATAGAATAGCTTTTGTTATACTGAATTCGTTCAAGTTCGAAGTTCCTTAACAATGATTACTCAAAAAATCGTTGGGCTTGTTGTGTATGCCTTTGGTACACCTCACTCAAACGAGTCCAACAAGGCTTTAGTAGGATATGTTCTGCAACTTATTCAACAAAGGTCTGAGATTAGATTTCGTATCTATACTCAAAATGACATCCAGTTTGAATTTTCTGACATGGACGTCACTTATTTTCCTCAACTTCATGATGAAGAGGCTCCACCGACCTTGCGCATTGCTCGTGGCGCAGCTCAATGGGCTAGACATCACATAGACGAGCTGTTTGTGATAGCTGCAACACCTCATCGTTGGAGAGCTCTTCGAGACACTCGAAAAGCCTTCAAGGAGGCCGTTGTCCATATCCCTATCGAGCTTGCCAATTTCAAACACCCGTATTATATTCATGATAATGGACTCTATTTTTATGAATATGAGTCCAAAGGGATCATCGATGATGATACGGGCTACTGGTTTGATCCCAATGGGACACAAATCCGAGCAACCTCTCGTAAACACTGGGAAGGGCGAGAACGCATTCTGCGTTTTATGCCTTATCCCCTCTACTGCATCGTCGCCAAATAGTCCTTCCCCATCATATCTTCGGATATCGATGGGGTTTTTCTTTTTACCTTGCTTTTTTATCAAAATTTCTTTATACTAAATATAATATTGGAGAAAATACTGACATGAGTACAAAAAAATTAATTCAGGTAGATAGCGTTACCAAATACTTTAATCTTCAGAGTAAGAATACTAGCCGCTCTGGCGGGCAAATGGATGGTTTTCAATCATTCAAAAATACTATTAATCCTGTACTCAAGGATATAAGCCTAGATATTAATCAGGGTGAATGGATTGGTATTATTGGAAAAAATGGGAGTGGTAAAAGTACTTTTCTTAAACTTTTGGCTGGAGTACATAGTCCTGACCAAGGAAATATCAATATAGAAGGCTCAGTATTGCCCTTTTTTGGTCCTGATGAAATGCTACATCCTGAAGGAAGAGTTGAAGATGCAGTGCTTGTGAAGGCTCTTCAAGTTGGGCTTCCTCGTGAAGATGCAGCTAAAATCTATACTAATATCGTCAATTTTTCTGAACTTCATGATTATACTTCTCAAAAAATTAAATTTCTCTCTACTGGGATGAAAACCCGTTTGATTCTTGGTCTTATATTAAATATTAATGCAGATATTTATCTTTTTGATGAAATTCCTGCTACTACTGATGCTAATTTTCAAGTAAAAGTAAATAATAGATTACAAAGACTAAAGAAAATGGGTAAAACTGCTATTATTGTTAGCCATAATATGGACGAAATTCAACAACATTGTAATAAATGTATACTTCTACACAAAGGAGAGCTAATCGCCTATGATGATACCGCATCTATTTTAAAATTATATAATCAAATGTAATAAGGATTTAATCCTGCAATAATTTATCGATTTCGTGACGGAATCCTTTAATAGTGCGAAAATCTCGATAAATCGATGCAAATCGAATATAAGCAACTTCATCAAATACTTTTAGATGCTTTAAAACGGTATCTCCAATTTGTTTAGTTGAAATTTCTTTGGGATCTTTTTTGAATAAATCCACTTCAATTTTAAGGATAAAGTCTCTAATTTTATCTTGAGTAAAAGGTCTTTTGTGTAGCGAAATTGAAACTGCTTTTAATAATTTTTCACTACTATATCGCTCTTTTATACCTGATTTTTTGATTACCATTACATCGAGCACTTCCCTTGTCTCAGCAGTAGTAAATCGATAATTACATTGTTCACAAATTCGACGACGTCTTACAATAACTCCATCACGGGATAGCCTAGAATCAGCAATGCGAGTATCTATATGTGAACATTGAGGACATTTCATTTTTTCTTGGAGCTAGATTTTTTGATAGCAGGCTTGAGGAATGGGAGGAATAATAATGGAGATATAGTCCAAAATACCTGAAATGAATCTTTACTAAATAATGATTTTTCTATCGTATTAAGGATAGATTTGTCTTGAGTTTTGATTACACTCAAGATATTGACAAGCAAAAGTCCCGCTACTGATACTCCAAATAATAAATTAAGTCCAAGATTTTTCTTTGATATGGAGAGTCCGCTGCCCAAAGCTGATATTTGCAAAGCCCAATTCACAATAAGAGAAAAAAGTATGAATAATACCGCATCCCCAGGTAAATTCCCTATTTTAGGAATATCCCAGGGAAATACAGATACTACTACTTGTCCGATATACAGGGCGAGAGCTAAAATAAAAATATCTTTCACCCCTTTTTGATAAATATAAATGGAAAGTCCAATTATAAGTACTATGCTAATCACAAAGTCTCCGGACAATGAGCTAAATGTTACTTTACCAAATAACGGTTCAAATGCATCCATATTTTTATATACTTAAAGTTTAATTTAAGTATATCATATTCCTTCAGATTGCAAATCTTTTAGCAATTGTTGTGCTCGGCGAGATAAATGTTTTGGGGTAATAATTCTCACCGTTACAAACATATCTCCTTTACCTCGGCTTTGTAAATGAGGCATACCTTTTTCCCGAATACGGAATATTTCACCTGATTGCGTAGATTTAGGAATTTTTAAATTCAATTCTCCTGCTAAAGTATTAATATCTACATCTCCCCCTAATGCCGCTGTGGTATATACTATATCTTGTGTATAATAAATATCATAGCCTCGTCTTTCGAATTGTTTATGTTTTTTTACTCTGATATGAACATAAATATTTCCAGCTCTACCCCCAGCTGATGCTTCTCCCGCTCCTCGCATTTCTAGGGTTTGCCCATCGGATATTCCTTCTGGCACTGTGATTTCAATAGATTTACGCTGTTTCTTGACACCCTTTCCCTGACAACTTTTACAAATAGATTCTGGAATTTCTCCTCTTCCCTGACACGTATTACAGGTTTCTCTTTGGGCAAAATTTCCGAGCATAGTCCTCACTTGCCTCTCAACAAAGCCTTGTCCCCGACACTCAGTACATTGTTTCATTTTTTTATTCTGCGCTCCTGTTCCATCACAAGAATCACAAGCTATATTCAAATCTAATTCGACTGATTTAGATATACCACTATAAGCTTCTTCTAAGCTAATTTCTACCTCTAATTGTATATCGCGGCCTCTGGCTTGACCCTGAGAGCGACTTCGCCCATTTCCTCCAAATACATCAGAGAAAACATCTTCAAATCCTCCCCCAAAAGAAAATCCAGATTGCCCAAATAAATCTTCAAAAGAAAAACCTTGAGCATTTCCATATCCTCCGAATCCACCAGCACCACCTCCAGCTTGCTGATAATTGGAGCCAAATTGATTATATTGTTGACGCTTTTGAGGGTCACTAAGAGTCTGATAAGCCTCATTTACTTCTTTAAACTTAGCCTCATTTCCACCTTTTTTATCTGGATGATAGGTGTGAGCAAGTTTGCGATACGCTTTTTTTATCTCAGCATCATTGGCATCCTTGGATACTCCCAAAATGTCATAATAATCTTTTGCCATTACCTTTATTCTAATTAATAATTCTTGTATTATAGTATATCGTATTAGCAGTAATCTGTGAAGAGTGCTAAAGAATAATAGTCTCTTTTTCGATATTTTTGATATGCAGATTAATGAATTTATATTTTATTGCATTTTTATGAACAATATAAATTACGAATCTTATTCCTGTCTGATACCAGCCTACAAAGGGAATAAGGCTTAAAAACACTACAAAGGATACCAAAGCTCCCCAAATAGGACCACTCATCCAAGGTTTAAGGAATTTGTTGACATAACTAACAAATCCTTCTGCAATCGGGGTATCCGGATTAAGAGAAATACCAAACTTTTCAGATAATGCAGTTACTTGCTGTTTGACTATTTCATCCTGATTAGTGACTTTGACTCCTAATGACTGTTCTCTAATTTGTCCTTCTATATAATTACCCACAGAGCCTTGTATATTTACTCCAGGGGCAACTTCTTTTAATAGAGGGCTCAAAGCAGTAACTTGGCTTGAGATAAATGATTCATCTAATATAATTCCATTGGGATTTGTTTTGATTGTATTTCCATACACTAAAATAGAAGCTAACAGCATAAGCCAAATAACCAATCCACTTGTGTGGGGAAGAATAATGGTCTTCGCTCGAAACTTAATATGATCTTTTTCACTGGTAATAATATTACGAGAAGTAGTTAATAATACTTCTATTCCTAAAAACAAAGTGGCAATTATCATACATTTTGTGATGATATCAAAAAACGGTATTAATACAAGTAAAGGTATACTATGTATGGCAATAAGAGTTTTGATGTGTAAATAACTATCTTCAATACAAGAATACCAACCGAAAATCCCCACATATACTATTCCCCATATACTTGTGATGATAATACCCAGTAAACCCGCAATATAGCCACCTATTGTGAGGATAATACTACTTATTGTACAAAAAAATAATACCAATATTATTATTTCTATATAGAGAATTTTTTTATTTTGCATATATATTTATCGTGAAAATTGTTTTTCAAACCAATCTTTATCTAATTGTACCATAGTTGGGCGTCCATGACAGCAAGCAAATCCAAAGTCTGTCTTGGAGGCATCTTTAATCAAAGATTCTATTTCAGGCACTGTCATACTATAGCCTGCTTTGATAGCAGATTTACAGGCTACTGTCTTTAATAATTCTACTCTTAGCTCTTTGATGTCTGTAGTATGACCTCTTTCTTGAATAAGAGCAATAAGCCCTGCAATATACTCTTCTGCTTTTTGTGTTTTGGCAAGGAATACTGGTATTGCTCGAATAATAATTTCAGCAGCTCCAAAATCATCAACCTCAAATCCTGGTAATTGAGATAATACTTCAATAGTTATATCTTTTTCTGATTGGGGCACATTATGTGCAATAGGGAATAATAATTGTTGAGAAGCCACGGGGTTATCTTGGCTCATCAATTGCTCTAGTATAACTTTTTCATGAACTGCATGTTGATCCAGAATCATAATCCCTTGCTGATTTGGGTATACAATATAAGTGTCAAAAATATGAAGATATTGAGGTTTTTCCACTTCAGCTTCTAGTAATTCTCTAAAATTAGGTTTGAGTTTTTCAAAAGAATATTCATCTTTTGTATTATGTTGTTTGTGACGATACTCAGCAATATGGGGTTCTGATATATGAGAGGTTTGTGTTCGCTCTTTTAGGTGATAACCTTCAAAGGGCTTATCTGAAGAGGGTTTTGGTATATAGTTTGAGTTGGTCGGAGCATTAAAGGCGGGGGATTTTGGTTTTAAAACTACTTCAAAAGCTGATTTTTGCAAAGTATCTCGTATAATATATTTTACTGCTTGAAATATAGCTCTCTCATCTATGAATTTTACCTCTGTTTTACGAGGATGTACATTTACATCTACTGCTTCTGAGGGAATGGACAATGATACAAAGGCAAATGGATAATGACCAACTTCTAACATAGTATCAAAACCTTGCTGTATGGCTTTGGTGAGCAATGGCTGTATAACCGGTCTATTATTGACAAATATATGATATTGAGGAGATTTTTTAGAAATACGAGGATGTCCAATAAAACCTCTTGCCTGTATATTGGCTCCTACCGAATCAAGGGGAAGTAAATATTCTGATTCTTGTACTTTCAAAATTGCTATCACTCGAGACAAGGCATCGCTCGAACTAACATTAATAATTTCTCTTTTTTGAGAAGTATATATAAAAGATATCTCAGGATGTACTAAAGCAATTTCCTCAATAATACGGGTAATATGAGCAAGTTCGGTATTATGCGTTTTGAGAAATTTTTTGCGAGCAGGGACATTATAAAAGAGATTCCGAATAATAATAGTAGTACCAGTATTATGTTTGGCAACTTGTTTAATCTCATCGGTATGAGGATTATATTGATATCCAGTCTCTTCTGTAGCGGTGCGTGTAATAAGTTCAACTTGAGCCACTGCCTGAATACTGGAGAGGGCCTCTCCTCGAAACCCCATAGTAGATAATGTTTGTAAATCCTCTATGCTCTGGATTTTGCTGGTAGCATGTCTTTGAAATACTTTATCAAAATCAGCCTTTTCAATACCAATACCATTATCTTTTATACTAATTTCCGTAAGTCCCGCATCTAATATATCAATACTAATATCAGTTGCTCCTGCATCGAGGGA
The DNA here is from genome assembly GCA_943354045.1 of Parcubacteria group bacterium. Taxonomy (GTDB): domain Bacteria; phylum Patescibacteriota; class Minisyncoccia; order SW-4-49-11; family SW-4-49-11; genus CALRBF01. Next base: position 303,077 of record CALRBF010000001.1, read on the forward strand.
GTTTTCAATTAATTCTTTTACAATAGAAGCTGGTCTCTCCACAACCTCTCCTGCCGCAATTTGATTAATTATGTGTTTGGGTAATAATTGTATCATAATGAATTTTTCTCTTGTAATGTGGCCAATATACTCAAAGCCTCCAGCGGGGTAATATCATTGAGATTATATGAATGAATATCGTGTAATAATGCTTTATATTTAGAAATATCAGGATGAGGAGTTATAATAGGCTGACTAGGGGTACTCGGCAAAAAAGATATTTGAGATTTTTTTTGCTCATATTGGTCTAAAGCTTTCTTTGCTAATTCTAACACATCAGAGGGAAATCCTGCTAACTGGGCTATTGCAATTCCATAGCTTTTATCTGCTCCACCCTTTTCAATACGGTGCAGGAACACAATATCTCCATTTGATTCTTGAATTTTTACCTGATAATTAACCACGCCCTTAAATTCACTTTCCAGCCCTAATAACTCATGATAATGTGTCGCAAATAGAGTTCTGGCTCTGATAGTATTATGAATATATTCAATTAGTCCGCGTGCTATACTCATTCCATCATAGGTAGAAGTACCTCTACCCACTTCATCCAGAATAATCAAACTCAAGTCTGTTGCATTATGCAAAATATTTGCAACTTCCAACATCTCCACCATAAAGGTACTTTGACCCTCTCCCATATTGTCTGAAGCCCCAACTCGGGTAAATATTCTATCCACGATACCAATACGAGCTTGTTGAGCTGGGACATAATAGCCCATTTGAGCCAATAATACAATTAATGCAATTTGCCTAATATAAGTCGACTTCCCCCCCATATTAGGGCCCGTGATTAGCATCAGAGAATGATTAGGCTCAGTGAGTTCACAGTGATTGGGAATATATTCTGATACAATTTGCTCTAATACCGGATGGCGGCCAGATTCTATCTCAATATTTTTATCATTATGTATTTGAGGTCTTGTATATTTCCAGTTTATCGCAAGTTCAGCTCCTGATTGTATACAGTCAATATAGGCAATAGCCTCTGATATGGTATATATTTCATTTACATATTGCAGAATTAATTGTCGAAGCTCCTCGAATATAATTTGCTCTTGGGCCAAGAGATCAGCCTCTGAGGCTAATATTTTTTCTTCAAATTCTTTGAGTTCTGGCGTAATATATCTCTCGGCATTAGCTAATGTTTGTTTTTTGATATAATCATCAGGGAGACTAATTTGTTTATAGGCATTACTAATTTCAATATAATAGCCAAATACCTTATTATATTTTACTTTGAGGGAATTAATACCTGATCTTTGTTGTTCGCGAGCTTGAAAATCTAATAACCAATCCTTACCTCCCTGACTCAGATCGAGCAAAGCATCAATATCATCCCGATATCCTCTTGCAACAAAACCACCATCACGGGCAAGTAATGGGACGCTCTCCTGTAAAGCCTTGCTAAGTTCCTCTCTTAGAGGCTGTAATTCTCGTATAGCCTTAGTCGCTAATTGAGTATAATCTTCGATATCGATATTCAATATATTCTCAATATAATTAAAACTTTGATTCAAGAGCAACATATCTCTTGGGCCTCCCACATTACTAGAAAGCCGAGCCAATAATCTTTCAATATCTGCAATAGAGACACATATTCCTCTTATCTCTTGTCTTTTGGCAGTATTCTCAACATAACCTGAGATATGATTTTGCCTTAATTCAATATGATGTATATCAAGAAGAGGGTTAAGTATCCATTGACGCAATAATCGTATACCGAGTGCAGTCTTGGTATAATTAATAGCCTGATAAAAACTTTTGGCCTTATTACTTGCCCGATTAACCTGGAATAATTCTAAATTCTGTATTGTCTGAGCATCTAATTGCATATATTGAGATTGTCTCATTTCTTGTAATCGAGTAATATGCCTTAAATCCTCTTGTTGTGTATAGACAAGATAAGACAGCAGAGCCCCTGCTGGTATCAGTCTATTATCCTCAATATCAAACCCAAAGCCAGACATATTACTAATACCAAAATGCTTAGTCAATACTTCCTCGGCTCTTGCTAATTCAAAATTCCAACGAGACTCTGAGACTATTTTTATCCCTAAATCCTGTATCAAATTGATAATATGAGCATTCTCTGGAATAATTACTTCTCTCACTTGCCTTGCCTTCAATATATCTCTTATCTCATTTTCCCCAAATTGACCTGTCTCAAATAATCCCGTACCCAAATCAGCAAAAGATACAAAAAACCCTTTTTTATTCTGATATATACTCGCAATATATCGTGATTCTGCCGATTCACCTTCTAGTAAAGCCGTACCAGGGGTAATAACCTTTACTACTTTACGAGGTACTAAACCCTTAATCTCTGAGGCATTGCCTTGTTGCTCACATATAGCCACTGAATATCCTGCCCGAATCAGCTTTTTGATATATTGAGCTGAAGAATGATAAGGGACTCCACACATCGGGATTACACCGTCCACCGTATTCTTCCGAGCAGTCAAGACTAAATCTAGAATAGGAGCTGCTAACTTCGCATCCTCACCAAACATTTCATAAAAATCCCCTAGGCGAAAAAACAAAATATCATTAGGATATGCCTGTTTTAATTCATAGAATTGAGTCATCATCGGAGAAGGCATAACTTGCAGTCATTATCTTTATTATCACTATATCTATTATAGCAAATAATCCTAAAAGCTTCTAAAAAAAAACCCGCGATTGCACGCGGGGGGGGGTATCTGTCATCTTTATGTCACTATTTCAATTTTACCCACCCTTATCCATTCACAATCATTTGGACTAGGACAAATAGGGCCTCTCATTCTTATTTGATACAAAAGATGTATTTTTATTTTTGCCCCAATGAATAAGAGTGACTTTTTCATTGACCCTGCCCCCGGACCCCATTTTGGGAGAATTCCTACTCTTGACTGATAATCAAAGTGTAAAATATCACTATCACTTAACTCCCACTCTTCAATAAATTTAATAATAATATACTCTGGAGGTTGTATATTAGCACCTTCAAACTTTTGTTGAGAGTCATTAGAAATAGTTAAGGCCATTCTTCTATATTCCCTATCAAGTTTTGTAAGGATATAATCCAAACTGTACAATCTACTAAAGTCTGATGAGTTGAAAATTACGAATTCTGCCTCCTCGAATACATCTATATCAGATTGAGAGTTAGCCATAATACCCTCCTCAGGGTGAAAATTGAACCCTAGATTACTCTAGAGCCTGGACAAACAGAAACATATCATATTTTTAAGCTTTTGTAAACTATCTGTCAAATTAAATTCTTCGTAGGGGCGACCTTTCAGTCGCCTGTGCTTTATAAAGATCATTTATTGCAGGAGACAAGAAAATACTGTCCTCCTTTGCCTGCCTGCGGTAGGCAGGCAGGCAAAGGAGGTGGATTGGGTTTCAGATTACATTTTATCCACCCTCCCCCTACGGGTACTCCCTCCAAAGGGAGACAAAAACACAACTTCACGCAAACTCACACATGGCTCCGACTTTCGAGTCCTGAGCAATAGTCAAAACTGACTATTGCTTTTTATTTTATTCTTTGTACTAGGAGAGGGACTCGAACCCTCACAGTGTTTAATCACCGACGGATTTTAAGTCCGTTGCGTCTACCATTCCGCCACCCTAGCTGGTGTTTCACTATTGTACATTATTTCTATTTACTTGGCAAGATAATAGTTTTTTTATTTTCTCTATACTATCTATTGTTCTACATGGAACAGCTTAGTCAAGCCCTTCTAATATATTAGGATAAAAACGAATATAACTTTTACGATGACAATTATCCACAATACAGCCAATAGCATCTATTGTAATATCCATATTCTCTAATTTCTGCTTCTGCACATAGATTAGAGCTCCTTTTTTGAGATGTTGTACCTTGCGTGGAGTAATATTATATATGGGGAATTCGAGGTTTTCCACAAGTTTTCCACATTTATACACAGTTTTCACTTCTATGATGTGGAGAACCTTATCCTTGCTCGCAATAATATCGAGTTCAGATAATTTTCCTAGTCTGACATTCTGATCAATAATTTCAAACCCCTTAGATAATAAAAACTTTATTGCCAATCTCTCCCCAAGACTACCTTTATCTTTTGTATCCATAAATTCTTGTATAATACTCTAATATAATAATCGTAATAAGCAAAACCATCCCCACAAACCCAATTTCACTCCATATTAAGAGAAAAATATTATGCACAGGTTCATATTGCCAGAATTCTCTACCCACATCTGGGAGACTAGCAACATATTGCCCCAAACCAATACCCCAAAACCAATTATTTTGAATTATTTGCCAAGCATCTTCTATATAATAGATTCTTTTAGATATTGTCGCAACAATTTGAGTATAAGGGATAATTAAAGTAATCAAGAGACTTCCCACAATAATAGCTCTCCACGTGATTCTCCCTATACTTCTCATATTGTTTTGAAATTGTTCCATATGGAACAATTGAGAGTTTCTCAACATTGTCAAATATATTACATCTAGCGGAATAATAAGTATGAGAGCCACCTTAGAGAATGTTAGCAGAATAATACTATGTAAGACCAAAATACTTAATTGGGTAAACCATCGGGGAAATTGAATACTTTTCCCATATCCAATATATAGTCCCGTGATTATTGCAATTACAAAAGCCTGTATCGATGTAATAAGATAATGATCAATAAATCCAGCGAAAACCAATATTAGACCATATACTATACTGGCTTGCTTTCGGGTAAACATCGCAATATATACTATAAGCAAAGCCATCAAAGCCGCAAAGGCGAGTATATTAGGATGAGGGAAAGTTCCATAAGCTCGAATAAAAACACCCCCATTAATTATTGTTTTGGATATTCCTGCTAAAAGCGGGGATAATGCCGGCTCTACAACTAATGGCAAATTAAGATTTTTTTGTAATATTATCTGCATTATTGCAATAAGACTTTGTCCCAGCATCCCAATAACAAAACCCTGCGCAATAAAGGCTAAAGATTTGGCCCAATTTTGTAATCGAGATATATACCAGACAATACTTATTCCCAAATAAAACCTAAGTCCATAAACCCAGCTTATAAGCGGGTATTCAGCAAATATTCCCCGTAAAAATATATAGGAAAACAGAATTACCCACAACTTATCCACAATACTACCATAACTAAATGGGAGTTTTTTGGTTATAAATATCAAATACCCCCATATCAAAAAAAGTAATATATCGAGGCTATACCAATATATCGTAAGATAGGGAGAAATAACTCCTTGTAAGGGGTAACTCACAAGAGTTGTACGTATTAAAAAGGGAATACTAATTCCTATTAATCCCAATACTATTGGTATACTTGCCTTTTTCATCTCTTTTCTTTATCGATATTCAGTATTTCTGTATTCAAGAGCAATATAGTATGCTATTATAATCATATCATATACAAATATATGGATAACTTGTATAAAAAGACATACTTATACCCAGGTTATCCACAATTACCCCCTAGATAAATCTCATGGCATTCAAAAATATTGTTGTTATTGGTGGAGGAACAGGAAGCTTTACCGTATTATCTGGGCTTAAAGTTTTTAATAATCTCAATCTTCAGGCCATTGTCACTATGGCTGATAATGGTGGTTCTACAGGGAAGCTCAGAGACGAATTAGGAGTACTTCCCCCGGGAGATGCTCGGCAATGCCTAGTTGCTTTAGCTGAATCTCCTGAGATTTTAAGAGAATTATTCAATTATCGATTTGACTCTGGGGAATTATCTGGACATAATTTTGGAAATTTATTTTTATCAGCCCTTGAAAAGGTTACGGGAAATTTTGAGGAAGCCATTAAAACCGCAAGCAATATCCTGTCAATTAGAGGGCAAGTTATACCTGTTACTACTGAAAATATACATCTTGCACTTACTCTTGGCAATGGAGATATTTTATTAGGAGAAGATTGTATTTCCTCATCTGAAATCCTCTCCCAACATAGCGTAAAACATATTGAATTAACTCCTGAGACAGAAATCAATCCCAAAGCCTATGATGCCATTATGAAAGCTGATACCGTCATTATTGGGCCGGGGAATTTTTATTGTAGTTTGGCTCCCAATATGATTGTACCTGGTATGAAAGAGGCTTTGAGCAAAACTTCCGCCCAGATTATTTATAATGTAAATTTAATGTCTAAAGTTGGACATTCCAATAATTGGTCAGTAGAAAAACATATTGATGAATTACATCGATTTATTGGGACAGAAGTTATTGATATTGCCCTATATAATACTACTCACCCCAATAAAGAATTAGTAGAAAAGTATAAAGAAGAAGGAGAGCCTGTTGCTCGGAGCACTAAATCATCTAAAAGAGGCAAAACCACCCTTATTGGAGTAGATCTTATCGCAGACACTATATTTATCAATTCCAATAAAAAAGACCCTATACGCCGCACTTTAATCCGTCACGATCCCTTGAAGCTCGCTGAAGCTTTGTATCGGCTAATTTAATTATAAATTATTTTATTGTTGCCTTAAATTCCCCTCCCCATTTAAAGAACGCATATAAAAATTTCAAAGCACTTGCAATTTAATAACATTTTGTGGTATATAAATATGGTAAACTCGCTCCAAAATTTGTCATGGTTTTTTTTCTTTTCTCAAGCCTACTCTCAAAATGAAGAAATGTGATTGGGCTGCAATAATGACAGATGAAAATTATAATTTGTTGATAAAAAGAATCAGAAAGAGATATCATAAAGATTTAGATATATTGAGAAATGAGATTCTAGGTATTATACATTCTTCCAATTATAAATATGATGATCTTTTAACCTTCACAGTACCTAGTCATTCATGCAAACATACTATACTTAGACTTTTATACTCTTGGAATTATAGCCCAGCATAATCAAGAATCTGACAAAAACAGAGGGGTAAACCCCCTCCTAAACAAAGTATAAGAGGGGCTTAAAGCCTCTACTACGAAATCACACTCCCAGCCTCACAATGTGGGGCCTTTTTATTTTTATCTATTAGATCTCTTTCGCTCATTGGCATCTAATACTCTTTTGCGAATTCTGAGACTCATTGGAGTTACCTCGAGGAGTTCATCATCAGCTAAATATTCAATACTAGCTTCTAGAGACATATCTTTAGGAGGAGCAATAAATACCCCATCATCAGATCCAGATGCTCGCATATTGGTAAGCTTTTTTGCCTTTACCGGATTAATTTCTACATCTTGCTCCCGATTAGATTCTCCAAGCACCATACCAGGATATACTTCTGTTCCATCAGTTACAAAGAATACCCCTCGATCTGAAGCTCCATCGAGAGCATATTTGGTGATTTTCCCGAGCTCCAGAGAGACAATAGATCCAGTTAAACGCCCTTTACCACTGGATGCTCGAGGTCCATATTCAAGAAAAGAACTATTCATAATTACCGTTCCCTTAGACAGGGTAAGAAGAATACTTCTAAGTCCAATCAAATTCTGTGTGGTAATCTTATATTCAATATGAGACTCATTATGATCATTGATTTCCATATTCACAAGCTCACCCTGTCGCTTATTGACGGCTTCAATGATTTTACCGCTATATTCTTCTGGTACATCTAAACTTAATAGCTCATAAGGCTCTTCGGTAGCTCCATTATTGTCTCGAAGGATTACCTGCGGTCTCCCGACAGAGAATTCATATCCCTCACGCCGCATAGTCTCAATCAATACCGCTAAATGAAGCTCACCTCGCCCTGCTACCAAAAATTTATCCGGACTATCGGTATCTGCAATATTTAAGCTAATATTAGTCTCTTGCTCCTTATATAATCTATCTCGAATCATACGAGAAGTAGAATATTTTCCTTCTTTGCCTGAGAAAGGACTATCATTAATCGCAAACATCATCTGAAGAGTTGGGCTTTCCACTTCAATAGGAGCTATTTGTACCGGATTTTGAGAGTCAGCAATAGTATCTCCAATTTCAATACCTCCTATTCCTGCAATTACAGCAATATCTCCCGCAATCAACTCATCAGTATCAATAAGTTCCATACCATTATATCGAAGTAGACTGGTAATAGTGTTTTTGGTCTGATTACCTGCTTTATCTATACGCACTACTGACATACCTTTTACAATTTTCCCAGCATCAATACGGCCTACAGCCATAGTCCCTTTGAATTTATCAAATTGAAGATTCAAGGTAAGCATTCTAAATGAATCTACAATAGGAGATGTTGGAGCTGGAATTTCATTCACAATAACCTCGAATAATTCGGTCAAATCCTTACCTGTCTGATCAGTTTCAAGGGATGCAGAGCCATTGATAGCAGAAGCATATACAATAGGGAAATCTAATTGTTTATCATTAGCATTAAGAGTTACGAATAAATCAAAAGTCTTATCTACCACAGAGTCTGGATTAGCATCAGGGCGGTCAATTTTATTAATTACCACCACTACCCGAAGCCCCAAAGCTAAAGCTTTTTTGAGCACAAATTTGGTTTGTGGCATAGGTCCCTCTTTAGAATCCACCAAAAGTAAGGCTCCATCAGCCATTTTGAGCACTCGCTCTACTTCTCCACCAAAATCAGCATGGCCAGGAGTATCAATAAGATTAATAGTATAATCCTTATAGCTAACTGAGGCGTTCTTGGCTCTAATAGTAATACCTTTTTCTCGCTCCAAATCCATAGAATCCATAACACGCTCCTGCACAGCCTGATTTTCACGAAAAATCTGAGTCTGATGCAAAATAGCATCCATCAAAGTGGTTTTACCATGATCAACATGAGCAATAATAGCAAGATTACGGATATGTGAATTCATAAACAATACAAAGATAAGTAATATATGGGTTCTTTTTGTTTATTCTACCTAATATCTGATAAAAATGCAAATCTATAACAATATATTATTAGTTTTTATATAAATGTTATCTCTTGACATTTATGATAGTTGAGTGTATATTATAAATCTGCTTAAGCAATACAATTCAATATCACATATCAAAAGGAGCGCTCAGCTCCTTTTGTCGTAGAATAACTGTTCCATGTGGAACAGTTATTCTACCCACCTCAGGCGAAGAGGTTGTGGGCTGTTCTAAAAATTCCCCTCTCCACCTACGGTCGATAAATTGAGGGCTTTAAGTCCCTCCTATTATTTCTTGTAAAGAGATATTAGGAGGGGGCGACCTTTCAGTCGAGTGTATTATAAATCTGTCTCCCTTTGGAGGGAGAACCCACAGGGGGAGGGTGGATTATACGCAAAATCTAGCTATAACACCTATATTAGAATAGGCTACCAATTATACTTTATCCACCCCCGCCTTTTAGGCACTCCCTTCGACAAAGGTGTCAAAATATTCTATACTAAAGCTAAATTTATAATCTCAAATCTATGAAATATTTTCACAAAATCATTATCTGGCTAACATATATAAGTCCTATTGTATTCATCCCTTTAGCCACACTTACTCCAGCCCTAAGATCAGATTATGGAAAGAAATTTGGGACAATAGCTTTAATATTATTTGTAATAACCCTTATTCCTGGTATAATTCAGAGGTTTGGGCTAGCTAAAGAGTTTAATCTCATAATCAAGCTAATTTTACCAGTTAGGAGACAGTTTGGAATTTTGATGTTTGTAGCTACTTTTACACATTATCTAGCGATGAAAGTAATCCCTACATTACAATTCAAACTCCCCCCATCTCTACCAGTTTATCAGGCCTTTGGACTAGTGGCTCTGATATTCTCCTTTGCTTTATTTATAACCTCCAATAATTGGGCTACTCGTAAGCTCAAGTCAAACTGGAAAAGACTACATCGCCTTACTTATATAATTGGTTGGCTAATTTTGGGGCATGTTTTATTAGGAGGACTTAAATCCGAAAGCGAAGTCTCCCTACAGGCTATTGTAATCGGAGTTGTAATGGTATTAGAAGTAGCTTCTCTTATCAAAGCTAAGGTGAAGGTGTTGAGTTAGTTTTTAGTCCTGTTAATTTTTATTGTTAAAATCAATACTGTTAAATTAGCAATCAAATATATACTTGAAACCCCAATATATAAACTATCTTCTAATATAAATATACCATATAAAAGCGAAACTCCTGACGTAGAAGCCCATAGCTCATAAGATCTACTATTAGCACTATATTTTTTATGGATATACAAATCTTTTATAGTAGGCCAATATCCTATGATATCTATTATAGCGGTAGCTCCAAACAAAAAGATTATAAGTTGTATAAATATCTGATATAAATCCATTTTGTTTAGATTAAATTATATATATTTGTATTATATACTATATTAATTCTAGATACTATCCCAAATGAGCATGGTCATTCCAAGTAACTATTTTCCAATCCTTTTTTATTTCGTCAAATTGCATCCATACAATACCCGTATTACTCATAATAAAGTTATCTGTGATAATTTTTGCCTCTTTTGGTGTAACATTAGAATCAAATAGTCTATACCAGATAAGACAATGCAGAAAATTTTTATGGGTTACAATAATAATATTGTCTTCCTTCCTAGACTCGATAAATTCAAATGCTTTTTGGGCTCTTTGTTTTAAATCCTCAAAATTTTCTTCATCAGAATGTCTATAACTTAATATTTCCCAATTATCTGCAATTGCTTTATCTATAGCTTTTAATTCTTCCAGCTCTTTACTCTTTTCTTCTTGAATAGATGGTCTTTTTCTTTCTCTAAATAATTCATTCTTCTCAATAGGTAAATTCACTGTCTTAGATATATATTCAGCTGTTTCATATGCCCTCGTATAAGGACTTGATATCAGTAAATCAACTGTAATATTACTTAACCGCCTAGACGTTGTCTGCGCTTGTTCATGACCTAATTCAGACAATGGGATACTCGCCGATTGATATACCCTCAATGTATTTCCCTCTGATTGCCCATGGCGTACAAAATATATATTTTTCATATGTGGACCTGACTGGGATACAAACCAGACTGGTAGTCTTGGGAAACCCACGGTTTCCCAACCTTCCTAGACAGGAAACTCCCGTTTCCCGACCCCTTCCCAACTGGCTCGATCATTTGTTTAGTTAATACTGTGGACCTGACTGGGATCGAACCAGCCACCTCCTCGGTGCAAGCGAGGCGCTCTACCAGATGAGCTACAGGCCCTAATTACAGATTAGAGTATATCAGATTGTGATTATCTATGCAAGAGTTAAAGATATCTAATTTAGATTTGTATGGGTAAAATCTAATAACTGGAAGTTATTTTCTTGAATATATTCTGGTGTCACTGTATACAATACTGGTGCAAAATTTGTCGTAACATATTCTGTAGACTGTATTTTGCCATTTACTCTACACTCCTTCAAAATTTCATTATATCGAAAATATATATCGCCCCTTTTTACAAAACAATGATTTTTTTCAATAATATGGTATTTTTCTGGAATTCTTTTTGTGGTTAGAACTTGCCCCTTAAGATGTGTGTCTGTAAGCCATATTTTTAATTGAAGAGGTTGATTTGATATATTTTCTAACTTTAGATCAATAAAATTATATAATATCGTAGCTCCACCACCAAAAGGTAATGTTCTCCCAGAATCAGGAAAAACGTCCATGGAATGATGATATCTCTCTATAGTTTGCATTGATGTGTGTAAAAATATCCAGTATAAAAAATTAGAGAGCTGACATAGTCCTCCCCCTAAACCTGGGATAACCGCCCCGTTTGCAAGTAACATTCCATCTACATATCCTTTGTCATATGTGGGTTTCCCAATCAATTTCCATAAAGAAAATATTTTTCCCGGCTCAATAACTACTCCATCTAAATGTTTAATTGCCTGTTTAAGATTAGTTATCTTTTGTTCTTGTAACTCCAAGTCACTATCACCAAGCCTCCTCCTAAGTACCGATTGATGCCGCGCAACTACCATTGGCAAAAAATCTTCCGTCTGATAACATCGTATTTTAGAATCTAAAATATTAGATATCGTACGAGATGTATGTCTTACAAATAAAATTGGCTTTTGAATAAAAGGATATTGTTTTGATAATGCAGTTCTCTTTGGCGACTCATATTCTGTTAATAATTTTTGTACCTTACTCCACAAGTCTCCTGGCTCATCCATATAATATAATATAATTTATATTATATTATATTATATTTTATACTACATCACCAGTATACTTATCCACATTATTCGTGTTCGACAGTATCAGCCGTCCCTAAATAAAAGAGAGAAGTATAACTCCTCTCTTTATTTTGGCGGGGACGGCCGGGCTCGAACCGGTGACCTTCTGCGTGACAGGCAGACGCTCTAACCAACTGAGCTACGCCCCCATAATTGTTGTAGTATATCAATGATCTTATACTTCTGCAAGAGCAATACTATGGGGTGGCCAACGGGAATCGAACCCGTAATGTCGGAACCACAACCCGAAGTTTTACCGTTAAACTATGGCCACCACATAATATTTCTCCTTTTGACAAGAAGTCTAGGATATTCTATCAAAAATAAGCTTGATTTGCAACTATACCCCCTACTTATTTTGTAATATTACTTTTAATACCTCATCTTTGTCAGAAGTTAGGGTAAATAATTTTTCATCTTCCAGCTTAATAGTACCATATTCATGAACAAATACTTTGTCGATATATTCTACTAATGGCCACCAAAACTCAGTGTCAAAGAGTATAAGAGGAGTTTTATCTACTTTATGTGTTTGTACTAAGGTTAATACCTCAAATAATTGATGCAGGGTTCCAAGCCCTCCCGGACAAAACAAATATTGATTAGTAGGTCCTGTTAATATAAATTGCCGAGTAAATGGAAATCTAAAATGAATAGAATCACTTACATAATTATTCATTGTTTTTCCCGCCTGATGCAAAAGAGTTGCAAAAGCTGGTTTTCCGGCTTCTGCAGATGCTTTATTAGCTGCTTCTGCTATACCAAAACCACCTCCTGTAAGAATACTAAAGTCATATTTGATTAATTCCTGTGCAATAACATAGGTATCCTGATAATAGTGACTATCTTGTGAAACTTTATTACTTCCGAGTATTGTCACATTTTGGGATAAAGACTCAAGAAACTCAAGCCCCTCTACTAATTCCGCCATTATACGAAATATTCGCCAATTCACACTAGCGATAGCAGTACTATTGGATGAAGTAGCTAATATATTAGGATAATCCTCTGTCTTACTAATAATTTCAAAGGCTTCTTCGGCAGTCTCTACTATATGTATCATTTCTAAATCCTCAGCTTTTATGGCCCCAAGTACAGAATGACAAGTGTTTCGTAAAAATTGTATCAGAGGGTTCCAGAAGTCCTGTCCTACCAAAATAACGGGAACTCTTTGCATAAAGCCAAGTGCCATTTCATTTAATACTTGAAATAATTCATCTACAGTTCCATATCCCCCAGGAAAATAAACAAAAGCCTGAGAAGGACTTGTAAGCATAACTTTACGAGTAAAGAAATAGCTAAAATTAACCGAATCAGTAACATAAGAATTGATACGCTGTTCCATAGGAAGTTCAATCCCGAGCCCAATAGAATCGCCTTTTACTTGAAAAGCTCCACGATTGGCAGCCTCCATAATACCAGGTCCTCCTCCTGTAATCACCGTATAATTATTGAGTCCTAATAATTCCCCTAATTTACGTGCTTTTATATAATATTGATCATCTTCATGAGTACGGGCTGAGCCAAATATCGTAACTTCATTTTTGTATTTTGCCATCAAATCATAACCCTCTACAAATTCTGCCATTACCTTGAATAATTTCCAAGAATCTGTTTGGGCGAGCTTATAGGGAGCTCCTATGGTGTCTTGAAGAGTTTTGAGTTTTTCGGTATATGCCATAATTTTGTTTTGAATAATTGAGGGGGGGGGTATTCGATTTCTGGTTTTTTACTCGTTTACGGGGGTGTCTCCGATTGGGATCTCAGTCGCTATAGCTCCTTGGAAACCCACGGTTTCCAACACTCGGAGTAAACTCCTCGCTGCCTTCCTTCACGGGGAACTCCCGTTCCCCGACCCCTTCCCAGTTCGATCCTTTAATTATTTACTTTTAATTAATATTTCGATTTCTGGTTTTTTACTCGTTTACGGGGGTGTCTCCGATTGGGATCGAACCAATAACCTACAGCTTAGAAGGCTGTTGCTCTATCCAATTGAGCTACAGAGACGATATACAAAAGCATTATAGCAAATATGATTGGTTTTTACAAATAAAAAAAGCCCCGACAAATGCGGGAGCTGATAGTGGTGTGGGGAGACTCATCAAGGAAAAAATTTGCCCCCCCTTATAAGGCCATAGTGCAATAATCAGAGTTATTATTAAGATTATAATGGAAAAAAACCATTTGTAGGAGCTATAGCAACAACTAAAACTGCTCCAGCCACAATGGTAATGCCTCGACGGAACATAGCACAAAGCTGAGAAAAGTTCATGGGAAAATTACAGTAACCACACAAATAGTACTATATTTTTCAAAAATATCAATTTTTACCATTCCGAATCATAATCAGTATAAGTGAGCGACAATTGCTCCAAAAGATGATCTGGTATCTCAGTAATAAATCGTGAAGAAGGATTGGATTGAATTTGCCCAAATATACGCCTCAGCTGAGTATATGTCATATACAGCTTATCCTTGGCTCTAGTAATACCAACATAACACAGTCGACGCTCTTCCTCTAATTCTTTATGCGAGATGAGACTTCGGGAGTGGGGGAGTATACCTTCTTCCATACCAATCATAAATACTACCGGAAATTCCAACCCCTTAGCTGCATGATAAGTCATCAAAGTAACAGCTTGAGTAGCCTGCATTCCATCAATATCGGATAATAATGCAGTTTCTTGCAAGAATTCATATAAAGCCTCCTCCACAGGGAGATTATCAAATTTCTGCGTTACCGTGAATAATTCTTCAATATATTCCATTCTAGCTTCATTTTCTTTGCTTTTTTCCCAATGGCTAGTATATTGGGTGATTTTCAAGATATCTGCCACCAGCTGAGATAATGTATATTTATCTCTCTCAAAAGCCCCCTTAAGCTCAAAAATTTGCTCGCAGAAGACCATTATTCCTCTTCGGGCTCCTCCAGTTATCTTCAGAGAATATTTATCCGTATGGGTCAATAATTCGAGCAAATCGATATTTTGCTCATTTTCATTGCTCAATGAATAGGCTTCAAGGATTTTATCAATACTAGTCTTACCAACTGATCGCTTTGGCACATTGATAATACGCCGAAAAGAAGCCGTATCATTGGTATTATATAAGAATTTGAGATAGGCCAAAAGATCTTTGATTTCGGCTCTCTCATAGAATTTGGTACCCCCTACAATTTGATAGGGAATTCTCATCTGCAAAAAGGCTTCTTCCAAAGCTCGAGATTGCGCATTGGTGCGATACAGACAAGCAAATCCTGACAAAGTATATTTACCTCTAGCCACCAAGTCTTTGATGGTGCGAGCCACGAATAAACTTTCCTGATACTCATTTTCCGCCTCTACCAAATGAATTAATTCTCCTGATTCTTTATCTGTCCACAAATTTTTATCCTTTTTTTGGGTATTTTTATCGATAACCTGATTGGCAGCATCCAGAATAATTTGGGTAGAGCGATAATTCTGCTCTAATAGCACAACTTTAGTATCTTTATAATCTTTTTCAAAATTAAGAATATTCTTAAAATCCGCTCCTCTCCAAGAATAAATTGCCTGAAAGTCGTCCCCAACCACACAAAGATTCTTATACTTATGCGCCAATAATTTTACCAATTCATATTGAGCCTGATTGGTATCCTGATACTCATCAATCATAATATAACGGTATCTATCCTGATAACGCGCAAGTACATCTGCAAATTCCTTGAATAATATTACCGTATTCATAATAATATCATCAAAATCCATGGCATTATTCTTCCGTAATTGCTTCTGATATTCTTGATATAATTCAATAGCCAATTCCTCTAGGGGAGTAGTAGGATTATAGTCAGCAAATTGACTGGCAGTAATGAGATTATTCTTAGCCTTAGAGATAATATATTGTATGGAAGCTGGTTTCACCTGATCTTTGGGGATATCTCGTTTTTTGAGCAAATCCTTGATAATATTCTGACTATCAGTAGTATCATAAATCAAAAATGACTTATCATACCCCAAAGCCTCAGCCTCTCGATGTAATATATTCAGACAAACGGAGTGAAAAGTCCCCACCATAGGCATAGCGGGCACATTGTCCCCAAAAGAAGTCTCAAGCAAATGTTTGATTCGCTCCTTCATCTCTTTTGCCGCCTTATTAGTAAAGGTTACCGCCAATATACTATAAGGGGAAATTCCCTGAGCAATCATATAGGCAATACGCTTGGTAAGCGTAGAGGTCTTCCCTGAACCCGCTCCAGCTAATACCAAAACAGGACCTTCTATGGTCTGGGCTGCTTCCAATTGTTTGTCATTAAGTCCTTGTAGAATAGGATGAATTTTGTCTTTTGGCATTATATATCAATATTATATTTTTTCTTTTGTACGGATAATTGTGGAGGCTCCAAGCAGACTCGCACTGCTGTAGAGGGTTTTGCAGACCCTTGCCTAACTTCTCGGCCATGGAGCCAATTACGGCTTTTAGTATAGCATAGATTCAGTTTTTAGGGAAATGATAGGAGAAAGAAAAAGCCCACCGTCCGAAGAGGTGAGCTGGGGGAGCTGGAAGTGGAGCGCTAGACTTCTCGAGGCATATCCTTGAGGATACGCTCGCGGGAAGATAGAGCTCCTGGTCTCAAAGATTCCATACAGTCAAGAACTGCTTGACTCAACCCCACCAGAAAATTTATCCCTTCGGGACTCAACTCCTCAGAGAGAGGCATCTCGGGGTCCATCGGGTCCATCGAATCAATGAGGTCTATGGCATCAGTAGCCTCTGGAATCACAAAATTTCGATCAACAAAGGCTTCGAGCGCTCGCTCGGCAAACCCTTCATTAAGTGCAGAGTCTAACTCTTCTTGGGAAATGGACATAAAACTTATGCATCAACGCAAACACCATACCACATTTTTCTAATTTTGTCAATATGTTTTGTGTTTTTGCTATAATGCTTATCTCTATTTTATAAACATAATAGCTTATTTACTTATTTTTATATAATTTTATATTTTACTATTATGTTATGTTTTATTATTATACATTTTAAATTTCGTAGTGCTTTAAGTCCCTCCTAAATAAATATAGGAGGGGGCGACCTTTCAGTCGCCCGAAACCTAACCCCAAAACTTGACAAAAAAACACTACTATTATAAAATATATTTACATTTGGCGTTAGCCACGTCCCTCGTTTACGAGGGCTCATTGATAAAGATTTATAAATCCTTCTTTTACTTTAGCAAAATCTATTTCATTCAAAGACCCCATTTTGTTATGCCGTCTCCTATAATCAATTGTTCTGACCTGCTGTAAACAAGCTGTTATTCTCTTACCTTGATATTCATAGGCCACATACCAAGTACCTGTTTTATTTTTGGTAGTTGTAGGAATAACCAAATATGTCCATTTACTTAATCTTTTTAATATAATAACTGGTCTAGAAAACTTATCTCCCTTACCGCTGACTTCTGTTCCAATATTCTCTCCTAATTGACACCACCAAATATCTCGTTCTTTGACAAATGGAGCTTTGTGATTACTTTTATCTAACTTAGATTTTAATACTAACCATTCCTTAAATCTTTTGATAAATTTTTGCATATAGTATTGATATAATTTGTATAGATTATATCTTAACTAAAGCTATGTGTATAGGAGGAGGACGGGGTGGAATGTTCTGTATTCGTAGGGCTTTAAGTCCCTCCTATATTTATTTAGGAGGGGGCGACCTCTCAATCGCCCGTGGTATTATTGTCTCCCTTTTGGGGTAGTTTATTATTGTCCTCCTTTGGAGGAGGTGGATAGTTATTAAAGTTGTATTCTAGTTTTTGAATAAAATTTAGTAATATACTTTATCCACCCTCCCCCTACGGGTACTCCCTCCAAAGGGAGACAAAAATACAGTCCACACCCGTCACTTCGTGACACCCTCGCCAGCGAGGCCTGCCTGCGGTAGGCAGGGACAGTTTTTGTCCTCCCTTGGGGGACATTAAAACCCTCCACCCCGTCAGGCAAGCCTGCCACCCCCTCCCAAACTCTATGCTATAATATGGATATATATACTAAATATTTTCTATGCCCAAGCTCAAATCATCAACCTATACTTTCTCCCCCCTACAGGAGGGGACTTTGCCTTTTGATGCCAATAGCAAGCGCAATGTAACAGATCAATTAGCTTGGGCTAAAAGAGAGGATATTCTAGAGACTATTAACCCACATAAAATCCCTATATCGCTCTTACTCGTGAATATTGACCGGGATAATAATATTGGTAATATAATCAGATCAGCTAATACTTTCGGGGTGCAGGAGGTGCTAATTTATGGCAGGAAAAAATTTGACCGTAGAACTAGTGTTGGAGCTGAATTTTTTATGCAATTTTGGCATATTCGCTTTGTTGAGGAGTTAGAGACTCTACAACAAGAATTTGATATTATACTCGGATTAGAACAAACCTCTGATTCAGTAGAATTACATAGCTATCAATGGCCTCAAAATGCTAAAATACTAATTGCTATTGGGCATGAGGGTACTGGGCTTCCCCAAGAAATACTGGATATTTGTGATACTACCCTTGAGATTGAGCAATACGGCACCACCAGATCCCTGAATGTATCAGTTGCTACAGGGATTGTACTATATGATTATCGGGTGAAAAGAGAGTTAGTAAAGTAAAAAGCCCACCGTCCGAAGACGGGGGCTGGGAGTGGCTGAGAATCCACTCAAGATGAAGACGTTAGCTCTCCTGAGTGGGTTCAACCTCATGGGCTTCGGGGTCTACAAAGAACCCTTTAGCAGCTTCATTAGCCACTGGCCTGAAGAGATTCTCCAGAACCTCAAAGCCAAGCTGCACCAGCTGCTGGTCGGTGGTGGGGGTGGAGGACATGTCAGACCTGAAAGACAAGCTATATATACCACATTTCCTTAATTTTATCAATACATCTTGTGATTTAATCATAATATCCACCCTTACTTTATCAATTTAATAGCTTATTTACTTGTTTTTATATAATATTATATTTTGATATTACTTTATGTTTCATCCTGAATAATTTTGACTTTCGTATGGCTTTTGTCCTAAAATTCCCCTCTTGAGGGGTGTCATATTTACCTGACGGGGTGGAAAAGAAAATATTCATAAATAATACAGAAACACTCCACCCCGTCTTCCTGCTATGTAAACATGGCAGGAATCCACCCCTCAACGAGGGGAATTTAACTCAATCCACCTGCTATCGATAAAAAGGGAGGACAAAATAATATCCGCCTCCCTACACACTAATAGCCAGTGTAAAAACTGGCTTTTTTATTATATATAAAATTAAAAAAAGCCAGTCGTCTTGTAGGCGGCTGGTGGTTTTTGAGTGAGTATGAACACTCAGAGAGTCGGCGGAATAGGGATTTCCCATTGAGCCATAAGGCTTTCATGGCGGACAAGAGCATATCTCGATTCATTACTATTTTCTTTTTTATGTTTTTCTCTGAAAATTTTTAACCAATAAAGAAATTTTTGAGTAACAGGATGATTAACATCCATAAACCCTCCAAAGAACAAATTATAAAAAATACTATACCACAAATTCTGACTTTTATCAAAAAAGTTAAGTTTTTTACAAGTTGAGGTAAAATACAATTATTTTTCTTCCTCTAACTCATCCAATAACTTTTCTAATTCATAAGCTTCGAGAGCCTCGGTATCTATCTCAAATCGGAGTTCCGGGGAGCGACCTCTTGAGAGTATATCAGCGAGGAAATATTCATATTCTTTATGAGTTTTACGTAGTTTTTGTAATACGGTACCCTGTTTGTCATTCGGGAAAACTGTCACCTTAATATCAGCAACTTGCAAATCTGCACTCACAATAACCCGTGATACGGTAACCAGAATTCCAGGATCCACATCTAATTCTCGGAGTAGCAATAGGGATAATTGCTCCTGAATAAGTTGTTGATACCGAATTAAATGTCTGTCTGCCATTGCTTATTTTTTAATTTGTTCATATACATAGAGTATATCTCCCTCTATTGGAGTAGTTTTCTTAAAAGAACAAGAGATTACCATTCCACATTCATTTCCGTCTGAGACATCAGATACATCTTGTTTATCTTGTTGAAGATTAGTTAATTTACCTTGTACAATAACCTTGCCTTCGGAATTCTCTATTTCAATCAGACCATTGCGCACCATACGCCCAATTTGTACAATTCCTCCCAAAATAAGACTTTTTTTATCTTCTTTGAATACTTTCAATACTTTGAGTTCCCCGAGATCTGTTCTGGTCACTTTTGGACCTTCTAATTGAATGATTTGGTCTCGAATTTCATCGATTAATTCATATATCAGCCGATAATATTTGATAGCGACATCCTTGAGGTCTGCTAATTCTTTTATTTTCTTATCTTGTTTGATACCAAACCCTAATATTACCGCTTGTTGTACTTTTGCTTGAGCAATATCATTAGCGGTAATATCTCCTACTTCTCGTCCTACAATAGTAATTTTGATATCAAGTTGTACAATTTGCCCAAGAGCATATTCTATAGCATCCAGGGAGCCGATAGAATCGGCTTTGATAATAAGATTGAGAGTTTTCTCTTTTTCGAGAAGAGATTGAATAACCGGATTATTGGCTGGAGGTATTTTGGCCGCCTCAATCAAAGCCATAGCATCATTTTCTGAGGCTACTACACGGAATTCATCTCCGGCTGATGCCACATTTTTAAGACCCAATATTCGAGCAGGTTGTGCGGGTAAAGCTTCTTTTATCATAGCTCCTGAATCATTGGTCATACGACGAATTTTACCATATACCGTATTTCCGACCAATAACACATCCCCTAATTTCAATTTTCCATTTAATACCACAATATCAGATAAAGGTCCTGCCTTAGAGTCAAGGAATGACTCTAAAACAAATCCATCAGTTGCGGACGGGTCATAATTAGCTTTAAGCTCTTCTACCTCAGCTACTAGAGCTATCATTTCGAGAAGTTCTGGAATACCCTCACCGCTAACAGAAGATACATTTTGCACAATAGTTTGCCCTCCCCATTCCTCAGGAGTTAAGTCTAATTCTGCCAAATCAGCTTTTATCTTGTCGAGTACGAGATTTGGCTTATCAATTTTGGTAATAGCTACAATAATAGGTAATTGAGTGCTTTTGGCAAGTTCAATAGCCTCAAGAGTTTGTGGTTTAACCCCTTCGTCTCCAGCAATCACAATAATAATAATATCTGCAGTTCTAATCCCACGACTTCGAATAGACTTAAAAGCTTCATGACCAGGAGTATCAATAAATGTTATAGTAGCGTCTTTGTGAGAGACCTGATAAGACCCAATATGTTGAGTAATACCCCCCGCTTCACCCGCAGTTACATTAGCCTTACGAATATAATCGAGAAGACTCGTTTTCCCATGATCAATATGTCCCATAATGGTGACAATTGGAGGGCGAGGCTGAATAGTGGAATCTGACATAATATCTAAAGTTTATTGATGAGTGGGGTGTTAATAGCTGAGGCTAGCACCGCTGTTTCCTCTTCGCTGAGAGTTTGAGCTGAGCGACCTTTTTCTATTGCCTTGGCATAAGAGCGGCCTCCTTGCTCTCGAGTCGCAATATAGGTGAGTAATATACCTGAGTTTTCATTATTCAAGAGGGCGGTGGTAAAACTCGTATCACCACCCATATCCGCAAAAGGATTAAATCGTTTAATCGCAACTTTATGCACAGTATAATTAAGAATTGTACTATGGGATTGTAATTCTGTAAAGATTTTATCAAGTTTTTTGTCAATAGTTTGGAATTTTTGGGAATATGATTCCAATAATTCATCCACATTATCTATTTTCTCAGACTGAAATACTCCCTTAATTTTATTCTGAAGAAATCGAACTCTCCACAAGCTATATCCAGCTAAGGCAAGAGAAGCAATGCTCAGAATAATGAAAAAGATATCCAATACCATATCACCTTGATAAATACTATTAATACCTTTATAATACAACTATTCAAGCCTTTTGACAAGCTGATATATTCCTCTGTTATTATACAAATGACAAATTGTCCTCCTTTGGAGAAGCTTTAAGTCCCTCCTATATTTATTTAGGAGGGGGTGGCACGGAGTACCGGAGGTGGATTGACCTAAAATTTTCCTCTCCACCTGCGGTCGATAAATTGAGACTGACAGGCTTGCCTGGCGGGGTGGAAAAACAAAATATTAATAATAACAAAACCCCTCCACCCCGTCTCCCTACTATGTAAACATAGCAGGAATCCACCCCTCAAGAGGGGAATTTAATACCCATTTTATGACACAATCCCAAATTATATCCCTCTTAAAAGAATATCAGATAAAACCCCTAGAGTCTTTATCTCAGAATTTTTTTATTGAAAAAGATTTACTTATCAAAATTATTAATAAAATTAATATAAGCCCCGATTCTACTTTATTAGAAATAGGGCCAGGACTTGGATCACTCACCGAATTATTGATACAGCAGGGTGTTCCTGTCATCGCAGTGGAACTTGATAAAACCTTTGCCTCTATACTCCCGAACATACTCGGGAATCCAGATAATCTCACCGTATATCATCAGGATATACTCAAATCCCAAGAGCTAATAGACACTATACAGACCCCCTATACCGTAATCGCCAATATACCCTATCATATTACAGGAGCTATAATCAGACTATTAGTAGATAAAGATAATCCAGCCGAGAGTATTAATCTCCTTATCCAAAAAGAGGTAGCTAATAATCTCTTATCTCATGAGAAATCCTTATTCCAACTCAGTGTCAATATATATGCCGATGTCAAACTCTTATCCCACATCGCTAAGGAATGTTTTTACCCCAAGCCCAAAGTAGATTCAAGCTTTATACAACTAATTCCCCATAATCGCTATGCCGAGCATAATCGAGAAGAAATAATACAACTCGCCAAACTCGCCTTCCAACAAAAGCGCAAAAAAATATCCTCCTCCCTCAAACCCAAACTCACCAAAACAATAGGGGAGTATACCCAAAATATCCAAAACCTCCTCTCTCTACGACCCGAGAATCTCACAATAGATAATTGGATAGAGCTATATCAGGGATTAAAGTAAAAAAAGACCCCGCGCGCAGTGCGAACGGGGCTTTGTGAGGTTGAACTAAATAGCATTGGTGTTTACTTATTATTCCACCTCCCCCTAATACCTTGTTCAAATCCCTCTCCTTGAATAATAAGAATTGGGTAGATGAACATATCTATCATCCTTGTTTGAATCGGGTATTTTGCTGGCACACCTTCATTTGAACTTGGAAAGCGTGGAGTTCTACCCTCCTGTACACCTAGTGAAAAATTCCATCCTAGGAATATATAAAGACCAAGTAAGCCCAAGATTTTTTTACCTGACTTTTTCGTGACCATGAATGAGCTCCATAAAATAGATTATGAAAACAAATATACCACATTTTCCTCATTTTGTCAATAGATATTGTCTTTATTTATTGTGTTTTCGTATATATTTTTTCTCTTAATAACAAATATCTCGTCAATTTATATGTTTTATATCTGTGTCAAAGATTAAAATAAAAGAAAAAGCCCCCGTTCGCAACTGCGTTCGGGGGTGGTAGTGAATTTTTTAGAGAAGGCGAGTCAGCTAAGACTACCGTTCCCCCAGATGTAAGCGTCGAGTAGACTTGTCGCCTCCGGCTTCGGACCAAGCACTTGAACACCTGGCGAGGGCTCCCTAAGCAGACGGTTGCGCTCCCTGTACCAGGACCATTTCGCAACCCCTCTTGTAGGGAACCACCGTACTGAGTAACCACAGGGGTAGGCAAACCCCGGAATGTCGCCAACTTCGGTGAGATGACATATAGCACTAGCACCAAAGGATTCGACTGTTTCTCTCAACTTTCTAGGGAGAGTTTGAAGAAAAACTTCAATAGCCTTTGCCTCTTGATCCCAACGTTCGTGCATTTCGCACCTTTGGGCTGAGGCCCAAAGGTCTTGGTGAGTAATGGTCATAGGTCTTGGAGATGAAAAACTTTACAAGAATAAATATATCACATTTTCCTCATTTTGTCAATAAATATTATCTTTATTTTAAAACATTATTAAATAAGTATTACTGTACAACATAATAACACTTTATATTAACAACAAGGTATATTGACAAATAGTTAATTATATGTTATAGTATTCATCGAGTGGAGAGTTAGAGTCTTCAAGCAAAAACGCCTCAGTGGTAACCCACAAGGATTACCATCTAACAGCCGCACTTCCGGCAGAGGTGACTCGACTACGAGCAGGGGCTGGAGTAAATCCGGTAGAAGAGAACTGCAGCTCTACTTCTAAAAAACCTCTGATCGACCCACTCCCCGCCACGCTACGAAGCTTGGCGGGCTATTTTTTTTTTACAGACAACTTCTGTATATATAACTTAAGTCCCGAAAATCTGACTATAGATAATTGGATAGAGTTGTATCAGGAGTTATAAATTATAAATTTTGTATTATTTTTGTCTCCCTTCGGAGGGAGTACCCGTAGGGGGAGGGTGGATAAAATATATTACTAAATTTTATTCAAAAACTAGAATATAACTTTAACAACTATCCACCTCCGCCGTCGCAAATGGGATTTGCTCCTGTGAAACCTCACAGGTTTGGCCAACCTTCCTCCACGGGAAAACTCCCGTTTTCCCAACCCCTTTCCCGTGCCACCCCCTCCTAAATAAATATAGGAGGGACTTACCCCCCCACTCGTCTACCGTAGGTAGACGAGTGGACAGTAAAGGACATCCACCCCGTCAGACAAGCCTGCCACCCCTCAAGAGGGGAATTCAACTCAATCACCTTCAAACCAAAAGACCGGGCGACTGCAAGGTCGCCCCTACGAAAATGTGAAACTTTTTCAGAAAAAACTAAAAACCTCATCAGACGAGAGATGAGGTTAGGGGGGGGGTAATGCAAATAGGCTGGGCTATAAAGGCCCTATATAGATCTTATCATTTTTACAAAAATAATAAAATCTTAAGTTATTCTCCTTACACATATGAATCACATCTTCTTCAAACAGATTTGGATTGAATAGGCCTTTATATTTTGATTTAGCTTGATTTAGGGGGAAAGTATAATTAAGACCGGCTTTTATATGCTTTAATACCTTGATTAATAAGTCATGGTACCAAATCTGAAAAGGAGTCGAACTTGATGTCAGTTTTTGCATGGGTTAATAGAGGTAGCCACAAAATAATATATATCATATTGAAGTTTATAGGTCAAGAATAAATTTTACTCTTACAAAAAATATATTTTATGTTATACTTTCTATATGGCTAATAAAAAATCAAATATCAAAAACTCGCCGGAGACTAGTACGCAAAAGTACTTATCTATCGACACTATTCAAGACAGTGTGGTAATTCTCAAAGATGGGGGATTGAGGGCTGTTTTGATGACGTCTTCCATTAATTTTGATCTTAAATCTTCTGATGAGCAGGATGCTATTATTTACGCCTATCAGAATTTTATTAATTCTCTTGACTTTCCTCTTCAAATACAGGTGAGCTCTAGGGTTTTGAACATTAACGGTTATATCAATTATCTTTCTGAATTCCAACAAACTCAGCAAAATGATTTGTTACGTCTTCAAATTGGAGAATATTCTCAATTTATTCAAGAATTAGTGGCGGACGCCAATATTGTAAATAAAACCTTTTATGTAATAATTCCTTTTGATCCTGTTGAGACAAAAGAGGGTCTTTTTGATAAGCTTAGCAATGCGCTTAATCCCAAAATTGCAGTCCGCTATAAAAAAGAAGAGTTTGAAAAGTACAAAACTCAGCTTTGGCAAAGAGTAAATGGGGTTATGTATGGACTTAAAAGAGCCGGAATCTATATGACTCCTCTTAATACGCAAGAATTAATTGAATTATATTATTCTTTTTATAATCCTGATTCCAGACCCACCGAGTCCCTTCATGATTTGGCTGAATTAGATATTACCTAATACTATGGCAAAGAAACAAGCACAAACTACTCCAGAAATTGCGGATTTCCTCAAAGGGCAAAATACTCTTCGGGATCTTTTGGCACCTGCGAGTATTCTGGTAGATCCCAAATATATTCAAATTGGATCTCAATTTGCTCGTACTATTTTTGTGATGACATATCCTCGATTCCTCGTCACAGGATGGTTTAGCCCACTTATTACTCTTGATTATGTCTTGGATATTTCTATGTTTCTCTATCCTATGGATAGTGGGGTTATATTAAAGAATCTGAGAACTCAAGTAACCCGTTTTCAAGCTCAAATTAGTATTGCACAAGAAAAAGGTCTCGTACGAGATCCTATGGTGGAAACCGCTTATCAGGATGCGGAGAATCTCAGAGACCAATTACAACAAGGTACTGAGAGGTTTTTCCGCTTCGGGCTCTATATTACCGTTTATGCAGATAGTCTTCCTCAATTAGAGAAGAATATTTCTCAAATAGATAGTATGCTTCAAACCAAAATGGTATATTCTAAACCTTGTTTATTCCAAACTGAACAGGGTTTCCAATCTACCATTCCTCTTCTCAAAGATGATTTAGCTATTGCCAATAATCTTAATACTTCACCACTATCTACTACATTTCCATTTATTTCTGCGAGTATTTCCTCTAATAAAGGGATTTTGTATGGAATTAATCGCCATAATAATAGCCTTATTCTCTTTGATAGATTTTCTATGGAAAATGCCAATGAGGTTATTTTTGCCAAATCAGGAGCGGGGAAAAGTTATCTTGCTAAGCTTGAAATCTTGAGGCATCTGATGCTCAATATTGATGTTCTGGTTATTGATCCCGAAAATGAATATTCTTATCTTACTGAGGCAGTTGGTGGGACATTTATCAAAATATCCCTCAATTCTAATCAACATATTAATCCTTTTGATTTACCAACTCCTCGTGATGATGAGAATCCTGCCGATTTACTCAAATCGAATATTGCAGACCTCTTAAGTATGCTCAAATTAATGCTTGAGGGGAGAAATGAGGAGGACAAATTCCACGCTGAAGAAGAGGCTATATTAGACCGAGCTCTTTATGAGACATATGCCAGCAAAGATATTAGCATTGAATCTCCTAATTATGAGAATAAAGAAATTCCAACTCTTTCTGATTTAGAAAATATTCTCAATAATATGGAGGGAGGAGAAAGCCTTGCTATTCGATTATCCAAATATACTACCGGGAGTTTTAGCGGATTTATCAATGAGCCTACCAATATTAATTTTGCTAATCAGCTCGTAGTATTCAATACTCGAGATATGGAGGACGAATTACAGCCATTAGCTATGTTTATCGTAACTCAATATATTTGGAAAGAGGTAAGAAGAACTCTCAAAAAGCGTATTCTGGTGGTAGATGAAGCTTGGGTGATGATGAAGGATAAATCAGTAGCCTCCTTTCTCTTTTCACTCGCGAAAAGAGCTCGCAAATATTATCTTGGACTTACCACTATTACTCAGGATATTGCGGATTTCCTGGCATCAGAATATGGAAAAGCAATTTTGACCAACTCTTCTATACAAATTCTCCTCAAACAATCTCCTGCCTCTATAGATATTATTAAAGATACTTTTTATCTTACTGAAGAGGAAAAATTCCTTCTTCTCGAGTCAGATGTGGGAGAAGGAATATTCTTTGCAGGACTAAAGCATGCTGCTATCAAAGTAGTAGCCTCATATGGAGAAGATCAGATAATTACCTCGGATCCGGAACAATTACTCAAAATCCAGGCTGCCAAAGCGCAAATCACTGAGGAAGGAAATTCAGACCCATTCTCATTAAACTTATAAAACAATATGGAATTCTTCAAAAACAAAATAGTACTTATAATCACTATTGGGGTTATACCACTTATTATTATCGGTATACTTATTTTTGGATATATTGGTAATCGTAATACCGAAAAAGCAACTGATACCACTAAGACTGAAGAGAAACAAGCAGATACTACTCGTCCTGCTACCAAAGTTTCAGATAAAGCCGTTGTGAATGCTACTATTGATGCCAGTAATAGTATAAAATATTATTCTCTTGATAAAGGACAAACTTTTCAAATTCCTGCCAGTGGAGGGGATGCCAAAATATTAGATGAGACTAGTTTAGCTGGTATAACTTCGGTAGAGTGGGCACCCACAGCCCCCTATGTATTAACCCAAATCAAAGATAGGGTATATACCTTTAATTATAGTACTCGCAAATCTTTTGCATTTCCTATTGATGTGATATCAGGGCAATTCTTATCAGATAATCGAGTATTCTATACCTTTAAAAATAATGCTGTGGGAGGAGATGCTGCTGTTGACCTCTCAGTCAGTAATCCAGATGGATCAGATTGGAAAAAAATCATTACTCTTACTTCTAGTGCTGTATATCTCAAAGGAGTTCCTTTTCAGAATAGTATAAGTCAAACTCTTATTCCTAGTAGCTATAGAGCTTCTGCTTTAAGGATTATCGATATCAATACTGGGGAAGCAAAATCTGTATTAGAAGAAAAAAATGGGCTAAATGTATCTTGGTCTCCAGATGGAGAAAAAGGAATTATATCCTATACCACTGAGCGCGGAGGATCTACTTTAGGGCTTTCTGTAATCAATAAGGCTGGTATTGAAGTTGCTAAAATTGAAAATGTAGGCACAATAGCTGAAAAAATTGCTTGGAGCCCAGATAGTAAAACCGCCTATTTTACCAAAGCAGAAGTTGCTAATACCAAAATTCTTCCTGATGATTATTATAGTTCTAATCTTGGAGACTTTAATGAAAGTTTATACAAAGTAGATATTGCAACCGCAACCGCCTCACAATTATCTACCAATATTGGAAATATTGATTCTAAAGATTTATTCCTCAATGCCGCGGGGACCGAATTATTCTTTACCAATCGTAAAGATAATAATTTGTATAAAGTATCTTTGAAATAGCGAGGAACAGTGTTTTGTCCTCCCTTCTACCTACGGTAGACGAGTGGGGGAGCTTTAAGTCCCTCCTATATTTATTTAGGAGGGGGCGACCTTTTTTTTCTGTAATTTTGTCCCCCTTCGGAGGGGGAAGCCTGAAAGGCGGGGGTGGATTGGATATTATATTTAATTTTAGAGTATCAATTTAACAACTATCCACCTCCGGCACTTCGTGCCACCTCCTCCATTTATCTGCCGTAGGTAGAAAGGAGGACAGCTTGATTAATTTTCCGTAACTGAGGGTTTGCCCCTTCATAATCTAAATAAGATAAAATATATTGTCTACAGCTATTGATATTTTGTAATTTTTGTAGTATAGTCTTTTCGTACCCTGCTCACAGCACATGGCTAACCCTATCACCCGTTTTCTGGCCAAAATTTCTGGTAACCAGAGGCGTCAAAGAAAAGTAGCGATAATCCGCTTCCGTGATCATAAAGTCACTGCCAGACTGTTGGCAATTGCCCTAGAAAGAGGTATGCAGCTTATTCCAAATTTTCTAGAAAATACAGCTTATATCGATTATTTAACTTTGACTTTTAAAGACAACACTACTCTCAGTGTCTTTCTCATCCCTGAACTAATAAAGTTTGGTTTTGAGAACCAAGCTGAGGCATTAAAGTCTTTGATTGGTAATTCGCATCTACTATATCAAAATGAGTCCAATATGAAAAGGTACATTCAATTGCTTTGGGATCTTTTCCACACCCCAGATCCCGAATGAGCCATAGCTCCCCACAAAAGCCGTAGCATTACTACGGCTTTTTCCTTTTCCCCACAACTCCATACAAAATCACGAAGAATACTAGAGATAAATCATTTTTCCAAAAAGGCGTATCGAGTAGTCCATATAAATATATGGAGATAAGGCTGAGGCTTAACCAATACAAATCCCATTTCCCATCGCGAATTGCTCCAATAAGTCGAGATATAGTCAGTCTCAATATAGAAATAAGCCATATAATTCCTCCAATACCAAGATGCAACCAAAAAGCAAAATACAGATTATGGGGTTCAGGAACTAGCCATTCATAAGGGGGGAAATATTTCTGAGGAATGGTCTCGGTGTATACTCGCTGAAAATCAGCAAGCCCAATACCAAGAATAGGGGACTTAGCTATCATAGTAGTGGCAGTGTCCCAAATCTGTACTCTTGCGGTAATAGAATTACGATTATCCATATCGAGCAAGGTTTTGAATTTAGGCGTATTAATTTGCCAAATTCCAAATAGTAATATTCCCAAAGCCACCATACTCGGTTTTACGAATGGTTTAAATGTTTTTCCATTATACTTGCGTCGCAATACTAATCGAGTGATTCCCCATATCGTAAATACCCCTGCAAGGGTAAAAATTCCCGCGTAGGATTGAGTTATAATAATTCCTATAAATAATATCGTACCGATGGTATATCTGAGTTCTACAGGCAAATTCTTACGAGATAGAGTAAGTACAAATATAGGAACCAGATACATCGCAATATAATTGGAGAATCCCCCTTGAGCAACAGCTGAATCAAGTCCCAGAGCATATAGAGCAGTAGGACGGAAGCTGTTATTAAACCCAATTACCACCACTTGTACTATAGATATAATAGCGACGACCACTCCAGAGCCAATCATTCCTCTCAAGAAAACCCGATAAGCATCTCTTTTAAGCTGAGATATAACCCAAATCAATAGTATTGGTAATACAAAATAAGCCTTCCAAGCACCTAAACTTCCCCGCAAATCCTGACTAACAATAACCCCAATAGTCGCTAATAGGAGAAGACTCCCAAATATTACAAATTCTCGGCTACGATACGTCTCTAATTTTATGAGAGAAGACCAGTTTTTGTATTGCAATAAGAATACTAAAGCCACAAAAGCAATAGCGACTTCTAATATATTCGTCGGTATTCCAAAAATAGGGAATCGTATTATATAGAGCGGTATAATAAGCCCAAGTATAAAAAGTAATTTGTTCATACTAATAAGAATAATATAAAGATTAATATATGCGGGAAGAATATACTATTCACAAACATAGAATGAGCCAAAATCAATCCCCATGAACCAATAATAGCCACACCCCAAGCTCTATCAATTCCACCCTTCCCAAGTCGGCTCCAAGCTCGCACCAGAGAGGCCATCACTATGGCCAAGAATAATCCAAGTCCAATAATTCCACCGGTAAGCCAAAGAGTAAGCACACTACTATCCCGCCCTGAAGCAGAATTAAGTTCAGAAGGTACGGTATTCTGGTATTTAATCGTATTATATCCAATACCAAATAGGGGATTACGGTCTATATCACTAAGGGTTTCTCGCCAAGATTGTAAGCGTAGAGAAGCTGTCACATCAATATTAATAGCTCCCTGAATACGGGTTTGTAGACGAGGACTATTAATCACAATCAGAGATAATATAATTACAATAATCACAAAGGTTTTACGAGAAATCAGTAAAGTCACCAGAGTTACCCCAATAAGGAAGGCCAGAAGCGCACTGCGAGAATAGGTCAGAACCAAAGCTCCGAGTACAATTCCAAGCCCCGCAATCCATATCAGCAATTGCCCAATAATAGCCTTATTCCATTTTTTTGTCTCCTGTAATACTACCAAGATACGAGATAATATAATCACAAGAGCAAGCCCCAAGAATCCTCCCAGGAAATTAGGATCATACCAAGTAGAGAGTAATCTCCCCTGATGAGGATCCCAACCAAATTGCGCCATAAAAGAAAAGTCCGGGAATAAAATAAGCTGTATAAACCCTAGTATAGACAACACCACACTGGAGACAAAAACCATATACCATAGCTGATTATCTACCCTCCCAGGATTATCTTTACGATAATCTGTAAGGGGTAATATCAGAGCCATATAAACTGCTAGTCTCACCCAATATAATAGAGAGCCAATTTCCCCACCAACAGCTGGGATAAAACTCAAATGCAAGAATAGAGAACCGAGGAGATACAAAAGCCAAATCGCAATCAAGACAATAGGGACTGAAAAAGGGAGAGGCTTACGCTTATCCCGAGATACCCACCAATACACGAGATAAATCGGTATAAGAATATCCGTCAAAACCCCCAAATTCCCAATACGAGTAATTTGCCCTGTGATAACGCTACCAATTAATATCCAATATCCTATCATATATTCAGATTATATAGCTTTATTATACTCTTTTGTCTAGAATTGTGCTATATGGATAGTATGTTTTTGATAACAATTTCTCGAATTTTTGTTTACCGTAGGGCTTTAAGTCGCTCCTATTAGCTCTTGCAAAAGAGATATTAGGAGGGGGCACCTTTCAGTCTCCCGCTTGTCCTCCTCCGTCACCTACGGTGCCACCTCCTCCAAGGAAGGACAATAAATATGCCGGTATACTTTAAAATACTAAAGAAAAACCTTGCTTAGCAAGGATTAATTTTATTTAAGAGTATGATATACTATATAAACATAATTAATTATTTAAATATGCCTAAAATACCTAAAATCATTACCATTATCATAACTGGATTTGGAATTTTCCTCTTAGTAGGAATTGTTGGAGGTGTTATTGTATTCAATACTTTCATAAAACCTAATATGGCCAATATTTCTGAACCTGTCCCAGATATATCTGCTCCTGTTATTAAAGAAGGGGAACAAATTGTACAAGAAGGAATAGAGCAAGGGAAACAAGAATCTCAGAATATTATTTCCGAAATTATTCAAGCTAATATATCTGCAGTTCGAGAACAAATTATCTCTACCTTTACTATTGGTGGCGAAGAAGGAGAGTCTCAGGAAGGGGAATAATATTTTACTCTATACCACTATTGTGTTTATTAATAGTTATTGACAAAATTAGATATTTATGGTATTTTTATATTAAATTTGATCCTTATTTAGCCACATGAACGCATCCTCTTTTCCTCTCACCATTCAGGGCGAGGAAATCTATGTTGGTTGGAAATTCTGGGATGGCCGTATCGGGTATATAGTCACATATATGACCGTGGGTGGTGCCGTAGTTTTCAAAAGAATTGATGGTCGCCCTCAGACTGCTATGCCATTCAGTTGGTTTAAAAAATGGCTAGGGGATTAGCCCTACAGCCACACTCCCACAAACAACTCTAGCTCTGTAATGTACGGAGCTTTTTTGTTTGAAATTTTTCTCAATTTATTATTTTAGTTTAACTCTCAACAACCCCAAATGTATTGGCATTAGGAGGAGATTCCAATAGTCACTATACCATTTGGCGATATATTTTCTCTGGGAGGTATAATATCTCTCCTTGGTTTTACGTATATTACTCTCTGATCCACCTTCTTGATGCCAGACGGTGATTTGTTGTGTCCAATAGGCTTGATATCCAGCTTGTTTAGCTCGATAGCATAAATCTATATCTTCATAATACATAAAGAATTGCTCATCAAAGCCTCCGAGTTCGCGAAATAGGGCAGTCTCTATACATAATGATCCTCCACTTACCCAATCGGTAGATATAATCTGTTTGGTGGGTGTTTGCCAGGTCTTTTTAGCTGTATTGGTGATTATGCTCTGAGGTGTGGGGAAATTGCCATACTGATAATCTTGTATTTTAGTATTATTATCCACGAGAGCGAGCCCAATTATCCCTGTATTTTTACCAATTGTGGATAATTTGTGGATATCTCCTTGTATCTTGGTGTCTGGGTTAATAATACATAGCCAATCTCCTGTCGCAATAGTCGCTCCTATATTGACTCCAGAACCAAATCCAGCATTTTTATCAGAATACACAATATGTATTCTGTCTGTGGATAAGTCTTTGAGACTATCGAGATTCTCTCCCGAATTATTCTCGACCAGTATTATATCATATTCTCCTGTGGTAGATGAGATAATAGCTTTTATACAGTCTTCTAGATAATGTTTAGTCTTATATGAGACTATTATGAAGGATATGGTTTTATTCTTGAATATTGATGGCATAATACTGTTTTATTCGATTAATTCCAAGAGGGAGAAAAGTGATACCAAATACTAATACCGCTATTATGCTTTGGAAGAAAATATTCCAGTCTCTGATAAAGTATAATACGACACCCATTATTGTGGTGGCGATAATAACCAGTATATGTATCCATTGGAATCGTGGGAACCATTGTATATATCGTCTCACCAGATATATATAACTAATAAGTACTAGTCCCTCTGTTATAGCAGTTGCTGCTGCTGCACCGAGATAGGAATATCGGGGTATAAGATAGAGATTAAGTCCCACATTAAAGAATGCTCCAATTATTGCAATATACATACTTTTATTCTGGAACTGAGCTCCTATCAAGATATGTCCCATAAGATTACCTAGGAATATAAATCCTATTCCTACAAATAATACTTGTAATGTAGTGGTAGCAGGGAGGAATTCATATCCTGCAATAAGTTCCAGTATTTTACTCGATAATACTATTCCTCCTACCGTTAATGGTATTGCAATAGTAAGAATAATATTAAAGGCTTGTTGAAATATATGTTTGAATCTCTCTTTGTCCTGTTTATAATATTTAGCAAAGAGGGGGAGTAATAATCCCATAAACATTCCTGGTAGAGCAATGAGAACTTCGAGAATTTTGTAGGCTGAGCCATATAATCCTACTGCACTTTGATCTTTTATTATCGATAACATAATGACATCTATTCGATAATAAATAAGGTTAAACGTAATAATAATAAAGAGGGGAAAGGCTTTTTTGAATATATATTTCCAATAAGGCCAATCTATAGTGAGTTTAAGAGTATAATATTTGTAGGTAGCAATAATGACAAAAGTGGCCTGAGCTATTCCTGCTATGCTGTATATAACCATTACCCAAAATAAATTCACCGTACCGAGTAGAGCTAAAAGAATCACACCTATAGTAAGGGTTATTCTGGAGATAAAATCTCCTATGGTAATTTTGTCTGTGCGGAGTTTGGTCTGAAATACTCCTACCAAAACCTGAGATAATGATGATCCTATTGTTCCTATAGCCCCCAGAGCCACTAGCCATTTTACCTCCGTAGAATAGGAGGGGATAAGCCATACTGCTAAAGAGCCAAATATACCAATTATGGATATTGCCATTACGAGGCGGGCGGTGAACAAATTATTGACAATATGACCCGCTTCTTCCTCATCTTTACCTGCGATTTCTGTAGTCAATAGGGCATTAAATCCATATTCCGCGATTACGCTCGCTATAATAAGATAGCTCGTAATAGTAATATAAGCTCCAAATCCTTCTACTCCCAATGTTGTAGTGAGTATGCGTATAGAAATAAAACCAACCACTATCATCACAAATTTACCTAAAATTTGGATAATGCTATTTAGGGCTAATTTTTTATTCAGTGTCATAGATGAGTATTATTTTACCCCCTCTGCTTTATCAACTTGCTTTATAAGGAAAAATTCTTGTACTATTGTGAATACGGTTGTAGTAATCCAATATAGACTCATAGATGCGGGGAGTGAATATGCAAATACCGTTACGAGAACTGGCATTAAGAATAGCATTTGTTTATTGAGAATAGTTGCAAAATCTGGTTCTTCTGGCTTGTCTGATTTTTTCTTTTTCTTATTTTCAACTTTTTTCGGTTGAGTTCGCTTCATAATAAGCTTAATCTGATAATACTGAGATATACCAACGAGAAGAGCCAATATAATATTCTTTGTATCAGCTATATTCAAAACACCAAATATTAAGGTATTAAAACCATTTTCTGGTAGGGTAACAAAAGAATAAAGCGCAGGATAGGTTTCAGGCTTGAATAAATTGAGGGATACCTGATAAATAGCAATAAGTACAGGGAGTTGTACTAATAATAATACTATTCCGGCAAATGGATTTACATTATGTTCTTTATAAGCTTTCATCAATTCCTCTGAAAGCTTTTGCTTATCATCTTTATATTTTACCTGTAACTCTTTAATAATCGGCTGAATTATAGTAATTTCTCGCTGACTTTTTATACTAGCTCGATACAAAGGTATCATCAATATTCGAACAATAAGAGTAGTAAGTATAATCGCTAAACCAAGATTAGCTCCTGGTATAATATCATAAAAAAATACCATAGAATTAAATAATGGTCGATATAATAATTCATTGAATAACCATCCCATACTGATTTTTAAGTTAAGGTATTAATATATTGAGTTAATTGCTCCAATACTTGAGTTTTATTCTCTTGTTTTGGGCGAGTACGAACTAGTACAAGTATATCATAATGTGATGTTTTTGTACCTATTTGCTTGCGAAATAATTCCCGGACTTGCCTTTTGAATCTATTACGATTCACGGCAAGGGGTATATGTTTTTTGGATATAATAATACCAAATCGAGTAATATTTGTATTACTTTTGCGAGTATATATCTGAAATATATCAAGATATTGAGGCTTAATCTCAGCAAATATAGAGGCTATATCTGATGATTTATGCAGCCGCTCCATTGTGTATTTTTATATAAAATAAATTAGACGGATAATTTTGCTCGTCCTCTTGCTCGGCGTCGATTAATAAGAGCTCGTCCTGACTTTGTAGCCATACGAGACAAAAAACCATGTCGGCGATTTCTTTTGCGATTCTTACTTGCTGCTCCTTTGATCATATATATAACGATAGACTTGATGAATATTATAGCGCATTATTAAGATAAAGTCAAGGTTTGGTATTTATTTCTTATCTAAAATAAAAAACCCCAATCACAGCAAGTGTGGTTAGGGTTAAAAAGGAATATAGAATTTCTAAACAAACTCTGCCTCTGCAAAAAATTCTCTTGTCTCTACCAATTTCCGACTGTATTCAAGAGGTAAAAATTGAAATATTTTATTCTTAATCAACTCAGATTTGAGAAATGAGGCAGTACCCCTGAATATATCCTCATCTGTAGGAAATGGGGAATTATTAAGTGTTCTTAGTTCAAAAGCTAATCCTCTCACTCTAGTTACTACAATATCAGCTGACAATATATATGTTGAAGCTTTATCTGCATAAGCAAGTATTTGTCCAAGAAATATTACTGTACCAAGTTCTTCCCGCTCAAAATAAATCTCACATTCATTGCAAAACTTAATCCACTTATTATCCCTTTCTTCAGGGTTGGGACTATAATCTGTCGCTAATATAAGAGTATGTATCTGTTTGGGAGTGAAGCCAAATACCTCGCAAAGATAATCTATAATTGCCTGAGCATCTGGATTATTTTCTAAATATTGTATTGTTCTCTCCACCATTGGAGGGGTATGAGGCTGTCTCTCTGGATCAAGGTCATGTAATAGACCAGCTACTACACTTATAGCTTTCCACTCATCTAAAATCTGGCAACTATCCAAAATCACACTTACCAAGGCTGAGACTTCAAAACTATGTGCAAGATTATGATATATCTTATCCTGATTTCCAGGATGATTATATCCTAAAAAAGAGATTAAATATTGTTGGAATTCAATAGGAATTTTTATATTAAGAACAGAACTTACATTTTCAAGAACTGGTTGAGAAAGTACCATTTTTGGAATTAGCTTATAGCTAATTTATGTGGGACTCATACCTTATACCACTATTTATCTATTATGTCAAAGCTATATTTTAATATTAAAGTGAAATAAAAGTGAATTATAGCTCTCACCCAATCTTTACTGTGGATATCTTTGCAAAAATCCTGCAATAGCGTATAATAAAATCAACTTATCCACAGATTATCAACATCATCAATTTAGACGATTGCAATGGACGAGAAACAAAGAGTTTGGAACTCCGTATTAGGTGAGATAGAGCTCAATATTAGTAAACCTCAGTTTAATACCTGGATCAAAAATACTTATCCTATAAGTATGGATGAGAAAGAAATTGTAATTTGCGTGCCAAGCGCTTTTACACGGGATTGGCTTGAGAATAAATTTAATGTTACTATTCTAAACTCTATTCAAAAGATTACTGGCTCTATAAAGCGAGTAAAATATGTCGTTCAGAATACGCAAAAGCAATCCCCAAAAGCTATTCAATCTGTTATTAATCTCAAAAATAAAGAATTAAAGGAGAAAAAGTCTAAAATTGAGGAGAAAGAGAAAACTCCGTCAACGAATCCCCATTATCAATATGCTGAACCTACTATTATCCCAGATAGGCCAAGTGGAACGGCTTTATTAAAAGATAATTATACCTTTGAGAATTTCATTGTAGGATCCTCCAATGAACTTGCCCATGCGGCTGCTCAATCAGTTGCCAATGAACCTGGAACTCGATATAATCCCCTTTTTATTTATGGTGGTGTGGGACTAGGTAAAACGCATCTTATTCAAGCTATTGCCAATAGTCTCAATAAAAAGAATAAGAATATTCTGTATGTTACCTCCGATGTATTCATCTCAGATTTAATGAATTCTCTCAAAAATGGGCGTATGGAAGATTTCAAAGCTCGGCATAGAGCTGTTGATCTCTTGATTATTGATGATATTCAATTTATCGGGGGTAAAGAGGCTACTCAATATGAGGTATTTAATACCTTTAATGATTTATATGCTCATAATAAACAAATTGTATTTACTAGCGATAGACCTCCTAGTGCTATCAAGACCTTAAATGATAGATTAAAGTCTCGATTCGAAGGGGGGATGATTGTGGATGTAGCTATTCCAGAATTTGAAACTCGTGTAGCTATTCTCAAAAGTAAATGTATTCAAAAAAGTTTTCATCTTGATGATGCTATTATTTATGTTATTGCGGAGCGTATTCGAAGTAATGTGAGAGAATTAGAGGGGGCTCTGAATAAAATTATTGGAAGAGTACAGCTTCTCGGTGCTAAAGTTACCCCTGAATTAGTAGATAAACTGATTGAGGGAGGACAAATTCATTCTCAGCGTATTGTCAATAGCGATATGATTTTGGATATAGTAGCTGATCATTTTCATATTACCAAAGCTGATATATTATCTAAAAGCCGTAAAAAAGACATTGCAATACCACGTCAAATTGCAATGTATTTAATTCGAGAAGAATTAAAGCTCACTTTTCCTAATATTGGCGAATTACTGGGAGGTAAAGATCATAGTACTGTTATGCATGCTTGGAATAAGGTAAAAAAAGATATTGTAAATAATTATAGTCTTGAGCAAGATATTACTCTTATCAAAAATAAACTGTATAATGAAGAAAATCCTGTAAATTCTTAGGGGTTTAGTTTATAGTTGTGATATTATGTTTTTAACTCCCCACCTATTGTGTATAACCTGTGTATAACTTATATAAAATCCCTAGATTTCTGTGAATAATATTGTGTATAAAGTCCAAGTAATCCACAGAGTTAAATCTAAAATTTATTTATCCCCAAAGTTTTACAAGACTTATCCCAAATGATATCCCCACTTGACATACACTATTTATGCGGGTAAAGACTAGTTTTCAGCTTTTCCACACAGACTACTATCTACTATTATACTTTATATAAATAAAGGACAAAAAGACAAATAACCTAGAAAAAAGAAATTATTCAAGGTATAATATATATATATATGGAATAAGATAGAGAAGATATGAAATTTACCTGTTTGCAAGAAAATCTTTTAAAGGGATTAAGTATAGCTCGCCAGAGTTCTTCTCGGGCTACAACATTACCCGTTTTACAAACCTTTTTATTACAAGGAGATAAGGGATCTCTTACGATTAGTTCTACCAATTTAGAAATTGGAATACGAGTACATATTAGAGGTAAAGAAGAGTCTGAGGGAGCTATATGTATTCCACAGGATACATTACTGGCTTATATTCGAAATTTACCTCAAGATAAATTAGATTTAACGGTAATAGATGATAAACTCACTATAGAACAAGGTAAGGATATTACGGCTGAATTCAAAGGTATTATTGCAGATGAATTTCCACAACTTCCCCAAATAGAAGCAGATAAGCAATTGGTAGTAGGAAGTATAGAGCTCAAGCAAGCTCTAAAAACAGTATATGGGGCTTTGCCTAAAAATGATTTTCGACCAGAAATATCGGGAGTATATATTGCAAAAAAAGATCAGCAATTGATTTTTGTGGGAACGGATGGATTTCGCCTTAGTGAAAAAAGAATTACTCTTTCAAGTCCCGCTGAAGAGAATTTCTCTCTGATTATTCCAAGTAAAACAGTAGCAGAAATTATTCGAGTATTAGATGCCTTAGAAGAAATAGAAGTTACCCTTCAATTTGGAGCTTCTCAAATACATATTATTGCCGATACAGTTGAGATTATATCAAAATTAATTGAGGGAAATTTCCCTCAATATGAGGGACTTATTCCTCAAACATTTCAAACTGTTGTGGATGTGGATAGTCAAGAATTAGTACAGGCTATAAAATTAGCTTCGGTATTTTCTCAGAATACGGTTCATGATGTCAAATTAACTATACAAGATGATAGTACATTGAGTATTAGTTCTTCTGATTCTCAAGTTGGAGCCAATACCACCAAATTACCCGTGCATAGTACGGGAGAGACGGGACTTGCTGTTGCCTTTAATTATAATTATCTTTTAGATGGAATACAATTATTTGGTGATAAGCCTATACAATTCAATGTTAATGATACTGATTCTCCTGTTATTATCAAAAGTCCCGATATTCCTGATTTCTTTTATCTTATAATGCCAATTCGAGACTAAATATATGTTATCCCGAGTACAATCAGCAGCAACTCTAGGATTAAATGGACAAAGAATAGAGATTGAAGTTGATATGACTCAGGGTTTACCTGGTATTACTATTGTGGGATTACCCGATACTGCTGTCAATGAGGCAAAAGAGCGTATTCGCTTAGGTCTTAAAAATAGTGGAATTATTCTTCCCCAAAAACGATTTGTCCTAAATTTAGCTCCAGCTGAGGTTAAAAAAATTGGAACAGCTTATGATTTACCCATGGCGGTTGCTATTCTTAAAGCTTTAGAATTAATTCAATTTCCAGAACAGGATTATATTATTCTTGGGGAAATGGGATTAGATGGTTCAATACGGGGGATACAGGGTATATTACCTATTGCGATATATGCCAAACAACAACATATACCCTATATTATTGTTCCTGCTGATAATGCTAAAGAAGCCTCCCTTGTAGAAGGTATTACTATTTTAGCAATTAATCATATACAAGAATTAATTGATCATTTTGATATTAAAGTAAATACCCAAATCCAAGCTACTCCTACCTATAATTTTGTGCCTAAGCCCCATATTTCAGATATAGATATGTCTTATATACGGGGACAAAAACTTGCCAAGAGAGCCTTAGAAATTGCGGCCGCAGGAGCTCATAATATATTAATGACAGGTCCTCCAGGAGCGGGGAAAACATTATTATCTCGTACCATCCCCACAATATTACCGATAATGGATCGTGAAGAAGTATTAGAAGTTTCACAATTATATAGTATTGCAGGAAATCTTAATTCAGATAATCCACTCATAATTAGTAGGCCATTTCGAGCACCACATCATACCGCATCGTCCATTTCTTTAATCGGAGGCGGGAGTTTTCCTAAACCAGGTGAAATTAGTCTTGCTCATCGCGGAGTGCTCTATATGGATGAATTTCCGGAGTTTCCCCGATTGGTATTAGAAAGTTTACGACAACCATTAGAAGATAGAATTGTGACAATATCCAGGGCACAAGGATCTCTCACTTTTCCTGCCGACTTTATGCTTATAGCCAGCCAAAATCCTTGCCCTTGTGGCTATCTTACTGATAATGATAGAGAATGTATTTGTTCTCAGGCCCAAATTGTACGGTATCAGCAAAAAATATCTGGTCCATTACTCGACAGAATAGATATGATTATTCAGGTAGAAAAAGTCAAAACAGAAGAGTTAATTAAGCCAACTGAAGTATTAGAAGAATCATCGGAATCAATTCGTAATAGAGTAGAAAAAGCTCGCGCAATACAAAGACAACGATTTCAAGATATGGGAATTAAAACCAATAGTGAGATGAATATAAAACAAATTCAAGAAATTTGTATATTAGATAAAGCTTCACAACATCTTCTCACACAAGCGGTTAGTAAAATGAATTTATCCGCCAGAGCCTATAATAGAATTCTCAAATTATCCCGTACTATTGCCGATATCGCCAACTCAGAGAATATTCAAATCACTCATATTGCAGAAGCTTTACAATATCGTGAAAAAGTTAATTAAATAAAAAAGAGTGAATTTAGACACTCTTTTTTTATTTTCTATAAGAAATGTTAATTATCTAGCTAAAGGATTCTTTGCTCCTCTTACTTCAAAGTGAAGATGACATCCTGTTGAGTTACCAGTTGTTCCCATAGCTCCAATATATTGACCTTTGTTTACAGAATTTCCAACTTGTAAATCTCTACTGCTAAGATGACCATAAAGAGTGATAACTCCATTGGGATGAGTTATTTTGATATAATTTCCATACCCACCATTCCATCCATTTTGAGAAGTAGTGACTACACCTTCAGCTGAAGCATAAATAGGTGTTCCACAAGAGTTACTAATATCCACACCATTATTAGAGTGAATTCTTCCATAATTGGTTCCTGTGGTGGGAAAAGCAAAATATCCATCATTACTAGAAAGACTAGCTGATTGTACATTGGTAGCGGGAGTTGTTTTTTTTGTAGCTACTTTTTTAGGTTGAACTGGAGCTTCGGTTGGGAAAGGTTTTTCCTCATTAGGAATTACAGCATTAGGAATAATAATCGTATTCCCAAGAGCTAAATTATCTCCAATATTATTATAATTTCTTATATTTTGCTCTGAAACACTATATTTTGAAGCTAAATCAGCTAAAGATTGTCCTTCTTTTAAAGTAACTTTAATACCATCTTCTGGAAGAATATCTAAATTAGTATTAATATCAGGAGTTTTCTTTAAGTCTTTAATATCATTTGCAATAGCAACTGTTTCTGATGATATACCAAATTTTTGAGCAATACTATCAATGGTATCACCTGGTTGCACAATATATTCTCGTGTTACAGGAGTAGCAGATTCTTTGGTATATCCTTCAGGTGCATTGAGGGCATTAATAATATTAGAGTTTACAACAGGAATATCAGGATTAGACTCTTCGTCACTAGGAAGTCCAAGTACTCCATTACCTTGAACTACTCCAACGGATCCAAGAGATGCATCAAGAGGTCCTCCTAAATTAGTATTAGAAAGAAGAGTTGACCCAAGAGGAAGTTTTCCTGCATAGGCTATATTACTGAATACGACTAATCCTACTACAAGAGTAAGAATAATCCAACTAATTCTATCTTGGCTATGCCTTGTGGCATTTTTTATGAATCGTGTCACCTGGTTTTTGGATAATTTAAAAACAGACGTACTAATAGGATTCTTAACTAAATACAAGGAATTCGAACTTCAAAACGGAATAAACAGACGAATGTTTTGATTCAAAATCAACCTTGTCTAATGATTTTAGATTCAAAAATAGTATACAATAATTGCTTTAATTTGTCAATAAAAATGCCATAATTTGGCTTATATATTGTATTTTTAATAGTATAAAATTATATATGTGATACAATAAACAGGAGAATATATAATATTATGTTACAAAAAGAAAATAATCAGCAAAAAAAGTTGTTTCAGGACAAGTCAATAGCAGGAAAATCTAAACAAAGGACTGCTACTTTATGGCATAAATATAACAAAATATTTGCCATTAGTATCATATTTTTGACCTTATCTTGTATATATATTTTTTTAGACAAAAATATATATACAGAACAAAATATTATTGTGAATCACAATTATGATACAGGAGATAACACAGAGTCTCAAGATATAAATCAAACCATAAAAGCAAATAAAGAGATTATAGATAATGATAATAACACCAAGTATACCAAATTATTACAAGTCATTGCAGTAATAGATGGGGATACCATAAAAGTAAATGATTTAGGAATAATACGACTCATTGGTATAGATACTCCAGAAACGAAAGATACTCGTAAGCCAATACAATGTTATGGTGAGGAGGCGAGTAATAAGGCAAAAGAATTATTAGATAATCAAGAAGTATATTTAGAATTTGATTCAGCAAATAGAATAGATAAATATGGAAGAACTCTCGCTTATATATATCGAAAAGATGGATTATTCTATAATGCTGAGATGATAAAACAGGGTTATGCCAATTCTTATACCAAATTTCCTCATCCTAAACTTGAAGAGTTTAATGAGTATCAAAAAGAGGCTAGAGATAATAATAGAGGATTATGGTCCCCAAATACCTGTAATGGGGATACAGGTCAGGCTGTAGATGAAAGGTTAAAAGCAGAATTAAATACGCAGAGTAGTAAGTATATTTCGGGATATTGTGATGTACTTAATACAAAGGGTATGGGTAATTTTACTCAAAATAATCCCAATTATCGGCTTAGTCGCGATAAAGATAAAGATGGTATTGCTTGTGAAATGAATTGATTTTATGAAAGATTATCAATGGCTTTCGCTAAGATAATATCTTTGTCTGTAATACCTCCAATATCATGTGTACTAAGATAAATTTCTACATAACCCCAACCAAGATT
The DNA here is from genome assembly GCA_943354045.1 of Parcubacteria group bacterium. Classification (GTDB taxonomy): domain Bacteria; phylum Patescibacteriota; class Minisyncoccia; order SW-4-49-11; family SW-4-49-11; genus CALRBF01. The sequence continues at coordinate 347,806 of CALRBF010000001.1, forward strand.
AATATCAGGGTGATGCCCTTGCTCTTCGGCAAGTATTCCAATTTTATTTACTAAATCTAAAGCTTCTGCAAAAGTATTAAGTTCAAAACGACAAGATAATAAATCTTGATTCTCGGATAATCTCCAATTAGAGTTTAACTCTGATAAAACCTCATTTATATTGATATTAGACATAAGAGTAATAATTATTATATATAGTATATCAAAGTATTATATCTTTACAAAGAGGGGGAAATAGTGTATTGTGGTTTAGGTTCTTTTTATTTACATGACAAGTACCACAAAGACTTTTCCAGTCCCAGCAGCAAAGCTAATTCCTTGGGAGGGCTATTATATTTACCCAGATGGTAAAGAGGTAAGAATCTACTTTGACCTCTTACCAAATCAAAAAGTTGATCTCGATCAGTTTTATGAAGTCAATGAACTCATTGGCACAACTAGCTCGAATAAAATGACTGTTCTTGGGAAGAATATCATTAACTCTAATCCAACACTAACTCATCTGCCAAAAAGCTATTAAATATCTTTCTCTTTTACGCCCGTGCTACTAAGCTAAGGGCTTTTTTCTTTTATTTTATTGCCTCTAGCCTAAAAATTTGGTCACTTTTATCAGTGGGATTACCTCTCCCATCTTTATTAGAAGTACTAAAATAAATATATCCATCAGGTGAGACGGCTATATCTCGGATTCTACCTTCAGCTATATTTAATTTTTCATAAGACTTTACTTTTTGTCTAGACTCATCTAAATAAATTACAAATATACCCTCACCTCTAAGACCACCGAATAAAAAGGTATTTTTGAGACTTGGATATTTATCTTGGGTATAGAATACTCCAGAAGCTGGAGCTACAGCAGGGGTGAATACAAGAAGGGGATCAATAGCCTCAGGAGTAGAATCGGTATGAGAGACTTTAGGCCAACCATAATCTTTACCAGGGAGAATACGATTGAATTCATCTCCTCCAGCTGCTCCATCGAATAATGAAGGTCCATGCTCAGTAGAGAATAAAACTCCAGAAATTGGGTCAAAATCTATACCTTGCGGATTACGATGCCCATAAGAATAGACATAAGAATTGCTAAAAGGATTATCCTCTGGAATACTCCCATCTTTATTCATCCTTAGAATTTTACCACCTAGTGAATTAAGATCTTGAGCAATTTCTTTTTTGGTAGCATCTCCGGTAGTTATATATAATTTTTGGTCTGGTCCGAATCTTAGTCTTGATCCCGCATGGAATTTGGCGGCTGGAATTTTGTCTAGGAGTATTTTAAACTCTTTAGCTTGATTATTGACATCTGTTAGTCTTACTACTTTTACAAACATCTGATTATTCTCCTCATAGGCTAGAGAAGTGTAAATATAAGGTGAGTTGGGATAATCAGGATCCAGTACCATACCCATCAAACCTTCTTCATTGGTCGAACTAATTTCAGAAAATTTATAAAAATTAGATTGAGGTTGAGAGTTTTTGTAATATAAAATCTCGCCCGATCTCTGAGCAATATACATACTATTCTCAGTCGGGAAAACAATACTCCAAGGCACATATAGATTAGAGGCTACCGCAATATATGTATAATCTATACTTTTAGAAATAGTATTACTATCAACTTCTAATTTAGCGCCAGTTTTAATTTGAGGAGATTGTAGAATAGCAGTATAATTAATCAAAAAAATTGCTAGAATAATTATAATAATCCCCAAAACCGAGAAAATAATTAGCTTTTTAGATTTTATTTTGGATTTTAGCATATTTTTATTAATTTACAATTATTCATATTATAACATAAACATATATATTATCTATTTAAATCAAAAGAACCTGATTTTATCTGGGTTTTTATCTCCTCAGAGACAGTAGAATTATTAGCTATATTGGATAATATTGTTTCACGACCAGAATTAGATAAAATATAGGGAATTAGATTTCTAGATTCTAAGGTTATAATTTCATAATTTATATTTTCATTTTCTAGCTTTATATTAACAGCAAGTCCTTGTTGAGTATTTTTGGAGAAGGTTTGGTCAAAAATAAAGTTACCTAAAGAATAAAAAATAACTTTATCTTTATATATTTCAATTGGCTGTATTACGTGGGGATGAGCTCCTAGTACCGCATCAGCACCAGCATCGATGAATTTATATGCTTTATCTTGTTGAGATTTAGAAAAGTTTGTCTTATATTCTGCCCCCCAATGAGGATAAACAATAATAAAGTCGGTCTTATCACGGATATTTTTAATTTCATTAACAACACTAGTTGTGTCGGGATTAAACAGTTCATGATATCCAATCAGACCAACTTTAAAATTTTCAATAGATTCAATATATGAGAGAGAGGTTTTATTTTTATAGTCACCAAAATATTTTAAATTTTCTTTATCAAGGAATTCTTTGGTCTGTCTTACTCCTTCAGCTCCAAAATCTAGAGAATGATTATTAGCTAAACTAAAATGTGTAAAACCTAGCTTTTTCAGCTCAGGCACAATTTTAGGGTCAAAAGTAAAAGATACATTATTAGGATCTAGTGGTTTAGGATTAAAATTAGTAATACTTCCTTCAAGATTAGCTACAATCATATCTTTATCTTTGAGGATTGGTGGTATATTAGCAAATAAAGCAGTAGCTCCATTATTATCTATAAATTTTCGAATATACCGATCCAACATCATATCTCCAAAAGATAAAATATTAATTGGCTTATCTATTTTATTATCCAACTCTTCAGGTTGGGTATTGGAGTCTTGCGCAGACTTCTTATCTTTTGAATTATCATCTAAAATTATATCTGAATTAGATTTTTCCTCTACAGATGAGATAGAATTATTAGCTGTATTATCGATTGGTTTTTGAGAATAATACAAAATAGCAAAAAATAGACTAATTATGAAAAATAAGCTAAAAATTAGTAAATATATTTTAGACTTTGACATATTTTTATTAATTTATAATTATTCATATTATAGCATATAAATAGAGAAATTATATTATACGATAAGTTCTTTTGTAGAGTATGCCTTTCAGTCGCCCCTACGAAATTTGACTTTTCCCTCTACTACAAAAAATAAAATTTACTCAAATTTATCAAAGGTAAAATATTTTAATTCCCCAAGAGGAATATTATATTTTGACTCAATTATCCATTTAGCATTATTAAATATAGCATTTTGCCAAGTATAACCAATCAAATTAGTAGCTTTGATTAAGTCTTGTTCCGAGCCAGCTTCAATTTCAAGGTAAGGTGGTATTTGTGGCCAAGTATCAATATCAAAAGCTATATTGTCTAAGATAAAGGTATGCCTTAGTTTTTGCTGATGTCTAAAAACTTTAAACCCAATATTCTCAAAAAATAATTTTGCCTGACTGTAATTATCAACTGCAAGCTCAATCTCAGAAGCTCCATCAACACTTTGAGACCTATATTTTTTATAAGTTATTTTGACATTATCTCCAATTTTTCTTATTCTGATAAACTTATTTTCATTTCTCCAATCACCATCCCTATCATAAATTATCATCTCATTAATCATAGACTCACCTTTATCTATAGCTCCTAAATCAAGTAAAGTCTGTATTAGGTTTTGTTTATCTATTTCTAAAAATCTACATTCTATTTCTAGGTTCAACATAAAGTTTATAAGTTATTTTGCATAGTACAATCTTAGCACAAATCTAATTGAGGTCAAATATTAGGGGATTAAAAGAGTTTCTAGATTTGTCCTCCTCCGTCCACTCCCGTATAAATACGACAGTGACCACCTCCCCCGAGGGAGGACAGGGATTTTGTCACTGCCTACCGCAGGCAAGCCTCGCTGGCGAGGGTGGCCGCAGGGCGGGTGTGGACGGGCGACTGTAAGGCCGCCCCTACTAAAAGCTAAGCCTCTAAAACAGTATAAACTAATTCCAAAGGATAATGTTTTTCTTGAATTTGGTTTATGACAGTTTGGATTTTTGACAAAAGAGAGCTATTCTCTTTTGGTATGGTGAACAAAAGTATAAATGGATTATCTTGATTGATATACTCGCAACTAAATCCTTCAGAGCTAGAGGCTATATCTATTGCTAATTCAATATTTTGCATAATTTGGTTAGAAGTTTGTCCACCGGCATAAATATTAAACATTGGAACTTCTAAATTTTCTTCTAATTCAGCGCCATTGAGTAGGGGGTTGAAGTTTACAATTGCTCCAAAAGCATGATGTAGATTTTTGGAATGTAATTCTTGAAAATGAAAGTGATGTGTTCGGACAGAGACTGCAGAATTTTGCTCTTGTAGTCTAGTGGTCAGAATACTAGCAAAACCAGAAGCATATTGCTCACTGGCTGAATCTAGGACTTTATCTTGATTTTGGAATTTATCTAAAATTTTACTCAAAACTTGCTTAGAACTTTTGTTAGTTAGAGTGTGAGCTACGGCTCCACATTTTGAGTGAGATGAGACTACAATTTCCTCAATAGTTGGATTATCTTCACATACAGAGATTATATTATCTACCATTTGTAATTTTTCCTCGGCTGACATTAGGCATTCACAACCAGGAATTCCAAGTGATAAAGCATGATGAGAAGCGGTTAAATATTGTATTCTCTCATCAATACAAGGTAACCAAATCATTTTTGGCCTTTTTACTAGACTATCTTTGAGAATTTTGTCTAAATGTAATTTGTATGTATACTCTGACTTATATTTTGTCCCATCAAGATGCAAAAACCCTTTTACCCCTAAAACTTCAGATACAGGGTTGCTATATAACAGATTATGATAAGTTTGAGCATATTTTGCCCACTCTACACTACGATAAGAATCACAAGAGTTATCAACAGAATTTGCTGACGATATAATTTGGGCTGGCAAACGAAGAAGTGTGCCAAGAGAAGATATTCTAGACATAAATAAAAACAAATAATAGGACAAAGCCCAATACAAATAACAATTATTTTAAGACTTGTCTATTATAAACCTAAGAGGGGGTTTTTGTAAAGGGTATATATCAAAAAAATAACAATATATATAAATAATGAAATATACGATATAATAAAGTCATATGAAGTATTTACTTATACATGGATATGGTATTGGTTTACAATACTCTTTTTTTAAATCAGCAGAAGGAGAAAATGCTGGTTTTGGAGCTTTTGAGGATTTGATTATAGTGGGTGAGGCGAAAGTTTTTCGTTGGGAAATAGCCCGTAAATTAAGTTTTATAGAGTCAATAAACCTGAAACTCAATATAAAACAATATGATATTGAAATGTTAAAGACGGAGAATCAAGAAGTATATGATAGCTTACAAAAAGAATTAGAGTCAACAAAACCAGAAATAATAGTTTGTCATTCAGCAGGAAGTTCTTTGTTATTAAACTATCTTACCAATCATATATTACCCCCTTCTGTGAAAAAAATTGTATTTATTCAAAGTAATATTTCACAGAATAGGTTGTTCCCAGAATATTTACAAGCAAAGTTACAAAAAAAAGAGATAAAATTGATAAATATGTACTGTTATTGGGATCAGGCTTTATGGTCTCTCATTTTGATTGGAAGACATATATCTATTGGATTATTCGGGAGTAAAAACACATATGTACAAAATATATTCTTCCCCCTATACAAAAGGTTAAATTTACACACATCATCAATTAATGATATCAAAATATTTCCGTTTATTGAGGGGTGAAATGCTTTACAGGAGACAATATATAGCATATAATAGATAAATATTTGTAATATAAGATATGAGGGTATATCAATTTCTAGAGAAATTATTTGGAATGGTGGGGAATATCAAAATTCATCCAGTAGATTTTAATTTGCCTTGGTATAGTATTTATAAGAGATATTGGGTGAGATTAGGGATGTCTTTAATGGCGGAAGTTATAATATGGGTGTTTTTTACTACCCTACCTTTGATTATAAATTATGCGATTAAAACTCAGAACACAACTTTAGTAATATCTTTAGGAATTAGTTTTATAATGTTATCTATAATAGTTCAGACACATATGAGAAGCTATGTTTTGGCCGAGGCTGGTATTATGGGAAGTGTCTCAAATTCAGCTTATATATTCTTTGTTAAAGTTGACCCAATTCACCACAGTACTAGAGAGTCTGGTAAAATTATTTCCAAAATTAATAGAGCCGTAAGTGCTTATGAAAACACCACTGATATCCTAACATTTGATTTACTACGATTTATAATTCAAATTAGTGTAATTCTAGTCTCATTTATATACTATGACTTCACAATAGGTATTATAGCTGCTGGTAGCTTAATAATAATGTTAACTATATCTACAATAAGCCAGATTTTTATAGCTAAAAAGGTAACCCCTAAAGATAATGATCAAGCAGATATACAATCTCAAGTTGAGGTAGAGAGTTTGCAACAAGTTGCTCTAATTCGCTCAAGCTTTGCTACTCCAGAACATATTAAGAAAATTAAAAAAACTAATATTAGAACCGGAGAAGTACAAACAACAGTTTGGATGAGTTTTATCTCAACAGCTTTTATCCCAAGAGTTTTATACGGGATATTCTTTATGGGCATAGCTTTACTTATTTTAAATCTGGTTAAGATAGGAGACTTAGATGTAATTACAGCTATTGCTTTAATTACTATGTATATCTCAACTTATAGTATTGTATTGGCGGGTAGAGATGTTGAAAGATTAGTTTCTAATATAGAAAAAATCAAAAACCTATACACTTATATTCGAGAATATGGAGATTCTAGTTATCCAGTATAATAAATCGTATGCATACAGTTAAGTTAAAAAAATTATATTATTCCTATGAGAAGACAAAAGTGTTTCAAAATAATACTCTTGTTTTAGAAGTGTCTCAAAATCAGAAAAATAAATTATATGGAATTATTGGACCCTCTGGAACAGGTAAAACTACATTATTATCTATATTAGGAGGACAATTAAAACCACAAAAAGGATCGGTATATATTGATGATATTAATATATATGAAGTTGGCGATAAGGAGCGGCGAAATATCATAGCGGTACAAATGCAAACAGCTACCGCCCTGAGAGGGACTTTACGCGAGAATTTAGTTTTTGGAATTCAAGAAGATGAGGTCTTGAATAAAGATGAGTATTTGATTGATGTCTTGAGGCGAGTGGGCTTATGGAGCCTTTTTGAGAATAAAGATGGTCTTGATACTCTAATCGGAGAGGGTGGTGTTAATTTGTCTGGAGGGCAGAGACAAAGATTAAATTTTGCAGGATTATATTTGAGAGCAAAACATTATAAACCAAGTTTAATCCTAATTGATGAGCCAACTTCTTCCCTAGATGAAATCAGTGAGCGGGCAATTACTCAAATGATAGATGAATTATCCCAAAAATCAGTCACCTTTGTAGTAGCTCATAGACTCAAAACTCTAGACCAAGCTGTAGGTATATTAGACACTTCTCTAATCCCAACTTACCCAGAACTCAAATTCTATAACAAAGATGAGTTGATGACAGTCTCCCAATATTACAGGGACCTCCAAGCCGGCAAAGCTCAGTTGGAGGAATAGGGTTTTTACTCTGGATTATTGAGAATATATCTCCTCTCTATAAAGTTTTTAATTTACACATATCATCAATTAATGATATCAAAATATTTCCGTTTATTGAGGGGTGATATTCCAGTATAAGAAATCAGTTTTTAAATTATATTTACATAAAAATATTCCCAAAATGCTTCTAATATACTCCATATACCAAAGCCGAAAAACATCAGCATTACTGAGTTTGCAATAAAGACTAAAAACAGGACTAAAAATATTATAATAAGGGGTTTATTGTATAATCTATTATGTCCAACAACTGGATAACTGATATTGTTGTCTAAATCGGAGGTCTTTACAAGGCTAGTATCAAGAGAGGGTTTTTTGTTACGATGATACAAAATAAATATAGGAACTATAAGAAATGACCATATAAGGAATAATATTATATGTACACCTATAAATATAATAGGCAAGAAATTCCAATCATTATTTCCATCAGGAGATAATGTCATAATAAAGCTTAATATTGTAACTATAAAGAGGGCTAAAATACTATCTCTATATCGAGACCAAGATATTGTCTTATAAAACGTCAAAAACCAATAAAGAAACCAAACTAAAGGCAATGTTGCTGCGGCCATAAAGAATATATAATACAGAAAACCTACGTCAAAGTTAGAGGTAGCACTTATAAACACTAGTGATAAGTATAATATCAGTATAAGGGATATCACCACGATATAATTTTTAGTATACCTATGTATTTTATTTTGATTAGGAGTAGTATTTGGTGCTTTGCTATAAATATCTTTAATTTCTTGCAAATTACTATTAACTGAGGGTTGTTCCTGATTTAAATTTATTTCATCCATATGTTTATATTAAATATTACTACTTAAAGAATAACATTATTCTTGATTATTGAGAATATATCTCCTCTCTATAAAGTTTTTAATTTACACACATCATCAATTAATGATATCAAAATATTTCCGTTTATTGAGGGGTGAAATCTATTTGTAGGAGATTATTTTCTCCATAGAAAATAAAACAAAAGAGCATCTATTATTGTTATTATTAAAGCTACCATCAATACTGCTGAAACGGTAAGATCACCAGCTACTATACCTCCAAGAGATAAAAAGGCAAATCCTAAAAATCCTAATACCAAAAATACAGAAATTATAATTCTCAATGTTTTATTAGAGTAACTTTGCTCTTTTATATAGGTAGAGGTTTTAGTATTTGCTGAATCTGTTTGATAATATTCTTGTATACTTTGTATTGGGTCTGTTTTTTTAAAATTATCACTATTTACCATTGATTCAGATTGTTTTGGCTCAAGTTGTATTGATTCATTTTTAATAATATTAAGGGGTTGAGTTGAAAGGGTTTCCTCAGTAGATCGAGTATTAGTGTCTGTAGATGGAGAGTTTGTATCAGATGTATTAGATATGATGTCTTGATATGAATTATTTTTTTCAGATTTTGAAACATCACTATTTTGAGCTTGTTTATTATTTAATAATTGCATTTCAGCATATATTTTGTATGCAGACAATAATATAATAATAACCCCAATTATTTTGGGTAATATATTCCAATCACCAAGCAACGATAGAGCTATAATTATACCAGTGACTGAAAACATAGGAATAAAGGCAACTATATTAATTTTATTAGAAAACGTTGCTATTAATAGAGAAAATATCACACTTGCAAAATATAGAAAAATAAATAAATATATAGGAAATAAAAACATTAATAATATACCACTAACTCCATTTTGAAAGGTATTGTTCAGGGTAACATCTAATAAAAACAAAGAGTATAAAGAATATAAAACTAGTAATATAAAGTTTATAAGTTTATTAGAATTTTTTTGAGTTAAACTTTCAGTAGAATTTTGATTAGATTTATATTTAGATTGAATTTCTTGTAGAGGGGTAGGATTATCCATAATTTTATCTTAATATTATATTTACAGTATATTATCATAATAACACTACTCTGGATTATTGAGAATATATTTGATTCTAGATATAAGTTCTTCGGAATATTGTACTGCAAAATTAGTGGATTTTATTTGTACATTTGGGCTATTATAATTAGCAACTAGATATACCGGACAATTGCCTCTAGGCTCTCGATTTAATATATCTCTTACTTTTTCCAAGGAATCCTTAGAGGTATGTGGGGGGATAATAATATTAATACCTACAATTTCCTGTCCTTCAGGAGTTGTGGGGATAGTATTTGGTATACTCTCATCAGGCTCGGGTATACTAGCTCCAATATCCTCAACCGAATTACCATTATCTTTCTTTTCTTTTGTGGTAATCCAAGTATTTATATCAGTATCAGAGAGAGATTTGACTTCTGATACAATAAACTGAGAACTTCCATCTTTATCTTGGCGCTTTCCTTTGAGAGCAAAACCTTTACCAGGGACAATAGCATCAGATATAGGTCCATAAATACTTGGGAATATAATAGCCTCAATACTATCATTATAATCTTCTAGTGTTACAAATGCCATTTTAGAGCCACTTTTAGTCATAATAATTTTATTCTCTTTGATGATACCAGCTAAAATCATCCCCGTTTTTCTTTTAGATTCTTTGAGCTCTTTTATACTTGGAAATGCTAAATCTTCTATAATTGTTTTATACTCATCGATTGGATGAGCAGAAATCCATAAGCCAAGATAATGATTTTCTAATTCTAAAATTTGATTTAATTGTTCTGTTGGAGAAATCGGGCTATCTACTAAATCTAATACAGGTGCAGTAGGGGCGGTATTTCCAAATAAAGAATTGGTTGGGACTATGGTATTAATATCAGAAAGTTTTTTGATATATAAACTAATAGTATCGATATTTGTGATAAGTATATGTCTTTTCTCTAATTCATCTAAAGCTCCCCCTTTGATTAAGGCTTCTAAATTTTTCTTATTCAATTCTTTTGCTGGTATTCTTTTGAAAAAATCTTCTAAAGAGCTAAATGGCCCATTATCTATTCGCTCTTGCTCAATATATTCTGCTAAATGGGAACTCATATTTTTGATACTTGCAAGACCATAGAAAATTGTAGAATCACTGCCAGAAAATTGAGCTTTGCTATTATTTACATGAGGAGCTTGAATCTTGAGACCTAATTGTCGAGATTCTGTAATATCAATAGCGATACGCGTCATATCCTTGGCATCACTATTGAGGAGAGCTACCATAAATTGTAGAGGATAATGTGCTTTGAGATAGGCTGTCTGATAGGCGATAAAGGCATAACAAGCGGCATGCGATTTATTGAATCCATAATCTCCAAAAGGTTCAATTAATTCCCATAATTTTTCCCCAACTTGTCTCTCTATACCTTGTTTAACCGTACCTTCAATAATATTCGTTTTCTGCTCATCCATTAACTCTTTAATCTTTTTTCCCACAGCTTTACGCAAAGTATCGGCTTCTGGTAGCGAAAATCCCGCCACCGCTTGTGAGGCTTGCATCAGCTGCTCTTGGTAAATCATAATTCCATAAGTTGGTTTCAAAATAGGCTCCAGATTAGGGTGTAAATAAGAAACCTCCTCCTTACCATGTTTACGAGCAATATAGGTAGGAATAAGCTCCATAGGACCGGGTCTATACAGGGAAACCATAGCAATAAGATCATTAAAGTCTGATGGTTTTAATCCAATAAGAGCTTTTTTCATTCCCTGAGATTCGAATTGGAATACCCCAGTTGTTTGTCCTTTTTGGAATAATTTATAGGTTAACGCATCTTTGATAGGAAGATTATTGATATCAATAATAGTTCCTGTTTGAGATTGTATTAACTCAAGAGTAGACTCAATAGTTGAGAGATTAGATAATCCCAAAAAATCCATTTTAAGAAGTCCTAAATCTTCAATCGCATGCATTTCATATTGAGTAGTAATAGATGTTTTTCCTCCAGATTCAGAAATTTGTAGGGGAGTATAAGAGGTGAGTTTTTTGGGAGATATCACCACAGCACAAGCATGGGTGGAAGTATGCCTCACCGACCCTTCTAATTCTTGAGCGGCATCAATAAGAGTTGTTACTTTTTCTTCTTGCTCATAGCGAGCTTTGAGTTCTCGAGAATTGGCTATAGATTTAGCAATAGTTTTTTGTTCGATAAGCTTTGCAATAGAATCACATAGCCCATAAGAATACCCGAGAGCCCTCCCTGTATCTCGAATCGCGGCTTTGGCTGCCATTGTCCCAAAAGTACAAATTTGAGCCACATGATCTTGCCCATATTTTTGAGCCACATAGTTAAGTACTAATTCTCTCTTATTATCCTGAAAGTCAATATCGATATCGGGCATAGATACACGGGCAGGATTCAAAAATCGCTCAAACAAAAGCTGATATTCTAGAGGATCAAGATCGGTTATAGCAAGTAAATAAGCAACCAAACTTCCAGCCGCAGAACCTCTACCCGGCCCTACCAATATGCTATTACTTTTAGCCCAATTAATAAAATCAGATACAATGAGAAAATAGTCAATATATCCAGCAGTTTTGATAACATCAAACTCATATTCGAGGCGTTCTCGTATAGGTTTTTGATCTTTGCCTGGATAGCGTTTTACTATTCCATCTTCACAAAGATACCGAAGATAATTCTCATTTGATAATTTTTCTCCTGACTCAAGTGCAGGTACTTCAAAGGCAGGAAGTTGAATTTGATACAGAGGAATTTCTACATTACAAGCATTAGCAATAGTTCTGGTATTATGAATAGCCTCTTCTGGAATATTAAGTTCTTGAGCTAAAGTATATATTTCCTCGGCTGATTTGAGAGAATAATCTTCATAGGCAAAGCTAATACGATCAGGATTTTGAATAGTTGTTTTATACTTAATGGCAAGCATAATATCGTGAGCTGTTTTTTGCTCAGGAGTGAGATACATACTTTGCGCTGTTAGAACAAGAGGAATTTGAGCAGATACCCCGAGCTCAGTTAATAGGATATTTGCTTTTAATTGGTCAGGGGTATTGATAAGTGGTAAAACTTCAAAATAAAGGTTTTCTTTAAAAATATCTTTATAAGATTTTACCCAAGCTGAAACTTTGGAAGGGGTATGAATAAGATAAGAGGCGATTTCCCCTGTATAATTACCAGTAAGACAAATAATATCATCAGAATATTGGGATAATTCCTCAAAAGAAACATATTTATGAGTATTAAGTCGAACCAGAGAGGCAAGCTCAATCAAATTCATATATCCAGCATAGGATTTAGCAAGTAGGGTTAAGGAATAGCTTTTATTATCTCCTGCATCAAAGCTTCCAACAGATAGACATATTCCTAATATTGGTTTTATATTAGCTTTTTTTGCTTTTTCATAAAACTCAATAGCCCCAAACATATTATCCTTATCGGCAAGGGTTATGGTATCAAACTCTAATAATTGAGCTCTTGCAATAATAGCATCAATGGAACCAATGGCCTCGAGTATGCTGTAATGAGAGCGAGTATTAAGATGGACAAATTCTTGCATATAAAATAAATATTTCCTTTTGTATATTATAGCATATTTATAATGAGGTATAATAATGTATTAATAAGATGAGAAACATCGTAGACAAAGAGAAGAGACATGCTATACTAAAGAGAAGAAATAAAAAAATATGATCAAAGCTAAAAGAGTACAAAAAGGGTTCACCCTACTCGAGATATTATTAGTAATAGCAGCAATAGGGATATTAGCGGCAATAATATTGGTGGCAATAAACCCCAATAGACAATTAGCACAAGTAAGGAATGCAGAGAGGAGATCAGAAATAAATACAATATACAAAGCCCTAGAACAATATCTAATAGATACAAGGAGTTATCCCACAGGGATAACAACATCAATACAAGATATATGTATAAATGGAAACACAACAAATTGTGTAAATTTAGGAGTATTAGTCCCCGACTATATAGCAGCAATACCAATAGATCCAGGAGGAGGGGCTTATAGAGTGGTAATAAATACAAGTAATAATAGAGTATCCGTATATGCCAGTAATGCAGAACTAGGACAGGGTATAGGTATCAATGACCGACCTTGGACCCCTGCAAACATCAGTACGGCGCTTTGGTTGGATGCAGCGGATGCCAGCACGATCACGCTCAATGGCAGCACTGTTAGCCAGTGGAACGACAAAAGCGGGAATGCGAAACACGCTACGCAAGCAACGGCTGCTAATCAGCCTGCATACACGGCCAGTGGTTTGAACGGTAAGCCAGTGCTGACTTGGGACGGAGGTAACGACGTGCTGAACACTGCATCAGCACTCAATCACCCTGTAAGCATCTACTCTGTTGCTCAACTTAGCGGTGCCACGAATTCAACAAGGGGGATTGTTGGGTCAGGAAGTCAATCTTATTCCCTTGGCACTCTTAGCTCATCACCTGCTGCGACCTCCGCATATGCACTTTGGAATCCGTTCCTCAACGGCGGCGCGTACATAAACAACACGGCAACAACAGACCCTGTTGTTCTTGGTAGCACTACCGTTTCCAACGTCGAAAACACTTGGAATACTTATGTGAACGGCAGCAATGCTGGGCAGGCAATTTGGGATACTGGCACGCCCGCGGCGCCTGGCTTTATTAGGATCGGCTACAGCGGCGTCGGCAGTGAATATTGGCTGGGCACTATTGCTGAAGTAGTTATCACCTCGACAACCCTTTCCACCACCGACCGCCAAAAACTTGAAGGCTACCTCGCCTGGAAATGGGGCTTAACAAATAATTTACCAGCCAATCACCCATATAAATGGAATGGGACTGAATTTGGAGGAGTAAATATTACAGATACAGATGCCCAAACTTATATTGCAGCGGTAGAAACTGCAGATGGGCAGTCTTTAGAGAATAATACAAGATTAGCTATTCAAAACTTTATAGTTGGAGCAAAAACAGATGGTATATGGGATGCTATAAAATCATCTAATATACTAGCAGGAGCCAGAACTTTGACTGGAGCATTAGTACCCTTGAAGGGTACGGCACCGACAAACTTCAACTTTGTAAGTGGAGATTATAACAGGAAGACGGGACTGGTGGGGAATGGGAGCACGAAGTATCTAGATAGCAATCGGAATAACAATGCTGATCCGCAAAACAGCTTTCACGTATCTGCGCAGATTTCATCGGCACATTCATTGTTGACGAATAGCACGTATATTGGTGCTGGAAATAGTGTTCCTGGACTTACTCATTTGGGAGCAGCCCGTCTAAGTGGCCTAGACACCTTGTTTTTTAGAAATCGCAGCACTACCGACATCCAAAGTGGTTCTGCTGGCACCACAGGTTTTATTGGAATGTCTAGACCAAATTCAACATCCATCAACTATCGTTTTAACTCTACGACCGCAACTGGAGCACTTACATCAGAAACTCCTTTTAACGGTAATTTGTTGATTTTTGGTCGAGTCGTTGGGCAACCATATATTGCTGGCCGTATCGCCTTCTACAGCATCGGGGAATCCCTAAACCTCGCCCTGCTGGATGCCAGGGTCACCCAACTTATGACAGATTTAGGTAATGCAATTCCATAATATGAAATGTTTAATTTTTGCTACAACAAAGTAATATTATAAGAGGGAAATTTTTAGAACAATGTCAGTGGGGGTATTGCCTCTATTAAATGGAGGGACTTAAAGCCTCCGCTACAAACATAAACATAATTCAAAATTGACAATTCACCATTATTCCCTCCCATGCTATAATACAATAAATATTTATCAATTATATGAATAAAAAAATCCAAAAATCGGATCAAGAGCTACGCCATACACAACAAAATCAGATTGTGATTTATACAGGAGAAGATGGGCAATCTCGTCTAGAGGTAAAATTTCAAGGAGAAACAGTTTGGCTAACACAGGCTCAGTTAGTAGACTTATTTCAATCCAGTAAAGCTAATATAAGCGAGCATATCAAAAATATATTTTTAGAAGGTGAATTAGATAAAAATTCAGTTGTTCGGAATTTCCGAACAACTGCCACAGATGGAAAAAATTATGAAGTAGAACACTATAATCTTGACCTCATAATATCACTCGGATACAGAGTTAAATCCAAAATAGCAACACAATTCCGTATTTGGGCAACTCAACATCTCAAAGAATATATCACCAAAGGCTTCACAATAGATTCAGAAAAATTAAAAAATCTAGGAGGAGGAAATTATTGGAAAGAACTTCTAGAACAAATTAGAGATATAAGAAGTAGTGAAAAAGTACTTTATCGTCAAGTATTAGACCTATATGCAACAGCAATAGATTATAATCCAAACTCACAAGAATCATTAGAATTCTTTAAAACCATACAAAACAAATTACATTTTGCAGCACATGGGCACACAGCCGCTGAGGTCATATACCTAAGAGTAGATTCAGACAAGCCATTTGTAGGACTACAAAACTTCAAAGGTAAACAACCAACCCAAGCAGAAGCAATGATAGCCAAAAACTTTTTATCCTTAACTGAATTAAAAATACTAAATAATTTAGTATCAGCCTACTTTGATTTTGCCGAGATAAATGCTATAGAACAAAAGTTAATGAAAATGCAAGATTATATAATAGAATTAGACAATATTTTGCAATCTGCAGGTAGAAAACAATTATTCAATGTAGGTAAAATTAGTAATCAGGAAGCAATAGATAAAGCAACTACAGAATATAAAAAATATAAAGCCAAAACACTCAGCGAGGTAGAAAAAGCCTACTTAAAATCTATTAAAACCCTACAAAAAGATATAAAGAAAAAATAAGTATGAAAAATACAGGCGACTGAAAGGTCACTACTACGAAAAACTATGTCGGCGGGGTCGCCGACTCTACGAAAAACTGGAGGGACTTAAAGCCTTCGCTACAAACATAAACATAATTCATAATTAAAAATCACCCTATGAATATACAAACCTTTACTCAAGAAGGAGACTGGATTCAAGCTAGCACTGAGAAAATTGCTAATAATTTATATGAGCAAATTCAAGCCAAGGGAGATGCAAATTTAGCTGTGTCAGGGGGCACTACTCCTTTTGTGATTTATCAGGAATTGGCGAAACAAGCTCTAGATTTCTCACAAGTTGATTTGATTCAAGTAGATGAGCGCTATGTACCGGAAAATAATCCAGAATCTAATTGGAAAAATGTATCTAAGAGTTTTGAGGGAGTAGATTTTAGACAAACTATTAGATTTGAATATTTAGACCAAATTCAAGACACATTAGCTCTAGCACAAGCCAAACTTCCACCACAACTCGGTATCACAATACTAGGTATGGGTATGGACGGACATTTTGCATCACTTTTTGCAGGAGGGGAATATTGGGATAATATATCCAATAATAAAGCTCTGATAACGGATGCTCCTGATAATTATATAACTCAGGAGAGATTAAGTCTTAGTCCTGAATATATACTTAATTCGGAGTGTATAATTGTATTATTAAAAGGAGAAGATAAATATAATTATCTGATTAATTCTCTCAATCAAAATCATATACCTAAAGAATTTCCTTTACAATATATTGTAGGCCATCCTAATTTAGTCATATATTGCTATTTAGATTGATATGTTATACTAAAAACAGATAAACAAAATACAATGACAAAAAATATAAAACAATATCAGTTTATTAGAGCTGTAGCAATATTATCGGGTACTATTATTGGTGCTGGAACCCTTGCTATTCCTTATACCATTTATTATGCTGGGTATTGGTTAGGAATATTATATTTAGTGATATTGGGAATTGTAATGTTGACATTACATTTAATGCTGGGTGAAGTGAGTTTGAGAACAAAAGGAATTGTACAAGTACCAGAGCTTATAAAAAAATACCTTGGCAAAAAAGGATATTTATTAGCTATGCTCTCAACAATATTTATCATATATGGAGCGATGACAGCTTATATTAGAGCGGCGGGAGATATGGTTAATGCGATAATTCCATCGAATTCCTTTGCATGGTCAATTGTATTTTTTAGTATTGGAAGTTATTTGATTATAAAGGGCTTAAAAGTAGTAAGTAAATGGGAATTGGTATTTGGTATAGGTATGCTCCTTATTATTATGACTATATGGCTAAAAGCTATGTATACCCAAAGTATTGATTGGTCTCAATTTTCTATTAATCCAAGTATTTCATTCTCCCATGCTATTGCTCCCTATGGGATAATATTATTTTCCTATTTTGGGCTTATTACGGTACCACAGCTGAAAAAAATATTGGGAAAACAAAGTGTTAAAATGAAATCAGCGATACAATTAGGATTATTAATACCAATTCTTCTTTATAGTATATTTGTAACCTTAGTAATAGGAGTGGCGGGATCAGATATTACAAAAGTTGCTACCATAGCCCTTGGAGCAAAAATGGGGCCACAGGTACTCGGCATTATTACGGTATTTGCCCTTTTAGCCATGATAACCTCATTTATTACTATGGGAATTGCTTTAATAAATTCTTATATTTCTTTTGGTAATATATCAAGACTAACAGCTACCATTATTACAGTAATACCACCTATTGCTATACTTACCTTAGATTGGGCTGAGTTTGATACTATTATTCGCTATGCGGGAGGAATAGGAATTAGTATAATATCTATACTAATTGTATTAATGTTTTGGCGATCAAAAGTTACAGGTAAAATAAACCCAGCTTATAGCTTGGGGCATTTGAAATGGGTTGGTATAGGTATGATTGTGATATTTAGTTTTGGAATACTCAGTTTATTCCTGTAAATTTTTAATTAAGGATATTTCATCTCGTAAATCTTTTGCTTTCTCAAAATCCAATGCTTGAGCCGCTATATTCATTTGTTTGGTTAATTCTTCTATAATAAATTCTCGCTCAGATATATCGAGGGAAGATATTTTTTGCTCCAATAGCTCTTTTTTCTTATCTTTGATAATACTTGACCGTATATCTTTTTTAATTCCCTGAGGTTTAATATTATGAGCAGTATTATATGTTTCTTGAATATCTCGGCGACGATTAGTCTCAGCAATAGCTCTCTCAATGGATTTAGTTCTTTTATTGGCATACAGAATAACCTTTCCATTTTGATGTCGGGCAGCTCTTCCAATTGTTTGAATCAGAGAGGTTTCATTACGCAAAAACCCTTCTTTATCTGCATCCAGAATGGCAACTAATGATACCTCGGGTAAATCCAATCCTTCTCGGAGTAAATTAATACCAACTAAAACATCAAATTCCCCTTGCCGTAATTTGGTGAGAATTTCAGGTCTATCTAAGGTATCGATATCTGAGTGTAAATATTCAGTTTTTATATCACGCTCTTTGAGATAATCTGTGATATCTTCAGCCATTCTTTTAGTAAGAGTTAATATCAATACTCTTTCATCCTTGGCAATAATAGTACCAATTTCCTGAATAATATCTTGAATTTGATTATCTGTAGGTCTAATTTCAATAATGGGTTCCAAAAGTCCGGTAGGGCGAATAATTTGCTCTGCAATACCATCGGGACTTTCTTTATATTGCTGTAATTCAATAATAGAATGAACAGTATCATTGGTAGAATGAGCTAATTCATATTCTCCAGGAGTAGCAGAAACATACACAATATGAGGTATTTTAGCTTCAAACTCATAGAATTTTAAAGGCCTATTGTCCGCGGCAGAAGGTAATCTAAATCCAAAATCAATCAGGTTTTTTTTGCGAGCAGCGTCCCCATTGTGCATACCTCTAACTTGGGGGAGAGTAATATGAGACTCATCAACTAAAGTAAGAAATTCATTGTCAGACTCAAGAAAATAATCGATTAGAGTATAAGGAGGCTCTCCCGGTGCACGACCCGTTAAATAGCGAGAATAATTCTCAATTCCTTTAGTGAAACCGACCTCAGATAACATTTCTGCATCATAATTCACTCTTTCCTCAATACGCTGAGCCTCTACTAATTTATTGTGCTTTTTAAAAAATGCTACTCTTTCAGCCATCTCCTCCTTGATAAGGGGAATCATATTATCTACCTTAGTTCGGGTAGAAATCCAATGAGTAGCGGGGAATATTCGATAAGAATCAATATACTTGGCAGGAAGTTGTTCCAAAATACTATCCTGATATTCATTATAGGAAATAGTTTCAATAGTATCTCCCCAAAAGCTAATTTTGACCAAGCGCTTTTCTCCAGGTTCATGAATTTCTACCACATCTCCCTTGATACGAAAGCATCCCGGTTTAAAATCAATATCATTACGGCTATACTGAATACTAATCAAAGAGCGTATAAAATCATCTCTTTGAACTTTTTGCCCAATTTCAATAATTACCGATAAGTTCCCATAATCTTCAGGCGATCCAATACCATAAATACAAGATACTGATGAAATAATAATAGTATCAGGATTTGATAATAAACTTTGAGTAGCTGCATGACGTAATCGCTCTACCTGATCATTGGTCATCGACTCTTTTTCAATATACGTATCAGAAGAGGGAAGATAGCTTTCAGGTTGATAATAATCATAATAAGATACAAAATAATGAACATTGTTCTCCGGAAAAAAGTCACGAAACTCCTGATATAATTGAGCCGCAAGAGTTTTATTATGAGAAATAATAAGAGTTGGTTTTTGATACTTTTCGATCAAATGAGCCATAGTAAAGGTTTTTCCTGAACCAGTTACTCCCAGTAGGGTTTGATGGGCGCGGCCCTCAGCCAGCCCTCGACTTAATTTGTCGATGGCTTGAGGCTGATCACCTTTCGGCTCATAATGAGAGGAAATTTTAAACTTCATATCTATTAGTATATCATTAAATATTGCGATAGCAATGCTCATAAAAATATATTCACCAAATGAAATATATATGATACAATAAAGTTAACTTAGAATATACTCAATATGGCAGAAAATAAAAAAACAGTACTACTCATAGAAGATGATATCTTTCTTAGAGAACTAGTTGGTATAAAATTACGTAAGTCCAAATATCAGGTAACAGAAGCTTCTAATGGTCAAGAGGGATTAGAAAAATTATTAGCTCAAGAATATGATATTGTGCTTTTGGATATTATGCTTCCGATCAAGACGGGCTTTGAAGTATTAGAAGAATATAAGAAAAAAAAGCCAGATACTATTAATTCTAAAATTGTAATAATGAGTAATCTTAATGAACAAAACTATATTACCAAAGCTTTAAAATTGGGTGCAATCGATTATGTTATTAAAGCACATTATTCTCCCACTGAAATAGTAGCAAAGATTAATCAATTATTACAATAATATGAAAACTTTTCTCAAGCGTTGGAATACCTTAACCACTAAACAAAAATATACGGTATATGGAATTATAATTCTGATAGTGGGAGTTTCTGGTATAGGAATATATGCTTTTACACGTAGTTCAGACACTTCTTCCGATATAGTTGCCGGTACACAAGATAAAAAAACTGATGCGGCCAGAAATATATTAAACCCAAGTGAAGAGGAAATTACAAATGCGAGTCCACTGAGTGGTATTCAATGTGATAATTATAAACAAAGACCTGTGGCTGTAATGATGGCGGGAGACGCTGTAGCAAGGCCATTATCTGGACTTAGTCAGGCAGATATTGTGGTAGAAATGCCCGTAATAACTGGTAGTGTAACAAGATTAATGGGAGTTTTTGTGTGTAATCTGCCACAAGAAGTTGGTTCAATTCGTAGTGCTAGACATGATTACATTAGTTTAGTAAGAGGTTGGGATGCCATTTATGTACACTGGGGAGGGTCTCACTTCGCTCTTGATGAGCTCAAAACAGGTAAGAGATATTCTGGTGAAGATTTAGGAAAAATATCAGATATTGATGCGATGTCATCAAGCGGACCATTTTTCCGTAAAAGCACAGCCCCAGCTCCTCACAATGGATTTGCTTCCTTACCAAAAGTTCTAGATTTAGCAAAATCTCGAGGTTATTCTCTTACTACTGACTTTGAGGGATATAATTTTCAAAGTAATCAAAATATTGACTCTGAAAAAGCAAATGCAAAAAATGGAACTTTATATGTAGGGTTTGGAGGAGTGTTCGCAACTCGTTGGCAATATAATAAAGATACCAATAGTTATACTCGATATTGGGCTGGACAAAAAGATACTGATAGAGGGAATAATAATGCAGATATTACCCCTAAAAATATTGTTGTTATCAGAGCAGAGTCTCGACAAATTGAGGGACAATATAATGAGGTTAGTCTTTATGGTAAAGGAGAGGGAAAACTATATCAAAATGGTCAAGAAAAAACCATTGCTTGGAAAAAAGATGGGTTTAAAGATACTTTGAGATTCTATAATGAAGCAGGGGAAGAAATTGCACTTGTTCCGGGATCAACTTTTATTCAAGTTCTCGAACCAAATCAAAGTTTGAAATGGGAGCTTAATTAGTGATTAGCTTGCGACAATCGTGATTATATCAATTTCTGGACCAGATACCTATCGTTCAAGAGAAAAACTTTATTCTATACAAGAATTAGGAATTCAGAAACAGGCAAAACAAGAAGTCTTTGATTTTACTGAAATTGTATTGCCAGACACTCCGGAAATAGTATTGTCTCGATTAAAACAAAGTCTCAATACGAGTTCTTTATTCACTGAAAAAAGATTACTTATTATTAGAGGATTAGCTTCCCTGCCTAAAGCATTATATACCACAATTAAAAAAAGTTTATCTATTCTCAAAGATAATGCCGATATTATTGTATTATTTTATGATACAGTAAGTATACTCAAAACCCATCCACTAACAAAAACTTTAGATCAAGTAAAAGCAAAAAACACAGAATATACTTTTTTATCAGAACCAAAAGTAATAGCCTATATTCATCAAATGAGTTTAGATCAAGGTATAGATATCAAAAGAGATGGTATTATATATCTTATTTCTTATCAAAAAGCGCAGTATACATTAGCTCAAGAAAAATCAGATAATAGGTCAAAATCAAAAGCCAATGCCTTTCAAATAGATTTATATGCAATAGAATTGCTCTTAAATACATTATATAACTACTATAAAAATAAGCCTATTACGGTTGAAATGCTCAAAGTAATACTCCCACAAGAGCAATCATATAGTATATTTTCTTTAGCTGAATCAATATATGCAAGGAATTATGGCAAATATATAGCAACATTAAACTTTCTTCAAAAACAAGGTATAGAAGGGATAAAAGTGTATGGATTATTATTATCCCAAATCAAGACAGCACTTATTATCAAAATGTCTCAGGAAAGCCAAAAACAATATATTGATTATATAAAAGGTCATCCCTATATACTCAAAATAACTGCTCAGAATATTCAGTCTTGGAACTCTAAAGACCTCAAAAAAATATATTTAAATCTAATACAAGGAGACTATGAAATTAAATTTGAAGGTAAGGATTCTTATGAAAAACTGAAATCGATTGTCCTACAAATGAATATGTAGTTAAGATATATGATAAAAACTATTTAAAATGTGGATAACTAGTCTATACAAAATCGGGGGGGGGGTGATAGTATAAGTATATAAAATATAATATAATAATATGCAATTCAAAAAAGAATTATTATTAAGCTCACTATTTATCGGAATATTTTTTACATTAACCCCATATAGTAATGCAAAAATTGAATGTAAAAATATTTATGGTAATTTAGCAGGGGAAACTCCAGCAGATGATGAGCTTTGTCAGGGGATAATATATAACGAAATCCCAGGGAGAGCTTTTCCTAATGGGAGTATTATCAAGAAGAAAAATTATCCTCAAGTTTATTATATAGAAAATTTTCAAAAAAGAGCAATAGAGTCCCCAGCCTTATTTGAATCTCGTAATTTTGATTGGAATGCTTTAATTATATCTTCAGAATGGGATGTAGACCTGATGCAGTTGTCTTATGACTCTACCAATACTTTTATTGGAGAAGATGGAGCTCCACTAACATTTAGAGACGGGTCATTATTATCTAATAGGGGCGGAGTCTATATTATATCGGATGGATTAAGAAGACCAATAGTATCACCCGCAGCTTTCCTAAGATTAGGATTCAAATGGAATAATGTAAAAGCAGTATCAGACGCTGAACTTAATCTTCACCCACTAGGAGAAGCAGTTACTACAACATCTAATTATCCTGATGGAGTAGTGATTAAAACAGGTGGTGGGAAAATGTATTTAGTCGATGATGATAAAAGAAGATATATCCCATCTCCTTTAGTATTTGATTCTCTATTCAAATGGAATGAAACGGTAGATTTGTCTTTGGCTGTAGCTCCCGTATATAATCCAAGTGAAAAAGGGGATGTTATTATCCGAGATGGTGTTTTGATATCAGGAGAGGGTAAGGTGTGGGTAACAGAATCAGGCAAAAAGATACCAATATATAGCCCAGAAATTTTTGAGAGCCTAGGATTGTCTTGGGGGCAAGTAAAGCCTGCTAGTACTTTTGATATGAATAATATCCCAACTAATAATTCGAGTGATTTAGGGAAAAATATAAGGGTTTTTGCAGATGGAACTGCATTAAAATCAGATAGTTCTTCGCAAATTTATTATTCTAAGGCGGGTATATTACGTCCAATCAATACACCAGAGAGATTTTACTCCCGCTATCAGAATTTTAATCAGGTGATAACTGTACCAAAAAGACTTATAGATAAATATCCTATTGGAAGTGAACTTCCTCCAAGTCCATATTAAAATAACACTTAATATAACCTAAAAAGCTCCCAAATAAATCGGGAGCTTTTTAGGTTTAGGACTTATTTGGTATCTAATGCTTGATTAAGTTTGGTCATAAGACGTGATTTTTTACGGGCTGCAGAATTCTTTTTTAAGATTCCTCGTTTAGCAGTCTTATCAATTGCCTTATAAACATTAGGCATAAATTCCTGAGCTTTTGTAATATCAGTTGAAAGATATCCTATAAACTCCTTTACAGAGTTTTTTAGTCTTTTCTTTACGATATTATTCTCAGCATTTTTCTTGAGAGATTGTCGATGTGCTTTAATAGCAGATTGTGTAATAGGCATAGATTTATCTGGTTACATAAGGAATAATTGATAAAAACCGAGCTCTTTTCATAGACTTGGACAGATTTCTCTGATGATTTGCTCGAGTTCCTGTTCGGCGTGATGCTACGATTTTAGCTTGAGGAGTTAAAAACATCTTCAAAGTAACTGCATCCTTATAGTCTATTGCAACATTATTAGTGCTAAAATAGCATACCTTAGGGACTTTCTTCTTATTGTTCGTTCTCATACGTGGTAAATTAATTAAAATGGAATTTCTTCTAAATCGATTTCATCCTCATCTAGGTTGACAGTAGGAAGTTCTTCCTGAATGTCAGCTACTGGCTTTGAGGCGGTAGGCCTAGGAGTGCTTGGTCTAGACGCTGGGCTTGAAGGAGCTCCTGCTCCTGATGAACCCTTTGGTCCAAATTGAAATGACTCAATAATAATTTCTGTACGATATTTTTTTTGTCCATCTTGGGCTTCCCATGATCGGGTCTGTAATCTTCCCTCTACAAGGATAAGAGAACCTTTTCTGAGATATTGGCTAATAGTATCAGCCTGCTTTCCATAAGCTACTACATTGTGATATTCAGCTGTTTCTTGCTTTTGTCCCTGCTTATCAACCCATGTGCGATTGGTGGCGAGGCTAAAACTTGATACAGATGATCCACTTGGTAAAGCTTTGAACTCAGGATCTTGAGTAAGATTTCCAATAAGATAGACTTTATTTAAATACATACAGCAATTATATTAATGTTTATTCAACTTTAGGAGCTTCAGTAGGAGTCTCTTCCTTTGCCTTCTCAGCAATAGCTTCTACGGGGATTTCGCTTAATTTAAGAAAATCTTTTACGATTAAGAATCGTAGTATAGCAGCTTCTCGAGACAAAGAGCTCTCAAGAGTACTGAGTTTGCTGGGGTCTAATTCAAAAGTAGTTGTGTAATAATAACCTTGTCTATAATGCTTAATTGGATAAGCGAATTTTCGAAGATTATTTTCATCGGTACCACCTCTTTCGGCTGAAAATGTTCTCTCGGTCTCATTGGGCTTCCCTTCTAGGGATTTGATCTGCTCTGATACTACGGAATTGATAGCAATTTGCTCCTCATCAGTAAGCTCAGGCTTTAGGATATAGGTGATTTCGTATAACATTATTCTATACAATACTAATAAACGGACATTTGTCTGTAGATACTCAGACATTGTGAAGTTGAAAGAACTTGCGAAGTTTGTTGTTATTATAGCATAAAACTGAATATTTAGCAATAGTAAAGAAAAAACCCTCCAAGTATGGGGAGGGTTGCTAATGAGAATTGTGCGATATTATCAGATCAAGATATCTCTGAATAATTGCATAATGCCTTTCTTGTCTTCCTGTCAGCGTACCTAACTCATCATAATGAAGTGTGAACAATTCATTGATGCGCCTGAGTTGGCCAAGGACTAGATGAAATTCACTCTCATTCAATGGTAAGGAATGAAGGGTATATTTTCCTATATGCATAGGCTTTAAAACATTCTGATGAAGTTCCTCAAGAAGACTTAACACCTCTTCAGTTACTGGATCTTCTAAATTCCTACGGCTAAAAATCAAGAGATGTTCTCTGATGATATTCTTGGGATTATGGGAAAGAGTAGTTTGTTGAGGCGGAAAAAGAAACCAGGATTGAGACATGATTAATAAGGTGCAGAGGAATGCTTTTATTGTATCATATCTCTAGTAAAAAAGCTGAATATATAGTATACTGGGGGCTATATAAGAGTTAATTATTATACTATGTCTTTATCAATTGGTATTGTGGGCTTACCCAATGTTGGTAAATCTACTTTATTTCAAACCCTTACCAAAAAACAAGTCTCAGCTGAGAATTATCCTTTTTGTACTATTGAGCCTAATATCGGTACAGTTCCTGTGCCAGATAGTCGTCTTCAGGCTTTGGCTGATATTTCTAAATCTCTCAAAGTTTTACCCACCACTATAGAATTTATTGATATTGCGGGGCTTGTAAGAGGGGCGTCCAAGGGAGAGGGTCTTGGAAATGCTTTTTTAGCTAATATTCGATCAGTAGATGCTATTTGTCATGTGATAAGGAGTTTTCATAATGATGATATTACTCATGTAGAAAATAGAATACATCCCCTAGAAGACGCAGACATTATTAATACTGAGCTTTTATTGGCTGATCTTGATCAAATTACTAAAGCTTTACCACAAGTTGAGAAAAAAGCCAAGTCAAAAGATGCTTTATCCCTCGAAGTATTGCCGATATTACAAAAAATATTACCCCAAATTGAATCAGGAACTGCTATTCGAGATGCGGGATTAGATTCAGAAGAGTTATTTGCTATCAAATCATATAGTTTTCTTACCGCAAAGCCAATGCTCTATGTAGTAAATACCGATGAGACCTATACTCTGAATGATGATTTAATACAGTCTTTGGGTAAATCTATTATCCCACTATCAATCAAAATTGAATCAGAAATTAGTTTAATGGAAGAGGAGGAGCAAAAAGAATATTTAGCTATGCTGGGGCGAGATATAAGTGGACTTGATGTGTTAATTCGGGCAGGATATGATTTGCTTAACTTAATATCTTTTCTTACTACGGGGCCTCAAGAAACCAGGGCTTGGACAGTGGGACGAGGAACTTTGGCCCCACAGGCTGGGGGAGTAATTCACTCAGATATTGAGCGGGGATTTATTATGGCGGATATTATATCGTATCAGGACTTTATTGATTGTGGAGGAGAATCTGGTGCTCGGCAACAAGGTAAACTTAGACAAGAAGGAAAGTCATATATCATTCAAGATGGAGATATATGTCATTTTAAGTTTAATGTGTAAGAGATTCGTAGTGGAGGGATTATACAATTATAAATTATGAATTATGTCGGGGGAGTGTTGCTCCTACGAAAAAATGGAGGGATGCTTCGCCACGAATGAACAATATAATTCAAATCTCTATAAATTTATGCTATGATAAATACAGATAATCTATAAATCTATGAATTTATCTAAGTATCGATTTGAGGAAATAATAAAAAGAGCCTATTTTAGTGGGGGTGGGTTTCTCTCATCTGGAGCTACTAGCGATCAGAAAAAAGAATATATTAAAGCTTTATTTGATGATGCTTTTGATCGTTATGGCAAGGATAGAGATTTGGTATCGCTAGAGGAGTGGAATGAGATAAAGGATCATCTTATCTCCAATAAAAAGGATATTATATCCGAGGAAGATATAGAGATATTGGCTAAAGTAATAGAAGAAGAATTAAGGTAAAATATTATGAAAACAATGGAAGATTATGCTAAAGAGGTTACAAAAAGAGCTGGCATCTCTGAATTTAGTGATGAAGCAAAAACTGTTCACGAAGAAATATATAGAGTTATGGGTGGGGGTAAGTACAAGCCCTTTAATGCAAATGATTTGGGTAAATATGGTAGCACAATTTCTAATAATATCATAAGGACTAATTCACGTCTTGGAACACGGGTTGCTCCTCATCTTTCTAGTGTCTTAAAGAAATAAATAATGACTCAGGAGCGAGCCTATAATCTTTTAGGTGAAATAAAAGAGAAGTGGAATCAAGTGGAGCTCGGAATACGGCTTGAGGATTTACAAAAAGACTTACAGGAATATACCTTAAAGTCAGAAAACCCTCAATTATGGGATAATCCAGAAGAAGCTCAGAATATTCTCAAATATCTGTCTCATACTCAAAAAAAGATACAAGATATCAAAAATATCCCTGAGCAGTTAGAATTTATAGAGCAAATACTATCTGAGGGGGATTTGGATTATGAAGAGGAATTACAAGCTCTTAATAATCTTGTTAATGAATATTGGAGAAGTTTATTTTTTAACTCAGAATATGATGCGGGTAATGCTCTGGTCTTTATACAGGCCGGAGCCGGAGGCGTCGATGCCCAA
Organism: Parcubacteria group bacterium; assembly: GCA_943354045.1. Classification (GTDB taxonomy): domain Bacteria; phylum Patescibacteriota; class Minisyncoccia; order SW-4-49-11; family SW-4-49-11; genus CALRBF01. The sequence continues at coordinate 376,291 of CALRBF010000001.1, forward strand.
GATTTTGCGGAGATGATAACAAAAATGTATATCTCATATGCCAAGTCTCGAAATTTTGAGGTAAATGTGATAGAATATATACAAGGCCAAGAGGCTGGAATCAAACGCTCCTTGCTACAAATAAAAGGTCAATATGCCTATGGAATTTTTCGCCAAGAGCGAGGAGTTCATCGTCTGGTGAGAGTTTCTCCATTTAATGCAGCGGGCCTCCGGCACACCTCATTTGTGATGGTGCAAGCATTGCCAGAAATGGAAGATATACATTCTCATGATATTGTTATTAATCCAAGCGACCTCAAAATTGATGTATATCGCTCTCAAGGAGCTGGGGGGCAAAGTGTTAATACTACTGACTCAGCTGTTCGAATAACGCATATACCGACTAATATTGTAGTGGCAATACAGACAGAACGCTCTCAATTGCAAAATAAAGCATTGGCAATGAGTATTCTCAAAGCTAAATTATGGGAATTAAAACAAGCTGAGAGAAAACAAGAGCAAGCTGACCATACGGAAGATATATCTATTTCATGGGGAAATCATATTCGGTCTTATGTATTGAACCCTTATAAATTGGTAAAAGATCAGCGTAGTGGATTTGAAACAACAGATGTAGATGGGGTTTTGGCAGGGAATTTAGAAGAAATTATTACATCAGTGCTTATATCTAAATAAATATTAATTAGTTCTATGATTTTATTCAAAAATGTAACCAAAACATATGGAGAGGAGGAGTCCTTTGCAATTGAAAATATTAATCTCAAAATAGAGGATGGAGAATTTGTAGTTCTTGTTGGGCAAAGTGGTGCGGGAAAATCCACTCTGATGAAGCTTATTACGGGAGAACAGAAACCAGATAAGGGTGAGGTGTATTTAGGAAAAACTCGAGTTAATGATTTAAGATACAAAGATTTACCTCAACATAGAAGAGCTTTAGGAATTATTTTTCAAGACTTTAAGCTATTAGCTCAGAAAACTGCTTTTGAAAATATTGCTTTTGCAATGGAAATATTGGGCAAAGATAGTAATGAAATTGCCCGTAAAGTCCCACGATTTTTGAATATTGTGGGTATGGGAGCTAAGGCTAATAAATTTCCTAATCAATTATCAGGGGGGGAAAGGCAAAGAATAGCTATTGCCCGAGCTCTTATCAATGAACCAGCGGTATTATTAGCTGATGAGCCGACAGGAAATCTGGATGTATTTAATAGTTGGGATATTGTGAATTTACTTCTTAAAATTAATGAACAACTCAAAACAACTATTATTTTTGCAACCCATAATAAAGAAGTAGTAAACAGTATTAATAAACGTGTTATCAGCCTTGATAAAGGTAACATTATTCGTGATAGCCTAGACGGAAAATATATTATCTAAATCAATATAAAATTTATGGACTCATTCTTCACTAATATCATACGCAGCATTACCTATGGATTCCAAAATTTTGGGCGTAATTTATTCTTATCTATTGCTACTACCAGTATTATGGTGCTCACCTTATTTGGGCTAGGATTCTTTATGGTTATTAATCAAATTAGCAGTGATGCTTTAACTAGTGTACAAAATAAAGTAAATATTAGTATATATCTAAAAGATGGTATAGAACAATCTCAAATAGATGAATTTCAGAATTATGTAAAAGGTCTCGAAGGTGTGAGAGAAATTGATTTGGTGACTAAAGAAGAGGCCTTAGATAAATTTAAAGAAACGTATAAAGATAATCCTTCTATTCTCCAATCATTACAAGTATTAGATACTAATCCTCTCCCAGTAACTTTAGTGATTCAGGCTGAAAATAGTAAATTTTATCAAAAAATTAATGATACCGTATTGAGCTCACAATATAAAGATACTGTTATTCAAGAAACTGATTTTCAAAAATCAACCTCAAAAGAAATTATTGATAAATTAAATAAAATTATTAGTGTAACTCGTAATGTAGGGATTAGTGTGATTGTGGTACTTGCTACTATTGCGGTATTAATTACCTATAACACTATTCGATTGACACTCTATTCTTATCGTCAAGAAATTGAAATTATGCGTTTGGTTGGGGCTAGTGACTCTCAAATTAAAGGTCCGTTTTTTGTAGAGGGTATATTATTCGGTATATTTGGAACCTTTATCAGTTTCCTCATTCTGTTTATTGTAGTTCTTGCTATCTCAGGACCAATTACTGCCTTTGTAGATGGAGCTCAGTCCCCAAGTAGCTATGTTCTCGGGAAAGCATTTCTGATTATTGGAGTTCAATTAGCTGCTGGAATAGCTCTTGGAGTCGGAAGTAGTCTTATTGCCATTAATCGTTATCTAAAAGTTTAATTTATTTCATTATGCAATTATCTGATGTCGATATAAAGAAAGGAATCGAATTGGGAGATATTATCATTAATGATTTTGATGAATCTCGTCTTCAACCCGCTAGCTATGATGTTTTGCTTGGATATGAGTTTATGATTTTTAATAGTCACAAATTTGAATATATTGACCCTAAAAAATCTGTTCATGAGTTTATGGAAAAAGTTACTTTAAAAGACAAAGATGAATACTTTGTAATACATCCAGGTCAATTCGTATTAGGGGTCACCAAAGATTATTTTGGATGTAATGAAAAATATGCCTGCCAAATTATGGGTAAAAGCTCTCTTGCGCGATACGGATTAATTGTACATACCACGGCTGGATTTATTGATCCGGGCAATAGGCTTAATGCTACTCTTGAATTTGTAAATACTAATACCGTGCCAATTCGGCTTTATCCAGAAATGAAAATTGCCCAAATTGCTTTTTATGAGCTCAAAACCCCCGCTCAAAATGCTTATGGCTCAGCCTCTCTAGGGAGTAAATATTATGACTCCAGAGGAGTACAAGCAAGTGATATGCATAAAAATTTTGATAATAAAGAAGAATAATATGGCATATGAGTATTTTACATTCACAGTTTCAGACCCAGATAAAACAGATTTAGTTATTGTCTCAGTGACCGATACTCGTACAGGATATACTGTCAGAACAGCTCTTCCTAATTCGGGTAAACAAACAGCTTCTATTATGGCTTTTGCCGGAGCAAGATTTTCTCGCTCTGCTTTATCTGCAGAAGAATTATTCCAAGAAATTCAAGCGGCGGGAAGCAATGCTAATGAAAAATTAGCCAATATATTTCGCAATTATGGACACTCCTCAGTAGCAGATATGGCTCAATTATTTGCCTATATTGAGCAAATTCCAGATCATTATTCTACTATTTTCTTTAATGAGACTAGTGTAGGAGGTGGGCAGCAGCGCTCAACACGCTATCAAGACTTTGGGAATAGTAAACCTCTTGGATTAGAGAGTCTGGGGATTCTCTCAGATAAAGAGAATTATGATAAGGTGAATGAATCTCTTTTAGATTTACAACAATATGCCCTCGATAAATACAAATATTGGCAAGCAGAATTAACTGGCGTCTATATCAAGGGGTATGGAATTGATGAGAATAATAAATCAGAAACGGGCGCCCTCACAGCTCGGGTATTTGATTCTACCCGATATTTTCTCCCCTCAGGGCTTATGAATAAAACCTCTCTTGCCTATATTACCTCAGCTCGGGAATGGGCCCGACTAATTTCTGTTTTTAAAGCCTCAGCTGAGCAAGAATTAGTATATTTAGCTGAGCAATTAGAAGTATTATTTGCCCCAGATGAAGCTTATGCAAAAGAAATTAATTATACCGCAGAAGCCCCAGATTTAATTCGCCATACCCAAGCAGATACGATTACTCGTAATAATCTTAGCGAACTCAAAAAATATCTTATTGAAGAGGCGAATATAGAACAATATTTAGAATTACGCCAGACTATTAGCTATCATAATCTCAATGTTGAATTATTAGATATTAAGCTAAGTGCGGGGTCTAAAATTCTCTTTCAGCATATTCTTACCCTTTACCCGAATGCAACTGTTAAATCAATATTAGACTGGACCGTCACACTCACAAAAGAGCAAGAAAAAACTATATCTCAAATACTATTCAAAGACTTTAATCATCATAAGCAAATGGGGAATCTATTTAGAGTAAATACCCATAGTTTTGTATTGACCAGTTCTAATTCTGAGCTAAGAGACTTAAATCGTCATCGTGCTTGGGGACGATATATACCAACTCTCAATACAGAGAATTATGAAGCGTCATTGTATAATGGATATACGCTACCATTATATCTTACCGATAATCCTATATTTTCATCTGTCCGAGAGAAATTCGAGAAGGATTTACAAGGGTATTATGTCAAATTGCAGGACTTTGTTGCACTTACTCGTGAATATACATGGTTCCCTCAATATCTCTGGACACAATTATTGCCATTTGGGCATATTTTTATGAGTGTTTTTCATGCTTCTCCAAAAGAAATTAATTATATGACACAACTTCGAGTGAGGCCAGGAGGGCATATTAATTATCGCTATTTAGCCTATGAATTAGCACGTCTTGGGGCTGAAAGTGAACCATTATTATCAGCACTTATTCCTGATACTATTACAAAACCCGATGCCAGCTCAAGAGAAGAATTTATTGATAGAAGTTAGTTTTTGATTTTTAACCACAATAGGCGTATACTAGATAGATGAAACAAGCTCCCCAAAAGCCAAAAATTGATTTTACTTTTCTCAAGCCATATATAAGTTGGACAATAGTATTAATTATATTCTTATTTTTATCTAATGGGGCTACTCTTCTAATTCCACGTATATTAGGATCTAGTATTGATAATTTTAGTAAAAATGGAGCTAATTATAATATTAACGGAGATTTATGGCTTTTGGCGGGAATTGCTGTCGGGATATTAATTCTCACCTTATTACAAACTATAATCAGTGTATATGTAGCTGAGCGCGTAGCAAAGGATTTACGACAAAATTTAATTCAAAAAATTCTCTCTCAACCTATTAGTTTTGTAAATAAGCGAGAAGTTTCAGATTTATTTACCAATATTACATCAGATACTGAGCAGGTTAAAGATATTATTTCCCAGGGATTTGCTAGTATATTCTCAGCTATTATTATATTAATTGGTAGTGTTATTTTACTCTTTAGTATTAATGTGAGATTGGCATTTATTGCAATTGTGACCTTGCCCCTTATTATTGCAGTTTTTGCTTTCATTTTTAAAAATATATCTTCATTATTTCGCTCTGCTCAAGAAGTTTTAGGAAATATCAATAAAGTTATTAATGAAAGTGTTCTCGGTGCTATGTTAATTCGGGTATTAAATGCGCAAAATTATGAAAATACAAAATTTCAAGAAGTAAATATACGAAGCCGTGATATTGGATTTAAAATCACCAATTTGTTTGCAAGCCTTATTCCTGCTATTAATTTAGTTTCAAATTTTGCTATTATATCTATTATTTGGTTTGGAGGGAGGCAGGTAATGGTAGAGGATTTAACTTTAGGAGAATTTAGTGCCTTTATTTCCTATTTTAATCTTTTGATTACTCCAATTTTTATACTGGGATTTGTAAGTAGCTTTATATCTCGCGGACTTGTATCATTATCTCGTATACAAGAGGTATTACAAGCTCCTGAAGCCCCAGCTATTGATGAGTCAACCTTAATCCGCCAAGAAGTAAAAGGAAATATTGTGTTTGATAAGGTGTGTTATGAAATTGATGGAAAGTCATTATTAAAAGATATTTCATTTGCGATTAATCCTCAAACCAAAAATGCTATAATTGGACCAACAGGATCGGGTAAAAGCCTCATATTATCTCTTCTCACAGGTCTTATTCAGCCAAGTGGAGGACAGATTTTAATAGATGATATTCCGCTTAATCAATGGGATCCTAAATATATATTTAAAACCATGGGATTAGTATTTCAAGAAAGTATTTTGTTTAATTCTTCGCTTACTGATAATATTGTATTTAACCAGAGTATATCAGAAGAAGAACTACAAAAGGCATTAAATACTACCAATGTTTCTGAAATTATAGAGAATCTTCCTAATAAGCTTGCGACGCAAATCAGTGAGCGTGGAACCAATCTCTCAGGAGGACAAAAACAACGTATAATGCTTGCTCGCGCCCTTGTGAGAAGTCCTAAAATACTCTTACTAGATGATTTTACTGCTCGGGTAGATCTTAAGACAGAAAAAGAAATTATTAGCTCATTATTTACCAATTATCCAGATATTACTCTTATTTCTATTACCCAAAAAATAGAACCAATTCAAGAATATGATCAAATCATTGTGATTATGGAGGGAGAACTTTTGGCAACAGGTACTCATACAGAATTATTGAAGTCCTCTATTGAATACACTCAAATTTGGCAAAGTCAACAAACCACATAAATATGTCGAACCAATATAATTTACTCAATTCCACTGAAAGCAAAATACCATCAACACTGGCAGATACTTGGAGAACCATGAAACCCCTTTTCATAGGAGAGGGCTGGAATATGGTTATCATTGTATTTACCGTACTCATCAATATTGGAACCAGTGTTGCTACACCTTATATTATAACCAGAGCTATAGATGGGCCAATTGCTAATAAAGATATACAAACTCTAGGTATAATGTCTGGGGGATTAGTATTATTATTTATCATATCAGCCATTGCAGCCTATGGACAGGCAAGAATTATGGGATATGTTTCCCAAAGAGTATTATTTCGACTCAGAGGAACAGTATTCTCATCTCTACAAAGTTTACCTATTGATTTCTTTAATCGTAATAAAGCGGGGGATTTGATTTCTCGTATTAATAATGATACCAATAAAATTAATCAATTTTTATCTGAGGGTATATTACGATTCACCTCACTGTTTTTCTCCTTGATTGGAATCGCAGCTATTATGCTATATCTTAATTGGCAATTAGCGAGTATAGTGCTTTTGCTTACCACTGGTATTATTATCATTACCCGAATTGCAACCCCGTATATTGAAGGAATTAATAAAGGAAGCCTGGTAGATCAGGGGTCCTTATCATCTGAAATACAAGAAGGATTAACCAATTTTAATGCTTTGGTAGCCTTTCAAATACAAGATTATTTTAAAGAACATTTTACCAATATTAGTGAGCGAGTATATAAGTCTAAAATAAAAGCTAATATATTAAATGATGGTATAGCACCATTATATAATTTTACCGCTAATATAGCGCAAATAATTCTATTAATAGTAGGTATTCGATTTATTTTAGCAGGATCAATCACCATAGGATTATTAATTGGATTTCTCGCCTATGCTCAGAAATTCTTTGAGCCATTAAGAATATTAGGTTCTATTGTGGGCAGTCTTCAATCGGCTCTGGCAGCTTGGGCTCGAGTAAGAGAAATTATCTCACTTGAATCTAATCTGATTATAGAAGAAGCGAATGATAATAGTGACAACAAATCAAATGAATTATTAGCATTCAAAGATATATCTTTTGGATATGATGAAGATATGATTATTCATAATATGAGTTTTATTTTAGAAAAAGGAAAAACCTATGCCCTTGTAGGTCCAACGGGAGGAGGTAAAAGTACCACAGCCTCATTGATGGCAAGATTATATGATCCTCAACAAGGCTTAGTCAAATTATATAATAAAGATATCAGGACTTATACCGAAGAGGACAGAACTAAGATTATAGGATTTATACTACAAGAACCATTCTTATTCACCGGGACAATTGGAGACAATCTTAGATATGGTAATAGCGAATTACTCAATAGTAGTGATGAGGAATTATTAGACAAACTCAAATCTCATAATTTGACTGAGCTTATGGATACTTTTGACAATGGTATAGAGACTATTATAGAGAATAATGGTATTAGTATTGGTCAAAAACAAATTATCTCCTTTATTCGTACTCTTTTGAGAGAACCTGAACTCCTTATTCTCGATGAGGCTACCGCCAATATAGATACCGTAACCGAGCAAAATCTCCAATCCATATTATCTCAATTACCAGATACAACTACCAAAGTTATTATCGCTCATAGACTTAATACTATCAAAAAAGCCGATCAAATATTCTTTATTAGTGGGGGAATATTAACTCCAGCCGAAAATTTTGACTCCGCCCTTAATTTAATACAAAATCAAGAAGGGAGAAGTTAGGAATTAGGTTCTATGAGACAAAAAAAGAGGGAGTGTTAGCTCCCTTTTTTAGTAGCTCAGATTTATTTTAAGAAACGGATGGTGTCTGTCCAAGATAGTAGTTGTAAAGATTTATCTTTATATCCAGATGTGGCTCCACCTTCATCAACAGGAGGGTTTTGTATCGCAACATATTTTGAAGAATTAGTCTTATCTAAAAGAAATCCAGCATTAGCATTTCCGATACCATCACTTAATCTATAATATGGAGCTATATTACATTCTTTTTCATCATCATATTTTGTAAAAATATAGACAGCAGTATATTGGTTCGGAGGAGTAAATGGCCCCGCATATCCATCCCTTAAATTCCAGTCTTTATATATATTGCTTTCCTCTTCAACAAAACATTTTTTAGTATTTGGCTTATTCAGAAACTGTTTTGTTATTGCCTGAGTCAGAGTATCATTTGGATTTTTATCAAACACCTCTAATGACTCTCCGTTTTTATAGCTATATTTTTCAAGATATAAATAAACCTTATTACCTTCCTCTTTAACAAGTAGATTTTCATTCGGAGAAGCTAAATAAGTAAACCCAACACCAAGTTTGTCAGAATAGAATAGTTTAGTGTCTTTAGACTTCTTATCCATCTCAAAGATAGTATTAAGTTCATCTTGAGTATAAACTTTTTCTTTAGGAGCCTCTGGAGTAGGAGCAGGAGTATTCTCTACAACAGGAGTTGTCTTTACTTCAGGAACTGAAACAACAGGCTCAATAGGATCAGCTACTTCCTTAGGAGAGAAATAGGGGATACCATATACTATCGTAATAGCAATAAGAGCACCAACAATAACCAGAAGCGTAGCTTTGATTAACTCATAACGATGTTTTGGAGAAGTTCCAGGCTCAATTTGCATATAGTGTATATATTTATTTAATACTATATATATTATATCATGTCTTTTTTAAAAATATAATATTAGGAAACAAATATAAAGAGTAAAATAAAAACACCTTTTGGGAAGGTGTTTTTATTTAGAAGTCTTATCTATTTATTTTAATATTCTTAGAGAGCGTTCCCAACCTTCATTTCCTAACCCTGAACTAGCTATACTTTCTTGTCCAATACGAACAAATAGATATTTAGAAGGCACCTTAGAGTCTTCTGAAAAGAATTGCCTACCATTTGTTGCAGCATAGGTTTGTACTTTCTCTGGACAATTAGTAATACCTCCAAACCAAACATCACCATTAGTAGGAACAGGATAGAATATCTCAGCATAATTATATCCTTTTAACTGTTTTCCAGATGAATCTCCATCAGTATATTTTTGAGCAAAACATTTTTTGGCATCTACACCACTCAAGAATTCTTTAGTAATAGCTTGCTCTAGAGTATCTTTGGGATCTTTCGTAAATACTTCTAAATTTACCCATTCTGATTTAGTGCTCCCTTTTTCATAATAGTCTAGAGCAACTCCATTACCTTTCTCGACTGCAGAGATTTCATATATATTAGAAGGAAGATCTTCTGGTAAACTATAAGTAAATCCAACCCCAAGTTTGTCAGAATAGAATAGCTTAGTACCAGGTTTTTTCTTATTCATTTCAAAGATAGTATTAAGTTCATCTTGAGTATAAACTTTTTCTTTAGGAGCCTCTTGAGTAGGGACTGGCGTATTTTCTACAACAGGAGTTGGCTTTACTTCAGGAACTGAAACAACAGGCTCAATAGGATCAGCTACCTCCTTAGGAGAGAAATAGGGGATACCATATACTATCGTAATAGTAATAAGAGCACCAACAATAACCTGAAGTGTAGCTTTGATTAACTCATAGCGATGTTTTGGAGAAGTTCCAGGCTCAATTTGCATAGTATGTATATTTATTTAGTACTGTATATAATCTATCATACTATTCCGTAAACTTCAAAAGCATGTTAGTATAGGTCAGATAATAAGAGTATATATGCGAATTAATAAGTATTTAGCCGATCAAGATATTTGTTCTCGGCGTGAGGCAGATAGATTAATTCAAGAAGGAAAAGTTTTCGTCAATGGAATTGTCGCTGAACTTGGTGTAGATATCAAAGAAGGGGATAAAGTAGAAGTAATAGGATATGAGAAGCAATACAAATATTATGCCTATCATAAGCCAGTGGGAATCGTATCCCATAGTCCCCAAGAAGGAGAAAAATCCATACAAGATATTACCGACTTTGGAGATGATGTATTCCCAGTTGGAAGATTAGATAAAGATTCTCGAGGACTTATAATACTTACCAATGATGGGCGTATTACCAAAAAACTCCTAGAACCAAAAGTTCAAATGGAAAAAGATTATATAGTGACATTGAATCGGCCTATTTCTCAAGCTGATATTGAAAAATTACGAGAAGGGGTCAAGATTGATACCGGTTATCACACCAAACCTTGTCGAATCAAGCGTATGAGCAATGATACTATCAAGATAACCCTTACTGAGGGCAAAAACAGGCAAATACGGCGTATGGCGAGGGCTCTGAGGTATAATGTATTAGATTTACTGAGAATACGCATTGGGCATATAGAATTAAACGATATCCCAGAAGGAGGATATCGTAAACTCAGCGAACAAAAATTATTAGAAGTATTGTCTTAATTAGCTTCCTCGGCTAGGGTGAATACTTCATTAAGATCAGGATAGGTATGAGTATTTTTATTTAAATCAAATTTCTTTTTATCATTAGCTCCCGTGAAATTCTCAAATAATTTGTCTCCCTCAGCAGGTGGGACACTAAGATCTCCTCTATACACAAATTGTCGTACTGGAATAGTAACTTTAGGAGCATAAGTTGTAGTAGGAAGAATATCTCCAGTAAATCCACAAAGAATAGAGTATTGTCTCTGACACATACTCTGAATACTACTAAAAGTATTAATTAATATTAATTTACGAGTTTCTGGTCTCTCACTTGCAACATATACAGCTGGAGAACCTCCCATAGAATGACCTAATATAATAATATTTTTTGGATCAATACCTTTTGTAGTAACCAAATTATCATAAGCAAGTAAAGCTGCTTCATATACTCCATCAGTATCAGGAGCACCTTCTGATTCATGATATCCAGGATAAGCAGGGGATACCACAGTTCCATATTGTACTAAATCAGCAAAGAAATCATTAATTCTTCCTGAATTTCCATGAAGATATAAAATAACTTTATCAGATTGTTTGTTTTGGTCAAATGTCCACAGAGAAATAGAGCGATTTTCTTTATCTTTTAGGAATTCAAGTTTATATCCAAAATTAGGTACGGGAGCCCAACTAACTTTGTTATTAAAAATCAGAGCAGTAGATTGGCTTGTCAAATATAATGATGCAAGTAGCCAAAGCAAAATAAGAGTTACAGGAATACCAAGTATCAAGTTCCATTTGCGTGAATTTGGGCTACTCATATCGATTATATATAGTTATTGGTAAGTGCAGTATCAAAGTACAGAGAGAATGAAATTATTTTTGAGCTTCTTCTAAAGTCTCATTATATCTACTAATATTTAGATAATATAATAAATGGAATACTAATATAATAATACTAGGGAATAGCCAAGCAGTATTAAATATAAATACTCTAAGTAGGCTCCCATCAGCTCCACTGGCAGCATCAAGAACTATCTTAGCAATAGTTGGGAATAAATAATATACTACCGTTAATCCAGTAAATAGGGGGATATTAGTAATTGGTCTTAACTTCTTAATCCTATTTGGTACATTGGATGACCAAAATAATAAAACAATACCAAGTGTTAAAGCTAAAACAGATGTAATTATCCTAAAGAACCATATTATGAGATCGGCATCACTACCACCTGATGAATATCCAAATTGAACATATTGACGCAAAACATCAAATCCATTAATAAAAGCCCAACCTACTACCCAAAGAATAAATATAGTACGGAAAGTTGATTCAAATCGAGGGCTAAATTCATCAAACATGGTTTTGGTATTAATTATTATTTTATATTAACCAATTTAATAATAAGATAAGTTTATAAATATGTCAATGTGGATAACTATCTGTTAGCTGAATTTACCTTTACAACAGAAACCTCAGCATTTGGCGCCGTGATAGTGATACTTTGATTTGATTCTAAAGCTATCCCATAGTCAGAACAAGCAACAGATCTTGATTGTGGATCTGTTGGGATGGTATATCCAATCTTTTTAAGGGAGCCAGATAAGGAAGTTTCAGCACCCTGTAATATAGAGTATGTACATGGTGTCTCTCCACCAATCCTTAAATTTTGTGGAGTGGGAGAAAGTTTAGGATATGAAGGAATTGCTTGAGGGTTTTGATCTTTAAGTATTAATATAGCATTTAAGATAGAATTTACATCTGCCAATCTCTTGGCATCTCTACTCTGTGGAGTTGTACCTGCAGATGGACTTTCATAATAAGGAATCGCTACTTTGTCTTTGCCAACTAAAAAGGATAATTCATTACTATAAATAAATCCTGATGATGTCTTTGCATAAGCTCTTACAAAATAGGTGTCGTCTCGATATAAATTATTAGCTGTAGTCTTTGTCTCAGCACCAGACAATACTACGCTCTGATCAGCCTCTATATATGAACTTCCCCCAAATATTTCAGTTAAAGGAGTGGTAGGAGTACTCTTATCCTGAAGAGATGGCTCTGGATTATTATCATATACAAAACCTTTTTCAATAATTTTTGATTGATCTCCATCAATACGTAAAGAAAATTCAGCACTTTCACTGGTATAACTTTTAATTTCTAATAGAGTTACCGTGATATCTTTATTATCAATTTTATTCTGGTTATTAACTAGTACGAATATTAAAAACACACTAAACACGAAGAAAATAGGGACAAAAATTAATATAATAACAATAGGTAAATTATTTGATGAACTCTTAGATTTTACTGCAGCCATATTTTTTCTGTTTATATTATATATAATAATTATACTATATTATATATAATTGTCTATTGCCCTAAAAATGTGGAAAAGCTCCATCAATGATGGAGCTTTGGGTTGAGGAATTTATATGAATATTTCATCTATCAAAATCACATTGTTTTTCTAACCAAGAATTTTCTGCAGAACCTATGAATACATCTATAAAACCAGACATTTCTCTTACAGGGATCAGGGTAAATGTCTTAAAGCCGAATACTACTTTACCAGCTTTACTGCTCTCAACTCTACACATAAAAATGGGTCTAGGTTCATCCATAGCTGAAGATTGGTACAACCTTTATAAATTATCACAATTCTAAGATAAAACCAAGTTATCTACCAAGCTCTTGACAAAGTTTACTGAATGTACTATACTAAATGTATAGTAATTAATTTTATCTATTATGAACAACTTCACCAAGGTTCGTCTGATTAGTAAAGCTACTTTGCAAACTATCAAAGATAATCCTCGTATTATATTGCAAGCAATATTTTTCTTTGGTTTAATGCTGGTCCCAATCATAGCTTTATGGGGTTGGTTTATATCCCAATCTCCAATTGAAGAGTTCACAGAATCGGTTTGGGCTTTTCTGATAATTGCATCTATTGTCTGGGGAGGAGCTATTAGTTACTATTTTGAATTCGTAGCCACAAGAACACTGTTAAAATATTGGAATCATAAAGCTCAAAAAGTGAATATATTTCCAAAAGTTATGACTTATACCGGACTTAGCTTTGGGTTAAATACATTGGCAAACTTACTACCAGGAGTGTTGGGTGGGGTATATGGTATGACTGTACCTGCTATTACTTCACTTATCCCAGTCGCTGTATTAGATAATCCCGACAAATCTATCAAACAAACATTACAAGACAATAAAGATATGTTTAGTAAAACTGCAGGGTATGCCGTATTCTCCCAAGCCTATTTAACTGTAGCTTCTATAGGGGTTTTAATACTATATTTAGCTGCTTTATTCATAATAGGGTTTTTAGTATTCTATGGATTAGATGTTAATACGGCTATTATCAATACTCCAGGACTTGATGGAAATTGGATTATTACATTTTGGAATAATTATATGATATTCGCTATTTTATCCTTTATGCTGTCAATAGTAGCGGTATTATTCTATAGAGTATTGTCCTCTATTATAATCTCTACATCATTATATGTTTGGTATAAAAATGGTAATAATCCAGCAGAGTTTCAAAAAGTTTTCTTAGAAAGAGCTCTAAGTGCAAAAAAATCAGAAATATTCTTCACATAAATTATCAGAAATATGGAATTATCAAAGCAAGAGCAACAATTATTCAATGGTTGGAAGCAAGTCTTTATGAAAAGTATGTCAACTTTTTGGATATTATTTAGCCTAAAATCTAAGCCCAAAAGAGTAGATGAGATGGAGGTGTTTATGGCGAGTTATAGTCAAAATAATTTTCAAATAGATAGAATGAGTCTATATAGAGCCCTGAGAAAACTCTATGAATCAGGTCTCGTGATTTATGAAGACAAACATAATCCCTCAGGACCAAATTGGAAAATATATAGTTTAACAACAAGGGGAGTAAGCCTATTAGAAGTATTTATTTCAAAATGTATTAAAGAATCTCTCCTAAACCCATTGATAATACAAGAGTTAGAACTCGATATACTCAAATAGTTTTATGCTTTTTTGATCTCTCGGCGCAAATACCCAGGAATATGTATCAGAATTTCATAAGGAATAGTATCGCACATTTTCGCTATAGCATGGGCAGAAATAGGGGAGGAATTGTCATTACTGATAAGCGTCACGATATCCCCAATTTGAATATTCGGTATATGAGTAATATCAATAGTAGTAATATTCATACTAATGCGACCAATAATGGGGCATAATATTCCCGCTATCTCCACCTGTCCGATATTAGATAATCTGCGATCGACTCCCTCAGCATAACCAGCGGGTATAGTCGCGATTAACATATCATTTTTGGCAATAAAGGTATTATTATATCCAACGGTATCACCTTTTTTGATAACTTTTATGCCACTAATGATAGAAGTAAGTGAGAGAACGGGTTTCAGTGAGAGTTTATTATTTTCAATAATACTAATTCCATATAATCCTAAACCTAATCGAGCAAGATTATGATGAGATTTGGCGGTATGTATAAGCCCAGCGCTTGCTGATATATGATAATATGTGAGATCAGGAAAGGCAGTTTCAAAAAACCGAATACTTTGTTCCCATTGATTTAATTGAGCTTGATTATATGTACTTATCTTATTATCCGCATCAGCAAGATGAGAGCATATACCTTGTAATTGTATAAAAGAATTATTTTTAATAATAGTAATAGCTTGATGAATTTCAGTCGGTAATAAACCCTGCCGATGCATACCAGTATCGATTTTGAGATGTATAGAGATAGGACGCCGAATACTATCATTAATTCCTTGTAATTGCGCCAAACTTGTCACGGTAAAATATACATTTTTGAGGCGAGATTTTTTGATAATTTCAGGCAAAATATACCCAATAATGAGAATAGGGGATTTGATAGCGTTTTGCCGCAGGGTCAAAGCCTCATAATAAGAGTCTACAATAAGGAAGGGGGCATTAGGGGAGTCCAATATATGAGCAATAGGAATAAGTCCATGCCCATAAGCATTGCTTTTGAGTACAGGCGCAAATTGTATATCGGGATAGGCTTGTCTATATTCTCTCAAATTATGTAATAAGGCCGCCCCATCAATATGTACCGTAATCAATGGGCTTATACGGGCAGAGAATAAAGATTTAATATAGCGAAAAGGGGATAATATATTCATATAAGTAATATCAGTATAGACTTTTTACTCCTTATCTGCAAGCTTAAGCTATAATATATTGTCGTAATCTATTGACAAAATAGGGTTTTTGTGGTATATATAATAGTGTAAATTTGCTCTTTGCAAATGGCCGACATCTCTTTCACAGCGTCCTCGGACTCGGAAAAGAGAGGGGAGAAAGTTCAACTCCCCCCCTTCCTCAAGGTGAATCGGGATCGGGTGAAGCTCGACCCTCCCCTTCCTCCTCGGAGGAAGGGGACGCTCTCATGGAGGGCTTTCATTGGGATCTCCGCTGCTTTGGCTGCAGGAGGTCTGATACTGGGGGATCGATGGGGGGCTCCAGTCCCCATTACCATCATCCCCCATCAGGGGAATGTCGGAGGGGTTTCAGCAACACCCTCAAGGGAGACAGGATTACCCCGTGTCTCACAACCCTCCCCCGAAGTCTACCAAGACTGAAGGAACTCTCATCTTAACTTAGCCCCCGCATTTGCTGGGGGCTTTTTCTTTTCTAATGATTTCTGATTACAATTTGTTTGTCTATCTCAGTCGCTTGGAATATTCTAGCAATTTCATCAAATAGACTTTTGGCATTGTCATCATTATCTTTGGTATAATTACAGGTAAAAACATTCAAACTCACATATCCAAATTCTGGCCAAGTATGAAAAGTAATATGGGATTCAGCCAAGACCACTGCTCCGGTAATCCCAGGCTCAAAAGAATGATAATAACTTCCAAGCTCATGAAAGCCATATTTTTTAATCAAAGCAGAAATTTGTATCTTTAATTCCTCAGTTTTCAAATGAACCAAAAAAATATTATCAATACCTTTTAAATCTCCAACAATCTCTATACCCAAATTTTTCATATATTTAGTATATTATTATTTTTACAACCGCTTTATCATAATATATTATAAGTAAAATAACAAGAGTAATAAAAAAGGAAGACTTTAGTAGCCTTCCTTGGGGGAGGTTGTGTAGGCCACGCCATTCATAGTAGGGCGCACTGTTTTGGGTAGTGACACTCTATTGCGATGGGGGCTACAAGTTAGTGTATGTGCATTTCTTATCATTTCTGTTCTTAAGTCTGGGAAGGGGATTCCCAAGATTCCTTTATCAGGATTGGGTGACACCCAATCACTTAAATGGTCGCAATATAGACTATGCCTATTAACAAAGCATTTTTGAGTACGCCCATATTGCAAAGTTACCCAGCCATCTGGGGTATTAATACGACGCTCTCCTTTATCGAATACAACCACTAAATCGAAATCACTATTAAATATGTTCCTTGCGCTGTGGAGATTAGGTATATATAATAATGTTAAATCTCTCACAGTCATCACTACAGATTTTGGGTTTGTTGGATGTGTCTGAATATCAGCAATAGGTATGTATCTAGGGCTTGATATAATTGTGTTGGATATAACGCAGTATTTACCCATCCATTCTATATGAATTGATGGATTTATGAGTAGCATGCATTTACGTATTCTATCTCTTATATATCCATTTGGATTGCCGATAAACTCAAACTCAATCAATAAATAATCAAGAGGAAGCTTTTGTGTCGTTTTGAGTTCATTGAAAAATCCTTCAATCTCTTCTGGTAGCAACTGTATTATATAAAAGTAATAGAGTTGATTGAAACATGGATTTTTTCTTAGTCTCATGACAAGTCTCTGTTTGTGAAAGGGCAAATACATAAATATCACACAATTAAACTTTTGTCAATAATTAGTGCCAAATCTATTAAAGAATATATACAAAAAAAGCAAAATATCCTACAAAATACACATAAGATTTATTTATTATAATTATATACAAAACAAAATAAGAGGCGTATAATGAAAATGCCCCTTTAGATTTTTATCCAGCATCTAATTATGACCCACACTGCTCTTTCTCAAGATGATGCCGTTCTTGACTTCACCACTGCTGCCTACAAGGATGCCTACAGCCGCATCAACGCCATTGTGATCGAGGGCGAACAGGAAGCTCACGACAACTATCTCGCCCTTGGCACCCTGCTGCCCGAGCAGGCCGAGGAGTTGGACCGGTTGGCGCGGATGGAGATGAAGCACCTCAAGGGTTTCACCGCTTGTGGCGCCAATCTGGGGGTTGAGGCCGATATGCAATTTGCTAAAGAGTTCTTCTTTCCCCTACATAATAATTTCCAAACGGCCTTAGCCGAGGGTAAATTGGTAACCTGTTTGCTGATTCAAGCTATACTTATCGAGGCCTTCGCCATCGCTGCCTATCATATTTATATCCCGGTGGCCGATCCGTTTGCCCGGAAAATCACCGAGGGAGTGGTGAAAGATGAATACACACATCTCAATTATGGTCAGGAATGGCTCAAGGCTCACCTTGAGGAGTCCCGTGCGGAACTGGAACAAGCCAATCGCGACAATCTTCCCTTAATACGGTTCATGCTCGATGGCGTGGCTGCCGATGCCGCTGCTTTGGGTATGGACAAGGAGGACCTGATGGCCGACTTCATGACCTCTTATCAGGAGGTGCTCACCGAAATTGGTTTCACCTCCCGGGAGATTGCCCGGATGGCCGCTGCTGCTCTGCTCGGCTGACCCACAACTCAAACCATACCTCTTCTTGCATTAGCTAGAAGGGGTTTTTTATAAATAAGATGAAGAAATATCGTAGACAAAACAACTATAAATAGTTATAGTTACAATAGAATAATAAAAATAATTGTTTCATACTATATGGATAATGTGTATCAACCAATACATACTTTAAAATTAATCAGTGAAAATGTATGGATTGTAGATGGCCCTATAATACATTTTTATGGAATGCCGTTTACGACACGTATGGTGGTGATAAGACTTGTCAATAATGATATTCTCATACACTCTCCAATTAATTTGACCAGTTCTCTCAAAAAAGAGTTAGATGAGTTAGGCAATGTCAAATATCTAATCTCACCGAATAAAATTCACTATTGGTATATACAGGATTTTCAAAAAGCTTATCCGGAAGCTATTACTTTTGCTAGTGATGGAGTGCAAAAGCGAAGTCAGCAAGCAGGGCAATCAATACGATGGGATAGGGAATTAAAAGATATAGATCGGGATTATTTCCCAGACTTAGAAATTCTGCCTATGTCTGGTAATAGATTTATGACTGAATATACTTTTTTTCATATCCCTAGTAAATCTTGGATTGTGACGGATATCATAGAAAACTTTGAGCCTAATAAAATCAATCCATTTTTTAGAATTTTAGCCTATTTAGGAGGGGCTTTGCACCCAAATGGCGGTACAACGAGAGACCAGAGAACATTATTCTGGGGTAATCATCAGCTATTAAATAAATCTATAGACAGAATTAAATCATTGAGTCCTGATAGAATTATAATGGCACATGGTAAAATATTAGATCAAGACATAGCCTCCGAGCTAAACAGAATTTTTGCCTGGGTTGGGTGAGATGGGGGAGGGCTTTGTCTCTTTGTTCAATATAGTTAGTTATAATATATTGACAAAATGGGAGAAATATGATATTGTCTTTAGGCAATTTCTCAGGTAAACCTGTACTATGACAACACTAAACCCACAAGATTTAGTTGAGTTCAATATCAATGAAGATGCTTACGGTCAAATCACAGACGAAGGATGGAAACATTTGGAGAATACTGTAGGTGAAGATTACATTAAAAATTGCATCAAGCCAAGAGCTGTAGAGATTAATGGCGAAGTGTGGTATGAATTGCTACTATGGAATTGGTTTGCATTATTCCCAGTTAAAAATGGTGTAAGATTACTTTTTGGTACTCGTATTCTATTTAAGAAATCAGATTTCAATTCGCTTTGAGTTGCCATTGCTAGTCCAATAATTAAGAAATCCCTCTATCTTCAAGGTGGAGGGATTTTTACTTGTCTACAATCCCAAAAACAGCTTGTTATAGGTGCTTTGTATCCAATACACATAAACTTAGTATGGATTTATGTTACATGATATAATAAAACTATATTTACAAACCCCAAATTAATAAAGAAGTAAGATGAATATAACTATCATAGGGGCTTCGGCTGGAATAGGTTTAGAAGCGGTAAAAAGGGGATTAAATAGAAATCATTCTATCACAACACTTTCTCGATCTGAAGTTGAAATCGAGGATAAAAAATCATTAACAATGATACTTGGTGACGCCACCAATAAAGCCGACCTAATACAATCAATTCAAAATGCAGATGCTCTCATTATAACATTGGGGACGAGACAAAGTATGAAGGCTACCACGCTTTTTTCAGATTTTGCAAAATTAATTGTAGAAATAGATAGAGAGAACAAAATAGATATTCCAGTCATTTTGGTTACCGGATTTGGAGCTGGAGAAAGTAAAAATTATGCCTCTTGGCCTGTAAAGATATTTTTGAATTTTTTCTTAAAAGATGTATATGCCGATAAAACTAAAATGGAAGAAATTATCACTAACTCAGATCTAAATTGGACAATTGTGAGACCAGGCAGGTTATTAGATAAAGAATTAACAGAAAAATACCATATTGAAAATAAATTATTCAAAGGAATTAAAATTGGCGAAATTAGCAGAGCAGACTTAGCAGACTTTTTGATAAAACAGGCAGAAAAACAAACTGAATTAAAAAAATATATTACTATATCTGAAGAGTAGGATAAAGTAAAAGCTAAATATGAGGGGTTTCGAACCTTTGAGTGGGGGATATAGTGTTTCCCCCGTACCCCCCTCACTATAGTTTTGGAGGTTTGTAAAAATTTAGATAAAAATACCGGCATACAATATTGTATGCCGGTGAGTATGATGAAGTTGGGACTTAACTAGTTCATGGTACGAACTCTATTTCTTACTTCTGCAAAAGTGGTTTCTCGTAGGAGATTCCCATTCTCAAAAACAGGCTGTAATAGATTTGGGGTATTGAGCTTGATAGCCTCTTCTTCTCTTACTGTGCGATAATGACCGTCAGTATGAATAAGTGCGAGGCGCCCAGGCTTAGACTTTTTCCCAGGATCAGTTACGGGATCTTTGAGAACATCGTGCCAGGTATTATCGCGAAGTATAGCCGAGGCTTTTATCGCAAACTTTTGTGTATCACGATTAACCTTTTGTAGTAATCCACCACCCGATCCAAATGCCAAGTTGTCAGCGGACCAACCAGCTTGCTCTATTGAGAAAAGAATTTTTCTCAGCATTTGATAGTCAATACCATCTCCTTGAATGATACGTACTTTGGGGTTTAATACCCAATAGCCTTTATCATTTTTACTCTTTCCAAAATACTGGGCGAGTAGTTCAAGAACTTTTAGTACAACTTCAACTGGTTCTCCACTGTCCGGGCGAATTACGAGCACTCCATCTCTTGCAAGCACCTGATCACGGAGTTTTGTCCCCCATAATTCAGAGCAAGCATGATAAATGTCATAGCTGTCACTCACTACGGCAACGAGGCCTTCTGGGAATTGATTGAGCATATTTCGATAGGAATCTATCTCATGCTCTTTACCCCAGCTTGTTACGGTGCTGTGCTCTGCTGCAGGTATGGAAAATCCCGCCATAGGCTCTTGATAGTAACGGCGAGCATAAATGATGCCCGCATAGGTGTCACTGCCAGAGAAAGCTGTTAAGTGGGCCATACCACCAATGCCTGCCGATTCAACCGAGGTTGAACCACGAAAGCCAAAATCATGTACTTTGAAATCAATGCCTGCAGGGTCACCCGTCTCTAGGAGAGACTGATAAACTGCATTACGCATTTGCCGGCTTTGAGTGGCAATGGTTGTTGGATACCATACTAGGGAGAGAATAGTCTCGAGGTAATTAGTAATCCATGGTAACTCCGGGTCAGTATTCTCAATGGTCATGAGTACATTTCCTGTGGGGACGGTTAATCCCTCAGGAACTGCAGAAATGCGTACAGGTAATTTCCCATTATGCACTTCTACGATTCTCTTCCAGCCATTTTCATTGAATAGCTTATCATTACCGAAATGGAGAGCATAATCATTTTTTGCTTCAGCTATATCTTCCAGAGCAACTCGTTTTCCAACAAGATATTCCATGAGATAGTATTGAAGGCCAAAAAATGTAACTTCTGGGAAAACTCCACCACGACTCTCAAAAAAGGAATACACCTTTTGAGTATTGGGTGGATATTGTTTCCAATGAGTAAATTTGTAGCTATCGGAAAGAAGAATGGTGTTCATGATGCCGCGCAGATTGAGGGTGTTTTGTTGAAGCATGATAATCTCCTTAGAAACAGTGTTTGGGGTTGTTCTGAATAAATTGCAGGAGCATTTCTCCTAGGGGGATATGGCTTGGGATAAGATTCTCCTTAAAGGTATCAAGAGATATCCAATGAAGTTTATCGATATCATCGCCAGGTTCAGGTCGCCCAAAAATGTAGCGAGCTACAAAAAAACGAGTCATAATACCGTCTCGCGTTTTTTTATAACGCCAGTCAGTAATACGGGTAGATCCAAGATAATGCCAATCAGCAACCTCAAAACTACCAGCCTCTTCTCGTAATTCTCGCTTAGCCGCAGCTTCATCAGAGATGTCTGTGTTATCCACAAATCCTCCGAAAAATCGAAACTTACCTTCATCCTGATATTTTTCCGCAAGTAAAACCTGACTAGGTCTTATAACTGCAATATCAACCGTGCTATAGGTTTGGGGTGGGCGATTTTGTACTGCATGAATAACTCCCTGTCTCCAGGCGGTGGATTTACCAATACGGTCACGAGTTATGGTGCGATACTTTGTCCCATTATAATCCCTGTAATTAGGAATGGTGATTATTGGATAACAACCACTATAATAGGGGATAAATGAATCTCGGCCACCATAAAGTGTTACTATCGAATTTCTTGCAATACCAGCTATAAGATGATCAAGTTGCCGAGACCAAATATAGTCACTTGGATGATCAAACTGCTCAAGAATAATCGCATTTGGATATTCTTGAGCAATCATCTGAGCCCTGGCTGCAAAAGAAAGGGGGTCTTTATCTGAGGCAAGTCCACGGCTACTACCAAGAATAATAAGAAGTCTCTCATGCTCAGACATAGCTGCCTCAATAATTCGATGATGTCCTGGATGTAGTTTTGCCACTTGAAAGCGACCAACTACCACTCCAAGAGATGAGGGGGGAAGAACTACCATAGGATTACCATTTGTGAAAGAACATTAACACTACTTAGTGTAACTAATACATTTAGTAAAGTTAAAAAAAGAAGTGTTAATTTAGATAGTGTATCAAATACAATAAGTATTGTCAAATATATAAAAGGATTATGGATATAATCCTTTTATAGGACTTCTATTTCTTCAACTTTTTTTGAAGTCATACGATATAATTCTGCTGGTCGAAAGGCTCCATTTGCTCTTTTTTTACCAGTAGATTTTACAATATCAAGCTTGAGTATTTTTTTACGAAAATTACGTCTATCGAGATCATTTCCCAATATACTTTCAAAAGCTCTCTCTAATTCAGTAAGCGTAAATTCACGAGGAAGTAGTTGTCCTATTAGGGTAGTATAATGGACGCGAGAAGCCAATCTCTTTAATGCTGTTGCGAGAATTTCATCATGATCATATGCCAAATGTTTAGCAGTATGTACCGGTGACCAATAAATTGATCCTTTACTATCCTTTTCTTTAGTAGTTAATTTATCTTCTGAAATTAATCCAATATATCCAACAGCCACAACTCGTCCACGTGGATCACGACTAATATTACTAAATGTAAATAGTTGCTCTAAATATACTTTTTTTGAATTAATATATCCTTTTTCATCAATAATACGGCGAGCTGCTTCTTCTGCAATTTCATCAGGACGAATAAGTCCACCAGGTAATCCAGGCTGATGTACAAAGTGTGGGGGACGATTGACTGTCATAAGTCTGACATATAAAGCCCCATCAAATATAGTAAAAAGGACAATATCAGTAGCAAGTATTGCAAAGCGTAATGGGGTAGGGTTTTCTGGAGAATTAATAGGAGATTTTTTCATATAAACTCACTTTATCATGCGATATTCTAGATGTCAATAATACAATAACTTGACAATACTTATTGTATATAGTACACTAAGTATATTATTAATTTAATTGTATCATTATGACTACTGATATTCGTCCTATAAAAGCTCTTATTGGAACTAGATATGAACATATTGAATCTGTGAAGGTAGCCGTGGCTATGGCTATAGTTGTATTCATATATGAAGCTATTTCATCATTTATTATACCAGATTTCCAACTAAATTGGTTTGAAATTATTGGTACTTGGACTGGACTTATATGTGTTTGGTTAGCAAGAACTCAAAATATCCTTACATGGCTGTGGGGAATTATAAGTGTTGGGCTCCTTGGGTATTTCTTTGCCACAATAGGCCTTCCAGGACAACAATGGCTAAATTGGGGATATTTCCTTATTATTCAGTTTTGGGCCTGGCCTCAATGGGCTTTTGGAGGTAAGCAAGCAACTGTACTACCTGTTACTCTTCTTACCAATAAAGCAAGATTAATTCTTCTAGCAATAGCTTTACTAGCTACAGGTGTTATTTATTTTTTGATAGATATTATTGTCCCCGGATCAACTCTCCCATTATTGGATGCAACTGTTGTCGCAAGTAGTATAGTGGCTCAGTATTTACTTGGTCTCAAAAAAGTAGAAAGCTGGGTATTATGGCTAGGACCAGTTAATCTCCTCTCTATTATATTATTCTTTATAGCAGGGGCGTATACGGTAATGGCTCTCTATATTGCTTATTTCATCCATGCTATATGGGCCTTAAGAACTTGGTATCAAGAAGCGCGTTAATTATACGAATATGTTTTACAATGGACTTGTAATTGGTAAATTTTACCCACCACATAAAGGACATAAATTCCTTATTGATACGGCGCAAAAAATGAGTGAAAATCTAACCATTATTATTTGTGCTAAAGATAATGAAACTATTCCAGGAACTTTACGAGCGCAATGGCTATCACAAATACATCCTAAAGCTAAAATCATATTGATCAATGATAATAAATTGGCTGATGATGATTCAGAAGGTTGGGCAAAATATACTGTAGATATACTAGGATTTGTACCAGATGCTGTTTTTACATCAGAAGATTATGGAGATCCATATGCTCATTTTATGGGAAGTATACATGTACTTGTAGATAAAGAGCGTGCCACTATTCCGATATCAGGGACATTGGTGCGTAATAACCCTACAAAATATATAAAATTTCTTGAACCAAATGTGAGAGCATATTTTACAAGAAGAATTGTAGTATTAGGGGCTGAATCAACGGGTACGACAACTTTAGCTAAAGCATTAGCACAGTATTATAATACGGTATGGGTGCCTGAATATGGACGATATTTTAGTGAAGGAAAACGTTTTGTAGGATATGGTGAAGGGGATTGGACTACTGCAGAATTTGTAGCTATTGCCAAAGCCCAAGCAAAATTTGAAGATTCTCTCGCTGAATCAAGTAAGGGGATAGTGATTTCTGATACTGATGCTTTTGCTACAGCTATTTGGCATGAAAGATATTTAGGTTTTCGTGCTCCAGAAGTAGAAGCAATCTCCGCTAATAGAAGAGTAGATCTCTATATAATAACAGGAGATGAAATTCCTTTTGAAGATGATGGACTTCGCGATGGGGAAAATATTCGACATGAATTGCACCAACTTTTTATTCAGCGTGTCATAGAAAGTAAAAAGCCATATATTATAGTACAAGGTAGTGTAGAAGAACGGCTACAAGTTGCGGTAGAGGCTATATATAAACTTTAGGAAATATAAAAGAGGAGACAAAAACCTCCTCTTTTATATTTTGGCTCCGGAAGCTGGACGACGTTCGAACCTTTGAGTGGGGGATATAGGTACTTACCTCACCCCTTTCTCACTATAGTTTTGGAGAAATGAAAAAGCCCCCGCAGTGGCGGGGGTGTGTGCTGAGTAATTGCTACTCAGGGGGTTTTCAAAGTTTCCCCAAGTTTTTGGCCTACTTGATGTAATGCGACAGCTGGCCACAGTGCAGTTGTACCTAGACCTATCACTAGTTGGGATCTAGATAGCTCTCCTTTCGGGAATTCTGGGCCAAAGGCACCTATACCGACGGAAAAACCGACCCCCAGTAGTGAGTATGACACTGAGTATGACACCAATACGATCCATGGAAATAGATCGATGGACTTTGCTGGTGCTTCTGGAGCAGTGGGGGTTGGGCTCTCAGTAGTCATTGGGAATAACGAACATTAGCAAGAATAACATACCACATTTTCCCAATTTTGTCAATATCAAACAACATTATATTCTAACTTATACTTTACTTATATATAAACCAAAAAACAGCTAAAATAAGCCGTTTAAAGGGAGCGGGCTCCGCGAGTAGGATTGCAAACCAGTCGTGAATGAGATTCACTCCTTGGAACCACTCGGTTCCAATACCTCCACCACGGGAAACTCCCGTTTCCCGACCCCTTCCCCAGGTTCTCATCCTACTCTCTCAAAAGACAAGAAATATAAAAGAGGAGACAAAAATCTCCCCTTTTATATTTTGGCTCCGGAAGCTGGACGATGTTCGAACCTTTGAGTGGGGGGTATAAGTACCTACCTCACCATCTCCTCACTATAGGTTGGGAGAAATAAAAAGCCCCCGCAGTGGCGGGGGTGTGTGCTGAGTAATTGCTGCTCAGGGGGTTTTCAAAGTTTCCCCAAGTTTTTGGCCTACTTGATGTAATGCAACAAATGGCCACGCAGCGGTGATACCTGTTATCACTACTGTCTGGGGCAGTGTGAGTAGTTCTTGCGGGTATCTTGAACCTAAGATACCCTTGGTAAAACCTATTCCCAGCATTGTGTATGATGCCAATACGATCCATGGAAATAGATCGATGGACTTTGCTGGTGCTTCTGGAGCAGTGGGGGTTGGGCTCTCAGTAGTCATTGGGAATAACGAACATTAGCAAGAATAACATACCACATTTTCCCAATTTTGTCAATACCAAACAACATTATATTCTAACTTATACTTTACTTATATATAAACCAAAAAACAGCTAAAATAAGCTGTTTAAAGGGAGTGGTCTCCGCGAGTAGGATTGCAAACCAGTCGTGAATGGGATTTACTCCTTGGAACCACTCGGTTCCAATACCTCCACCACGGGAAACTACCATTCCCATCAATCCCCCCACACCCCGTCTCGGACACCTACGGTTTCCGACACTCGGAGTAAACTCCTCGCTGCCTTCCTGTCCAGGGGGACTGATACCCCTTCCCCAGGTTCTCATCCTATACTCTCTCAAAAGATAAGAAATATAAAAGAGGAGACAAAAATCTCCCCTTTTATATTTTGGCTCCGCGAGTAGGATTCGAACCTACGACCAATCGGTTACACCTTATCCAAGTATTTCTACAAGGCGTGGACTATATCATCATCCATCATAGTGATGGAGCGAGGCGCTTCCACTGTATTGCTACAATGTACTCCCTTGCGGGATAGTCTCTGAACCTTCCTGAGATTTCTCAGGCTTGGCTGCTGATTTCCATAATGTTTCCATCTTAGGGTTCCAGCAATTCACCTCGTGTTTCAACTTCTGTTACCAGAAGAAGCTGCAACTAGACCCGCATGAATTTCTTTGTGGCAGTTAGAGCATACCAATACACATTTATCGAGTTCATCTTTCATTTTATCCCAAGATCTTGTAATTCCTTTATAGGATATTCCAAAGTCTTTTTGATTGGGATCAGTGTGATGAAATTCTAATGCATCTGTACAGGTATTGTATCCACATAAGGAGCATTTATCTCCCAAGTAAGATACAGCTTTTTTCTTGAGAAGTTTTCTTCTCTGAGAAACTGCATTTTTAAGATATTCAGCACGATCAGAATATTTTCTTTTGCCAGGCATACTAATATAATTAGGTGTACGATGACTCAAGAAGGTATTCACAGCCGACTGCTCTACCGCTGAGCTATCGCGGAATTAGATTTGAAAGGTACTTGTATATTGTACCGAATAAGAGAGATATAGTCAAGATAAGGCTATAAGGTATTTAGTTGCTCTTCCGGATATTGATTTATGAGTATCTTTTTGGAATTTTTGAAGTCTTGGAATAAGCCATTCAGTTAATGGGGGATTATCTTTACTCCAAGTGAATAATGTCTCCATAGTGGTATTGATTACAATCCAATCCTTATGGGTATCGAGATTATGTTTGAGATGCTGTATGGCAAGGTCTTTTTGTTCTATAGTTAGAGATGGTGATAATAATCGAAATAGGGTAGCTAAAGTCCATTGGGTGGATGCTTGATTAATCTTGGTAATTTTTGAGAGTAATATATCGGTGTATGGATATATCCAGTCTGGATGTTCTTTGCATATGCGTTTTAGGGCATTAGAAACACGCAGTCTTACCACTTCATCAGATGATGAATAGGTGTCTAATAATTCGGCTACTCTTTTTTTATCTTGAAGTATTAACTCTACCACTTCTAATGTTCGTCCCAGTGAGTTTGGGTGGCCACCTGTTAACATTTTTTCAAATGATTCACTCATAAGAATATAGATACATGATATACTAAATATATGGTAGCATATACGATTAAAAAATCCAATAAAACAAAACGAGTTAGTATTCGTATTAATGCGAACCGTGAAATTATTGTTGCTATTCCCCCAAGAGTGCCACAATATATTGCGAAGCAATTTGTAGAATCTAAGCAGGATTGGATACGAGAAAAATTAGCTACTATCCCGGAGAACGTCTATACTGAGCAGCATTATCAGGAGCATAGGGATAGGGCGAGAATTATTATTACAGCCAGAGTGGTATATTGGGCCGAAGTTATGGAGCTTAGTTATAATCGCTTGAGTATACGGCATACTACTACTCGTTGGGGTAGTTGTTCGAGTAAGCGTAATCTCAATTTTTCTTATCGGCTTATGTTTCTGGAGCCTGAATTGATGGATTACGTGGTAATACATGAGCTTGCTCATCTAGTCGAGATGAATCATTCGGTGAGATTTTGGAATATTGTTGCTCAATATTGTCCTGATTATAAAATTTTGAGGGGCTTATTAAGAAAAGTATAAGTCAATTGCTGTATCATTGATATTATGCTATGATGAATCTATATGATAAGAGAAAATATATGCCTACAGTTGGAGAATTAGTACCAGATTTTACACTACAAGATCAAGAAGGGAAGTCTCATACTTTGTCACAATATCGGGGTAAAAAGGTGGTATTATACTTTTACCCAAAAGATATGACTCCGGGATGTACTGTTCAGGCTGAGGGTATGCGAGATTCGATGAATGATCTTGAAGCCAAGGAGATTGTAGTGCTCGGAGTAAGTGTAGACGATGTAAAATCCCATAAGAAATTCGTGGAAAAACATAATCTTAACTTCCCTTTACTGGCCGATACAGATAAAAAAGTAGTAGAGGAATATGGAGTTTGGAAAGAGAAATCTATGTTTGGGAAAAAATATATGGGTATACAGCGAGATACATTCCTTATTGATGAGGAGGGTAAGCTTATACAACATTTTACAAAGGTTAATCCTTTGAAGCATGCCGGGCAAGTATTAGAAGTATTGTCTTAGAGTAAATTTGTTATGCCAAAATTCCAATTACCATCTGGATTTATTGAATATACTCCTGAAGAGCAGGTGAAATTTAATTATATATTGGATACTATTCGAGAAGAATATGAACATGCAGGATTCGCTCCTATAGAGACGGCTTCTATTGGATATTCGGAGGTAATTCTCGCTAAAGCTGGAGGAGAATTAGATAAAGAAATATATCGTTTTCAAAAAGGGGATAGAGATTTGAGTTTACGCTTTGATTTGACGGTGCCATTAGCTCGCTACATAGCTGAGCATAATCGTAATATGGTGTTACCTGCCAAAATATATCAAATTGGCAAATCCTGGCGAGCTGAAAAACCACAAAAGGGGAGATATAGAGAATTATATCAGGCTGATATCGATATTATTGGTAATAATAGTAGGCTAGCTGAGGCTGAGATGTTGTCTGTTATTCAGAATGTTTTTGCAATTTTAGAATTGCCAGCAATTACCTTTAGAGTTAGTAATCGTAAAATTCTTGCGGGGTTATTGGATTCATATGGTATTACCGATATAGCTTCAATTCTGAGAATTGTAGATAAAAAAGCTAAATTATCTGAGGCGGATTGGATACAAGCTCTCAGGGATATACAAACTCCAGATTTAGCAATAGATACATTATTAAGTTTATTTGAAAATGGGAAAAATAATCAAGAAATAGGTAAATTATTACAGCAACAGAATATCGATAATAATTTGTATCAAGAGGGAATACAAGAGCTTGAAGAATTTGTTAAATATTTAGAGTTATTTCACGTTAAAAGCTATGTTATAGATATCTCGATTGTAAGAGGGCAGGATTATTATACAGGAACAGTATTCGAGAGTTTTCTTGCAGGACTAGAGTCTTTTGGAAGTATTTGCTCTGGAGGTAGATATGATAATTTGGTGGGACATTATATCGATACTCCTATTACGGGATTTGGAGCTTCTATTGGAGTAAGTCGTCTATTTGGAATTCTGCGAGAACAGGATTGGTTCCAAGAAATTCAATATGGAGATACTACTAAGATAGGCGTATTCCTATTAAATGAGGATACTGTGGAGGATGATATCAAGTCAATTATTGCACTCCGAGATGAGCAAGGAATAGCTTTTGATTTATATCCAGAAATTACCAATTTCAAAAAAGCCTTACAATATGCTAATCGTAAAAATTATACGGAGGCTATATTCTTTGGAGCTGATGAAGCGAAAGCCGGAGAGGTACTTATTAAAAATATGGAATCAGGAGAGCAGGTAATTGTATTGGTTGGGGATTTGGGGGAGATTGAGTAAAAATCACCTCCACCCCGTCAGGCAAGCCTGACACCCCTCAAGAGGGGGGTCTAAGCTCAGTCCACACCCGGCACTCCGTGCCACCCTCGCCGGCGAGGTACAGTATATCTTGTCCTCCCTTCTACCCACGGCAGATAAATGGGGGGGCGGACTTTAGGTCGGAGGTGGACAGTATTTTGTAGCGGAGTGGTTTAGTGTTATTTTGTCCCCCTTCGCCTGCCTGCGGTAGGCAGGGAGGGGGGAAGCCTGAAAGGCGGGGGGGGTGGATAGATCTTTAATTATTTAATATGTTAAAAACAAATCCACCCTCCCCCTACGGGGACTCCCCCGCCTAAATAAATATAGGAGGGACGAAAGCCTCCAAAGGAGGATAAATATCAAAGGCGACTGAGAGGCTGCCCCTACGACTCCCCCTCCCATTCTAAATATCATGTTTTTATGATATAATAGTACTAATAGGTCATAAAATTATATGAAATTAATATCGTGGAATGTAAATGGGTTGCGGGCATTGCAAAGAAAGGAATTATTCCAGCCCTTTTTGGAAAAATATCAGCCAGATATTCTGTGTATGCAGGAGACCAAGTCTCATCGGGAGCAATTAACTGATGATATTTTGTATATACCAGGATATACTTCTTATTTTGAATCAGGGATCCGCAAAGGGTATAGTGGGGTGGCGATTTACTCCAAGACTGAGCCAATATCTATACAAACAGGATTTCAACTCGATGATATATTTGACCAAGAGGGGAGAATTCAAATTGCAACTTATGAGAAATTTATTTTGATAAATATTTATTTCCCCAATGGAGGTTCTAGAGCTGAGAGATTAGCTTATAAGCTGAAGTTTTATGCGGCTTTATTACAATACTTGAAAGGTATAGATTATCACACAAAGCAAATTATTATTACGGGAGATGTGAATACTGCTCATACCGAAATAGATTTGGCTCGCCCAAAAGACAATCTCAAAACCTCAGGATTCCTACCCGAAGAGCGAGCTTGGCTTGATACCTTGACTCAAGAATATGGATTCTCAGATACTCTCAGACTCAAAACAGATAAGTCAGAATTATATACTTGGTGGGATATGAAAACACGAGCTCGAGACCGTAATGTAGGTTGGAGAATAGATTATTTTTTTGTGAGTGAATTATTAAAAGACAAGGTAAAAGATGCCTATATATTATCTGATGTATATGGCTCTGATCATTGTCCTGTAGTACTAGAATTAGATATAATATAATGAAAAAATTAGTATTAGTAAGGCATGGGCAAAGTTTATGGAATAAACAAAATTTATTCTCAGGTTGGACTGATGTTGATTTAACTCCTCAGGGTATGGAGGAGGCACGATTAATGGGACAAAAACTTAAAACTAAAGGATTAGTATTTAACAGAGGTTATACCTCGGTATTAAAGCGAGCTATTATAACTCTAGATATTATTCTAGATGAAATGGGACAAAATAATATTTCTGTAACTCGGGACTGGAGGCTCAATGAGAGGCATTATGGTAAATTACAAGGTAAATCAAAGGTAGATATTCTGGATGAATTATCTTGGGAACAATTACATAATTATCGCCGAGGATATTATACGAGACCAGCGGAATTAGAATTAGATGATACGCGTAATGCTTATTTTGATCCTAAATATATTTCTATTCCTAAAGATTTACTTCCCCGTACAGAAAGTCTCGATGATGCTTACAAGCGAGTAATTCCTTATTTGGAGGGACATATTATTTCAGCCCTACAAGATAATGAGCAAATTATATTATCGCTACATGGTAATACTCTTCGTGTAATATTAAAACATCTAGACCATTTGTCTGATAATGAAATTGAAGGAGTAGAATTTGCTATCGGAGATATTTTGGTATATAATTTAGATAGTGAAAATAATGTAATATCAAAAGAACATATATAAAGTTATCTTTTATGCCTTCCACAAAACCAAAACATAAAGCTCGTATTGAGGAAATTATTTCTTGGTATCGTAGTACCAATACGCCAGCTCAGCAAAAAAATCTATTACGTATTCTGAACCATGGAAGAATTGGAGGTACTGGTAAACTTATGATTTTACCAATAGATCAAATTCTAGAGCATGGTCCTGGTAGAGCCTTTGAACCTAATCCTATTATGTATGACCCCCTAGAGCAGGCACAATTTGCGGTAGATGGTGGATTCAATGCTTTTGCGGCTCCATTAGGGTCTCTAGAGCGAGGTTTTGAAGTGTTGGCTCGTCATAATGTGCCTACTATTCTCAAAGTAAATTCTCATAATTTGATGATACCAGATGAGAAAAATCCCCGTCCCTCAATTCATTCCTGGGTGGGAGATGCTGTGAGACTTGGATGTGAAGCGGTGGGATTCACTCTTTATCCAGGATCAATATATAGTAATCAAATAGAACAACAAGCTAAAGAATTAATAGCTGATGCTCGAAAAGCCGGACTCATTACCGTCTTATGGATATATCCTCGAGGAGAGGGATTGATTAAAGGGCAAGAGCGAGCAGTAGATATTATTGCTTATGCAGTTGCACTTGGGGCTAGTTTGGGAGCTCATATTATCAAGGTAAAGCTTCCACTTGAGGGTTATGGGCTAGAGTCTAACAAAAAACTTGGTATTTATGATAATCTCAATACCAAAATTCTTAAAAACAGAATAGCTCTTGTTATGAAAGCAGCCTATAATGGACATCGTATTGTGATTCATTCAGGGGGAGATTTTACCAATGCTGAGACTTTAGAAGAGGAAGTGAGAGCTATTCGTGAAGGAGGTGCTTTTGGAACTATTATGGGAAGAAATGCTTTTCAAAGACCAAATGTAGAGGCTCTTGGTTTAGTATCTGATTTACAAGATATTTTGGTAGGATAATACAATTATTCTCTAAATTGTGGATAATATTGTACAAATTTTGACATATATGATATATTGATATTAATCCTGGGCTTAGGCAGGTCGACAGGAGATAAAGTATTAGCAAGAAAGAGCAATCTTTCTTCAACAATGTAAATTATGAGCAAGAATCTATTTGTACGAAATATTGCGTACAAAGCAACAAACCAGGACTTACAATCTCTTTTTGAGACTGTTGGAACTGTGGTATCAGCTAAAATCATCTTTGACAAAGAAGAGGGACGTAGCAAAGGTTACGGTTTCGTCGAATTTGCCACAGAAGAAGAAGCTGAACGAGCAATTCAACAGTTAGATGGAGCATCTC
This sequence comes from Parcubacteria group bacterium, assembly GCA_943354045.1. Taxonomy (GTDB): domain Bacteria; phylum Patescibacteriota; class Minisyncoccia; order SW-4-49-11; family SW-4-49-11; genus CALRBF01. The sequence continues at coordinate 410,333 of CALRBF010000001.1, forward strand.
TTCTAGAAAGAGAAATCTCTATTCAACCTGCTAAGCCTCGAGAATAAGTCCTCGATACTAAAAAAGCTCCGAGTAATCGGAGCTTTTTTAGTACTTAATTTCTCTTTTACGCTATGAAATTAAGTGAATAATATGGTTAATAGCAGCTGACACATCGTTCTCACGACCTCTAAGAGTTCCTGACCATACTTGCCAAGCTAATAATGTTTTTGCAAATAGGGATAGAAAAACATAGATTTTTTCTCCAAATACATATGATTTCCAAGGCCCAACTTTTTTGTATTGAAGGAACATATTAATAGCAAATACATTGAATACTGCAAATAATGAGAATACAATCCAATATACAAAACTTGGCACATCTACATCGGCATTAGCAAGAGCTCCTTGGAAATGAAGGAAAATTACAATCCAAGGGATTATACCGGCAATACATCCAAATATATATGGAAGCCAATTTACTTCTTTTCTATCTTGATTAATTTGCTCCATCACAAGACCAAAAAGATTCATAGCGGCATTAAGTCCAAAGAGTAATAAGAGAGTTCCAAAGTCATAAATACCAACCAATAATCCAATTATTACAATCATTATGGATGATGACAAAGCATATTCATACCATCTGATTACATTAATCTGTTTCTTGAGATTTTTGATATACCAAGGATATACACTAGGTAAAATGGTAATAAAATGAGCAATGGCCGATAATAATAAGAATAGAGCAACAGCTGGTCCAATATTTACATCAAATATCTTCTCTTGTACTGGCATAGGTACAGCTCCACGATTTGCAGCATCAAATTTGAGATAATTGGTAAATACAGGTAGTAAAGCTTCTTTAGAAATATATAGCATTAATCCAGCTTGGAAGAAATGTACAGCTCCCATGAATCCATTATACATCTTAAGACGATCAAAGCCATTATGCCATTTGAAAGAAACCATATATTTAATATTTATTTAGTATATATTTAGTATGAACTGAAATGAAAAAAATGTCAATAGAATTATTTTTTCTCTTCCTCCTTTGATACTTTAGGCTTTGTATTTCCTTCTTTATATCCTTTATTATACTTGTTGCCGATAAGTATATTAATACCAATCAGAATAACAATAATAGGTCCCACAGCAAGCCAGAAATCCTCCCAAGTAATAATTTCTAATCGAAGAAGACCTAGAACTATTCCAATACCAATGAGAATAATAGAAAGAGTAATAGACTTGAATTGAGATTCAAGTAATTTCCATACTCCAGCTGCAATAAATAAAATGGGTAACCAATCCCCAAGTTTTGGAGTAGGAACTCCAAAACTACCCAATAGCCATATTACTCCAAATCCAATGATAATAATTCCAAAAGCATTTTTACTAGTCATATGATTAGATTAGTTACTAAGTATATGTAGTATAGTATATATCTGGGTAGAATTCAATATATTGTAATAGAAGCTATATCTTGATATACTAGACACATAAAGGGCCGTTGGCGCAGTTGGTAGCGCGCTTCCATGGCATGGAAGAGGTCGCTGGTTCGATCCCAGTACGGTCCACATGTCCTTTTATTATTAATCGAACCAGTTGGGAAAGGGGTCGGGAAAACGGGAGTTTTCCCGTGGAGGAAGGTGATCAATACCCCTAGGTAGGAAGGCAGTAAGGAGCTTGCTCCGAATGTCGGAAACCGTGGGTGTCCGAGATGGGGCTGTAGGGGTATTGAAGAAACTGAGAGGTTTCACAGGACGACAGTCCGGTTTGTATCCCAGTACGGTCCACATGTCCTTTTATTATTAATCAAAATAAAAATTTTAATATTATTCTTTATTATGGAATTAAAACCACAAAAAACTATTTATTTTTTCCGCCACGGGCAAAGCGAGGGTAATATTCGTCATATTAATGCAACAGATGAAGATATTCATCCAGCTGAACAGCATCTTACCGAATTGGGTCAAGAGCAGGCTCACAAATTAGCTCAGCGTATAGCTGAATTTAAATTTGATGTACTATTATCTAGCACTTTAACTCGTTCTCGAGAGACAACTGAGATAATTGGTCAGCATAACGACTATAATATTGAATATTCAGATTTGTTCATAGAAAGACAAAAGCCGAGTTCTATTATTGGTAAGTTACGCAGTGATGAGCTTGTATTGGCTACAGAAAAAGCTTGGAAACATAGTTTATTTAATTCAGGTGAGCAGGTAGAAGATGGAGATAGTTATGATACTCTTATTGCTCGAGCAGATAAGGCTTTAGAATTATTACAATCAAGACCAGAACAAAATATAGGAGTTATTACTCATGGATTCTTCCTCAATACAGTTATTATGAGGGCAATTCTAGGAGATACTATTAATCCAGCACTATATCAGCGATTACACAAACAATCTTGGCAAGATAATACGGGTATGATGGTTTTACAATATAGTCCTGAATATCCTTATACCGGCTGGAGAGTAATCACATATAATGATACTGCGCATTTAGATTAAGAACTATGTTCAAGATGTATGAAAACTGTCCCTTGCTGGCGAGGGGGAACCACGTTAGTGGTAGGTGTGGATAGAGTGTAATGCAAACAACAATCCACCTCCACCCTGCGGGCACCCCCTCCTAAATAAATATAGGAGGGACGAAAGCTCCTCCAAAGGAGGACAGTTTTAGGGAACCTTATGTCTATGATTTCCTCATCACATATAAACATTTGTCTGATAAAAACTTTTTATGATATACTATATCCATACCAATATGAATAATGAATACAGATATGAGAAAATTAGGATATTTTGCAATAGGAATCTTTTTAATAGTAGCAGGAGTAGGAATGTATATTAATAAAGATTTTAGTAAAAAGGGGAATGATGCCATCAAAGCAAGCCTCGAGACAACGCAACAAATTACCAAATTAAATGAAGATATTATGAAAGATCGACCAATACTTGAATTCACCACCAACAAAGGAGTAATAACTATCGAATTATTCAAAGATTTATCCCCTAAAACAGTAGAATATATCACTAAATATGCTAGTACGGGAGTATATAATGACACCATATTCCATCGTGTGATAAAAGATTTTATGATACAAGGAGGAGATCCGAACACCAAAGACCCAAGCAAATCTGCTTTATATGGAACTGGAGATGCGGGAGAAAAATATGATGATGAATTCAATGATGAGCCTCTCGTAAAGGGAAGTTTTGCCCTAGCAAATTCCGGACCCGATACCAATGGTTCACAGTTCTTTATTGTCACCACAGAATCCACACCTTGGCTAGACGGAGCCCATACCAATGCTGGCAAAGTAATCGGTGGACTAGATATTGTAGAAAGTATTGGAAATGTAGCAACCGCTCCTGGGGATCGACCACTAGAAGATGTGAAAATCATCTCAGCAAAAATTACTAAGGAGTAATCTTGACATAATTATCTAAAATCGGTATACTATTCAAGCTCTTTTATATTTTTACCAAGCCCCCCTCGTGGGGGTTTTTGGTTTTATAAGCATATGGTATAATGAATATACATTAAGGAGTTATATATGGAGATTAAAGTTGTAGGTGAGAAAACTCAAGGACAAACAAAGCCAGAATGGTTAATCTGGGGAGGTTTGGGACTTTCGGTATTTTGTTTTGTGGCTCAATTTATTGCTCAGATTCTTTTTCCTATTTTGATTGGAGTTGGTATAGTGATTACCATTATTGGATTTATACAATTAATTATTAATTATTTCAAAAAATAATATGGCCTATACTATTATAGATATCCCAGGATATAATCATAATAGTGAAAGTGCTTGGCATTCAGAATTTCGGCAATTGATAGCTGAAGAGGGAAATGAAGTTATAACCCTTGATTTACCAGGAGGTAAATATCCAGTTTTTAGAGAATGGTATCCCATTATAGAGCAAGCGGTCTCTGAAGCCAAAAACCCAATAATTCTAGTCGGACATAGTCTTGGGACTAGGGCGGTTTTATTATTCTTAGAGCAGACCACACAGACTGTCGAGAATATAGTACTAATAGCTCCTTTTGATAATTCCCTTTCTAACTCTAGCTTCCGTGATGGTAATTATGCTAATTTTTTTGAGCATCTGATAGATATCAATCAAGTGAAATCCAAGGTAAAAGGGGAGATTAAAGTCATTGGCTCAGAGGATGATGCTAATATTCCTTTTATACAAGCTCAAAATATAGCAAGAGATTTAGGGGGAGAATTAATCACAATCCCACATAGCGGACATTTCCTGGATGCCATATGGGCAAAAACTCTAAGTGAAATAGTGGTCAGATAATGAGTTCTAGAAGATTATAAAAGTAAAAGCCCCTCCGGAGGAGGGGGTAGATGTTTGGATTTTCACTTTCTGGTCTGATTGTAATGAAGAAAAGAACAAAAGTACGGTGATAAGGGGATGATTACAAGCAAATAGATAGCTCCGATACTTACAGTAGATATGAGGAGTATAGGAGTATATCCAGTTATAAGCCCAATTATCCCAAAGAATATGAAGGTGGCAATTGTAACCACAAAGACAGTCTTTTCAGTGTGATATCCGTCCACACACCATTTGTGGATTTTGACCAAAGAACGAATAATGTCTGTCACTAACTTCAGGTCTATGTAGAACATCCTTTTTATAACACAAAATACATATTTTATCAATATTATATATCATCTTATTCATTGTATGAAGTAAGACGGGCGTGAATAAATGGGCAAAATTCCTAAGTGAAATTACGGTGAAATAATTAGCAATCTACTATTGACACTGCTAAAATTAGAGTTATAATATAAATAAGGAGGGTACCCTCCAGACAGATGTACATCACATATTAGTAGTATTAAATTATACATATATGAGGATTAGAAATCTACCAACATTAAACACTTTTGAATTAAGCCCAAGTAGGCTATTCGATGACATATTCGAGACATCATTCCCAAGTTTGACGAGAGTCACTAATGATATGGAAATGTATCAGGAAGGCTCAGAGTTAGTGGTCAGGATACAAGCTCCAGGTTTCAAAGAGGATGATATAGAGATAACCTTAGATAATAGGGTTCTTACCATAGAAGGTAAAGTCTCATCCGAAGAAGAGAAGGAAGATAAAGATAGGCATTATTACTTCAAATCTATCTCTAGAGAATCTTTTAGTAGATCAGTTCAGTTACCAGGAGATATAGATGAAGACAGTATTACAGCTGACTATAAAGATGGAGAAATTACAATCCGAGTCCAGCAAAAGTCAGATTCTAGTAAAAAGGTAATCAGCCTCAATAAAGGTTAAGATAGGTCTCAAAAGTCCAGGCAAAAAGAGGGAGAATATCCCTCTTTTTATTTTATACAATTCAAATAAAAATCCACTCCGGAGTTTTTTTTGTAAGACTTCTGTCCATACATCGCCTCACTAGTGAGTGATATAATATTTCTTATTTTATATAAAAGGTGTATACTATAACTATATTAATAATCACACTACTATGAGAAAATATCTTATTGCACTAGTAGCTGTCCTATTTCTATTTGGAACTCAGTCAGCCTCTGCTTTGTTATTAGATTCTGGTGATATTGTTAATCCAAAAGAAAAAGTTCAAGGAGATGCTTATTTGGCAGGACAAACAGTGCAAATAGATAGCCCAATTGAGGGAGATGCTGTGATTGCATCGGGTAAGGTAGATATTGATGCCACAATTTCAGAAGATTTAATAATAGCGGGAGATTCTGTTGCAGTTAATAAGGATATTGGGGATGATGTTAGAATTGCCGCCTCTAATGTTACTATTAAAGGTAATATAAAGGGCGATGTTATTGTATTTGCTCAAACTTTGATCATAGATAAAAATGCAACTATTTCTGGAGACATTATTGCTTTTGTGTCACAACTCAAATTAGATGGAATGGTAAAAGGGAATATCAAGGTAGCTTCTGAGAATACTACCATTACAGGAGAGGTACAAGGAGATAGTAATATCAGAACAGCAGATTTTACTCTTGATGGAAAGCTTGGAGGTAAGACAACTTTTACTGCGAGTAAAACAGTTAATATTAGTGAAGCATCTCGATTTGGAGGAAATGTAATATATGGATTTACGAAAGAATTAGACCTCAAACCAAATCTCTCAGAAGGTGTAAAGACAACATTTGATGCTGAGTTATTAAAAGATAAAACAGATGAAAAAGATGTAGTTGCTAAAGTCTTCTCAGGGTTCCTCGTATGGGAAATATTATCAGCAGCTCTTGTAATTGGACTTATATTCAATTTCAATAAAAAATTCATTCAAAAAGCAGTAAAAAGAGTTTCTAATTGGGAAGAAGGATTTAGAGCATTTACTTATGGGGCATTATTATTCTTTATTCCGATTGCTATAATTGTCTTACTCATAATTACTATTATTGGTATTCCATTAGCTCTATTTACATTGTTCGCCTATATCTCATTAATTGTATTCTCTCAAGCAATAGCTAGTATTGTGACAGCCCAATGGTTACATAAAAAATATCAATTTGGAAAATCTGATTGGCAAATATATTTCATCGCATTAGGAATATATGTAGTATTATCACTCTTAGCTTGGTTACCAATTCTTGGATTTATCATAGGATTAGGAGTGGTATATACTTCACTCGGCGCATTGGTATTAGAATATCGAAACAAATAAATTGCTATGACCAGTTCATTGATAGGCGCAAGTTTTGTGGCAGGGATATTTACATTTCTCGCCCCTTGTACTTTCCCTCTTATACCCGCCTATATTGGCTTTATAACAGGAGATGGAAGGCTTGGCAAATTTCAGACCATACGTAATGGTGCATTATTTGTATTAGGATTTATGGGAGTATTTATAACTCTCGGTATTTTTGCAACTAGCTTGGCTGGATTATTAAATGCAGAAACTCGGCTACTCATTTCTCGTATCGCTGGAATAATTATTATTATTTGGGGATTAGAAATGATAGGATTATTCCGATTCGCATTATTCCAAAAAAACTGGACCCCGCGAATCAAATCATTGAGAGCAGGGACAGCTCAGAGTTCGGTATTATTAGGAATGCTTTTAGGCGTGGGTTGGAGTCCTTGTATTGGACCAATACTCGGGACTATACTGACTTTTCTTATCAATGATGGAACGGTACTAGAGGGAGCTTTTTTGATGTTTGTATTCTCTCTTGGACTTGCAGTACCATTTTTACTTACTGCTTTATCATTAGCTCAAGGGCGAGAATTATTGCAAAAGATAGAGCATATTACCCCTATATTAAGAATTATAAGTGGAATATTTTTGGTATTAATTGGAATATTATTTGTTACCAATAATTTAGAAATAATAGCAAAATATTTATTCAGCGGATTAAAATTTTTGAACTATGATAAAATCTTAGATTATCTGTAGGTAATATATGCTATACTAAAAGTATAAAATATTTTATTATGAAATCTCAATATATTTTTGTCGCAATAGCTTTATATATTTTCCCAGTATTGGTATCAGCCGAGACTATACGAGATTTTAAGAGCAATATTAGGATTAATACGGATAGGAGTATACAAGTAGAGGAGAATATATCCTATGATTTTGAAGGAAATGAGAGGCGTGGAATATATCGGACAATTCCCCTCAAAGGAATTAATATACAAGGGGATATACAGACATTACAAAATGGGAGGGCGGCAACTCAGGAAATTAGTCGGGGTGGAGAAATTACTATCAAAATAGGAGATGAGGATATATATCTTACAGGCCTCAATCAATATAGTATTAGCTATCAGGTAAAGGGAGTAATCGAAAAGCTCCAAGATAGAGATGAATTATATTGGCAAATAACAGGAACAAACTGGGAAGTCCCCATAGAGCAAGCTTCCGCAACAATTCTATTACCAGAAGATTTACAAGATAAAGTCGGAGACAAATTATATTGTTATACCGGTGTATCTTCATCCCAAGCACAAGACTGTACTATTACTTGGGCTAATGCGCGCACTATTGAAGTCAAATCTAATCAATCACTTGCAGCAGGAGAGGGACTAACCTTTGCAATCGGATTTCCCCTTGGGACACTTACTCCTCTAACTTGGTGGGAAGAAAATCAAGAAGTTATATATCAGAGTATTGCGGGAGGAATTCTCATCATAGGAAGTATCATATTATATTTCATCTGGAATACTTGGGCAAGAGACCCTAAAATCCGTAAACCTATAGTAAGGCAATATGATGCCCCAAAGGGTATGAGTCCCGCTGGAATTATACGGCTCAAGAATACCTATGCCACACCAGTAGAGATATCTGCTACTATTATATCTCTTGCGCAACAAGGAATACTCAATATAACTCAAATAGAAGAGAAAAAATGGTTCAATAAGGGGATATATCAATTTGATCTCAAGGATATTCCAGTAGGAAAAATATTAAAATCATTCGAGCAAGAATTAATAGATATATTATTCAAAGATAATAGGAAAGCTGTCACCACTAAAGACTTAACAGATGAGCAGGTGGGGGATAAATTTAGCGCTATTTATAATAAAATATATCAAGATGAAGTAAAACAATATTATGTCACAAATCCTATTGTACTGAGAAGTATATTGATAGGAATAGCTATAGTATTTGTTGTATTAGCAATAGTTTTGGTAGATATATCTAACGGGCTTACCTTAGCTTTAATTTCACTTGCAATAATATCCGCTATTATAGCCTATTATGCTCCAAAGCGAACAGAAGAGGGGACCAGAGTATTAGAACATATTCTCGGGCTAGAAGAATATATCAGAGTGGCTGAAAAAGACAGATTGCAATTCCAAGAAAAAGAATATATATTCTTTGAAATCTTACCCTATGCCATTGCTCTTGGGCTTGCGACTGTATGGGCAAAAGCCTTTGAAGGACTTATTACAACCAATCCAGACTGGTATACATCCAATAATGGTGTCATATTTATCCCAACAGACTTTGTCAGTAGTATAGATAGTTCATTATCTTCCACTATGTCATCAGCCTCATCTGGTGGAGGTTCTGCTGGCGGAGGGTCTGGTGGAGGTGGAGGCGGAAGTTGGTAATTTAAAATTATATATGAAATACAAATATATTGTCATAGCTATACTTATATACATATTTCCAGTATTAGCATCTGCCGAAACAATAGTCAGTTTTGATTCAGAAATGCGTATTAACCAAGATCGTAGTATTGATGTAACTGAAAAAATAAATTATGATTCAGAAGGGTTGGAAAGACAAGGTATATTTCGTACTCTAGCTCTAGATAGAAAATTTGTTAGTAATATCCAGGTTTTTAGAGATAATGTACCAGAACCAATATTAATCACAAGAGATTGGTTGAATAATAATATAGATATTAGAATAGGGCAGGAGGGAGTGTATTTTACAGGCATTAGACAATACACAGTTAAATACAAATATAATAACATTATTCAAGCAGATAATAATTTAGATATATTAAAGCATAGTATTACCGGGAATAATTGGCAAATGCCAATAGATAAATCTTCTGCAACTATCATATTATCAAAGAGTTTGAATCCTAGTGATATTATACAAATACAATGTGAGATAATAGATAGTAAAAATAAAGCCTCTGATAAATGTCAAAGTACTCAGATTAGTGATAAAATCATTCAATTTATTTATAACAAAACTATCCCTCAAAACAGTGGTTTCGAGATTAATTTTAAAATTAATAAAGATATATTAGATGAAGCTCCCTTGTACTCCAGAATAGATATAGATAGAAATATTGGATTATTAATATTACTTATAGGTATAATATTTTTTACAATAATTTGGCTAATTTGGTATAAGAATAAAAGTATAAAACATGAAAGTGTAGTCCAATATACCCCACCCCAAAATCTAAGTCCAGCAGGAGTAGGTTATCTCAGGAATCAAGCTCCTTATCCAAGGCTGATTTCAGCTCTCATGATATCCTTAGCTAGACAAGGCATTATCAAAATAACACAAAACTTTGATAAAAATTTTTGGCAAAGATCTAAATATAACTTTGAGCTCATAAATAAGAAAAAAGCACAAGAAGTTAAATATATGGGAGAAGCAATATTATTGGAGTCATTGTTTCAATCATATCATATGCCATTAGATATGTTTTTCAAAAAAGAGAATTTGAAGTATGATTACTATATTAATATAAAACAACATCTGGTTATATTGACATTATCATCTATAACATATATCTTCATTAACAATGGATTATTTATATTTTTTATATCATACTTTATATATCTAATATTTTGGATGGCAATAGTAGGCTCCTCTAGACATAACTATATATCATTGTATATAAGAATATATAGTGAAGAAATTACAAGGTATTATGTTGCTTTACCATCAGTTATAAAATTTTTATTGTCTAGAACAAAGATATTTTATGTGATTTTGATAGTATTACTCTACTTTCTAGGTTTTTCAATTATATCCATGTCTATAACTATTATTTTTATGATGACAATGTTTTTAAATAATATTAAGACAAAAAGAACTTCTGAAGGAGATGAGATGATGGCATATATCTTAGGTTTCGAAGAATACATAGTAGTAGCTGAAAAACATCGACTAGATTTTCAAGGAAAAAATTATCTATTCTTTGAGTTATTACCGTATGCGATAGCTTTAGGACATGAAAATATTTGGGTGAAAGCCTTTGAGGGTATGACTATTGATAATCCAACTTGGTATGATGGAGGAACTTTATTAAATAGCAATTTTTCAACCAATTCATTTTATAGAGAAATATTTAATAGTATGAGCAATCATAAACCTAGTACAATTTTAGAAAATTTAATGTCTAATATTAATTCTAAAGATAATGGTAGTGGATCTTGGGGTTCTATATTTGGTCGTGGTGGAGGATTCGGTCGCGGAGGTGGCTTTGGTCGCGGAGGCGGTGGAGGTAGCTGGTAAGCTTATATATTAATAATTATTATTTCTTGAAGAGATTAAAATTAATATAGAAAATAAAATTATTATAGGCCAGAATGCTTGCCCAATATAACGAACTCCAATGAGATTAAATTTCATGATAAGTATTATAGTAGCTAACCCTACTATAATTATGGCCTCAATAACAGGTTTCGATTCAGACACAACTAATCTATAGATAGCAAAGGCTATTAACCCAATAGGTAATAATAATCCTAGAGGACTTCTAGCTATATCATATAAGAATAAAATAGTTGTTGATCTAATTGTATTGCTAATACTAGAAGTATAAGGTCCCCAAGCAGTTTGATATGTAAACTTAAACGGAAGAGAAATAATTTTTAAACTTTCAAGGAAAAGAACTGTACTTAAGACAAGTAATATAGAAGAAAAGAAAGATTTAATAGACATAATAATAGGTGGTTATATTATTTTTATTTTCCCTAAGCAATAATTTCTCCAGAATATTCAAATTTTTCAGTAGCCCGATAAGTTAAACTTGTAAATAGGAGACTAAGAAGAGTAATTAATAATATCAATAAGGTAGCTAAATCTATTGTAGTGAGAGCTAAATACATAATATAAGATATAATTAAGCTTCCCCCAAGAGCAAGTGTAGTAAAAGCAAGACCAGGTAATGTAGTAGATAATGTTTCAGGATCGCTAGAAAAACGATTTGGATATCGTACAGACAAGAATATAGCAAGTTGCACAATCAAGATAACAGAAAGACCAAAAATAATCCAATAGATAACAGCAGGGAAAAACTCAAAATTTAAAAGGACAAAATTTGCAATAAGCAAAGGACTCCCAATCAAAGTAAATAATCCTGTATATATTAATAATTTACCGACCGCAATATTCCAAAGAGAAATTGGAGCCACACCTAATATCCAGGCGACTTTTCGCTCAGCACTAAAAGTAGGGAATACAAATCGGAGTGCAAGAGCACTAATAAAGTATAATCCAATAGCAAGAATCAAAGGATAAACAAAATTAGGAATATTTTCAACAGGACCATAAGTAGCCGCATTACTAGTAACTCGCCAACTCACAGCAGTTTGAGTACCCCAAAGAGCAATAACAATCAATAACCATAGGAGATTTTTTTTATCTCTCCAAATAAGAAGCAATTCTTTATCAATAATAGTATGCACAATGCTTGATGAAGGGAAATTATAAGGCTTATAATTGGGGGTAACAACATTTTTATCAGCTACATAATTACCTTCCTGTAATAATTGCCAAATAGACAAATACTGAATACGAAGTAGACCATAGAGAGCTATAAGTACTGTAAAAGAAAGAAAAACTAATATTATTACATATCTAACTCCAAATGAAGTAGAATCAAATAAAACATTATGTAAAATTTGAGAAATACCAAATGTAGGTAGTAATATTAATTTTTCTCGAAGGCTATCAATTTGTTCAACAGAACTCCCATCAAAGAATTGTACGAAATCCTGAGGAATAGCAGTACGCCATAATCCAATGGCAACAAAGATAGAGAATATAATCAAAATTACTATAGCTCGAGATTGAGTGACGATATTCCTCTTCAGAAGCTGAGATAATCCCTGCAATATATAAATACTCACAAGATAGGAAAAGGTACCAGTTACACTAGCAGTAATAATCAAAGCAATAGTTAAAAGAAAACTCAATATGAATCCAAACCAACTAATACCAGTAAAATTCCCAACAGCTAATAAAACGGGAGTAATAATAGCTAAAAAAATCCAAAGACTAGAAGTCAAAAGCTGAAATAATTGAATAAAAGCTAAAATAGAAAATGACGGAGTAATTGCAATCCACTGATAATTCCTTCGAGCAAATCCAGAGGCAATAATCAGAATACTATTAACAAATCCCAAAACAAATATCAGCAATCCAAATAATTGAATAATATAGAATTGCAATCCATTTTGCAATTCACTATTATTGCTGATAAATGTCAATCCTCCAAAAGTAATAGCATAAATTGCAGCAGCTACCAAAGCAATAATAATTAAGAATAGACTAATAGTAAAAACTCGAGTAAATCGTTCACGAGATAAGTACCTTTTGATAACTTGCCCAGGATAAGACAAGAATAATCCAAATGAATCCGACATATTTTTTTATTTATCTAAATAATTTTTATACACTGCATCAAGAGAGGTTTTGGTAGGAAGATGAGCTTTGTTAGCTAATTCTTCATAAGTTCCTTCAGCTATAATTTTACCCTTTTCAAATATACCAATGCGACTAGCCAATTCTTGAGCTACAAATAAAGTATGAGTAACCATCAGAATAGTACCACCTTCTTTGACAAATGTATCAAAAATATGTTTAGTAAGATCGATACTAATAGGATCAAGCCCTACAATAGGCTCATCAATAAAGAGAATAGCAGGATCATGCAATAGAGCTGCAATAATAGAATATTTTTGCTTATATCCACGAGAATAATCCTGATACAATTGATTTTCGGTACCAGTAAGCTTATACAGTTTTAATAATTTACGAATATTACGCATTCTCTCATCAACAGGAAGATTATATAGAGCACCCACAAAATTGAGAAATTCAAAACCAGTCATCCCATCCCAAATTGTAGGTTCATCAGGAATATATCCAATAAAAGATTTAGCATTCTGAGGCTCATCCACAATACTAACCCCATCAAGAAGAATATCCCCTTCGGTAGGCTTCAATAAACCCGTCAATAATTTGATAAGAGTACTTTTACCTGCACCATTAGGACCAATAAGAGCATAAAATTCACCTTTTTTGATAGTTAAATCAAGATTATGGATAACAGTTTTGTTCTTGAACTTTTTACTCACTCCTTTTAACTCAATCATATATGTTTATTATTTTTTATCCTAAATTTATTATAACATATCTTTTATAATAAATATAGAATAGGGTAGACTGAGCTTCTTCCCTTCTGTCCTCCCTTGGGGGAGCTTTCGTCCCTCCTATATTTATTTAGGAGGGGGTGGACAGCTTTGCTGGACGGGGTGGAAATGTATTTTGTTCCTTGAGCTTTTGTCTCCCTTCGGAGGGGGAGTCTGAAAGACGGGGGTGGATGTATTTGTCCTCAAGTTTTCTGTCTCCCTTAGGAGGCTTTCGTCCCTCCTATATTTATTTAGGAGGGGGAGTGCCCGCAGGCGGAGGGTGGATTGTAGTTAATTCATAATTCTTTTTCCCTATGCTATAATAATGCTATACAATAAATCAAAATTTGACACATTAATATGAAAAATGAAATAGTTTTATATACACCTGATGAATTTGCAAAACACATTGAAGTTAGAGTTCAAAATGACACCGTTTGGCTCAATAGACAACAATTAGCATTATTATTTGAAAGAGATGTAAAAACAATTGGTAAACATATAGCCAATGTTTTGGATGAAGAGTTAGCCGGCCTCCCAGTTGTCGCAAAATTTGCGACAACTGCCTCTGATGGGAAGGTTTATCAAATAGAACACTATAATTTAGAAATGATTATCTCGATTGGGTATCGTGTCAAATCACAAAAAGGTATACAGTTTAGGATATGGGCAAACCAAATCTTGAAAGATTATTTACTCAAAGGCTATGCATTGAATAACCGAATAAACAGAATAGAAGATAATATTCAATCTCTAAGTGAAAAAGTCAATCGAATAGATCTACAAATACATACCAATACAATCCCCACCCAAGGAGTATTCTTCGAAGGACAAGTATTCGACGCCTATGAACTATTCTCAAAGATAATTCGCAAAGCCAAAAGCCATATAATCCTTATAGACAA
>CALRBF010000002.1 GCA_943354045.1 Parcubacteria group bacterium
GGTGGCCATCATGGTGACTCTGCTGATGTACGATTGGAGTAAGCTCCCTTATGAGACGATCGGTGATGTTTGGACACACTACTGCCGCATGCAGGATGTGCTACTGAACTTCATGACCGTTGAAGAGCTGTCAGAGGTACTTGCATACCATTCTGGCAAAAAATACTGATCAAAAAGTATCAGTAAATAAGCGCATAACCTTCGGGTGATGCGCTTTTTCTTTTTGCTCTAAATCCCATTTGCGACGGGTTCTAATCTCTCTCCGCTAAATCCTTCTTTACTCCCCACAGCCCAATATGCTAATATAGTAATAAGTATCTAAAGTCCCCCAATACCCAATACCCAATACACATATGATTGAAAAAGAAAATTCATTACAAGCAATTCTAAACAAAACCGTTGATGGGAAAATGGTATTTGGGGCTTCATTTGGTATAAAAAAGGATGATTTTACTTGGTTTGGGGCTTCGGGTAATCTTTCCATTGATCAAAGTTATTTTATTGCGAGTACGACAAAATTATTTACAACTGCTATTATCCTATATCTCAAGTCAGAGGGTAAATTACAACTTGAAGACAAAATCAGTATATATTTGGATAAGTCTATTATGAATGGCTTACATATATATAAAGGGAATGACTATTCAGATGAAATAACTATCAAACATCTTTTATCTCATACATCTGGACTGGCTGATTATTTTCAAGGAAAGGGAAAAGCGGAAAAAGTTTAGAAGATGATATCAAAAATGGGAATGATCAATTTTGGACTTTTGGACAAGCTATTGAGAGAACAAAAGCAATGCCAACACTTTTTATTCCAGGGACAAAAAATAAAGCTAATTATTCTGATGCTAATTTTCAATTGCTGGGCAAAATTATTGAACTTATTACGAATAAATCCTATGATACTAATTGCGATGAGCTGATAATCAAGCCTATTAATTTATCTCATACGTACTTGTACAAAGATGCAACTGACAAGACACCGAAAACCCTATATTATAAAGAGAATGAACTTGATATCCCGAAAGCTATGACTTCATTTGGTGCGGATGGGGGTATTGTATCAACATCTGCTGATATGCTTGTCTTTATCCAAGCCTTTTTTACGGGTTTATTATTCCCAAAAGAATATATAGACGACTTGCAAGAATGGAATAATATCTTTTTTCCTATGCAATCAGGAATAGGTATTCATTTATTTAAACTTCCTTGGATTTTTAACCCTACGGGAGCTATGCCTTATTTTATAGGACATTCAGGACTTTCGGGTGCATTGGCGTATTATAGTCCAAAAGAGAATATATTTATCGTTGGGACGGTAAATCAAGTTGCATCTCCCGATATTTCATTCAGGACAATGATTAAATTGGCACAAATAGTCATGAGGAAATAATTCGTAATGATGATATAATAATATTAAGTTAAAATATGTCGTATTATTATTAATTATATGGAAAAAGAAACTCATTATAATAGAATAGTAGGAGGTACTGAAGAAGATCAGGCAGAAGTGGCTGAGCGATTACAAAATGTTTTTGATACAAAGTCTGAATCTTTAGCTCAATATGAACTTGAAAAGTCACCAGAAGATATTGAATTAATTGGAATAACTCAAAGAATTGTAGACACTATTGTCACACAATATGGAGGTGATCCAAAAGAATTACCACTTGATCATATGTATATACTCAAGCTAGATAGTGTATTAAAAATTACAGAAGGCCGATTTGCTGGAGGTATTCATCAACCAATAGGTCTTAAAATTGGTGTTGAAAAAGAAGAGTCTCGTATATTACTAGCAAGTACAATAGCTCATGAATTATTTCATCTCAAGTCATATAAGTCTGTCCGAGTTCTAGAAGATAGCTACCAAGTATACCGTAGCGGACTACAGATGACTGATGTAAAAAGCTCAAGTGAATTAACTGGTAAAGAAAAGGTATATTTTTCTCATCTCGAAGAGGCTATTGTTGCGGAATGTACTAAAAAGTTTTTAGATGAATTAGGTGAAGAATCTTTCTTTGCTGAAGAATATACACCTTTGTCTCAACTAAAAGATTGGTTAGTTAAATATTATCAACGAATAAATGTTCCCAAACATATAATCAAAGAGTTTGAGGATGGGTTGAAATATATCCCAAATCCACAATTTTATGTCGATAAAGTACTTAATTTTTCTGAAGATGAGAATGAAAGAGAAGACTATGCTGTCGGGCTATTTAATAGTCTAAGTGCACAGGGATTAGTAATTGGGTTAGAGAGAAATAAAGAAAGAAATAAAATGTATGAATTATTGGATAAATTAGTGATTAATTCTCAAGGTAAATTTACAGATAGAGAAGAGATATTTGATATTTTTGCGAGAGCTAACTTTTCTGGTAATTATTTACCCTTGGCAAGAGTCGTAGAAGATATTTTAGGGAAGGGTTCATTTAGAGAGATTGCTGAGGAGTTTGGGTTAAATATAAATAAGTAAATTTCATTTTTTAAAACACCCCCTTCAAAAACCTCTTACGCTTATCCTCCTCCATTCTCTCAATGGCATAACGGAGGGTAGTGCGGGGGATATTGGGATAATTCTCTTGGAGAAATTCTTCTACTCGAGGGGCATCTTTTTTCCAGGCTTCTCTCAAAGCCCAGCCTACAGCTTTATGCATTAAGTCTTCCGTATCTGTGAGTAAAATTTTAGACAATCTCAAGGTATCATCAATATTCCCTTTATGAATAAAATAAAAGGTAGAGATAATAGCTACTCTTCGCTCCCAGAGAATAGGGGAGTTAGCTAATGTGTCGAGTATATCTTTCTCCTGTATCCCATCATATATGGCTTTACCGAGTATATAATGAGCTGAGAGGTCTACCAGATCCCAATTATTGATAAACGGGACATTGACAATATACAGTTTTGTTATATCTTTTTGAGCTTCTGGATTTGCTTTTTTATTCTGATTGACGAGTATTATGAGAGCACATAATCTATCCTCGTGAATAGGGGAATGGAGTAGTGATTCTATCTCATTTAAGGAGATAGCTTTGTATTCTCGGGCAACTTTCCTGACATCGGGATTAGATACTCCAATAAATTGATCTCCCTCTCCATATTGCCCTTTTCCTGTCTTAAAGAATCTCTCTACATTGATTTTCCTCTCGGGACTAGCATATTGGCGAAGGGAGTCTTGTATATTTTTGATGATAGTTTTCATATGAATCTTTACCCCAACTTTTCTATATATTCTTTTACATGAGTATATGCAATATTGATACGATTTATAAAATCTTTATCTGTGATATGAAGATTAATGTCATCTTCATATTGCTCTAAGAAATCATTATGATCTTGAATAAAGGTATCGAGTAATGGTATTGCATCATAATATTTTGTTGTTTGATATAGGTTGAGTAATAATTCCTTACTAAAATCAAGACTGATTATATAAGTTTCATATTGTGTTTTTATAATATATTCTTGTTTATCTTTCCAGCCTCTGTCTATACTCGCATCATAAATAAATGGTATCCCACTATCGAATATTTCTTTTAATCGTAAATCTCGTCTTCTAATATATTCTTCCTCATCTAAAAATCCCATATCTCCTTTTACTTCCGATCTAATAGCATCATTATTAAATATTGGTAAATTCAATTTGATACTTAAATAATGAGCTATGGGAGTCTTAGAACTACCTATTGCTCCAGCAAATGTGATAAAAAACTTTTTCTTATACATATGTTATATTAATTATATTTAATTATAGCATATCTCAACTATGATATACTATATACATAATAATATAACCTAATATGAAAATATATTTTGCAGGATCAATTAGAGGGGGACGAGATGATAAAGATCTTTATGCTCAAATTATACAAAAACTTGAAGCTTATGGTACGGTATTAACGGAGCATATTGGAGATAGTGAATTAACTACTTTTGGGGAACAAGACTCTACTGATATTGATATTTATCGGCGGGATATGAATTGGCTGAATGAATCAAATATTGTGGTGGCTGAGGTCACTACTCCCAGTTTAGGAGTTGGTTATGAAATTGGGCAAATGGAGGGTAAAAAACCTATATTATGTCTTTTCCGTGAACAAGCAGGGAGAAGATTGTCCCCAATGATTGGAGGGAATGCTAATTTGCAAGTTCAAGAGTATAAAACTATTGAAGATATCGATAATATTCTGGATAGTTTCTTCAAAAAATTAGTGTAATACTATAAACTTACTATGACTACTACCGCACAGCATGATGAGAGAATGGCTAAAATGAGTTTTGGTTTAGTTTACCCTCTGTATATACAGAAAGTTGAGAGAAAGGGAAGAACTCAAAAAGAATTAAATCAAGTCATAACATGGCTTACTGGATATGATGATAAGGAGATAAAAGAATATGCCGACTCTGAAATATCCTTTGAGCAATTTTTTGCTGATGCCAAATTAAATCCAAATGCTCATCTCATCACGGGTCTTATTTGTGGATATCGGGTTGAGGAGATTAGCAATCCATTGACTCAAAAAGTTCGATATTTAGATAAATTGGTGGATGAACTCGCAAAGGGGAAGTCTATGGATAAAATTCTACGGGCATAAAAGTTAAAAATACTATGAAATATTTTATAAAAAAACAATTTGCCATTCTAGCTATCGTGATTATACTCTTAACCGGAATTCGATTAATTGGATTTGAAAAAGAAGGGGTTACTTATGATGAGCCGGTATATGTACAGGCGGGGAGGGATTATATAAAAGCTCTTAGTCGTTTAGATTTTTCACAAGAGTCCTGGTCTTTTAATAAAGAGCATCCTCCCGTGACTAAATATGTATATGGAATAGCAGAAGTTGGGCATATTGGGATGCAAAAAATATCTAATTGGGGTGATGATGTCTCTGATATATATACTTTTGCTCGATTAATGAGTGTATTACTTGGATTGGGTACTTTGGTATATGTATTCTTTTTGGCTCGTTTTTATCTCAATTTCTGGTTATCTATATTAGCGGTGATTGTAGTAGGTCTGAATCCACTCTTTATTGCTCATACGCGCTTGGCGGGACATGAGTCAGTATCGCTATTCTTTGTGACAGGAATGTGGTATTGGTATCTCTTATACAAAAAAACTCAGTCAAGAAAGCATTTTGTGATAATGAATCTTCATGCCATATTAGCATTTAGTACTCGATTTAATAATGTCCTTGCGATGTTTCCGATTTGGATATGGGAGACAATATCTTGGTGGAAGAATTTATCTCAAAAACCTAATTGGAAGGCAAAAATTCCTTGGGTATTAATATGGTTACCTATCAGTATTTGGATAGGATTATTCATTATATTTCCATATTGGTGGACAAGTCCAATTGAAAGTATACAATCCACTTTCAATCATTGGGGGGGAGACCCAAAAGAATTATTTTTTGGAGAAGTACGAACTAGTCCCTTGATTTATTATCTCGTATATTTTACCGCTCAAACTCCTTTAATTATTATTTCTCTGGGCTTATTCCAAATAATATCTCTATTGTTTCGATATCCCCGCTATAAAGGAAAAGAGCTTTTTCTCATAGCAATATTTGGAATATGGCTTCTTTGGTCTTTTTCGCCGATTAAACAAGGTGGGATGAGATATGTACTCCCCTTATATATTCCTTTTTCTATTCTGGTAGTATTGGCAATACAGCAATTATTGGGAAAATATAAAAAAATATTGATTGGAGTATCAATTCTCATTATTACTTATCTTGGTATACAGTTGCGTATAGTATATCCTTTTTATCTAGATTATTATAATGAAGTTACTGGTGGACCTGCTCAAATATGGGAGAAGAATATATTGCCTATCGGATTCTGGGGGCAGGGGACATTGGAAATTATTAGTTCTCTCAATAAATGGGTTAAACCTGGGGAATCAGTAGGATTCTATACGCTATTAATGCCAGAGCATAAACTTACTTCTTTTCTTCCTGATAAAGTTAATGGTATTTATAAAATAGATAAAAATGCTTTATTCCAAGCTGATTGGATTTTGGAGCAAAGCTTTTTTACCGATAATTATGAGCCTATTCCTGAATATTATACTCGTGTACATACATTTTATGGAGCTAATAATGCACCCTTATTTTATCTATATAAAAATCATACCATATTAAAATAAGTTTACTTATTTTATAATTTGAACTATACTATAAATAGTAAATAAAATAAATATGACAATATTAAAATTTTTAACTCTATTCTTAGTCCTATATGTGTCTGCTAATATATCTTGGTGGGGATGGCAAGAATTTATTAATTATGAGGATACTCAAACAGCTCGATCACTAAATAATACCATTAATATAAGCTATTCTGTAATTCAAGAAAAAGGACAGGATTTAGACGAATTAAAAATTGATCTTAATCAAGAAAAATCAACCTTAGATGAATTATTCTCTAGTAAAAAAATAGCTCAATATAATGAATTAGTACCTAAATATAATAAGTCTATTGATAGGTTCAATGTCAAGAAAGATGAATATGATCAATTAATTGAGACTCATAATATGTATGTGCGTCAAATGAATGAGTTAATAAATAAATCAAGTGTTCGTACCTTTCTCTTTCCTATACCACCTTATAAAAAACCTCTTGTTGAAGAATTAAAATAGTGGATATTTTTCAAGTTCAAAGTCAATATCTATTAGAGTATCTTGTGATGATTATAGGTACTCTAATTTTACTTATAATACCTCGATACTCTAAATTATTCTGGAATATTGACACTAAAGATATTAATATCTTTCCTCAAAAAAGACTTACTTCTATTGATACTCTCAAAGGAATTGCTATTATCGGTGTGATTATTATTCACGCTTGTTATCTTTTGGCATTTGAATACAATACCCTTTTTGATAGTATATTATTAAGTGTTATCAATAATATATTTCGATTTGCTATTCCTGTTTTTTTGTTTACATCTGGATTGTTATTAAAGCCTTTTATATGGAGTAAGGCGGGCATTATACAATTTTATGGAAGTAAAATTATTCGTATTGCAATACCTTATATCATTATCACTACGATATTATGGCAAATAGGGTATAGTGGAGATATTACTCTTCCCAAACTCCTTATATCTGGAGAAGCAGCTATACCCTTTTATTTTATCCCGGTATTATTCCAATTATATTTACTATATCCGCTACTAGATTATATTCGTAAAATTAGTCCCAAATATCTCCTTATAGGGGTTCTTAGTATTTCTCTCATATCTTTTTTTATCCCCGATACATGGTATTTATGGGATATACCCTTATGTGGACAATATCTTATATTCTTTGTATATGGAATGGTAAGAAAAAATATTTTTAGTGAAGCCCCATCTTCAATCTGGCAAGAATTAATTTGGATATATTTTGCTTTACAGACCTCTATTATTGTCTTACTCCCATATCTTAATCTTAGTAAAACAATAGTAACGTCTTTATCATTTTATAATGTTCAGATATTTTTTGGTTTTGCCATTATATTTATAGTATGGAATTATTTTCAAAAATCTAATCCCATAGCTACTATGATTCAAAATATAGTATCTCCTTTAGGGCATATTAGTTTATGGATATTTTTATTTCATTTTCCCATACAACAAATTATTTTTATTGTACATCCATTTTCAAATCAATTATTAATAGTACAAGTTATTCTCTATACCCTTATAACATTAATTATTACTCTCCCTATTTCTTTCGGATTTGCATATGTATACCGTAATATTGAGCTCATTTTCATACCATTATTAAAAAAGAATATGTACTTGCAAAACATAGTCATTATGATATACTATTTTTATAATAATTAAATAAATATAATACAATGGAACCAGAAATCACCCCCAATGCACCCGTAGAACAAACAGCACCTAAAGTTTCAAAGTTCACTATTATTCTTATTGCATTAATAGTTATTTCTGCTGGTTTTTTAGGATATCTTGTATATAAATCTAATGCGGAATCAAATACAACTACTCCATCAACTGATTCTGAAACAATAGCTGAACCAGTACCTACTACGAATACTCCAGGAACCACTTCATCAACTGATACATCTGCTCCTGTCACCCCTCTTCCTACTACAGTTCCTCTAGCTGCATCTACTTCTTCAACAAATGTTGTTCCTAGTGGAAAAAGTTTTACTGCAGCTCAAGTTGCTGAGAAAAATACTAAAACTTCTTGTTGGACTATTATTGATGGTAATGTATATGATATCACTGCATATGTACCAAATCATCCGGGTGGAGAAGCTGAGATACTTGAAATTTGTGGAAAAGACGGAACAGTATTATTTGCAAAACCTATGGAGCATAAAGAAGGTAGTGCAAGTGATATTCTTGCAGGATTTAAAATTGGTACATTAGCTGAAGCAATACAAAATTAAATATATGGCAGATACATTTAGTACACCAGAGCTTTCCCCAAAAACAACCATATCTAAAAATGTTATCATACTTATAGCACTTATTATTCTTGCAAGTATTGGACTTGTTATTACTATAGGTATGCAGAATAAAAATAATACTCTTAACCCAGTAGTTGAACAAAACAAAGTAACTCCGGTCAATACTGATATAGCAAATAATTCGGGTACAAATAGCCCAAACCCAGTTGAGAAGGAATATTTAGGTAAAAGAATGCCTGAAGAGGTACCTAATATTGTAATCACAAAAAAACAATTAGAGTCAAATTCAAAGCGAGAATCTTGTTGGACCATAGTAGATGGTATTGTATATAATCTCTCAAGTTTTATCGAAACTGATTTAGCACAACAGTTAAAAATTAAAGACACAGATATTTGTGGAAAAGATGGAACTCAAATTTTAGCTGAGGAAAGATATTATCCTCCTCCTATAGGAGGGTATAATATCCTGAACCCTTATTCAAGTCCAATCGGTACATTAGAACAATAATTAATAGCTAATAAATATATTATGGCAGATACATTTGGAACACCAGAAATTTCACCAGAAACAACAGTACAATCTAGTAATAATTCTCGTACTATTGTTATATTGTTAATTCTTATTATTGGAGGAGGTGCTGTGCTTGGTTACCTTTTATATAGACAAAATCAAGAGCCTGATCCTGTATTAGAAGAGGTTACTGAGAGTGTTGAAATTCCAACAACTCCTGTGACGGGGATATCAGCACCAGCTGCAACTCCAACAACTCCTATTACAGATAATAGTGCTGGTGGAACTCTTCCTGAAAATACTCCAGGGGGAACAGTAAACCCAGCTGAATAATAGCTTGTCAAAACTTGATTTTTATGTCATAGTAGGAGACGAATATATCATATACTATGGCTAAAAGAGAATTAATTCGTATATATAACCTTGAGAAACATTATGGACTCAAGGTTATATTTAATACTGCTACTTGCTCTATTCATGAGGGAGAAATTTATGGTGTACTTGGTCGCAATGGAGCGGGGAAGAGTACCTTATTTCGTATGATTTTGGGACTAGAAGACCCAGATGATGGAAGTATTACTTTAGATAAATCTACTCGCATTGGCTATATTGCCCAAGAAGATGAATTTGATTTAGAGCAAACAGGAATTAATTATTTGATAGAGACTACGCAAAGTCAAGATTGGGAAATATTCAAACAAGCCCTAGAATTCGATATGCCAAAAGAAAAATTAGAGCTTCCTATTGGGGATATTTCGGGGGGATATCGTATGCGATTAAAGCTTATTCGAATGTTAATGGCAAAGCCAAATCTCATACTTTTGGATGAGCCGACCAATTATCTTGATCTTTCCACTATTCTTTTATTAGAACATTGGCTTATATCCTTTAAAGGAACAGTATTATTGATTACTCATGATAGAGAATTCCTCCGACGAGTAATGACCAGCACCATAGAAGTTGATCAGGGACAAATATCTTTGTATCCTGGCAATGTAGATGAGTATTTTGAATATAAGCAAACAGTACAGAACCAAATTATCCGTACCAATGCTAATATTGAGAAAAAGCAAGCCCAATTACAAGAATTTATAGACCGATTTGGAGCAAAGGCAAGTAAAGCCGCTCAAGCTAAATCCAAGCAAAAACATATTGAGAGATTATCTCAGGAGAAAAAAAGTATATATACCCCCAGCTCAAAAGTAAGAATGCATTTGCCTTTTATTGCCAAAAGTTCAGGTATGGGATTAGATATACCTCGTATCAGTATTGGATATGATAAAACGATAATCGCAGAGGGTCAAAATCTATATGTAGAAAGAGGGCAAAAAATTGCTGTACTCGGAGATAATGGACAAGGAAAATCTACACTTTTGAAAACTCTCTCTGCTGAATTACCTCTATTAAATGGTGAATTTAAATTTGGGAATGGACTCAAAATTGGATATTTTGCCCAAAGTGTAGAATTCGATACCCAAAATCAGTCTACTATTTATGATTATTTGAGAAAAGTTGCAGATATATCCATCAGCGATGATGATGTCAAAAGAACTCTTGGAAGTTTCTTATTCTCTAAAGCAGAACATGATAAGCCACTCACCGTATTATCAGGAGGGGAAAAGGCAAGATTGCGACTCGCAGCAGTATTCCTGGAAGGATATGATGTCTTAATTTTGGATGAACCTACAAACCATCTCGATATGGAAACTGTAGAAATTATGGGAAGTTCCCTAGCAGAATGGGGAGGAACTCTTATTTTTGTGAGCCATGATAGAAGTTTTGTCAATAATCTTGCAACTATGATTTGGCAAGTAAAAGACGGCGCCATCACCAAATATAATGGGAATTATGAAGAATATGTATGGAGCCTACAGCATCATGCTGATCAGACTAAAGAGCAGAATACCGAAGCCATTACTCAAACCGTATCTACCTATGCCGGAGATGAGAAAACGCGTAAAAGAGAATTATATCAAGCTCGCAAAGAATTAAATAAAATAGATAAAAAAATTGCGGACTTAAAAGAAGATGTAAGACTAGGAATAGCAGAATCATCTCAAAAACTCGCAACACAAGAGGCTCTCTGGGTAAAAGTTATGGATTCGATAGAGCATTTAGAATCCTAAATTATATGCAAGATTATAATAGTGAGAAGCGCAAGGCCTATTCTCAAAATTTTGTCAAAAACCCTGCCT
Source organism: Parcubacteria group bacterium (assembly GCA_943354045.1). Taxonomy (GTDB): domain Bacteria; phylum Patescibacteriota; class Minisyncoccia; order SW-4-49-11; family SW-4-49-11; genus CALRBF01. Next base: position 11,147 of record CALRBF010000002.1, read on the forward strand.
TAATACGCTATATTATTGATTTTATTCCCTTGCCCCCAAATTCCCTCATCTTAGATTTAGGAGCAGGAGAGGGTATTATTACTAAAGAATTAATCGCAAGAGAATATAGAGTACAGGCAATAGAACTTGATCCAGATTTATATAGTAAGCTACAAGATAATTTTGGGGATAAAGCAACTATTATCAATCAGGATATTCGCAAAATAGAGTATCCCAGCGAAAGCTTTGCAATTATATCTAATCCACCCTTTGCTATATTCTCCGAGCTCATCAAAGGATTATATACTGCAAATAATAGTCCAGAATCCGCCCTCATATTCGGACAAAAAGAAGCAATAGAGCGCGTAATTGGGGCTACAGAGCCGAGTATTATCTCTATAATACTTAACTCATTATATAATTGTGAAGTAGTCTATAATTTTGAAAAAACAGATTTCTCTCCAGCTCCTAGTGTCAGCGTACAGTTATTACGATTAGAGCAAATCCCAACCCCTATTTGGGAAGTAAAACAAGATTATATCAAGTTTATAACCTATGCTTTTGGACAGCAAAAGTCCAATTTGATGAAAAATCTCGAGCCTATATTCACCTATGAACAATGGAAAAGACTATCCAAAACCCATCAATTCCATATCAAATCCCGACCACAAGATTTATCCATCACCCAATGGAAAGGATTATTCCGATATTTTTATGAAACAGTAGACGAGAAAAAAAAGAAATTGATATAAAGATAACGTTATTATATATTGACATTTTAGGTTTTTTGTGCTATAGTTTTTTCGACCTCCGACAACTTGAACATGGACTTTTTTTATTTGGTAGCGGTAGTTCTTATAGGGCTGTTCGCAGCCTCTATTCTAGGGTTACACAAATGGATTAAGGCAAACTACATAACATCAATAGTTTCTGTTACAATGTTTTTGACAGTTACAAAAACATCCCCAGCGTTGATATTATTAGTATATTTAGTAATATTTTTAGCCTGGTCGATTTTAAGTACATTTCCTAAAAAAGAACCTCCTAAAGCCTGAATGAACCACCTCTCTCCAATCCCCGTCGTCAAGGCGGGGTTTTTCTTTTATTGTTAATTTACAATAACCATTACTATTGCTATTTTGGAGCTTTTATTATAATATACTCTTGTTCCGCACCTTCAATTATGTTTCAATATAAATTTATCAAATTTCTGTACATACATGAAAATAAACTTATATTGTTTTTTAAGTCTATTTTAGTACTGTTTTTTCTTTACACAATATTATTCTTAATATTCTGTCCAATAGAAATTATTAAGAATATAGCTAATGTCATCGCATTTCTAATACTGAGATTTTTGATCAATATTATTATTAGTTGGATTGAGATAAATAGAGATATTTGTACTGATACATTCAGAATCACATTACTCAAAAAATCCCGCCAGCGTTAAAAAGCGGGATTTTTTCTTTTATTAGTTAGAAATTTATGTCCTCCTTTCTACCTACGGTTTACTTGCCGCAGGTAGGTAGATAAATGGAGGCGGTGGTCCCTCCTATACTTTTGTTTAGGAGGGACCGGAGGTGGATAGAGTTTAAGTTGGTATTTTATCCACCCCCACCGCAAGCGGTCACCCCCTCCGAAGGGGGACAAAATAATAACCCTTAATGTATAATGTGTATTTATAAATCATCAACACATGTTATAATAAACGTATATTTAATAACCCTATGCAATCATTTTGGCAATCATTACCTAAACCATTTTTTGTATTAGCTCCGATGGAGGAGGTAACTGATACAGTTTTTCGGCGTATTATTAGCTCTTGTGGACGTCCTGATGTGATGGTGACAGAATTTACCAGCGTAGAGGGACTCGCCTCTGAAATTGGAAGATCCAAAGTTATACATCGATTACAATATACTCCAGAGGAACAGCCCTTAGTAGCCCAAATTTGGGGCATTACACCAGAGCATTATTATCAGGCGGGAGTTTATGCCAGAGAACAAGGTTTTGCTGGCCTAGATATCAATATGGGCTGCCCAGTCAAAAAAGTAATCAAACAAGGAGCTTGTTCCGCACTTATCAAAAATCCCCAATTAGCCTCAGATATTATACAAGCAGCCAAAGAGGGAGCAGGCGATATACCAGTTAGTGTTAAAACTCGTATTGGTTTTAGTGAAATTCAAACAGAGGAATGGATTGGACATCTCTTACAATCTCATCTAGACGCCCTCACCATACATGGCCGTACCGTAAAAGAATTATCCGATTATCCTGCTCATTGGGATGAAATCGGAAAAGCAGTAAACCTAAGGGATAAGATAAATCCCCATACTCTCATTATTGGGAATGGAGATATTCTATCTTATCAGCAGGGACTTGATATCGCCACTCAATATGGTGTAGATGGGATAATGATTGGAAGAGGAGTATTCCATAATCCTTGGATATTCAATCCCAATATAGACCATAATACACTCAGTATAGAGATAAAGGTGCAAAAACTCATCGAGCATATACAACTTTTTGACCAAACTTGGGGACAAGAGAAAAATTTTGCCGTGATGAAAAAATGCTTCAAAATGTATCTCAATAATTTTCCAGGAGCCAGCGATATCCGCTCTAAGCTTATGCAATGTAATACAGCTGAGGAATGTATTAAAATTTTGAGGATTATAATAGACAAAATATAATTTTTATGGTATATACAATAAGCCTCTATATTTTCAGACAATGATCTCCTCAACTCAGGTTCAAAGCATTATTTATCTTCGAGAGAAATTCTCTCAATTAATCATTCCTCACCCCTCTATAAGATCAGAATCTTTTGATCACAATGAGTTCTTCGGAATTATTCTAAATGGATTAGATGAATTATTACAATATATAACATTAATAGTAAATTTGAGAAAGTATATTGAAAATGAAGATATTAATGAGGATGTAGATAATATCATCACAACTCTGAATGAGTTATACGATAATTATCAGCAAGAAAAGGATAGTAATTCATTTGACATTGTAAAATTCAGTCGTAATAATGTAAGGAAGATGTCTCATCTACCCGATAAGATTGAAAAAGTTTATAAAATTTTATTAGCAAGAGCTCAATTAGATATTATCAATGTTCTGACATAGCCTGCCCCAAGCCACCCCAATAGGTGGCTTTTTAAATTCCCCTCTCTCCCTACGGTTTACCTACCGCAGGAAGGGAGATAAATTGAGGGCTTTCAGTCCCTCCCATACTTTAGTTTGGGAGGGGGTGCCGTCTTTTAGACGGTGGGGTGGATGTGTTCGGATCCCAATTCAACCTCAAATATGCTATAATACAAACATATAAATAAATATAAACTTATCCACTATGGAAAATAATAATTCACTATTCTTTAATTATATTCTATAATAAAACCATATACTCAATCAAAATATGAAAAATATAACTCAATATCAAAATCTTGCACAGCATATATCCAAAATTCTTGAACAAAGAAGAAAAGAAGCCTTAAACAGTCTTAATACAATACTTTTACAAACTTATTGGGAAATAGGAAAAGCCATTGTGGAATTCGAACAAGAAGGGAAGGTTAAAGCAGAATATGGCAAAGAATTACTAATTTCACTTTCCAAAGAACTTAAAAAGTATGGAAAAGGTTTTAGTAGAACCAACCTTCAATATATGAGACTCTTTTATCTGTCTTTTCCCAAAATACCAGACGCGTCTGGCAAATTGACATGGAGTCATTATGTGGAAATTTTGGGAGTCTCTAATAATCTTGCCCGCAACTTTTATGAAAAACAATGTATACTAGAAAACTAGTCAGTAAGAGAGCTCAAAAGACAAAAACAATCAATGTTATTCGAGAGATTTGCTCTAGGTAAGGATAAAAAGGAATTATTAAAACTGTCACACAAAGGACAAATAATCCAAAAAGCAGAAGATATTATCAAAGAGCCATATATTTTAGAGTTTTTAGGTATACCGGAACCTTATAATTTTTCAGAAGCAGAACTAGAACAAAAAATTATTGATAATTTACAAATGTTTTTGTTGGAATTAGGAAAGGGATTCACTTTTGTCAAAAGACAATTCCGTCTAAGTTTTGACAGTCGACATCATTATATAGATTTGGTATTTTATCATCGTATCCTGAAATGTTTTATACTAATTGACCTCAAAATTGGAGAAGCCGATCATACAGATATTGGGCAGATGAATATGTATTTAAACTATTTCAAAACCGAAGAAAATACACAAGGGGATAATGAGCCAATAGGCATAATTTTAAGTGCAGCAAAAAATGATATTAAAATGGAATATGCAATGGGAGGAATAAGTAATCAAATGTTTGTATCCCAATATCAACTATATTTGCCAAAACCAGAAGAATTAGAAGCTGAAATAGAAAAATTCCTACCCCATACTGAAAATAATTAGATCTAAATTGAGCAAAATTCCCCTCTCCACCTACGGTTTACCTACCGCAGGCAGGTCGATAAATTGAGGGCTGTAAGTCCCTCCCATACTTTAGTTTGGGAGGGGGTGGTAGTCTTTTAGACGGTGGGGTGGAAGTACTTGTCTCAATTTTTCTGTCCCCCTTTGGTGGGGGTGCCTGAAAGGTGGGGGTGGATGTGTTCGGATCCCAATTCAACCTCAAATATGCTATAATATAAATAAATATAAACTTATCCACTATGGAAAATAATAATTCACTTGCTATTTTTGAGACATATAAAATTCGTCGACATTTTAATCAAGATACAGAGACCTGGTACTTTTCTATAATAGATATAATAGCAGTATTAACAGAACAGCAAAATTTCAAAAAAGCTCAAAGCTACTGGACTACATTCAAAAACAGATTAAAAAAAGAGGGAAGTGAGTTTGTCACAAAATGTGACAAACTGAAATTAGAATCAGCAGATGGAAAATTTTATAAAACCGATGTAGCAGATGTAGAGACAATCTTGCGACTGATTCAATCAATTCCAAGTAAAAAAGCCGAGCCAATAAAACTGTGGTTAGCCAAAGTTGGATATGAGCGAATGGAAGAAATGACCGATCCAGAAAAAGCTCTGAATAGGTCTAGAGAATATTGGCAAAAACAAGGAAGAAGCCAAAAATGGATACAACAGAGAATGACAGGTCAAGAAACAAAAAATAAATTAACCGACTACTGGGCTCAAAATGGTGTATCAAGTGGGGCAGAATTTGCAATACTCACCAATATTATACATCAAGAATGGAGTGATATCTCTATAACCCAACATAAGAAGTTAAAAAACTTAAAGACACAAAATCTAAGAGACCATATGAGTGAAGAAGAGCTAATATTTACAGCATTAGCAGAACTATCCACAAGAAAAATTGCCGAGACAGAACAAACACAAGGACTGGAAGAAAATAAAATCCCAGCAATAAAAGGAGGTAAAATTGCTAAAGATGCAAGAAAAGCATTAGAAGAAAAAACAGGAAAATCCGTAATAACTGGAGAAAATTATTTAGTAGATAATAAAACATCTTTAATTGATAAAAAGAAATAAACTTTAACTTCCCATCTCTCCCTACGGTTTACTTACCGCAGGCATGGAGATAAATCGAGGCTTTCGTCCCTCCTATACTTTATTTTGGGAGGTGGGTGGCAGGCTTTGCCTGACGGGGTGAAAGTGTTTTGCAACTTGTATTTTTGTCCTCCTTCGGAGGAGCTTTAAGTCCCTCCTATATTTATTTAGGAGGGGGTGCCCGCAGGGCGGAGGTGGACATTGTTTTCTTACAATTCCAAATTGACTACTCTTCCCCACACCCCCCTAAGCCACCCTCCCAGAGAGTGGCTTTTTTGATTAGAAAAAAAGCTCGAGTTTTATACCCGAGCTCATTTACTCAAAATGATACTTTATTTTATATAATGATACTCTATGATATCCCCGGTTCTATCTCTTCGTTTTGGAAATCTCACATGATTAGTTTGTCCATCTATTGTGATGATATCATTGTCTCTACAATCTTTTAGAAGATTATTTTTTGTATAATCTAAATATTCTTTTGTCTCTGGGTGCTCTGCTAAAAGATGTATCAACTGAGCTTTACTTATTGTTTTGCTACTCTTTCTAGTAGACATAATAGTTGCCCCTATCAACCACACAACAGACTTGTGTGTGATAGCCGTTTTTGGATCCATGGAATGATTTGGAGATAACCTTGGTAATTATATATAATTTTTCCAATAATATCAAATACATATAACATAAAAATATAATTTTCCCCCTAAGACACCCTCCCAGAGAGTGGCTTTTTAAATCCCCCTCTTTTGTAATACTCCTCACTTTCGTAGGGGCGACCTTTCAGTCGCCTGGATTTGTTTGACTCTCTCCTTTGAACTTCTGTCCTCCCTTGGTGGAGCTTTCAGTCCCTCCCATACTTTAGTTTGGGAGGGGGTGACACCTACGGTGACGGCGGAGGATTAGGAGTAAATCCCATTTGCGACGGGGGAGGTGGATTTCGTAATCTCAAAAGTAGTCAGTGAATGTAGACAAAATATAATTTTTATGATATATACAATGTGCACATTTCACTCCGCTTCGAGCGGAAGTATGGATCATGTTTCATTTTTCAAACCCTTTCGTAAGGAATAAGAAAAAAATAACATACAGTATTGTCTTATGGCAACATTGTTATGAGGAGATCTTAAGAATTCTTCAACAAAAAGTATTCACCGAAAATTCTCGATATATACTCCGACTAGCAACAATATTAGCTCTGATAGATAGAGCCATAGATATCAAGAGTATTTCAGATCCCAGTCGGGATCTATTCGAAAATAGGACAATAACATTTTCCAATGAAATGTCTCTTATAATCGATGATGTTCTTCCCCGTAATGGCGAGGAAGAGGAAAATGAAGAAGATGAACAATAGCCCTCTACCACCTCCCCAAAGCCACCCTCCCAGAGAGTGGCTTTTTAAATTCCCCTCTCCACCTACGGTTTACCTACCGCAGGTAGGTAGGCAGGGAGGGGGTGCCTGACGGGGTGGATGTGTTCGGCTCCCAATTCAACCTCAAATATGCTATAATACAAACATATAAATAAATATAAACTTATCCACTATGGAAAATAATAATTCACTATTCTTTAGTTATATTCTATAATAAAACTATACATTAAATTAAAATATGAAAAATGAAATTATTTTATATAGACCAGATGATTTAGATGAGCATATAGAAGTAATGCTTAAACACGAAACTGTTTGGTTAAACAGACAGCAAATGGCTTCGCTTTTTGGTAGAGATGTGAAAACTCTTGGTAAACACATCAATAATGTTTTTTCGGAAGGAGAACTAGATAATATAGCAACTGTCGCAAAATTTGCGACAGTTCAAAATGAAGGAGGCAGAAAGGTTGAGCGCCAAGTGGAGTATTACAATCTAGATGTTATAATATCAGTAGGGTACCGAGTAAAATCAAAACAAGGTACACAATTTCGCATCTGGGCAACCAATATTTTACGAGACTATTTACTCAAAGGCTATGCACTGAATAATAGAATGAACAGAATAGAAGATAATATTCAATCTTTGAGTGAAAAAGTAAATCAAATAGATTTACAAATACATACCAATACCATCCCAACCCAACCCAAGGAGTATTCTTTGAAGGACAAGTATTCGATGCCTATGAATTATTCTCAAAAATAATTCGCAAAGCCAAAAGTCATATAATCCTGATAGACAACTACATAGACGAGACCACCCTCATACATTTATCCAAAAAGAACCCAAAAGTAAAAGCCCTCATATTAACCCATCCAATAAGCCAAGAATTAGAGCTAGATATACAGAAAGTCAATCAGCAATATGGAAACTTCAAAATAAAGAAATTTAATAAAAGCCATGATAGATTCCTCATCATAGATCAAAAAGAAATCTATCATCTCGGAGCCTCACTCAAAGATTTAGGCAAAAAACTCTTCGCCTTCAGTCTATTAGACACAAGTTCAGTACAAGATTTATTGAATAGAGTAAAAGATTTAGAGTGAGTGTATTATTGTCCTCTAATTCTTTCGTAGAGTCGGCGACCCCGCCGACATAGTTTTTTGTAGGGGCGACCTGTCAGTCGCCTGTATTTGGTGTTAAAAATCCCCCTCTCCACCTACGGTCGATAAATTGAGGAGTGGACAGCTTCGCTGGACGGGGTGGAAATGTTTTGCAAGGTGAGTTTCTGTCCTCCCTTGGGGGAGGTGTCACCGTAGGTGACGGAGGAGGACATAATTCATAATTTGCAATTTATCCCCCTACCCAATTTATCGACCGTAGGTGGAAACCTCCACAAAAACATGCTACAATACAAACAATCATTAAACTCACACAATCTATGAAAGGAGTAGTCTATATAATGACAACAGTAGTCGATGGACTAATAAAAATAGGACAAACAGGCAGTCAAAATTATCAAGAAAGGATGAGAAATCTAGAATCAAATGGATACTACAATGTCTCAGGATTAAAGAGATTCTTTGCAATAGAACTAGAAGACTATACATATAAAGAAAATCTCCTCAAAGAAATTTTCACCAAACACAGAGTAGGAGACAGTGAGTTATTTGCCCTAGACTATGATTTGGTAAAACAATTACTCCTATCCTTTGAAGGAAAAGTAATATACCCAAAAGACATAGATAAAGAAAAAGAATTCGATGAAATTTCAAAATCCAGAGAGCAAAGTGCAAAATTTAGTTTTTATAGAAAAGGCATACAAAATGGAGAAGAAATAGTATTCATAGCAGATAAAGATATCACAGCAAAAGTCGTAGGCGAGAGAGATGTAGAATATGGAGGACAAGTTTTCAAACTATCCCCATTAACCCTAAAAATATATCAACAAAAAGGCAATAGCAATAAAAGTGGAGCCTATCACGGAGCAGCCTATTGGCAATATAAAGGTAAGAAGTTAAAAGATTTAATAGATATACAATAATCACTCCTCAAAAGGTGGGGGATATGGTATAATAGGGGTAAATAATATATATTTTTTATGGCACAAGGTCAAAATCCCCATTTTGAAGCACAATTATTCAAAGCAGCAGATAAATTGCGTAAAAATATTGATGCGGCAGAATATAAAAATGTAGCTCTTGGACTTATTTTTCTTAAATACATTTCAGAATCTTTTCAAGAACTTTATGACAAATTAGCTCAGGATGAATTCAGTGATCCAGAAGACAGAGATGAATATATTTCTGAAAATATTTTCTTTGTACCCGAACAAGCAAGATGGAAAAATCTCCAAGCTAAAGCAAAGCTCCCAACTATTGGACAGGAGCTGGATGATGCAATGGAAGCAATCGAGAAAGAAAATCCCGAGCTCAAAAATGTACTCCCAAAAGTATTTGGAAAACCTAATTTAGATAAAGCCTCACTCGGACAGTTGATTGACCTTATTTCGAATACAGAATTACAAGTAGAGAATACCAAATCCAAAGATTTATTTGGAAGAGTATATGAATATTTCTTGGGAGAATTTGCAAATGCTGAAGGGAAAAAGGGAGGACAATTCTATACCCCAAAATCTATTGTCAAATTGATGGTAGAAATGATAGAGCCATATAAAGGAAGAGTATATGATCCCGCATGTGGTTCTGGAGGAATATTTGTAATGAGTGAAAAATTTGTAGCAGAGCATCAAGGGAATATCAAAGATATAACTATTTATGGGCAAGAATCCAATCAAACCACTTGGAAGCTCTCCAAAATGAATCTTGCAATTCGCAATATTAACTCGAAATTTGTCGAATGGAATACTGAGGGAAGTTTTCTCAAAGATACTCACCCAGATCTCAAAGCCGATTATGTAATCGCAAATCCTCCATTTAATCAATCAGATTGGGGACAAGATATACTTCAAGACGATGCAAGATGGAAATATGGAATACCACCAGCAGGGAATGCAAATTTTGGATGGATACAACATATGCTCTATCATCTTGCACCCAATGGAGTAATGGCAACCGTACTAGCTAATGGAAGCCTCTCATCTAATACTTCCGGAGAAGGGGAAATTCGTAAAAATCTCATACAAAATGATTTGGTAGAATGTATCGTCGCACTCCCAAAACAACTCTTTTATAATACCGGAATACCCGCATGTATTTGGTTTCTTCGTCGTGAAAGACAAATAAGAAAAAATGAAATTCTTTTCATCGATGCCTCAGATATGGGATTCCTCAAAGACCGAGTACATAGAGAGTTTACCGAGGAAGATATGAATACCATATCAGAGACTTATCATAATTGGAGAAAAGACCCTGACCAATACGAGGATATTAAAGGATTTTGTAAATCAGCATCAAGAGCAGAAGTAGAGAAACATAATTTTGTTCTCACACCTGGTCGTTATGTAGGGATAAAAGATATAGAAGATGATGGGATACCATTCGAAGAGAAAATGTATAAACTCACCACCACTCTTGCCGAGCAATTCGCCAAAGAAGAAAAAATGAATGCAGAAATCAAAAAACAATTAGCAAAAATTGGATTTGAAATTTGATTACACATCTATGATACATAACATATTTGAAAATATTAGAAAAATCAATGAATATAATCAAGAATTTTGGTCTGCTCGGGATCTGTATAAATTACTTGGATATACAGAGTATGGAAAATTTTTACCAGCAATAGAAAGGGCAAAAAAAGCTTGTAAAAATAGCAAACAAGAAGTAAATTTGCATTTCGCTCAGGTGAGCGAACCCCAAAAATCCCGCAACCAATACGGAGAAACTCAAGGTCAGATTTTGGAAGATTATCATCTTTCTCGTTATGCCTGTTATCTTATAGCTCAAAATGGAGATCCAAGAAAAGAAGAGATCGCATTTGCTCAAACATACTTTGCAATTCAGACAAGGAAGCAAGAGCTAAATGACGAATTTCTGGAAGATCATAAAAGAGTACTCCTCAGAGATGAGATGAAAGAACATAATAAAAATCTTGCTAAAGCAGCAAAAGAAGCGGGAGTTGTGAATTATGCAAATTTTCAAGATTATGGATATATGGGACTTTATGGTGGAATGAGGCAAAGAGATATTTATACAAAAAAGAAATTAAAAGAAAAAGAAACAATACTTGATCATATGAATAGTGAAGAGCTTGCTGCAAATCTCTTCCGGGCAACGCAAGCTGAAGCTAAGCTTAAAAGAGAAAATATTATTGGACAAGAAAAAGCAAATCGAGCACATCTTGATGTTGGTAAAAAAGTAAGAGAAACAATTAGAGATCTTGGTGGAACAATGCCAGAAAACCTTCCAACACCTGATAATATTAGAGAATCAAAAAAGAGAGTAAAACAACTATCTAAGAAATTATTATCCAACAAAGAATAATATGGCTGATACTACCTCATCTATACCAACAAAAAATTCCCCTCTTGAGGGGTGTCAGATGAAATCTGACGGGGTGGATTATCTTCCAAGCGATTGGGTAGAGACGACTTTGGGGGAGGTTGTAGAAACAGTAATTGATAATCGCGGAAAAAATCCAAGTTATTATACTGAAAAAGGTATTCCTGTAATTGATAATGTTTTAATAAAAGAAAATAGAAGAATTGATTTGAAAGAAGCTAGAAGATTTATAGATGATAATTTATATAATAATTTTATCCGTAAACACGGGGAAAGTAGTGATGTAATAATTACTTTAGTTGGTAATGGGTACGGGAATATTGCTTTATTTCCTAATGAAAAAAGTGTAATTATTCAAAATACAGTTGGATTAAGAGTAAATAAAAAATCAGATAATTTGTTTTTGTATTATTTACTAAAAAAAGATAAGAAAAAAATATTAGATCTAAATATTGGTGCGGCACAGCCAAGTGTAAAAGTTGGAGATTTATTAAATATTAAATTTCTTCTCCCCCCTCTCCCTGAACAAAAAGCAATAGCCTCAATACTTAGTGCATTTGATGATAAGATTGAGCTATTGAGAGAGCAAAACAAAACCTTAGAAGAGATGGGACAGACAATATTCAAAGAATGGTTTGGGAAATATGGAGTAGATGATGAGCTACCCGAAGGGTGGAAAGTTGGGAAGTTGGGGGAAGAGTTAGTAATTAAACAAGGTAAATATCTTGAAGCAGAAAATTTATCAGAAGCTCCAACAGAAGAAAAAAAATATCCCATTTATGGTGGTAGTGGTATTCGTGGTTATATAGAAGATTTTATGTATGAAAAACCTATGGTATTTTTGACTTGTAGAGGAAATGGCTGTGGTTTAATTCAGTTTTCAAAGGAACAATCAAGTATTACAAATTCTTGTATGGCTTTTGAAAATATAGATTCGCCATTAAGTTCAGAGTTTATTTATTTTTTATCAAAGAAAATTGATTTTGAAAGTGTTACTTCTGGTTCAGCACAACCTCAAATTACAGTTACAAATTTGTATAATTTAGAAATAATTATTCCAGATCAAGAAACTTTGAAACAATTTGACGAAGAAATAAAACCAATTTTTATAAAAATCAGAGACAATTCAGAACAAATCCAATCCCTCGCTCGTAGTCGTAATGAGTTGTTACCAAAGTTGATGAGTGGAGCGGTGAGGGTTGAGTTTTAGTTTTTAAGGATAAGTATGAAAATATCATCAAAAACAATAGATTACTTAAAAGATATTATTATTGGGGATTCTCAAAAAAGTCCTTATTTATCAGGACCTCAACTTGTAGAGTTTTTTAATGAGCTTGGGTGGCAAGATATATATGGGCAAGGATTCCCTGCGAGGTGGGAATATACAAAGAGAAAATTGCTCGAATTAAATCAACTAGATAGGATTGAAGAAATAATAGAGTATTATTATAGTCCAATACACTTTATTGAAGATAAAGAGAGATATAAATATTTAATTAAAGAATTGAATGAATATCTTGCTTTTGATGACCTGGAGTTAGTTATAATGGGTAAAATAGTGAAATTAACTAAACAAACAAAAGAAATTGATATCATTTCAGAAGCAAGTTTTTCAGATAATACAATTTCCATTGTTCTACAAAAAAATGTGTTTGATCATGTGAAAACTTTACTTAATTCAGGGCATTATTATAATGCTGTGGAAGAATCTTATAAAATCGTGAGAGAAAAACTTAAATCTATTACTGGAGAAGAACAGGCACACAAGGCTTTCAAAGAAGATAATTGTGAAAAAATCTTTGGGCATGAGCCACAAAATGATGCAGAAAAAGATTTTTTTGAAGGAGTAAAATATCTACACATGGCAATTCAAAATTTAAGAAATGAAAAATCTCATACTCCAGCACAAGAATTAGATAAGAATTTAGCAATTCATTATATTGTTTTAGCAAGTTTAGCTTATGATTTGATAAATATATGAAAGTAAAAGTAATTTTTGACACTAATATTATTAAAGATACTAACCCTGAGTCTTTTCTTGGTGGTAGAGTTGAGCTTCAAAAGTTTGCAGAAATAGCAGAAATTATTTTACCAGATTTAGTAATTGAAGAGTTAAAATGTCAAAAAAGAAAAGAGCTTGAAAAGAATAAGGGATTATTTTTGAAGAATCCTTTTCATTGGTTAAGAAATATCAATCAAGAAGATACGGAAAACTTTGATAATGAAGCCCATATTACGGAATTAGAAAACAAAGAAGATATAAAGTATACTATAATACATTTAAAAAATCATTCAGTATTGGATCAAATAAAAGAGTTAGCAATTAATGAACTTCCACCATTTCAAACGGGTGGAAAAGGATTCAAAGATACTTATATCTATTTTACAATTTTAGAATATTTACAAACTATACCAGATAAGTATGTTTTTGTATGTACAAAAGATAAAGTATTTCAAACAGCATTACAAAAACATCTAAATATTAAAGTGATAGAAAACTTTGAAGAATTTGAAAAAAATATAGGTTTAAATATACCTAGTGAATACACTTTACAAGAAATTCAAGAATTATATGAGGGAATTGAATATAGAGATAAGTGGTTAAATATTGAGAATAATTGGGTATTATCTTTTACAGAAAAAAATCATAAGAGGTTCATTTTATTTGATTCTGTAGCAAATGAGATGATAGGTACTGTAGTATCTACACAAGATTTAAGTATATTATTAGCAGACTTAAATGAAGATAAATCGTATAATGATATGGGAATCTTCATAAGAGGATTAGAAAAATATTATTTATATTTTTCTAAAGATCATTTTTTACAAATATTACAAAGCTCAACAGATAATTATTGTATTTATAATTCTCAGATTGCGAGGGGAGAAATTAAAAAAATATTTAATAGAAATGATAATACCAAAAATTTTTTAAATACCACTGATGATTTATGGGAACAGTTTATTCAAAAGTATAATTTTCAATCATAATATTACCTAATCACAACACCATGACTACTCTCAATGAATCCCATATAGAACAGACCTTGATAGATATCCTTGTAGCTCAAGGCTATCAGTATTTTTATGGTCCAGATATTGCTCCGTATTCAGCTAATCCCCAACGAGAAAATTTTGATAGTGTGATCCTCGAAAATCATCTCAAGGAATCCCTCAAAAGATTAAATCCAGATATCCCTGAATCAGCAAGGCATGAGGCCTATCAGCATATTATGAATCTTGGCTCTTCTGATTTTATGGCAAATAATGAAAAATTTCATAATTATCTAACTGATGGGATTACGGTTGAATACTTTAAAGATGAGGCTATAAAGGGTATCAATGTAAAGCTTCTTGATTTAGAGAATATTGCCAACAATAGCTTTTGGGTAGTGAATCAATTTGTGGTAAAAGAACAAAATAATGAGAAGAGATTGGATGTGGTGATTTTCGTGAATGGGCTTCCATTAGTTGTGGTGGAATTAAAGAATGCAACTGATGAGAAGGCTACTTTGGAGAGGGCTTTTATGCAAATTCAGAATTATCAAAAAGCTATCCCAAGTATTTTTTATTATAATGCTTTATGTATTATCTCGGATGGGATTGAGGCGAAGGTTTCGAGTGTATCTGCTCCATTTAGTAGATATCTTGCTTGGAAATCTCCTGAGAAAGAGGAGAATAACATTCCTGAAATGCAGATTATGGCTGAGAAAATGCTTGATAAAGAGGTTTTGCTTCGATTGATTCGATATAATACGGTTTTTGAACAAGAGGAGCAAAAGGATGAGAAGACGGGGTTATTATCTGTGGTAAAAATTAAGAAAATTGCGGCTTATCATCAATATTATGCGGTGGAAAAGGCGGTAAAGGAAACGGTGAGGGCTACTGATGAATCTGAGGGTAATAGGAAAATTGGGGTTATTTGGCATACTCAGGGTTCAGGGAAATCTCTTTCTATGGTGTTTTATACGGGGCAAATTGTGGTAGAGCCTGTGATGAAGAATCCAACTGTGGTGATTTTGACGGATAGGAATGATCTTGATGATCAACTTTTTACTACTTTTGGGAATTGTAAACAATTATTGAGACAAACTCCTGTGCAGGCGGAGAATAGGGAACATTTGAAGGAATTACTGAAGGTTTCGGGTGGAGGTATTGTGTTTACGACTATTCAAAAATTTGCTCCTACTTCAGGAAATGTATATGAGATGTTATCTGAGCGGTCGAATATTGTGGTGGTAGCTGATGAGGCTCATCGGAGTCAATATGGATTCAAGGGTAGAGAGGTTGAGATAGAGGATGGTTCGGAGATTCGATATGGGAATGCGAAGTATCTGAGAGATGCTTTACCGAAGGCTTCTTTTATTGGGTTTACAGGTACTCCTATTGAGAAGGAGGATAGGTCAACGCGTAATGTGTTTGGTGATGAAATTGATATTTATGATATTAAACAAGCGGTGGATGATGGGGCTACGGTTCCGATTAGTTATGAATCGCGTTTGGTAAAAATTCGATTGAATCAAGAGGTGGCAAGTCAGATTGATTATGCGGTGGATGAAATAGTGGGAGCAACACAGGAGCAAAAAGAAAAGGCGAAAAAGAAAAATGCTCAAATTGATGCTATTGTAGGGCATCCTGATAGGCTAAAGGATATTGCAAAAGATATTGTGGAGCATTTTGAGGCGAGGCAGCAAACCTTTGAGGGGAAGGCTATGGTAGTTTGTATGACGAGGCAAATTGCGGTGAATCTATATCGAGAAATTATTACTCTTCGTCCAGAATGGCATAGTGATGAGTTGATGCAGGGGATGATTAAAATTGTAATGACTTCAAGTAGTGATGATCCTGAAAGTTTCCAATCTCATCATACGACGAAAGAGGATAGAAAAAAACTTGCCCTGAGGCTGAAGGATATTAATGATTCTCTTCAGATGGTGATTGTGCAATCTATGTGGTTAACGGGATTTGATGTGCCATGTCTCAATACGATGTATATTGATAAAAAGATGCAGGGTGCCAATTTGATGCAGGCTATTGCTCGGGTGAATCGGGTATATCGGGATAAACCAGGAGGACTTATTGTTGACTATATTGGTATTGGGCAGGATCTCAGAAATGCGATGGGTGTCTATACGCAAAGTGGTGGCCAGGGAAAAGCTATTCTTGATATCTCGGAGGTGATTGCGGGTATGAAGACTAAATTTGAGATTGTGGAGCAGATGTTCCATGGCTTTGATTATAAGCAATATTTTCAGGTTGAAAATAAGGAAAAATTACAGATATTATTGGGAGCTTCAAACTTTATATTACGGGATGATAAGTTGAAGAATAGATTTCTTGCAGAAATTACGGCTTTGTCTCAATTATTTGCGATGGCGGTGCCAAGTTTTGAATCAGAACAAATACGAGATGAGGTGGCATTCTTTCAAGCGATAAAAGCTCGTATTAATAAATTCACTCCTAGTGGTGGTGTATCTGATAGGCAGGTAGAAACGGCAGTAAGGCAAATTGTTGATGAGGCTTTAGCGAGTGATGGTGTGGTGGATGTGTTCGAAGCAGCAGGTATACAAACTCCTACTCTTGATATTTTGTCAGAGGAATTTTTGCTTGAGGTGAAGAATATGGAGCAAAAAAATATAGCTTTTGAATTACTTCGCAAACTTATTAATGATGAGGTGAAGGTGAGAAAAACAAAGAGTATAGCTCAAGGGAAAAAGTTTTCTGAGATGTTGGAACGGGTGATTAAAAAGTATCATAATAATCAAATTGATACGGCCCAGGTTATTCAAGAACTTTCTCAAATCGCTCGGGAGATGAAATTAGAGGATAGTAAAGCTGAGGAATTGGGATTATCTCCTGAGGAATATGCATTTTATTCGGTGCTCGCACAAAATGATTCCACAAGATTTTTGCAGGATGATAAGATGAAAGAGTTGATTCATGTTATCGTGGAGATTATTCGTAAAAATGCGACGGTTGATTGGGAGAAGAGAGAGGATGTCAGAGCTAAACTTCGTCTTACGGTCAAAAAAATTCTAATCAGGTACGGGTATCCACCTGATCTCGCAAGAATAGAAGCTGATAAAGTTCTTGAGCAAAGTGAATTATTGGCTAAGGAGTTAACTCAATAAAGATAAATAATCACCTATGAAACTCTTCCGCTACCGTAAACCATCGCTCAAAACATTACTTGGAGTGACAAAAGTAAAGCGTAGGATAAAGAAGGCTACAGGGATTTCTGCAGTGCAATCTCTCAGTCCTTCTCGAGTTAAGCAAAAAATCAAATACAATATAGGGTATAATAAACCTATTTTCAAACATACCAGAGAACTGAGCAAGGGCAAAGTCCCGAGTCTGTTGGGCTGGTTTTCAAAATTGTTTAAGTAAGAAAACTACCTATGTCAACAAAACAAGATGCAATTAAATTTACAAAAAAAAATCTCGTTAAACAGCTAATCACGAAACTATTTTCGAGCAAATGCTCCTCGCAACAGAGAATTATACCGTTCTAAAAGGGGGGTATGAGCATAGTTGCTTTTAAAGATTTTGAAGCAGTTTTTGCGGTAAATTAAGCAAATGGTATATGGTCAATTTGTTTTATAAGATTGACAAAATTAATAAAATGTGCTATAAGAAGATTGTCTATCTTTTGCACCTTTATGTTTTCTCAAAAGATCAAGGAAGAGCTTCGCAAGCTCAAACATGATCGGGTTTTGATGCTCGGAGCAATTCAACGCTTGGAGCTTCTTCTTGAAGGCCCTGATCCTGTTTTGGACTCAGAGGCCTATAAGAGGTATGGTGACGAGCTTGATCATCTGGAGGATGATATGGAGAAATCCCTCCGAGTGGATTCGAAGCGCGCCTTTGAGGGAGCGTTTCGAAAGATTCAGTCTGGTATGGATGATGAGTATCTCTATCGGATTCTCGCCGAGCAAGCACGAACCATTCTCCGACATCAACGTCGGAAATCTTTGAGGAAGAATCAAAGATTTCCTCTTCGTACATTGTTGGGGATAATCTTTTAAACCTCTTTGAGGATATTAATCCATGGAGCTTAATGCTCTATGGATTTTTTTATAGGATTTGAAATAAAAAAGCCCCGATGAGTCGGGGCTTGGGGGAGTGATGAGGAAAGAAGTTGTCTATTGCCTCCAATTGATCACCGTTCTGGTGGAGCTGGTGGGGCCAAAACGAATGCCCCATACATCTAGGGAGATCTTTGTTCCTTTGGGAAGGGCAGAGATAGCTCCATAGGTGTCAGAACTCCTGAAATGTCCTGTCAGCAAGTCATCCTTGATATCGAATGTCTCCTGTTCACAGAACAGTCTGTAGGCGTTTCCTGTCCCAGTGCGGACATTTTCCGCCTTGATCACCGTGCAGGGAACTCCTGCGAAATAGGTGGTCGGTCGCAATGTCCCTACCACGAGGGCGATAGCTCCCACTACAATGAAAGTTAGAATTAGGTTAGAGTTGTTGTCTGAGTTGGACATTTGGAAGAAAGATCAATTTCGATGAAAATGATAGCACATTTCCCTAATTTTGTCAATGGTAGATAACTAATGTGGTTAAGCAAAAAATCAAATACAATATAGGCTATAATAAACCTATTTTCAAACATACCAGAGAACTGAGCAAGGGCAAAATCCCAAGTTTATTCGGCTGGTTTTCAAAATTGTTTAAATAAAAAAAATCCCCCGGCGAGGTGTCGGGGGAGAGGGGGATTAGAAACACTCATCTGTTTACTGTCTCCAATTGATTGCAGATCGTTTGGTGCTTTTCTTTCTTGACTTTGCCATCCTAGATTATTTAGAATGGCCAGTCTTGATTCTTACTCTCCTCCCAAGTATAGAGACGGCTACCAGTTTTGGTGTAAACCAGACCATTACCTGCAAAGAATAACACATCACCAGTTCGTCGGTTAACACCATACGAGCATGTATCGAGCAGTCGCTGGAGAGCTTGATCGATTGTTTCATTATTCCTGCAATTTGCGGCCGCAATTTCCCTTAGTGAGTAAAGGGTAGAATCATCAATATATCGTTGAATTCCACTGACGGTGATTAAAGTGGACATGATGTAGGGGCAATTTGCTAAGACAACATAGCACATTTTGCTAATTTTGTCAATAGTATATGACTAAAAATTTCTTATATCAAAAAATAAAGTCCAATTAAATTCACTCAAAGCCTGGTTAAGCGGCTGGTCACGAAACTATTTTCGAGCAAATGCTCCTCGCTACAGAGAATTATACCGTTCTAAAAGGGGGGCATTTATTGATTAATAGATATTGGGTTTGATATAATGTATTTATGAAAGAATATATTATATTTTTAGATGAATCTGGAGATCATAACTTAGTAAAGTATGATATTCAATATCCTATTTTTACTTTGGTAGGGTGTATTTTTGAAAAAGTATATTATGAGGAGCAAGTTATTGCTAAAGTAAATAAGCTTAAAATTAATCATTTTAATAATAAAAATACCATATTACATTCTTATGTCCTTTTTCTATATTAAAGTCAAAATTTAGACGTAAGGGGAATAGAGTGAAAGGATATGGATATAAATAATTTCCGTAATAAAAATGAGTGGCCCAGGTATTCCTAGTCCACTCATTTGTAACCTTATAGTAACATAATATTTGCTATTTGTCAAGTATACGATAGGTATGAGTTTGATTAAAAAGCAATATGTAAAAAATGCATATTGCAAATGTGGATAAGCTAGAGAAGATTCAGTTGTTGCATTTTTTGCAATAGCTCAAAAAGAAGGTTGGGGATATAATGTCATTAAAAAGTGGTTAGTGCAAAATTTGCACAGACCATTTTCCACAAAGCTTTCAAATGTAATAGGCAAATACAAAGCCTCGTCAAGGGGCTGACCGCGAAACTATTTTCGAGCGAATGCTCCTCGCAACAGAGAATTATACCGTTCTAAAAGAGTTTTAAAATACTACTATCTTCACGAATTATATTATGATATCTATGATTATGGTGTTATGATATATACATATATAAAATATTATGAGTGAAGTTGCGATTGATACCAAAAAATTAGATAGAAGTAAGACTATTCTGAAATGGATGGGAATTATGATATCTGGAATTGGTTGGTTGGGTATATGGGGTGTGACTCCTTTCTATCTTTGGATATATGCCAATGGGCTTGGTCAATATTTTCTTGAGGTGATTATATCGGATATGATATTGACTCTTATCTTATCGAGTATTTTTGTTGTATTAGGGAATCGTATACGAGTTGGGGTTGATCGTAGTATAAGGATGTATCTACAGGTATTGATTATATTGATGGGTATTATATCCTTAGGGTTTATTATTTTTGAAAATACAATTAGTATTACGAGTTGGGTATATATTGGTGTGCTCGTATTCCTTATATGTTCTTGGGTTGTTTTGAGTCAGATATTGAGGAATAAGGACTTTGTAGCAACATTACATAAGCCTGTATATAAGTATTTTGATACGAAGGGGTGGATTATCTTTTTCTTGATTGCTTTTGGTATATTATCGGTAACTTTTTATATTGATTGGATTGCATTAGATGATGAGATGTATTGGGACTCATTGTCAGAAGAGGAGTATAGTGAAGAGACAGATAATAAGCTTGCTGCTATGGTGTCAATATTAAATGATAGACCTTTTCCGAGTAAATTGAATGATAATATTACTCTGTTAGGAATTAAGGAGCAGCAATCTGGTTCTATTCAATATACATATGAAATACAAAATATAGATTCTAGTCAATTATCTACAGAATTCCTTAAGGATTTGATGGTTAAAGAGTACTGTAATAATGAATTTGTTAATTATATTTTAGACCAAGAGATAGATATTGCGCATTCATTTACAACGGAGAAAGGTGAGAATTATTTTGTCACTCTTGATTTTAGTAGTTGTGAATCTTCCTTGTTTAATATTCTATAAGAATACGTGAGAGTGATCTAGCTGTTTTGAAGGATTTTTTGAGGTAGGTAAAATTCCACCCCTTAATCAAAGATACCACCCCCTCCCAAACTAAAGTATGGGAGGGACTGAAAGCCCTCGATTTATCGACCTGCCTGCGGTAGGTAAACCGTAGGTGGAGAGGGGAATTAGCTCAATCCACCTCTGGCACTCCGTGCCACCCCCTCCTAAATAAATATAGGAGGGACTTAAAGCTCCTCTAAAGGAGGACAAAACACAAAACTCTCCGCTATGAATTTATATTATAAATTAGGCTATTATTATGGTATAATGTTATAAATATATATCTCCTGTTTAGAAATACTATGCCAAAAAAAATACTAAATCAACAATCTTCATCGGAGCTTATCCAAGCTAGTACTGCCCAGTATCTAACCTTTGTATCTGCTAGTGGAGATGATTCAGAAAGTATAGAGGTTAGATATGAGGATGAAAATATCTGGATGACTCAAAAAATGATGGCTGAAATGTATGGGGTGTCTGTATCTGCAATCAATCAGCATCTTAAAAAATTATTTGATGACAAAGAGATAAATAATTCAGTTATTAAGAAATACTTAATAACTGCCAGCGATAGTAAAAGTTATAATGCTACTCATTATAATCTACAAGCTATTATTGCTATTGGGTTTAAGATAGAAAATGATAGAGCGGTACAATTTCGTAAATGGGCAAGACAAATAGTAAAAGATTATACTATTCAGGGTTGGGCTATGGATAGTGAAAGATTAAAAAAAGCTAATCAATTTGATAAAGAGTTTTTTGAAAGATAATGAATAATTAGGGGAATTTTTGCTCAGTCCTCCTCCGGCACTTCGTGCCACCCCCTCCTAAATAAATATAGGAGGGACTTAAAGCTCCTCTAAAGGAGGACAGAAAACTAGATACAGGCGACTAAGAGGTCGCCCCTACGAAAAATAATGTCGGCGGGGTCGCCGACTCTACGAAATAATGGAGGGACGAAAGTCCTACGAACACAGAATCCAATCCACCCCGTCCAAAGGAGGACAGAATACCCCTACCTCAATTTTGGTGTTATTATAACTTGACAAATAATATAATCTATGCTATACTACTTTTCAATGTGGTCATAGATGGCGTTTATACAAGTATGTATATGATTGGTATCTATATTCCATATCATATTCATAATCATATTTTGTATGCCGTACTCTAATAATAGTAGTAGTCGATTTTCTAATCGCTCTAACTCATCTTCTCGATATAATAATAATAGTTCTTCTCGCGATTCTTTTGGCGGACGACCTCGCTATGGCGGAGGTGGTGGCCGAAGATATGGCAAAAAATCTGGTCCGAAACAACTTGACCATTCTTTATTTGTGAAGGTTGCTGAACCTCTTCCGGAGGCTGAGACCAAAATCACTCATACTTTCAAAGACTTTGGTTTTGCATCATGGATTGATGCTGCTCTTACTGAAAAGGGTATGATTAATCCTACTCCTATTCAAGATCAGGCTATTAAACCTGTAATGGAAGGGAATGATGTTATTGGACTTGCTGGAACTGGAACTGGTAAAACTTTAGCTTTCTTGCTTCCACTACTCCACAATATGACTTTAGATCCTAAAAAGTCAGCTGTGATACTTGCTCCTACCCGAGAATTAGCTCTTCAAATTGAACAAGAGCTTCACAAAATCACTAATCGTAGTCAGGGTATTTATAGTACTGTGTGTATTGGAGGAACTCCTATTCGTAAGCAAATGTTCCGATTATCTCGGCATAATCATTTTATCATTGCAACTCCTGGACGATTCAAAGATTTGATTAATCGTAAGGCTATTCATATGGATAGTTTTTCAACCATCGTATTAGATGAGGTTGACCGAATGCTTGATATGGGATTTATTGATGAAATTCGATATATTCTCGAATTACTTCCAAAAAATACTCAAAAATTATTCTTCTCTGCTACAACTGAAGGAAAAACTCGTCAATTGATGGAGACTTTCCTTGTGAATCCAGTTAATGTATTGTTATCTAGCAATGTATCTAGTAATAATGTTCATCAAGACATTGTGCCTGTTACTCGTAATGATAATAAAATGGACTTATTGATGGATATCTTGAATAAAGATGAAGTGAAAAAAGTTCTTATTTTCTGTGAGACCAAAATGGCGGTAGAGAATTTGTATCGAGATTTACAACAACATGGTTTTGATGTGGAATCTATTCATGGTGACAAGACTCAAATGCATAGGCAAATTGCTTTAAAGAAATTCAAAAGCAATGAAGCTTGGATTATGATTGGAACTGATGTTGCTTCTCGTGGAATTGATGTTGGAGATATTACCCATGTTATCAATTATGAATTACCTCGAACTGAAGAGGATTATATTCATCGAATTGGTAGAACTGGACGAGGGAATAAAATTGGTTGGGCTCTTACTTTTGTAAAAAAGTATTAATCCAAGATAATTAGACTCACTAGCAAAAGCTCCTAACAATTATAGTGATAGGAGCTTTTGTGTTTTTGGTAATTCACTATTATTTTACAATTCGCATTTACTCCCTTATTATGCTATAATTTCGATGTATATGCAAAATACATTTAGTTTATTATCTTACAAAATATTATATGACTGCAATTTCATTATTGTGGTTGATTTCAAGCTTATTAATAGGTACTGGTATAGGATATGGTCTCAGACTATTCATTGTCAAAAGATTAATCAATTCAAAAGAAGCTAAAATTCAATCACTGCAAACTCAATTCGAAGAAGAATCTAAAAAACTCAAAAAAGAAGCCGAGCAAGAGGCTGAAATACTAAAAGATAAGGCCAGAGCCGAAGCCTCAGAAATTAGGAAAACTGCTGTTCTCCTAGAGGAAAGTGTTTTGAGAAGAGAAAACGATTTGGAACAACAAGTACAGGAATTAGAAAATCATAGACTTGAACTCAAGACAAAGGGGGAGAGAATTAAGGATTTGTATCAAGAGGTTGAGGTGCTCAAACAAAAGCAAATCACTGAACTTGGGCATATTGCTGGGCTTAATACCGAACAAGCTAAGTCTGAGCTTCTCGAAAAGGTAGAAGAGACTTCTCATGAGGAATTATTATTACAAATAGAGCGTTTAGAGGGAATTAGGCATAATCAATTGGAACAAAAAGCCAAGAATATTATGGTTCTTGCTATGCAAAAATATGCTCAAGGTCAATCTGCTGAATTTAATACCGCAAGTGTGGCAATAGACAGCGAAGAGGTAAAGGGGCGTATTATTGGAAAAGAGGGGCGTAATATACGAGCTCTCGAGAATGCTACAGGAGTACAGGTTATTATTGATGATAGTCCTGATAGTATTGTATTATCTTGTTTTGATCCTATACGGCGGCATATTGCAAAGCTCGCTCTTGAGGCTTTGATTGAAGATGGGCGTATACAACCAGCTCGTATTGAGGAGTTCGTGATTAAATCAAAAGAGCTTGTACAGCAAAAGATTAAAGAGGCTGGAGAGGCTGCTCTCTATGATACTGGTATTACAGGTATAGATCCTAAACTCACCTATATACTCGGACGATTGCAATTCCGTACGAGCTATGGACAAAATGTTTTGATGCATAGTGTAGAAGTTGCTCATTTGGCGGGAGCTATTGCGGCAGAACTCGGGGCTAATGTGATGATTGCAAAAATGGGAGGTCTTTTCCATGATATTGGGAAGGCTCTTGATCATGAAGTTGAGGGTACTCATGTGGAAATTGGACGCACCGTACTCAGTAAATATGGTATCAAAGAAGAGGTAATCAAGGCTATGCAGTCTCATCATGAGGAATATCCTTATGAGAGTCTAGAATCTCGTATTGTACAGGCAGCAGATGCCCTATCAGCTTCTCGACCTGGGGCTCGGCGTGATTCTGTGGATAATTATATCAAGAGACTGGGTGAATTGGAGGCTATTACCAATGCTTTTTATGGAGTGGATAAAAGTTATGCCATTAATGCTGGTCGGGAGATTCGTGTATTCGTGACACCATATAAAATTAATGATATACAAGCCAAAAAAATGGCTCGCAAAATTGCTCTCAAGATAGAAGAAGAGCTCAAATATCCTGGTGAAATTAAGGTTACTTTGATACGAGAAACTCGTATTATTGATTATGCAAGGTAAAAAACCTTTACAACTCCGCATATATACTATATGATGAAACAAGGATAATAATATCCAATCAAATACTAAGGAAAACAATATGAGAAAGGAGGTGTGTGTAGATGGCAACTAAAGCAGAACTAGTATCAGCAATCGCTGATGTAGCTGGAACCTCAAAGAAGGATTCTGAAGCAGTACTTCAAGCTTTCATTGATGTAGTGACCAAGACCCTTTCTAAAGGTGAAGATGTTACTCTCGCTGGATTTGGGACTTTCTCAGTAACCCAACGACAAGCAAGAGATGGTGTTAACCCACGAACTCTAGAAAAGATCAAGATCGCTGCAACCAAAACTCCTAAATTCAAAGCAGGAAAGAAGTTGAAAGATGCAGTTAAATAAATATTGTAATTTGCATTCATAAAAAAGCGTTGATAAGACGCTTTTTTGTGTTGGGTTCGTAGCGGAGGAGGACATTGTTTTCTATCCTAAATTCTAAATCTACTCATTATATGCTACAATAGCCTATATGATAATTCCTATTAATAAACCCGCTGGGATCACTTCTCACACCGTAGTCAATAAATTACGCCGATTTTATGGTATCAAAAAGATTGGGCATGCCGGAACTCTTGACCCTTTTGCCACTGGAGTATTAATTCTGCTTGTAGGACGTGAGTCTACCAAAAAAAGCGATACTCTTATGAAACAAGATAAAATATACCGTACAAAGCTAAAATTAGGCTTTATAAGTGATACGTATGATAAAGATGGAGTCATACAAGAATATAATACTGATATTATCCCTACTCGAGAACAAATAGAATTGGTAGTCAAGCAATTCATAGGGGAAATACAGCAAATACCACCTATGTATTCAGCTATCAAAATCAATGGCAAGAAAATGTATGAATTAGCCCGTAAAGGTGAACATATAGATATACCTGCTCGTAATGTTAGCATCACTCGTATTGATATATTAGAATATACCTATCCCTATATCACATTAGACATATATTGTGCTAGTGGGACTTATATCAGGTCCCTTGGATATGATATTGGTATTAAACTCGGAACAGGAGCTTATCTCGAGGAATTGGAGCGCAGACAATCAGGAGAATATCCTATTGAGAGTTGCTATACCCTGGATACTTTACCAGAATTGAAATAAAAAAGCCGGAGCGCGTAATGCGTTCCGGCGAGGGGATATGTGAAGAGACAAAGAACTTCAATCAAGATCCCTTTTTATCACTCTTCTTCATAAAGAAAAGTATATAAATGATTGTACCTATCGATGCTACAAAAATCACTCCTGCAATAAAATAATTAAACACACTTAGTGGTGTTTTATCCCAATAAACAGATTGTGCCCGTGCAAGATTTCCCAGCCCTGCAATATTGGTTCCGGCTAAGACTGGAGAATTTGCAGATAACAGGAATGAAATGACTGCCAAAATGAGATAACGATAATGAGCTAAGTTAGTCATGAGGAGTTTCCCTCTGAAGGTCGAGAGAACTATAACATATTTTCCATACTTTATCAATAGCTAATAACATTATATTTAAAAGTAAATAAAAAAAAGCCGGAGCGCATAATGCGTTCCGGCAAGGGGATATCTGTTCGAGTGGGTGTCTATTCGACACCTGGGAAGCTGTAAGGGGCTCCCCACAGAGGTTGACACCTTGGCCACCCAGGTTGATCACAGTTGCTTGACTTTTCAACCGGGCCACCTGTGGAGTAAGTCTTGATAATTGTCGAAACCGACTTCTTGACGACATAGAAGCATCCCTTAGGACTGCCATTTCTGTCCATTTCACACAGACGAGAGGTCTCGCCTGCCTGTACACTGGAGCAAGCGAGCCCGAGGACTGCGGAGGTGAGAAGGAGAAGGGCTGATAATGAACGTGACATGGATTGAACCATTTAGTAACGACAAAACTATAGCATATTTCTTCTATTTTGTCAAGGGTAGATGACATCACTTTTTGAGGGGGTGGAAATTCTCATGTGTTTCTTCGGCAAAGGTATCGGAGGCATGTACATATTTGGTTGTGGTTTCGAGGGATTCATGTCCGAGTAATACTTTGATGGCGGCTGGATTGGCTCCTGACTCAGCTAAGTATGTCGCAAATCCATGTCTGAGTGTATGGGCGGAGATAGGGTAGGGGATATTGAGTAATAGTCGATAGGATTTGATTTTGGATTGTAGATAATTCTCGGATATATGGGAATTGAGTAGGGAAGAGGGGAGTGTATGATCTTTTATTTGTTCTTTGAGGGTATCAAAAGTTTTTTTGGTGATAAATACAAAGCTAAATTGATTGATATACTCCCCTGTTTGATATTGAGAGGGGAGGGCTTGCTTGATAATTTCATATCTTTGTGTCAAATATTCATCTAATATACTATGAGCTCGCGGGGTTAAGTACACAAATCTTTGCTTATTCCCCTTGCCTCTTATCAAAATTTTGGAATCATCTTGATGAATTTGATCAATGGTTAAATGGGTAACTTCAGAAATTCGCATTCCTGAGGCAAAAATTAATTCTAATATAGTTTGATTCCGAATCCCAATAAATGCATTGGATTCTAATTGTTTTGGCGATTCTATGAATTGAATCAAAGTCTCTAGCTCGGGTAAATGTAATTTGTACTTCCCTAGCTTCATTAATTTGATTTGCTGAGGTAATAAGGGGCATGGGTGTTCATTGTCTATCAGATACACAAAATATGACCTGATACTGGTTAGCATACGGTTTATGGTTTTGGGTTCTAGGGGTTTAGCTTTTTGCTTCTGTGATTTAGCTTTGAATACTTGTCTATCCTCAGCTAATAAATCTGCCTGATATATAATTATAGTTTTTTTGGTAATACTATTAAAGTCAAAATCATTATCGCTCAAAAATTTCTCAAATATCAATAAATCTCTCTCATAATTACGAATAGTAGCCTTTGAGTAGTTGCTAGTAGTCAAAAAAAGTAAAAAGTCTTCTAATAGGGGCAATTTTTGGCTTCTTGGCATATATATGCGGTTATTTATGTGTATTATATGAGAATGGCCCTAAAATAGTGGTTTTTATGTATTTAGTATATAGGAAAAATTATATTTGGGGAAATACTCTGTACAGAGTGCTTGTGGACGGACTTGGAATTTATATACAATACAAATCCACCCCGTCTGCATAAAAGCAGACACCCCTCAATTTATCTCCCTTGCCTACGGCAGGTAAACCGTAGGGAGAGAGGGGAATTATATTCAGAGAAAATTATTGAGAATATGTCTTAAGCTCAGATAATTATCAAAATACTATAAGGGGGGAGTGGTAATTATGTAAAATGTACTGTTTATCTTTCTTCTGCATACCCAACAGAGTATAATAATGATTATACTCTGTTGTAGATATATTGTCAAATGAGATATTATTACAAAATAGAATACTCCCCTCCTATAAACTCCGTATAATCAGTGATATTATACAGAGTTTATAATTATATATACGAATAATATTATTTCTTTGAACTAGATTCTTCTCTCCACACGACTTCTGGTATAGCAGCAATAAGACCAAATATTAACCAGGTAAATCCCATTAGGAAATTGTCATTAAACATTCCTGTAATAAATGTTGCGAGCAAACTACCAAATAATATGGTAGCTAGCTTAGAATCTGTCTTTAAGATAAGAAATCCCTGTTTGGTAATAATATATAAGAATGAAAGGAATAGAGAAATTGCAATAATTCCACCAGATACTGCTACCGCCAAAAGGATATTATTCGTATTATATCCCTCCCCTACTCTATTTTCATATCCAGTTAATCCAACTCCTGTGAAGATATATTGAGTTATAACAACTCCTGCATTAATATAGCTATCTCTACGACTTAATACATTGATATCTGATTCTTTGCGTACCTTAACTTTATCTGATTTAATATCTACATCTTTTGGGTTGACTGCTACTTCTTTTCCTGTTTTCTCATCAATTTCATAATAATAAGTGGTCTCTTGGGTGATAATTGAACTAATACGATCTTTGAGATTAAAATCAGTAAGCCCTAATTGAGACATACCTGCAGCTCCAAATAGTATAGCAAAAAGTATAATAATAAATTTTGCTAATTGTATATATTGTCTCACAAAAATTGCTTGATACAATATATATAAAGCTGTTATTACAATAATTGCCAGCCAACTTGCTCTAGTCACGGAGAGAATACTCATCAAAATAGTTCCTAATATCAAAAACCATAAAGCAAATTGTTCTTTAGATTTTTTGGCATAAAAAGCTAAAGGTAAGCTAATAGCATATATGGTAGCTAGCCACATTCCAAACCAATTTGGCTCTGGTAAAAGACTATCTACTCTACCAGGAAATACCTGCCAACTATTCCATCCTAATTGAAATGCAATTGCCTCATATAAACCAATTAATATCAATATCCCTGTGCTCAAAAACAGTAAATTTAAAGCTTTATAAAGACGCTTTTTAGTATTGATATATCTAAATATAATATAAAATACAAAAATATATCCTAATAATACGAGATTTCGAATCATTACTGTTTTCAAATCTCCCTCTCCCCTATTAAAAACACCTCCTATGACAATCATAAGCCACATTCCTGATAATAAAACTAAGTGAATACTATTATAATACCAATCAATAGATGTTATATTATTCCAAAATGTAGAGATTGGTTCTTTTTTGAATAAACGAGGTATAAGTGTAATGACAATAAGAGCAAGAAGAATTTGATGTATTCTAATATCAAGAGTCCCAAATGATATTTTTACTATTTCAAAGGGAAGGGTAAATATAAGTAGTGATATGAGTATATTGAGCATATATTTAAATTAATGATTTGATAATAGTATAAGCCTCTTCTATTTCCTCCTTACTCGTATATTGAGATAAGGATATCCGAATACTATGAGTAGCATAATCAGATTCAGGTGGACTAATTGCCTGAATAACATAGGATTCCTGAGTGGCTCCACTATGGCAAGCTGATCCTGCCGAGATAGCAAGCCCAGCTAAATCAGCGGCTATCACAAGACTATCTGAAGATTTATGTAAAGATGCAATATTAATATTTTGTGGTAATCGATTTTCTCTATCTCCATTTAAAGATATCCCCTCTAATTGGAGTAATTTGTCTAAAAGATTGTCTCTCAGAGCTCTGACTCTTTTTAATGATTCTTTATGCTCTGGGATAATGAGTAGACGGAATGCCTCTCCGAGTCCTGCAATAAGGGGGGTATTAAGTGTACCTGGTCGCATAGCATATTCTTGCCCACCCCCATAGGTAATTGCTTGTATGGGGGTATCTTTTTTGATAAATAAGGCTCCTATACCTTTGGGGGCATACATTTTATGTCCCGATATACTATATAGATCAAGATTAGCATAATGTAAATTGATGTCTTCTGACCAAATTGCTTGAGCTCCATCAGAATGAAACAGTGGATATACGGATTCAGGATTATATTTTTTGAGCATTCTGCCAATATCTCGAATTGGTTGTATAGTTCCGATTTCATTATTAGCATGAATAATACTTACTAATATGGTATTCTCTGTCAATAATGCTTGTATATCCTGTACCTTTACAATACCAGTCTCATCAATAGGAATTATTTTTATGGTAATTTTCTCTGGGTATGCTATTTGTAAAGCTTTAATAGTCTCTATAACTGAACTATGTTCTATGGGGGTGGTGATAATTTCTATTTGCTCTTGTGTCTGTAAGGCTTGTAAAATTACTCCTTGTATTGCAATATTATTGCTCTCAGTAGCTCCACTAGTAAAAATAAGTTCTGAGAATTCTATTCCTAAATACTCAGTAATAATGCGGCGGGCTTTATCTATACTATGTATTGCTTGTTGCCCTCCTGAATGCTGACTATGGGGATTTGCAAAATTATCTTGCATAACTTGAGTCACGAGTTTTAATACTTCAGGATGAATTGGGGTACTAGACTGATTATCAAGATATGTCATAAGCTTGCAAGTATATTCTCTAATTTGATATTCTCTGAGACTGAAATATCACCAATTAGGGCTAAATTGAGATGTTCTGGTTGAGCATATTGCTGCAGAAAATCAAGAATTTGCTGTTTAGTAACTGCTCCATATAATTCCATTTCTTTATCTAAATCAAATGGTTTTTTTAATAATAATTCATTCATGCCAATAATAGCTGCTATCTCGTCACTGGATTCAAATTCCATAACAGTTTGCCCTTTTATATGCTCTTTCGCTATTAATAATTCTTTATCTGATACCGGTAAATTTTTCATATTTTGTAATTCCTGCACTATTCGCTTTACTGTCTCAATAACTTTGGTATTTTGAACACCAGTATTAATACTAAATACCCCTGTATCATCAAAATGATGACTATCAGCTCGAATATAATACGATAATCCTCTTTTTTCTCGAATTTCGGTAAATAATCGAGAGCTCATATATCCCCCTAATATAGTACTTGCTATTGTGGCAATATATCTCTCTTCATTATGAATAGACGGGATATGAAACCCAAGCATTAAATGCGTTTGATCTGTTTTTTTACTCCTAATTGCAACTTGTGGTTTAGTTTGCTGAATAGTAACACTTTCTCGTGTCGGTATATCTTTTTGATTGCGCGCATGCCGAAAGGAATCCTCTACCCTATCAATAATTGCTGTATCTACTTCACCTGCAATAATAATATAGGTATTCCCCGTTACATATTTTTGAGCAACATACTCAATAAAATCTGGTCTTGTAAATGAATGTATGGATTCTCTAGTCCCAATAATTGATCTTCCAAGAGGGGTGTCTCCATATAATAAAGATTGAAAATCAGTATGTATTTGCCTTGTTGGCATATCCAAATACATATTGAGCTCTTCGGTAATAGCTCCTCGCTCCACTTTGATATCACTTTCTTGTAAAAGAGAATTTTGAAAAATATCCGCAATAATATCAAGGGCTATATATTTTTTTTGATTTCTTACTTTTACCCAATACCCCGTATACTCATAGCTCGTAAAGGCATTATATGATGCTCCGAGTCCATCTAATTCCTGGGCAATGATTTTAGCATTAGGTCTTTTTTGCGTACCTTTGAACATCATATGCTCTAGGAAATGAGATAATCCCTGCTCAGTATCAGACTCATATCTTGAACCAACTCCTACTAAAGTTAATACGGTAGTAGTTTTGGAATCTTTGAGTGGAATACCAATTATAGTGAGTCCATTATCTAATTTACGAGTTTTGTACATAATATCTTTTCTTATCTATCTAGCCACAAAGGAATCTAGCATTCTTTGATATAATTCTTGATATGCTTTTGTTTTATTATAGCATAAATATACTCCTAAAGCATCTACATCTTCTTTTTTATCACAAGTACCAGCAGCATATTGGGGAGCCTTGCTATCTACATAAATCACAAATTCAAATCCATCTTCACCAGTGAATTTGACTGGATATCCATTTTGATTAGCTACTTGTACAAAATCAGGATATTGTAATTCAAAATTAGGGTCAGTAAAATTGAGCCAAGTTTTTACTGTGGTAAATGATTTGACTTCTGGATTTGTATTAGAATTATCAGTAATAGGTTTAGTATCCGTCAACCAAGGCTTTGTTGGATATTTCTGAAGTAAATAATCATATAATTTGATATATGTTCCCTTAGACTCATCAAATAGTGGAGTTCCTCCAGCATATACGGTATCTGTCTTATCTCCATATTGATTATAGTCATTTTTTTCAAGCCAAGCTTCAATTTGAGCTTTTTCATTTTCTGGGAGGTCAAGATTTATTCCCTCTCTATTAGAATTAGTATTATCGGGTTTTGTCGCAACTTCTTCGGTATATGTCACCCCATTATAGACACATTGAGATGGGTATATTTCTAAGATTTTACCTTTATTAGATTCACTACAAGATTTAAAGTCGGTAACTTTAGTATCCGGTTTATCCAGAAGAATAAAATATGTATATGAGCCTCCTATTGCAAGGAATAGGATTAATCCTATTGGGAATATGAGCTTTGGGTTTTTATTTATCCAGTTTTTCATATATTTGTGATTTTATATTATTTACCGTGACATTTTTTATACTTTTTCCCACTTCCACAAGGGCAAAGATCATTGCGGCCTACTCGAGGAACAGATTCCCCCATAGGGCTTGGAATAGTTATATTTTGAGCTATTTGAGGAGTAGGCTCAATTCTCAAAATGGTATTAATATAATTGTCTCGAATTGAGGTTAATAATTTTTCAAATAACATAAAGGCCTCATTTTTATACTCAATAAGAGGGTCTCGCTGAGCATAACCCCGAAGCCGAATTCCTGTTTTCAAATAATCAATAACTTCAAGATGCTCCATCCAAAGATTATCTATAGTCTGAATATATACTGAACTCAATACTCCCTGATACTGCTCATCAGTGACTGTTTCAAATCGCTTAGCTAAGATACCCTCCACTGTTTGTACTAATGTATCAATAATAGCTTGTTTTTTAGTTTCTATAGTACCCTCTTGATCTCGAATATTCTCTAGAGTAGAATTAAAATCAATGGTATTGCCAATAAGTCCCTGAATATCCTCTCCGATTGACTTCAAATCCCATTCTCTTGTACTTTCAATAGTAGTGTAAAATGATACAATTTTATAGATATTTTCTCGAATTAACTCTGAAGTTTGCAATTTAATATCTATTTGATTCAAAAGAATATCTCGTCTCTTTTTATAAATAATTTCTCGCTGTTTATTGATAACATCATCATATTCGAGTAGATGTTTGCGAGAATCAAAGTGAAACCCTTCAATTTTGGTCTGAGCTCCCTCTATAGATTTTGCAATAAGCACATTTTCAATTGGCTCATCTTCAGGGAAATTAAACCTCTCCATCAGAGACTTGATTCTCTCTCCTCCAAAAATCCGCATAATCTCATCATCTAGAGAGAGATAAAATTGAGTAATTCCAGCCTCCCCCTGACGACCAGAGCGACCTCTCAACTGATTATCAATACGACGAGCCTCATGTCTCTCACTTCCTATTACATATAATCCTCCAAGCTCTAATACTGCTTGTTTTTCTTCTTCCGTAGCATTAGCTCCTCCCAGTTTAATATCTACTCCTCGCCCTGCCATATTGGTTGCAATGGTAATAGCTCCTTTTTTCCCCGCATCTGCAATAATAAGACCTTCTGCCTCATGCTGTTTAGCATTCAAAATAGTATATTTGAGCTTAAATTTATCAAAAACCTTACCAAGTTCCTCACTCTTTTCAATAGAAGCTGTACCAAGCAATACTGGTTGCCCTAATTCGGAAACTTCTTTGACTTTTTTTGCAATTGCAGTAAATTTAGCCTTTTCATTTTTATAGACTACATCTGGTAAATCCTGTCTCTTGATTTCTTTATTAGTAGGCATTATAACCACATCTAATTTATATACCTTATGTAACTCCTCAGCACTGGTCACAGCAGTTCCTGTCATACCAGCTAACTTATCATACATACGAAAATAGTTTTGTAGGGTAATAGTTGCTAATGTCTTAGATTCTTGTTGTATAGTAACTCCTTCTTTTGCCTCAAGAGCCTGATGTAGTCCTTCAGAGTAGCGTCTACCTGGAGTCATACGACCAGTAAATTGATCTACAATAATAATTTCTCCGTTCTTTACTACATATTCTTTATCAAGATGGAATAAGGCCTGAGCTTTAAGAGCTTGTTCCAAATGATGTACAAAAGCTAAACCTTTTTCCTCATAAATATTAGTAATATTGAGAGATTTTTCAACTTTATCTATACCTGATTCAGTAATATTCACGGTACGCATTTTCTCATCTACGGTATAATCTTTTTCTGGCTTGAGAGTAGGTACAAGACTCGCAAATGTTTTATATAAAGCTGGAGACTCCACATCAGGTGCTGAAATAATAAGAGGAGTTCGGGCCTCATCAATCAAAACACTATCTACCTCATCAACTATTGCAAAATAATATTCTCGCTGTACCATAGACTCCTTGGAAGTCGCCATATTATCGCGCAAATAATCAAAACCAAATTCATTATTAGTCCCATAGGTAATATCAGCAGCATATGCCTCTTTTCGACTTACCTCTATCAAAAATTCTTGTTCTACTTCATAAGAACCTTTTTCATCTCTCTCCTTATCCTCTGCAGGAAATTCAGTATAGAGATATGCTCCCTCTCCTGTAACAATACCAAGAGATAAACCTAAAAAGTTATAAATTTGTCCCATCCAAACTGCATCTCGCTTTGCAAGATAATCATTAACGGTTACCACATGTACTCCTCGTCCTGTAAGGGCATTGAGTACCGTTGGCAATGTGGCTACTAAGGTTTTACCTTCTCCAGTTCTCATTTCAGCAATTTTCCCTTGATGCAATACAATACCTCCAATTAACTGTACATCAAAATGTCTCTGCCCAAGAGTACGGCGAGAAGCTTCTCTCAC
The DNA here is from genome assembly GCA_943354045.1 of Parcubacteria group bacterium. Taxonomy (GTDB): domain Bacteria; phylum Patescibacteriota; class Minisyncoccia; order SW-4-49-11; family SW-4-49-11; genus CALRBF01. The sequence goes on from CALRBF010000002.1 coordinate 47,095, forward strand.
AAGAGCAAAAGTAGGAGCAAGAACTTCATCAAGACTAATACCTTTATCTTGTACTTTTGATTTAAGCCTTGTTATTTCGGCTCTTATATCCTCATCAGATTTATCTTTATAGGTATTTTCTAAAGCATTAATTTGCTCTACAATTGGTTGAATTTTGGATAATGTTTTTGCATTTGGGTCTCCGAATATTTTTTGTAAAAAAGTCATATATACTATTTTCTATCATTTAATCTGTCTTTATAGTATACGCTTATTTGAAGGAAATTTCAAATAATTATACATTAACATCCTATATGAATATGTCCTGCCGAATCACTGAAACTTGCTCCACAAACTCCTCCTGGAGTTCCTATATTATATCCCTTAGATTTAAGAGTATTAATTACTGTTTGTTGTTTAGAATTACAAGTACTCAAACTTGCTCCACAAAACGGTTCATTAAAGTCAACCGCCCTACCATCATAATGAGCAGATCCACTACTATGTCCACAGGTTTCATTGAAAGCATTTACTCGTGATCCTGGACACTCAGCAGCCACATATTTCATTGCGTTTAAAATACACTGTTTAGTATTAGCTCCCCCACTCAATCCTTGTTCCCAACGACCACTTCGTTGTCCAGCACAAGTACAAGTTCCTACACAGCCAAAAGTTAAATCTTTAAAATCTCCTTGAGCTAAAGGACCCGTACTACCAGTTAAGCCACCAATAGTTTGGCCTCCTGTTCCAGGAGATGGGACACTACAATTCCCTTGTAATAATCCTGGATTAATAATATTAATAATAATAAATATGGAAAGCCCAATAATAAGACCTATAATGGTATTAGTAAATATTTCCTTGGCTTGATTAACTTTACCAGCATTGACCCCTGCTGTCACATACATATACCCACCATATATAAACATACCGAGTACCGCAGTAAAGAGAGTTGCAAATCCAAGATACCAAAGAGCGGTAATCAATTGACACAAATCACCTATTCTACCCACCCCAGGGAAATTAGTATAAGATTGATAAGTCACTTGAGCAAAAGTATTTGTAGCAAATATAAAATAAGATACTATAAGTAAAGTTATAGATAACGGTATATATTTATATCTCATTTTAATTTTTTACTATTGATGATCGGAGCGGGTAGAGGGATTCGAACCCTCATCATCTGCTTGGAAGGCAGAGATAATTAGCCTTTATACGATACCCGCTGTATGTATAACTACTATCTAATAGTATCAAATATCTGTTTTGATGTCAATAATATATACCTCGCTTTTCTATCCACCCCGCCCACTCCCATACAAAAGTATGAGAGTGACCACCCCTCAAGAGGGGAATATATACCAATGTCCTGTACGAAAAATTCCCCTCTTGAGGGGTGCCCATAGGGTGGGGTGGAAAATACTGGTAACTAAAAGGCTCCCCCTACATAACTAAAAATTTATCTACAGTATATCTAACCCATAATATTGCAAAAATTGCCGTTTATAGATATAATGTAATAACTTAGGCGCATAGTTAAATGGTATAACAATGGTCTCCAAAACCATCGTCGTAGGTTCGATTCCTACTGTGCCTGCCAATAATTCAACTCTATGTCTATTAATGACAAGGTATATACCTATATTCAAAAGTCGCATATTCGCTTAACCCAGCATATGAGAGCTGTAATTGATACTATTATTGAGAGTAAAACTCCTATAGAAGCAAAGTCTATTTATACTCAATTAAAAGATAATCATAAATCAATTGACTTATCCACAATTCATCGTATTCTAGAAAAACTTCATAGTATTCAATTAGTAGATGCTATTTATAGAGAGAAAGCGACTTCCTATGAATTATCATCTCAATTTTTACCTCATCATCATCATTTTACTTGTTCTGAATGCGATACCATAATTGATATTGATGAATGCCTCATTGATCCCCTATTAAGCTCAATTTCTCATATTGGAAAGCCTATATCGCATTCCTTTGAAATACAGGGTATATGTAAATCTTGTCAAAAATAAAAAGGAGCTTATTGGGCTCCTTTTTATTAGGTGTATTATTTCTTCATTTCTCGATGAAGAGTATGTCGCCGTAAATCAGAATTGAATTTCTTTAACTCTAACTTTTCGGTATTTTTCTTCTTATTCTTACGTGTATAATAAGCGATTTTACCGGTTTCAGTACATTGTAATTTGATTAAATTCTCTTGACTCATAGTAATATTATTATATAGTTTGGGGGAGCCGATAATCAGGATTGAACTGATGACCTCACCCTTACCATGGGTGCGCTCTACCAACTGAGCTATATCGGCGCACAGTCTTGTAGAATTATATACTAGAATAGTGTTTTTGTCAAAGATTATTCTACAACTACAGACTGATACCAGAATTTACCATTATTACTTCCATCATAACTGAGTTCTTTATCACCTGCAGTCACAAAAACTAATTTATTGGTTGCAGTTCCCTCTTCTTGAGGCTTGATAAAGAATCTATTATTCCCCTTAGCATATTTACCACAAATTGCGGTTGAATCTGTTACTTTAGTATCTTTAGCAATAACACTATATTTACCATCTTTTTCTATTACTTGACAATTTGTATTCTGTATTGGAGTTAATAATTGAATGGCAATAATATCTGGAATAGTATTAAATCTTTTATCTGAATCTATATTAATGATTTCTATTGATTGCCCTGAATTTTTATCTGCTTCATTACTATAAGTATATATAATATTTCCATCTTCAGTAACTATTATATCTTTTACTTCACCTATGCTTTTTGATTCATAGCTAAAAGCAATTTTAGAATTAGTTGAATAAAAGTATTTTATATCGGAATTTTCAGTATTAATTTTTAAGCGAGAAAGTAATGAACTTGGAATGATATATTCTGGACTATATTCTGCGGTATCTGATGTTTGAGAAGCTGAAACTTGAGATAAATCATCAGCTACAAAGGGCTTTGTGGTTGTATTAGAATTTTGTGTGCTAGTATTATTTTTGTTGGGAACATTTTCAGTATCAGAAGAGCCATTATTACGTAGGAGAATATAGGTTAAGATAATACCAATAATGGCTATTAACCCTACAATTCCCCAAATAATAATGGCTTTTCGATTCATACTCTTTTTATTTTAATCCTATGTATAGTATTAGTATACATCAGAAAACATATTCTGCAAAATATTATCGCTCGGTCTCGAATCCAGTTCCTGCTGGGATAAGTCTTCCGATAATGACATTTTCTTTCAGTCCTCTCAAGTGATCTTCTTTTCCGAATAAGGCAGCATCAATTAATACCTTGGTAGTATTTTGGAAAGATGCAGCTGATAAGAAACTTTCAGTATTAAGAGCAACTTTGGTAATACCTTGCAATAGAGGGTCTACTTGTATCAAGTCATCTTTATTCTCGGTAAATCGATTGAATTCAAGAAGTTGATCACGGGTAATGGTTTGTCCCTTCAAATAGGTAGATTTTCCTGGTTCAGTTACCATATAGCGAGAGGTCATTTGTCTTACAATCATCTCAACATGCTTGATAGCAATTCCAGCTCCTTGAGAATTATAAATTTCAAGAATTTGCTGAATTATATATCGAGTTAAGGTATCAATACCTGCATGCTTATAGAGTTTTTCAAGATCAAGATGTCCTTCTGTAATTGGTTGTCCTACTTCAACAGTATCCCCTACTTTCACAAGAACAATATCTACTACGGGATCAGCCACAAGTTCCTTGATATCTGCTTTTGACTTCTTAGCTTCTTTAGAATCATCGGTTTTAATCTTAATTCTAATTTCTCCAGCTGTTTCAATCACATCTACTACGGTTCCTGCTACAGTTGACATCATAGCTTGAGTTTTTGGATTACGAGCTTCGAAGACTTCTTCTACTCTTGGAAGTCCCTTTGTTACGTCAGCAGCTCCAGCAGAACCTCCTTGATGGAAAGTACGCATAGTTAACTGTGTTGCAGGTTCTCCAATAGCTTGGGCGGTAACAATTCCTACTGCTTCTCCAATTTTTACAATTGCATTACGTCCAAGATCAGTTCCATAACAAGATTGACATACTCCTCGAATAGTTTTACAACTTACCAAACTTCGAATTCTTACATTATCAATACCAAGTGTATCAATAATTTCAGCTTCAGCATGAGTAATGAACTCTCCTGCTTTCACAATTGTCTTCTTGGTCTCAGGATTCACAATATCATCTACAGTTTTTCGTCCGAATATGAAATTAGTAAAGCTATCCCCTGCTTCTTCCGCATCAAGTCGAGATAATACCAATCCAGTTGTATCTCCACAATCTGATTCTTTTACCACAATATCCTGATTTACATCTACTAATCGTCGAGTGAGATATCCAGATGTAGCTGTCTTCAAAGCGGTATCTACCAGTCCTTTTCGCGCTCCATGAGTAGAAATGAAATATTCTAACTCAGTAAGACCCTTAAGAAAACTAGAGGTGATAGGAGTTTCAATAATTTTTCCTGATGGAGATACCACCAATCCTTTCATTCCTGCCATCTGATTTAATTGTCCCCAAGATCCTCGAGCTCCAGAATCAATCATAGAGAATACCGGTCCTTTTACATTAACTTCTGATCGTACTAATGCTCCAATTTCGATAGAAGCCTTGCTCCATACATCTACAATTTGTGCATAGCGTTCTTTTTCAGTCAATAATCCATCTTCAAATTGATTGGTTACCTCCTCAACACTATTTTGTGCATTGGTAATAAGCTTATCTTTTTTATCAGAAACGGTGAAGTCACTAATAGCCCAAGATAATCCTGATCGAGTCATTTCAGCAAATCCAAATTTCTTAATTCTATCTAGGAATTCCCCTACTTGTGGTTGAGTGAATTCATATAAAGCTTTATTCAAGAGATTCTTCAGCTGTTTTTTACCAACTACTTCATTTACATACTCAAATCCTTCTGGCAATATTTCATTAAATGAAATTCGTCCAACTGTTGTCTTGATAGGAGTATTTCCAACTTTTACTTCATTGCGAATTTCTACTAATTCTCTTAGAGTAATTTGCTTATGGTCATAAGCGGTTACAGCCTCATCAAAGTTTCTGAATACTTGAACAGGCTTATCGCTCTCATCAGCAACGGTGGTATAATAAATTCCCAATACCATATCTTGAGATGGTGCTGAAGAAGGACTTCCATCGGATGGTTTAATCAAGTTATGATCAGATATCATTAATTCTCCTGCTTCTCGTACAGCCTCCTCAGACAAAGGTACATGTACCGCCATTTGATCTCCATCGAAATCAGCATTGAAGGGGCTACATACCATAGGATTTAATTGAATAGCTTTTCCTTCAATTAAAACTGGTTTGAAAGCTTGAATACTCAATCTATGAAGAGTAGGTGCTCGGTTCAAGAGAACATATCGATGTTCAATCACTTCATCAAGAATATCCCAAACAATATCTAATCCTTGTTCAATTAATCGTGTTGCACTTCGAATATTGTGAGCATATTCATCCTCTATTAATCTATTGATGATAAATGGTTTAAATAATTCGAGTGCCATGGTTTTTGGAATTCCACACTCATTAATCTTAAGGTTAGGTCCAACAACAATTACTGATCGAGCAGAATAATCTACACGCTTTCCAAGAAGATTTTGTCGGAATCTTCCTTGCTTTCCTTTAAGAGAATCGGCAAGAGATTTGAGAACTCTCTTTTGTCCTGTTGAAGCTACTGTGGTTGACTGTCCCTTTCGCATTGAATTATCGATAAGAGCATCCACAGCTTCTTGTAACATTCTCTTTTCATTACGTACAATTACTTCAGGAGCTCTTTGTGCCATCAATTTCTTTAATCGATTATTTCGATTGATTACACGTCGATATAAATCATTAAGATCTGAAGTTGCAAATCGTCCTCCATCAAGAGCTACCATTGGCCGTAGGTCCGGTGGTATAACTGGAAGATGAGTAAGGAACATCCATTCTGGTCGAACATTAGCTTGATGTAATCCTCCAAGGAATCGAATTTTCTTGATAATTTTCTGAGCTTTGATACCATCAGCAACCTCTAATTCTTTTTCTAAATTCTTAAGTTCAGTCTCAAGGTCAATTCCAGCAAAAATAGTACGAAGGACAGCTGAACCTGTTGCCGCCTTGAATACAGGAGCAAATTTCATTGACATCAAACGATAATCAATTTCTGAAATAATATTCCATTTCTCAAGAGTAGCAAGAAAATCTAAAGTCTGTTGCTTGGAGTCCAGTAATTCTTGTAAAGCCTGATCACTATCATTACCACCAACACCTAAATCATTAAGCTTATGCTTATATTCAGCTTCTACTTGCTTGATATAATCTTTTTTTAGATTCTCATCAACTTCTGTGATAATATAACTAGAATAATATACCACTTTTTCAACATCAGTTAATGTTTGATTTAAAATTAAAGCAATTCGGCTTGGAATATTTCGTAAAAACCAAATATGTGCAACTGGAATAGCAAGTTCAATATGTCCCATTCTCTCTCTTCTAACAGAAGATTTGGTAACTTCAACTCCACATTTATCACAAATAATCCCCTTATATCGAATTCGTCGATATTTTCCACAAGAACATTCATAATCTCTTACTGGACCAAAGATTTTTTCTGAAAACAAACCATCTTTTTCAGCTTTCTGAGTTCGATAATTAATAGTTTCAGGTTTGGTAACTTCTCCAGATGACCATGCAAGAATATCTTCAGGAGAAGCAAGGGTTAATTGTATAGAATCGAAGTCAACTACATTCATAGATATAGTCTCTTTCTCATTGTTTGGGGTGATTTGATTATTCATAGAGATATCGTATTAAATGATGATTATTCTTCGTCTGACTCAACTATTGTCTTGGCATTCTTGAGAGCAACATTAATTCCAAGTCCCTTTAATTCATTTACCAATACATGGAATGATGAAGGAATATATGGAGCTTGAATTTTTTCTCCCTTAATGATTGACTCATAGGCACGAGATCGTCCAATCACATCATCAGATTTAATGGTCAACATTTCTTGAAGCATATGAGAAGCTCCATATCCTTCGAATGCCCATACTTCCATTTCTCCCAGTCTCTGTCCTCCCATTTGAGCTTTTCCTCCTAGAGGTTGCTGAGTAATAAGAGAATAAGGACCAGTAGATCGCATATGAAGCTTATCTTCAATCAAATGGTTTAATTTCATCACATACATAACTCCAACTGTAGTCTTTTCAAGATAAGCATCTCCAGTTTTTCCATCATATAATTGAATTTTTCCATCTTCAGGAAGATTTGCTTCTCGAAGTAATTCTTTAATCTTATCAAGGCTTACTCCATCAAGAGCAGGGCTTGCAACTTTTAGTCCAAGAGCAGAAACTGCAAGTCCAAGATGAGTTTCATATACTTGACCAAGATTCATACGAGATGCAATACCAAGTGGGGTTAACAAAATATCTAGCGGAGTTCCATCAGCTGAGAATGGCATATCTTCTTGAGGAAGAATTTTTGCAATAACTCCTTTATTTCCATGTCGTCCTGCTAATTTGTCTCCAACACTTACTTTTCTTAGATGAGCTATACTTACTTGAACTCTCTTGATAACTCCACTAGGAAGTTTATCTCCATTTGCTCGAGTAAATATTCGCACCTCTACAACTTTTCCTTGATGACCATTTGGCATTTTGAGAGAAGAATCTTTTACTTCTCGAGATTTTTCACCAAAAATAACTCGAAGTAGTCTCTCTTCTGCTGTCAAATCTGTTTCTCCTTTAGGGCTAATTTTTCCAACAAGAATATTACCTGGCTTTACAGTAGCTCCAATTCTCACAATACCTTCAGCATCCAAATCTTTGAGTCGTTCCTCTGAAACATTAGGAATATCTCGAGTAACTTGTTCTTCTCCAAGTCTTGTATCTGATACATCTATTGAGAAGTCCTCAATATGTACAGAAGTAAATACATCTTCTTTTACTAGACGGTCTGACAAGATAATAGCATCCTCAAAGTTATTTCCCTCATAGGACATAAATCCTACTCTCAAGTTTTGTCCAAGAGCTAATTCTCCATTTTGCATAGATGAACCATCAGCAAGAAGATCACCTCTTGTTACTTTTTGTCCAGGAATACATCGAATTTTTTGATTAACGCTCGTGTACATATTAGACTTTAAGAATTTGGTTAATTCGAATAAAGTTCTCTTTTTTGATTTAGTTGCCTCAAAGAGAATATGCGCAGCATCAGCCTCAATAATAGTTCCATCTTCAGGGGCTACAATAATTTGACCACTATATCGAGCAGCATCTCTTTCCATACCAGTTCCTACAATTGGAGAGTCACTTATAATAGAAGGGACTCCCTGCTTCTGCATGTTTGAACCCATCAAAGCTCTAGCAGAGTCATTATGCTCCACAAATGGAATAAGAGATGTAGATACAGAAATTAATTGTTTTGGAGATACATTAATAAATTCAATTTCATCTCGCTCAACAATAATCACATTACTATCTCTACGTGCAATAACTCGCTCATTGATAATAAACCCCTTATCATCTAAATCTACCACTGCAGATGCAATAACATATTTTTTCTCCTCAGCGGCATCAAAGAATACAACTTCATCAGTGACCTCCCCTTTTACCACCTTTCTAAATGGAGTTTCCAAGAATCCATATTCATTAATATGAGCATAAGTAGCTAATTGACCAATAAGTCCAATATTAGGTCCTTCTGGGGTCGCAATAGGACAAATACGCCCGAAATGAGTAGGATGAACATCTCGAACCTCAAATCCAGCTCGGTCTCGAGCAAGTCCATTTGGTCCAAGAGCAGACACTCTTCGCTTATGCTCTAATTCTGATAAGGTATTAATCTGATCCATGTACTGAGACAATTGGCTTGAAGAGAAAAATTCATGAATAGCAGCTACGAGAGGACGAGCATTAATTACACTGGTAGGAGTAATAGTTTGTGGATCAGCTGTACTCATTCTATCCTTTACAATTTTTTCCATTCGAGCAAATCCAACTCGAGCTCGCTCTTGTACTAATTCTCCAATTAATCGAATACGTCGATTGCTAAGATTATCGATATCATCGGGCATAGCCTGAGGATCATTATTAAGACGAATAATTTCTTTTACAATTTTAATAAAGTCATCAATTTGTAAAATTCTATACTTTGGATCTTCAGTTAAGTCAACACCTAATCGATTATTAACCTTGTATCGTCCAACTTTACCAAGATCATATCGACTAAAATTAAAGAACATTCCTTCAATTAATTGCCGAGCATTATCATCTGTTGCTAAATCTCCTGGTCGAATTCTTCGATATACTTCTACGAATCCTGATTTTTGATCACGAGCAGCATCTTTTGTAATAGTTTCTCTAATAAATTTTACTTTACCCGTATCAACATCAGCAAAAGTTGAAATAAGCTCATTATCTTTACCGAGTCCAAAGGCACGCAAAAGAGAAGTAAGAGCGACTTTACGCTTACGGTCAATTTTTACCCACATTACTCCAGCACCATCAGTTTCAATTTCAATCCAAGCTCCACGAGTAGGAATAAGCTTAGCTCCAAAATATCTTTTATCTCGAGAAATATTTTCAGTAAAGAATACTCCAGGGGAACGCAAAATTTGAGCAATAATAACTCGCTCTGTCCCATTGATAATAAATGTTCCTCGCTCTGTCATAAGAGGAACATCTCCCAAGAATACTTCCTGAGTAATTTTTTTATTAGTTGTATTATTAATCAGAGTAATTTTAGCTCGAAGAGGAGCTTCAAAAGTAATATTCTTTACGCGAGATTGTACTTCAGAAAGTTTTGGCTCATCCAATCGATATCCAACGAATTCTAATCGATATTCGCTACCTGTCCAGTCAAGTACGGGATAATGTTCCTCGAAGAGGTCACGAAGCCCTTCTTGTAAAAACCATTTATATGAAGCTAATTGCGGCTCTATAAGATTTGGTAATTCTAGATCAATAGTGGGCTTAAAGAAAACTCTCTGATTTTTTGCCATATGCATATACTTAATCTAATAGTGCTTTGATGAGGACTTATTCGGACTTACTTATAAACGCATAAAATAAGCAATGGAAAATCCATTACTTTCTTTTGTACTAAGCAATATGTATCTGTATCGTCATTATTTGATAGCCAATCCAATAAAGTCTCACGTATCATCACTCATCCGTTACAAACATTATACACCGTTTTAGGTATAAAGTCAAGGGTTTGTACGAGGTAAGAAGTTTCATTATAAGACTTTGGGAGAAGCTGTATTTTTGTCCCCATTTGCCTGCCTGCGGTAGGCAGGGAGGGGGAACCTGTAAGGCGGGGGTGGATAGACTTCAAGTTCATATTTTATCCACCCCGTCTCCTCCCAAACAAAAGTATGAGAGGAAAAACCCCTCAAGAGGGGAATTTTTCGTACAGTACATTTTTATATATTCCCCTCTTGAGGGGTGCCGTCGCTAGACGGTGGGATGGAATACGGGCGACTGTAAGGTCACCCCTACACAACTCATATATTGAATATGTCACTGACATATTCCTTCTATCTGTGCTCCCGCAGGGGTTCGGTCACAAGTAATTTCCCTGACGGGAAATTCTCGCGACCCCGTCTCGCCGTGTTCGCCTTCCCTTTCAGGGAAACTCACACCGGGCTCCGACTTTCTCACCCCTTGAGACATATGCTACAAGCATATATCTATAATCTGTGCTCCCGCAGGGGTTCGAACCCCGAATGACGGTTCCGAAGACCGTAGTGATATCCAGTTTCACCACAGGAGCGTAATTGGTAGCCTCGACGGGATTCGAACCCGTGTTACCAGGATGAAAACCTGGCGTCCTGACCGGACTAGACGACAAGGCCAACTAAATCATAGTATAGCAAGATTTCACAACTCGGTCAATATGTTATAATAATATTAATAATAATCAATAACATCACTTGATGGGATGATATTTGCAGTTTTCAAAAACCCATATAATAATCCTTGTGTAATACCAGACATCCAGCCAGCTGATAAGATACAAATCACTATACCTACCAATTTAATTTTATCATCTCCTCTAAAAAATGAGTCTCCTCCACCAGTTGCTAAAATTCTATATATGGGTTCTGAGAAGAACATAATCAAAAAACCTATCCCTAATCCTATAACTCCTATGATCAACTGACTTTTACCAGTTGAAAATATAAGAAATATTATAATAGCCAATAATAAAAATCCTCTTATCATATTAACTTTAGCAAGTTCACTTTTTTGTAATCCTAATTTTAATAACCCTTTTTCCTCTAAAATATCTTTTAGTGATCTCACATATATGAGTCCTATAGTTAAAGGAATAATAGGTATAAGCCAAAAATATACCATATTTACTTAATAATAATACGAATACGAGATGAAAGAACTGGCAATACTGGGCTGAATCCTGGAATTAATTTCAGATCAGCTGAGTCTACATTATCGAGACCCTTGAGATAATCCTGTGCTTGAGATATAGTTTTAAGTCTAATATTACGAGATATATCTCCCTCATCAAATTTAGGTTGTAGAAAATAGTCTACATATACTCTTGCTTTTGCTGCTTGTTTATTTGGAAATTCCTGTGGAGGATCGAAGTTAATCTTAATATCAGATCCCAGTTCTCTTGAGTCAATCACTTGTGAGGCTAATAAAAATTTTATTAATTCGTCTAAATCCTCTTCTTTATAGAATACTCCCTGCAGATTACCCGAGGCTTTTACCGTAAAACTTCTTACTCTATCTCCAACATTTGGTAATCCCGTATATTGTATATCATTGAGTTTAGTTTGTATCACCAAGGCCTTAGTATCTTTTCTTTCACTAACTTGTTTATTAACTACTTCCGTAAGCTTTTTTTGCAAATCTAATCTAGCCTTTTCTATATCTTGTTCTGTAACAATAATTCCATCTTCACTAGCTCCATTATTAATGGTCGATCCTAATTCTCCATAAATGGATGCTAATTTAGTCGGATTATCTTCAAAACCTGGAATAGTTAATTTACCTGCTGGTATATTATAATCTTCTCCTGGTGCATCTGCTATAATTTTACCCGTTACAGAATCTTTTGCAGGTATAGTGACAGCGTCTATAAGACGGAATTGTTTTCCTTTTGCAGAAAGAAATCGGGTATTAGCAACCAATGATTGTGAAGCAGAAGTCTCATTTTTAATAGTGATAGTACCACTCGCCTTAGTACCTCCAGCCTGTGAGCCAGTTCCTTCATATGTTCCTTCTACAGAAGCACTAATAGTATCTGTGATGGATGGTATAGCTTTATTCTCAGCACTCATATCAGTAATACCAGGATCAAAAGTAATATAAAAATCTTTAGATAATGATTCCAGTTTTGTGGTAATAGTAATATCTGCTCTTGGAATAAGTATAGCTGCTACGGCTACAAGAATTGTTGTCACGACAATCATTCCTGCCAATAAAAATTTCCAGGAAGGTCCATCTGATTTTTTCTTTGGCAATGGTTGAGGATTAGCAGGTTCAGGTTGAAATACTGTCTCAGGACTTGATTCTGGAGTAGAGTTTATTGGGTTTTGATTTAATTGATATCCAAAAAAATCAGTATATGGATCATTTTCTATATCCGATACATCTGAATTAATTTGAGGAATAGTATCTGAAGTAGTAATGGGTATATTACTTGCTATCAAAAGAGATACCAATTCATTGTCTGCACTAAATAGCTCTATATCATATCGTGCAATCAATTGTTTAATAGTATGCACAAATAATCCCCTATTTACAGGATTATATAATATATCCATATTATCTGGAATATAAATCAAAGTTTCACCTCCTTTTATAGCATAAGTTTTAATTTGATACACAATATCAGAAATTCCATCTTTAGGACTTAATATAAGTGGTTTTGAGGTTGTTTTTTTCATAGCGATTTATTCATTTAAACGATAAGGCAAATGAATATCTGTCGGAATATTGGCGGCATGTATAAGACCGAGAATATCAATATAGCGGGCATTTTCTATTTTACTTGTCATATCAATAATATGGGGGAATTGCTTTGGAGTCAGAATTGATACTCCTGGATTAACAGTACTATTAAGTGATTTATACCAATTACTATATTCAAGAGCCTCTTTTATTCCTAATAATTGAGCTCCCTCACCATATAATAATACATATGGTGGAAGATTTTCTAGTTGAGCTTCCTGTAGGCTCAAGATAATTCCCTGCAGCCAAAGAGATATTTCTGACTCTAAAGCATCAGTAATACGACGAGACATATCTCTTGGTAATTGTAAGCGGCTATATTCTTGGCGCACTGTCTCAGCCTCATCAATGGTAATTTGAAAGGTATTTGCAATAGCCTGAGTAAAACTATGACTTCCCACACTAAAGGATTGTATATAATTAATTTTCTGATTCTGAATAGTACTAATGGTGGTATGACCAAATCGAATATCTACTAATATTACTGATATATCTTTATTACTATTATAATCTAATATAAGTTGCCCTACCGCATATCCATGTTGATATACTCCTTCAATAGATAATTTTATACTTTTTTCTATATTAAGTAGTGATTGTTTATAAGTATTAGGGATATAGGTATTGAGTGTCTCTAAAGTTATTGTTTGAGCTTTTTCTCTAATTGGGGATAAGACCTCCTCACCATCTAAGCGAATATCATTGAGAGAAATCTGTGCTAAAGATAAGGGAAGCTGATGTCCCTGAGAAGAAATATAAGACTCCTTATCAAATTGAACATATATATCATCTATAGTATTAATCCATTCTTTTGATTTAATATGTTTTTGTGGATTCTCACGACGTATCTCAACAGTACGGTTTTTAATTTCTACTAATGGTCCTGACACTCCCAAAACCATACCTATTTTCTCCTCATCAGTATTGGTTTTAGCTTCAAGGAGAGCATTTTCTATAGCTTGTATTAATGGTGTCTCTTGATCAATAGTATTGGTATTAATTACACCAAAGGGTAATTGAGTTTGTCCAATACCTTGAATCAAGGTATTGCCAGTCTTAATATCAACAGTATAATCAACTACCGTAACTCTATTCTCAGAAATATCTATGATGAGAGGTTCGGATGATACTTTTTTACCAAACATAGTATTTATTTTATTTATTTTGGATAATATTGTAATATAAACCAAATTATTTGTCCAATAAATCCCACTCCTAAGGGAATTGCCAAATTATCATCTAGTCTAGAAGCAAATGTCTCAATAATCACTCCACTTAACGCTAATATTAGTGGAATAATACTAAATCCCCATAGACTACCTGCTATTACAAAATTAGCAATTAAGGCTAATAATATACCCTCCCAAGTTGTTTTATTTTCTATATTTGGGAATACCTTCATTGTACCATAAATTCCTCCAATCGTAGAAAATGTATCCCCAATAATTGCAATTAATATTGCTGTGATTGAAACTATTGGCTCAAAAAGGGCTGTAGCTACAATAGCTGCCAAAACTAAATTTAATCCATCAACATTAGTATATTGCTCTTTTGGCTTTACAAGACTCGCAAATGGCACCCAAATACGCGTATCAAGTCGTAAATATTCATATACCAGAAATCCTACCACAAATACAGCTAAAAACCCTCTCGCGTATATCGCTGCATTGGTAAAAGTTTGGGCTGATATATACCAATATACAACAAAAGGAAGTATAAGCCCTAGATGGAGAGATTTACGAAGTAATATATCTCTTTTTGTTTTCATATTATTCTATTATACCACGAATACGACGCACTCCTCGAGCAACAGCCTCTTCTTTTTTAATTTTAAATTTACCTATTTCTCGAGTATTGTGAATATGAGGGCCCCCACATAATTCTTTCGAGATATCTCCAAAACTATATATATCTACTTGTTCTGGATAATTACGATTGATTAAATATAAAGCTCCTGATTTTTTTGCTGCCTCTAATGACATTGGGGTAATACGAACATCTACCCCAGCTTGAATATATTCATTTACTTTATTTTCCACTATTTGTATTTCCTCAGGAGTTAATTTTCTCTCAAAACTAAAATCAAATCGTGTACGCTCAGCAGTAATATCTGAACCTTTTTGTTCTACTCCCTCTCCTAATATATCTCTTAAAGCCTTATTCAAAAGATGTGTTGCACTATGTAATCGAGTCACAATAGCTAATTCCTCTTCATTGGCAGCTTTTAATTCTCCATTATCAAGAATTAATCCATGTCCACCAAATTTTTTGGCAGCTCCAGCTCGGGAAATACTCTGATGTTCCATCTTATAATTCTCAAATTCTTGTTCATCAAAAGATAATCCTTGTAATCGAAGTACTTCTGGAGATAAACCATAGGTTGAGGCTAATAAAAAAGCTTCTTCTCCTGACATATAGGGAATTCGCTTTTTCTTTAATATTTTACTCGCATATCTCATACCACGAGACACTGATTCACTAAACAATGCATATTCCTCCTCAACACTATGTTTAATACTATCTTTTGCATTTATCAACTCAGGATATCTATCTTGATATACTTCAATAATATTTTCAATAGTATTAAATACTAATTCTAAAGGCTTATCATAAGATGAGATAAGACTTAATACTTTTCTTAATAATCTCCTTAATATATATCCTTGTTCTTTATTGGAAGGTACTACTCCCTCAGCTAAAAGAAAAGTACTCGCTCGAATATGATCAAATAATATACGATATATATCTAGTGATTGATTAGGAAATTGATTCTGTATATTATCAATAATTGAAGTAAATATTTTAGTATCATATACCGACTTTACTCCTTCTATTTGAGTTATAATACGCTCCAAACCACCACCAGTATCTACCCCTTGTTGTTCTAATTCTTTTAGACTTCCATCTATTCCAGAATAATATTGATTAAATACAATATTCCATACCTCTACTCCATTTACAAAAATCTCCGTAGTAGGGCCACAAGGTCCTTCAGCTCCCGTAGGACCCCAAAAATTATCCTCTCTTCCAAGTAGTTTTATCTCAAACTCTACTCCCTTATCCTTTTTTAATTGCTCCCATATGGCAAGAGCCTCCGTATCTTTTGGGCTTTTCTCATCCCCTTCAAAAATAGTTACATAATCAATTAACATTCCGAGTTCCTCGGCAATAAATTCATATCCTAATTTGATAGCCTCTTGTTTAAAATAACTTCCTTCTCCACTAGGATAATGAAAGGAGAAATTCCCTAACATTTCAAAAAAAGTATTATGAGTATCATCTCCTACTTCATCAATATCATCTACTCTCAAGCATTTTTGTATACTAATAACTCTATTTCCATAAGGAGATATTCTACCCAAATAATAAGGCTTAAATTGTTGCATACCAGCTGTAGTAAATAATACAGAATTATCCCCTTCTGGTAATAATGATGATGATTTTACTCTTGTATGTCCTTTGGCCTCAAAATATTCAAAAAACTGCTGAATAATTTTCATAGTGAATACTATATTTAATCTTAGAATTAGAATATCATATTATTCCTTATCAATCAATATACTGTATATTAACGAATCCTTTTATATAATGAATAGCCATTATGATTATCTATATCTTTCGGGACTAAGACCCTCACACTATTAGGGGGCATATGTATAGTTAAAAATCCCGCATATCCACTTAATGGTTCAAATTCATCCGTTATTGGTAATAAATCTCTTAACATAGAAACTTCTATAACAGATCCATGTCGCCATTGTATATGCTCTGTCACTGATTTATCACTTGGATTAACCACAACTAATACTGTCTCAGCTACATAATCAGTATATCTCTCAAAGGCAAATAATTGATGAGCTGTAGCTATACGAAAATCTCCTATACGTAAAGCTCGGTATTGTTTACGTAAGGCAATAAGTTGTGTCATCCAATTTAAATCAATATTATTTTGATCAACAAGACTCCAATCCATAGGACCGCGATTGGCTGGATCCCAACTACCAGTCATACCTAACTCAGAACCATAATAGATATTAGGAGAACCCGGCAGAGTGAATTGTAATACTTGGGCAATTTTACGCTTAGATATATCTGGAATTCTTGTTGCAAGACGTTCTAAGTCATGATTATCTAATAATAACCAGCTTTTGAACAATGATTCAATTCCAATATCTGCAACCATATGAGCTAACATAGAGGCTGCAGTAGAAGATTGAAGAGATCCCTCCACCAATAATATTATTAGACTACGTAAATGGTAATTCACAACACCATCCATTGCGGGTATCCATCCTGCTGGATATGTGATAATTTCGCCCACTATGAGAGATTCTGGGTTTTCTTTATGCGCAGCCTCAGTAAGTTCAGCGAGGAAATCATGTCCCAAGTCATAAGCAGTATCAAGTCGCCATCCATCAACTCCATCACGTAAATAACTTCTTACTATCGAACTTTCTGATCTCCATAAATAGTCTCTTACTAAAGAATTTTCTAAATTTAATTCTGGTAAATTAAATTGCCCTCTCCAAATACGAGCCCCTCCAGGAATTTGAGTATCAAAAATAAACCAATCTCGCCATATACTCTCAGCATTCTGCTCAGCTTCCTGAAATTTACTTGCATTACGCCCCATATGATTAAATACTCCATCGAGCACCAATTTCATATTTCGATTATGGAGAGTATTTGCCAATTCTTTGACATCTTCACGACTTCCAAGTTCGGGAGATATAGCCTCAAAATCTAGAGAATCATATTTATGATTCGTAAAACCAAGATGAATTGGATTAAGATATAATACTTCTACACCTAAATTCTGTATATAATCAAGATTACTAATTAAACTAGTAATATCTCCTCCCCAAAAATCTAATTCCTGACTCCAAACTTTACAATTATCTATAAAATTTCCAGGTTGAGGCAGCTCATTCCAGCCACGCAATTGACGGGGTGAAGCATATAGTGATTTTTTAGCGTCAATATTAGCTGAAGGAGCAAAGCGGTCTACCAATACCTGATATACAATAGCTCCATTACGCCAATCTACCTCTCTCTTGGTATAAATATCTATAAATTCACTCGTATCAATCTCAGCTGTATTTTGTTCCATTGATGGAAATAAAATAATATATTGTATTTATTATAGCATATGTTATGATTTAGCAAATTAATTATGCTATACTAGTATATATGAAAACATCTCTTATTGTATATTGGGCTCGGCGAGATTTAAGACTAACCGATAATCCTGCATTATATCACTCTATTAATACCGCAAAAGAACGTAATATATCTTTTGCTCCTATTTTTATATTAGAAAATTATATGCTTGAGGCTAAACCTCAAGCTCAATTTGGCTATGCCCAAAGACATATATTAAGCCAAGCTTTACCCGAGTTTATACAGCAATTTCCTCAATTTCATTTAATTAAAGGCAAGGGTGCTCAGTCAATTATTGACCTGAGTAAATCTTATGACATTGAACTCTATGTCAATCATGATATATATCCCGATTTCACTAAGCAATTGCAAAAAATTAAAGAAGCTGGTATCAATATACATATTTATGCAGATAGATTAAGTGTTAATACAGAAACTCGCAGTCAAAATGGAAATTTGTATTCTGTATTTACCCCTTTCAAAAAATCTATTTGGCAAGAATTCTTAAATACCGAAACTTATCCCAAACCGGACCTAAATTCTATATCATATCAAGATATTATCTCAGATTGGAATTATATACAGGCTAATACTGACGACATACAACAAGAATTTTCCTCCAATAGAGATGTATTAATTGGTGACACTATATATGATTTGACTCAATATATTCCTCTTCCTGATTTATCTCTATGGTATTATTCCGAAGCTGAGGCTTTAGCATTATTCCAATATTTTCTTGACTCTGGTTTTCTTGATAATTATCATCTTAATCGGGATTCCCTGGAACTTGACACTATAGATAATGGTAAAACTTCAAAAATGAGTTTAGCTCTTGCTTGGGGATTTGTCTCAAGTAGAACTCTTAGGCAAATGATACAAAAACATAGTAATAATACTCTTGAATCAGCTTTGATAGATAATCAATATTCTGGAGCTACTATATATATATCCGAGCTTATTTGGAGAGAATTTTATGCCTATTTATTATATCATCGACCTGAATTACTCAATATCGAATTTCAATTACAATTCCAAAATACTATTGATTGGACTTCAGGAGAAAAAGCCCATACAAGATTCCTTTCTTGGATTAAAGGAGAAACCGGTTACTCCATTGTAGACGCTGCTATGAGACAATTATCTCAAACTGGATGGATGCATAATAGATCTCGTATGATTGTGGCGAGTATATTAACCAAACATCTTGGAATTGATTGGCGATGGGGGCAAGAATATTTCCGAGCTACTCTTGTAGATTTAGATGAGCCCTCTAATAATGGAGGTTGGCAATGGGGTGCTTCTGTAGGAGCTGACCCTAAACCAATTCGTATATTTAACCCTTATCTTCAGGCGCAGAATTATGATACAAAAGGGATATATCAGTCAAAATGGCTTGGGGGAAATTATATTCCCCCACTTACACCAATTATTGAACATAGTAAGGCTAGACAACAGGCAATATTACGCTATAAGCAAGCTAAATATTTATATTCTCAACAAAAATAAAGAGGCCTACTTGAAATTCAAGAGACCTCCAAATGATTGACTTGTTTGTGTATTCGATGGCATTGAAGAGAGTCCTCAAATGGAATACCTACTCCTGAGACTAGCAGCCACAAGGTAGGGGCCTGCAAACTTGTATAGCAGCAGGTAGGTGAAATAGAATCCTCCCATCCACAGAAAGAGACGAGCATCTTTCCGAAGCAAGAGAATTAAATTACGTACAACCATAGCATAAGCCCCAAGAAGAGCAGCTATGATTTCGAGTGCTGTTTTTACGAAGTTCACAAAGGGAGCAAGCGGATTGCTCCGGGTAACGCCGTTACCCATTGAAGAAGTTATAACTACACCCGTTGCTGTCACATGGCCCTCCAAGATAAAATGTACTTATATAGTATATCAAAGACTTATTATATATTCTATATATTATATCAATAATAGTTATCCACAAAAAAAGAGGGGCTCTGGGGAGCTCCTCAATATAGTGCTTGAATAAATATATCACTAAATTCCTTTTTGCAATAGTCTAAGAAAGATCAATAGCGATAGTCCAAATAGTAGGCCGAGGAGAAACCAAGCTACTTGATAATCACTAGACTGAGTGTTCTTTGTTTTGTCCATACAAATCTCCACAGAGATGTATATATTTAGTATATATCAAATAATTTATATTTGTCAAATTATATCAAAATTTACCCGTACTTCCAAAACCACCTTCTCCACGAGACGAATCAATTAATATATCGGTAAATTCAATATCACAATATTCCACTCTTTGTACTAACAATTGAGCACATTTTGCTCCTTTTTCTATTATTTGTACTTCATGAGATAAATTAATGAGGGATATTTTTATTTCTCCTATATACCCAGCATCAAAAACTCCACCTAGACTTTTCAGCCCCTTATTAAAACCAATACTTCCTTTATCCCAAACCAAAGCAGCATATCCTACTGGTAAATTCATGGCTAGTCCCGTAGGAATAACTTTTTGCTCCCCTGGTTGAAATACTATTTCTTCAAGAGTATACAAATCCATACCAGCATCTGTGGAGTGTCCATAGCTTGGTAATTTTGCATTAGGATGAAGTTGTTTGAATTGTAATTTCATATACACCAGTATAACATATTATGATATACTATACAAAATAGATTTCCTTTTATGCCTCAAATATTCCTCGCCAAAACCGAACCCTCAACTTTTTCTATTGATGATTTTGAAAAAGAACATATTACTCTTTGGGATGGGGTACATAATTATCAGGCTATTAATGTGATTAAAACTTGGCAAGTCGGAGATTATGTCTTAATTTATCATTCAGTCAAAGAACGCCGTATTGTTGGGATTGCTAAAGTAATAGAAGAGCCCTATCTAAATCTAGCCGATAGTCGCTTTAGTTGGGCTGCAAAATTAGAGTTTGTAACCAGATTCACCTCTGAGGAACAAATTAGCCTCGATACTATCAAACAATCCCATCTTTTTGATGATTTTCTTTTAGTAAAGCATAGTCGCCTCTCCGTGATGCCTTGTCCAGATGATTTTGTTATTTGGCTACAAGAGCAAATACCTCGCATTATCCTCAACTAATATGGATAATTTAATTCATGAAATAGTTCTCAAAAGTCAAGATTTGGAGCCAAAATTACAGGCTCAATTACTGAGTTTAGAGGCCTCCACTATATCCCTACCGAATAAGTCAAAAGACATATCTATATTAGATATGATTAATCAAATTCAGTATATTAACCCCAAGCTCACCATTATCCCCTATTATTCCCTCAAATTTCATCAAAAGAAAACTCTTGATGAGACAGCGCAAGAATTTTTATCCTTATTAAAGCAATTAATACCTCTGCATATATCTGAAATATTACTTATTAGTGGGGTACCAAAATCAAAATATACCACTCTTGATGTATTGTCATCTATACAAACCCATTATCAGGATACATATTCTCGTATTGCTATTGCCTATAATCCATTCCTCTTAGATGAAGAATTAGAGCAAGAAAACAATCTCCTTACAAATAAAATTAAAACTGGACTTATATCTAGCGTATATTTACAAATCGGTATAGATATACCGACTATACAAAAGGCTGTCGCATTCATACAATCCTTACAAGCAGATATTACGATATATATTAGCCTTATGAATCCTACTCCCCTTCGCTTAGCTCAATTCAAATATCGCCCTTGGAAAGGGGTTATGGTATCTCAAGAATATTTAGCCTCTTCTCAAAGAGCACAAGAAATAAATCAAAATTTATATCAGCTAGCTAAAGAACTCAATATTGGAATTGTTCAAGGCTAATACCTTATACTTGATCCAAATATTCTCCATATCCTTCACGCTCCATATCTTCTTTTGGGATAAAGCGTAGAGATGCTGAGTTGAGACAATATCTCTTGCCTCCTTTATCTTTTGGACCATCATCGAATACATGCCCGAGATGAGAATTAGCTCCTTTGGATCTTACCTCAATTCTTGTTTGGAATAATTTAGTATCTTTTTTAGTAATAATTACATCATCTTTAATTGGTTTCGTATAAGATGGCCAGCCAGTACCTGAATCATATTTATCCCGAGAAGAGAATAAAGGCTCTCCAGAGACAATATCTACATAAATACCATCTCTTTTATTATTATAATATTCATTCTCAAATGGAGCTTCCGTCCCATCCTCTTGCGTAACCGTATATTGTATAGGGGTTAATTTTGCTTTCAAATCATCTGATGACATATATTTTATTTATCTTTATATATAGTATATAGGAGTACCCCTTATCATACAAGTTATATATTCATTTATACTTATCCTCAATTTAATATTTGAAAAAATACATAAAATTATTTATAATAGATAAGTCCACCCTATCCCCCTCCTTCCAATGTGCCGCCCCACAAAGGCCGAAGTAAAGGAGTTTTATGGTAACCGTTGTCAACACTGTTTTCAACAGTTTCCCCAAAAAAAGCTTCAAATTCATCATATCAAGCCCAGAAGAGAGATTAGGGATGAAAGTTTTGAAAATCGCATACCATTATGTGGTGGAAGTAACACAGACTGGTGTCATTCAAAAGTAGAACAAAAATTCATATATAGCAATACTGAGGGAAAAATCATTTATGATTGTGAAGAAACACGGCGACGTAATAATATTAAAATACTCTACCCTCGACTCGAGGAAAGAGTCTCTACATTAGCGGCTTGAAGCCAAATCCAAGAGGAGCCCCGTTCCTCTTTTTTCCCCAATATATATTATATTTGTTACAAATTGACAAATATAATATATCCATATATACTAGACTTGATGAGACTGGGTTCATCAATCCCCACACGGAGTTATTATTAACTTCGCTACAGCCTGAGAAATCAGGCAAGTTGATAAAACTCCCATCCCCAGACTTATGCCCCACTGTGTGATAGCAGTGGGTGCTTTTCTTTTTTAAGACAAGATTTTTATTTCTTTTAAAATAATATCTACTCCGTCTTCAACGGTAAGAGTATCGGTATCAATTTCAATCGCATCATCAGCTTTTTTGAGAGGAGAATGTTCTCTCTCAATATCTTGACGGTCACGCTCAGCAATTGAGTATTTAATATGCTCCAAATCTGCCTCTATGCCGGCTTTTTGTAATTGGCTATATCTTCGCTGAGCGCGTATATCGAGAGAGGCTGTAAAATAAAATTTATAGTCTGCTTCGGGGAATACCACTGTTCCAATATCTCGCCCCTCCACTACAATATCTTTTCCCTTTGCAAATTCACGCTGAATATTTAAAACCTTATCTCTAATTTCTGGTATCTTTGCAATTGTAGCTACATTATCTGAGACATCTTGATTTTTTAGCACACTATAATCAATAGTATTATAATCTAAATCTTCAGCTAATGTTATCAAAACATCTGAGTCTCTAAGATTTAGATGTTGATTTAGAGCATTATACGTAATCCATCGATACAAAGAGCCAGAATTGAGATGATAATATCCTAATCGTTTTGCCAGTGACTGAGCGGTACTGGTCTTTCCTGTTCCTCCTGTCCCGTCGATTGTGATAATCATACTATCTTCATATTAATTTTTAGACATTTTATATAAGATATCATAATATAGATGAATTGTCTAAAGTTTATCCCTCGCCTATAATGGAACTTCTATTAATATAAACTCAGCATTTTGAATTGCCTTAATATGAATTCCAGTATCAATATCCCATATACCAATTGCATCTCTTGTATGTAATTCTTGATTATTTACCTTAATTACACCCGATATCACAAAAATATATATTCCATTTCCTGATTTTTTGAGAGTATATTCTAATTGTTTATACTCCTCTACATAAGCACGTTGAAACCAAGCATCCTGATACACTCCAATACCTTCTTCTCCCCTATCTATTGGGGATATAATTTGATGAAAAGCATTGGGCTTATCATATATATCAAAATATCTCTGCTCATAACGTGGCACTATATTCATTTTATTTGGGAGAACCCAAATTTGGAGTAAAGTTACAGCCTCATCACTATGAGCATTGAATTCACTATGGAATACTCCACTACCCGCACTCATAACCTGTATATCTCCAGGCTTTGATACGGCAATATTACCCATATTATCTTTATGCTCTAATCCCCCTGACAAAGGTATCGTAATAATCTCCATATTATTATGGGGATGAGCTCCAAATCCCTTCCCTCCTGCTATACTATCATCATTGAGCACGCGCAAAGCCCCAAAACCCATACGATTTTCGTCGTAATATTCTGCAAAGCTAAAACTATAATGAGTTTTGAGCCAATCATAATCAGCTTTTCCCCGGGAATCAGATGTATATACTAGTGATTTCATATATACTAAGTATATCATAAAAGAAAAAAGAGATGCCGTTGACATCTCCCTGTTGTCTAATTTTGGTATCCTGCCGCTATAAATATAGCTGAGGTGGTTATCATCTGATAGGCATCATTGAAAGAAAGACTTCCTGGAGTGATCGTGCAAAAATTATCCCACAGACGACGGAATAGGTCAAAGTGATCTTGAATTCCCCCCACCACATAGCCATATCCTGAAAAACGAGCCATCAGCGCGACAAAGACTGTCTCTTGACCTGCATTCCAATCATCCTGGCTTTCGACAATGGCTCTTGCCGTAGGAACAACTTGAGCTTTGTTGGTGATTTCAATAATCATTGTTTTTACAAGAACACCCTATAAAAATACGCTATTGTGACTATTTTGTCAATATGCATCAGCAAAGAAAAAGAGAGACCTAGTTAGCCTCTCTGTCGACACTTGTTTCACATGGAGAAATTCCTTGTCTTTGTTGTAGTATTAACTTAGCATCACTTATATCTTCAGAACAATCACCCTTGAATCTACATTGCTTATACACATCTGCATGCTCTCGAGTAATTGGACCGTAACAATCTGTTTTCAATAAAGTGACAGCTTCATCAAAAGAAAGACATCCAGGCTGGGCAATAGCAAGAATCTTATTGATACCTACATAAGTGCGCATTGTATCAATGACTTTATATCGTCGTGTTGGTTTTTCAACTGCAAATACAACTAAGCTAGCAAATGCTTGATGATGTGCTTCTGGACTATCAGGATAATTGAATTTTCCCCAAGCCAAAGCTGTTTCATGGTTTCCTGTTTCAGTCATTGATTTGAATGCAACAACTTTTTAAGAATATCCTAATACCAAATTGATGTCAATTCTATATTGATCAATCGCTCAATATTCTATATACTAATACTATATTTATATTTCATTTATGAATGCAAAAACAATAGCCCCAGGAGTAGTACATGATATCCCTGATGATTTGAGAGAATTATTGTTGAGTAATGATGCCTTGCTTGAGAAATGGAATAATCTTACCGATCTTGCTCGTAATGAATGGATTTGTTATGTTGCCATAGTCAAAAAGCCAGAAACTCGAGACAATCATCTTACCCGTCTATCTGAAGAATTACTTATGGGAGAAAAACGACCTTGTTGCTGGCCAGGTTGCCCACATCGCAGAGAAAGTGCTAAAAAGTGGTTTAAGAATTTGAAATAACTCTATAAGAAATATTCTATACTTTAGACATGAATACGATTATCTTCTAATATGTCTGTATCAATATATTCCTCATCATTATGTAAATGCTCTTCTATATGTAATAATGTATGCTCTACATCAGGAATTATATCCTGTTCGAATACATTCTCATCTCTCATATCTTCGAGATCTTTAATTACATCACTCATCGCTACCTTAGCAGATACTGAGCTATGATGTAATATTGAAACTAGTGCAATTGCTATTAATACCGGAACTCTCAGTTGAGGTATGTTATTATCTATCCATTTCATAATATCTTCCATTATCCTGTATAGAATACCAGTATATAGGTATACATATGAATTAAATGTGAATTATCAATATCAAGATTAGTCTCAATCAAATTAATACTATTGGGAATAGCAAAAACATCAGAGAAATAGCAGATTTTATTCCAAAACTAATTTAATATGAGAATATATGTATCCAGAAAAATATGCCAAACTCTTTTTTCATAGTATTATAATTATCTATTCAAATAGGTTATACTCACTTGTAATATAGTTGCAAAGGAAACCCAGAGTAAATAAGGAATACTAATATAAGTCACCCATCTCAGATACGGCCAAATAGCAATCATAGCCCAAATAAGTGTAATCAATATCAATATTATATCGATAGAGGCTAATAGATTATTCCTTAGCCCAAATTGCAAAGGAGAGAAAGCTGCATTGAATACCAAATTCAATACAAAAGGTAAAGCTACCATCCAAGGAATTCTCCCTATAGCCACCTGATAGAAAACCGTACCGAAACTCGCAAATATAATCAGATACAATATAGACCATACCGATCCGAATAAATAGGAAGGAGGAGCCCAGGACGGTTTGATGAGATTTTCGTACCAATTATATGTACCCATAGTAGAATAGTTACCTATTGAGTTTATTATACCACAAACAGAGAAATTATATCTTCTGTAAGAATAATTCAATATCTTTCTTTATATCCATTGGATTTGTCGTAGGAGCATAACGATTAATAGTAAGTCCATCGGCAGAAACTAAAAATTTAGTAAAATTCCACTTTATGGCATCGCCCAAAATACCTGAATTAGCATGCTCTTTTAGAAATATAAATACTGGATGAGTATTTTTACCATTTACATCAATTTTTTCTGAAAGTAAAAAAGTAACTCCATAATTGATCTGACATACATTTACTACCGTTTCATTACTCTCAGGTTCTTGACCCGCAAATTGATTACAGGGAAAGCCAATAACGGTTAAGCCCTTATCTTTATACTCTTGATGCAATTTCTCCAGATCCACAAATTGCGGAGCTAGACCACATTTGGTTGCCGTATTGACAAGTAAAAGAACTCGATTCTGAAATTGTTGCATAGGAATTATATTCCCCGCAGTATCGTTAAAAGAAAGATCATAGAGTGACATAGTATTGAGTTTAGATATTATATATTTGTATTATATCATAAAAAGGAAAATGGCGGGGATTTGCTCCTATCCACCCTCACCCTACGGGTACTTCCTCCAAAGGGAGACAAAAAACAATATACCCTTCCCGAGTTCGAATCTGATAACTCCTTAAGGATTTCATACATTAATATAAATAAGAGTAAGAGATTCGGTCACAGATAATTTACCTGACGGTAAATTAGTAAGAGATTGCGAACTCGTCGTATTCAACTATATAACCTATTTGCTAGAATCCACCCAACCAAGTAAGTATGCTTCTCCTCGAGACGTCCAATCAACACTAGCTGCTGTTGTTAATTGTATTTGTCTCTGAAAAACACCTTTAGTCAAATAGGGTTTGTTTCCTATGTTATTTGTGTTCTTTGCTTTTACAAAACCTGAATCTAGTCTAGCCTCATCTGGAGAAATAAGAGAATTAGAAATATAGAGTTTTTGAGCTTCTTCTAAAGAAAGTTTTGTATTTATCTTAGTTTTAGAATCATATAGATAAATCTCTACGTCTGATTCTGAAGAGTCAGATGCTAATTGATTATTATTTATTGAATATTTTTCATAATTACACACTGCTTTTTTTGCCTGAAAAAGATAGTCACCCCTAGATTTAGGACATGACATATATACAAAATTATATTCGGTATTCACAAAAAAAGATAGTATACCTTGTGGGTACCCCCCAAACATAAGAAATATTAACCAATATCCAAAAAAACCCACTGATACTATGGTGATAGCAATAGATTGAAAGAGAACAGAAAGAGAATAAAATTTCAATAATAAATAACTACATATAACAACTATTGAAATAATACCTACTATAGTAGTTGCATATACTATATATGATATAGCTGATGCAACTACTAATATATGTAAAAGTATTATTACTAATACAATATTAATAAGAAATACTGATAAAGAATAAGGTTTCTTCTTTGATTTTTCTAACTGAGGAGCATATTCCCCTCCAAAATTATTTGTTTGGGCTATCTTATCTTGTTCTACCATAATTTTTATATTATATATAATTAAATTATATCATGTTAGCTCATAATAAGTAAGATATTACAACCTCATCGCAAATAGGATTTTCTCCCCTTCCCGAGTTCGAATTTCTCTTTACTAACTCACGGAAATTAAAAATGGAGGCAAATGCCCCCATTTTTAATTTTAGCGGAGAGTAAGAGATTCGAACTCTTGATACCTTTCGGTATACACGCTTTCCAAGCGTGCGCACTAGACCAACTATGCGAACTCTCCATTATCTTGATTATTTTATCAGATATTTACTTTATTGACTAGAGTTATATATCAGTTTAATATAGATTTATACTAAATTATTTTATGAATACACAAGATATTGTTATTACTATTGCCAGTATTATTATTTCTATCTCCCTAATCCCCCAAGTGATATTAGGGTTTCAGACTAAAACTGGACCAGTAAGTTATTGGACTTCTATTCCCTATGCTCTATCGCTAACTGCTGTTGGTTTGTCTTTTGCGTCTCTGCAATTATGGTTATCTACTATTGTTACGGCTATTACGGTTATCTTGTGGTTTATTCTTGCTATTCAAAAATTTATTTATACAAAAAAATAATATAGTAAAAAAAATCTCCTCTTTTTATTTAGCAATCTATTATTCTGTTTGCTAGAAACCTATATCTCGTATATACTGAGTACAGTAACTCTATTTAGTAATCAATTATCTATCGATATGGATACATCCAATAAACCAGATGCATTAACAAAAATTGCCTTATTCTTCCTGAATAAATGGCGAATTACTGTTCTTTTATTAGTAGGTATTCTTGCAATTGGAACTGCGGCTTATACTACATTCCTCAAGCGTGAGGGTTTTCCCACTATTGAGATACCTGTTGCTCTTATTCAAACCCCCTATTTTGTCAATGACAAGGGGCTTGTAGAGAAGGATATTACTCAGCCAATTGAATCAGCTATTGGAAGCATACAAGAGGTTAAAACGGTAACTTCTACTACTGCTGATAATTTTTCTAATATTACGGTTGAATTTAAAGAAGGTACAACTTCTAAGGCTGGGGCAAAATTATTAGAAGATGCGGTGAATGGAATTAATTTACCAAAGGATACAAAATCTTCTTTTGTCACTATTAATGCGGCTTCTTTTGATGGAGAGAATGATTTGGTATTTAGCTTAATTGGAAATGGGAAATCTACTCAAGAATTGCAAGATAAAGCAACTTTTGTTGCAAAGGAGATAGATGCAGTTAATTCAGTTACTCGAACAAATGTAATTGATTTACAAGAAGTTCAAACTAATCCTATTACCGGTGAATCTAATTTAGAGCAAATTAAATTTGGACGCTCAGCTCATCGTGCTGATGATAAATTAGTATTCTCTGATGCTATTCTGATTGGAGCTGTACGAGATACTTCTACCGGAACTATTGAATTCTCACAGGCTATTCAAGACAAAGTTCAAAAGCTCAAAGATGCTGGAGACTTAGATGGATATGATGTGATATTTGGTGGTGGAGATGCTTCTAATTCACTAAAGGCTCAATTAACTCTGCTTCAAGAAAGTGCTATATCTGGGCTTATTGCAGTGATGATTATTTTGCTTCTGGTGGTCAATTGGAGAGCTTCTATTGTTATTGCGGTATTTATCCCTGTCTCTATTGCACTTACATCTCTTGGTTTATATTTGATTGGATATTCTCTTAATACTCTTACTTTATTTGGTCTTATTCTGGTTATTGGATTAATCGCAGATGATGCGATTCTGGTGATTGATGCTATTGATAATGCCCGTAAAGCGGGACACCGAGGTAAAAAGGCGGTAATTCATGCAATTAATACTGTTGGGCTGGCAGATATATCTGGAACTGTTACTACCATTCTTGCCTTCATTCCTATTGCTCTTGTATCTGGTACTTTAGGAGAATTCATTAAGCTTATTCCTATTACGGTTATTTTAACCTTGGCTTTATCTCTGATTGTCAGTCTTACTCTCATTCCTTTCTTTGCAAACTTGGTATTACCTCATTATGAGGCTGAGACAGGAGTAAAAGTAAAGCGCAAAGGTATTAGTAAAGCATTGTATAATGTTCTCTATTTTGTTCCTGGTATTATTGATTGGATTAATACTAAGGTATATCAGTATACTAATTGGTATCTTAATAATATATGGCGTAGTACTATAATATTTGTATTAACAATTGCTCTTATTGGTGGAGGACTATTCACTGCTAGCAAGCTCAAATTTGCTATTTTTGCCCCAGCTAAAGACACTAATGAGATTACTGTTACCTCTATATTAAAGGATAATCGTGATCTTCAGAAATCTATTGATACCACTAAGGAAATTGAGAAAATCATAAAGGATACCAATGCTGATTATATTGATGATATTACCTACTTTAATGCAGATGCATCTGGTGTATTGATGTATATTACTCTTACACCTCTTGGGGAGCGAGAAAAAACTTCAGCTACTATTGTATCCGAGATTAATGATAAGATTGCCGATAATGTAAAGCTCAAAGATTTGAAAGTCAAAGCAGGTATAGCTGGAGCTGGGCCTCCAACCGATGATTATCAGATTACTTTCCAAGTATTCTCCGACAATCAAAAAAATCTTGAGAACTCAACCAAAGAAATTAGAGACTTTATCAAAGATATCAAATTAGATGGTGGTGAAATCAAAGATGTCATTATCAATAATATTGATACTATTACTCAAAAAGATGGACGACGCTATGCATCGGTACAGGTTGCTGTGTCTGACCCAGAGAATACCAATCTTGTATTAGAAGCACAAACCGCTATCAAGGATAAATTTGATACTGATGAATTCCGTTCTAAGTATAATTTAGCTAAAGATGGTGTTGCATTTGATTTAGGACAACAAGGAGAAAATCTTGACTCCTTCCAATCAGCGATATTTGCTCTTATTGCGGCTATTATCATTATGTATGTGCTCTTGGTATTACAATTCAATTCCTTGAGTCAACCTTTCCTCATCCTGATGGCAGTACCATTCTCATTCCCTGGATTATTCTTTGGACTTTATTTGACCAATAATCCTTTGAGCTTCTTTGCCTTAATTGGTATTACGGGGCTAGTCGGTATTGTAGTTAATAATACTATCCTCTTACTTGATTACTCAAATGCCGTCTTAGCAGAAACGGGATCTGTTCGGGAATCAATTTCTGGAGCAATCAAATATCGTTTCCGAGCTTTGATTACTACTTCTCTCTCAACTATTGTAGGAATACTTCCTCTCGCCTTTGCAGACCCATTCTGGGAAGGACTTGCCTATGCATTGGTATTCGGACTTGCATCTAGTACCCTATTGGTAATATTTGCCTATCCGGTATTCTATGTTGCCTTGGCTCATACTCGACGATTTGTCTGGAGAAAAATATTCCGTAAAAAAGACTTTAATTAAATTGTAGGGGCGAACTTATAGTCGCCTACGTCCCTCCTCGAGAGGGAAATTTTCAAGCAATGTAACTCTAACATAAATATATATATATTGTCCCTGCCTACCGGCAGGCAGGCCCCTTTCTACCTACGGCAGATAAATAAAGAGGGATGAGATATAAACTTGAACTCTATCCACCTCCGGCACTCCGTGCCACCCCCTCCTAAATAAATATAGGAGGGACTTAAAGCTCCTCCAAAGGAGGACGATATACCCATATACCCTTGTACCAAAAAACCTGAGTTTTTATTCTCAGGCTTTTTGGTTTATAGATTTACATTATTATCTCGCTGTTCTCTTTGCAATAATATCTTGTTGTACATTATTAGGTACCGGCTGATAATCATTGAATTCCATAACTGCATTTCCTCGTCCTTGTGTCATAGAACGAAGTGTAGTTACATATCCAAACATTGAAGATAGAGGTACTTTTGCTGATACCACCTTGAGTCCACCAGTTCTATCATTCATTTCTTCAATAAGACCTCGTCGTGAGTTCAAATCTCCTACTACATCTCCCATATATTGTTCTGGGATAGTTACTTCCACTGCCATAATTGGCTCTAGAATAATAGGATTTGCTTTTTTTACAGCTGCTGAAAGAGCCATAGAACCTGCAATTTTGAAAGCTGATTCAGAAGAGTCAACATCATGATATGATCCATCATATACCGTTGCCTTGATATTAATCAATGGATATCCAGCTATAACACCTCGGTCAATAGATTCCTTAATACCCTTTTCAATAGCAGGTACATATTCTGACGGAATAGATCCTCCCTTTAATTCATTTCCAAAAATATAATGTTGTGGTTTCTTTGGATCAATTTCAACTGTTTCAGGATCGAATGATTCAACACGAAGATATACATCTCCATATTGTCCTTTTCCTCCTGATTGTTTGATATATTTTCCTTGTGCTTCAGCAGAACTTTGAATAGTTTCTTTATAGGCTACTTGTGGCTGTCCTACATTTACTTCCACACCAAATTCTCGCTTCATACGATCTACAATAATATCCAAATGAAGCTCTCCCATTCCGGCAATAAGAGTATCTCCAGTAACTTCATCAGAGCTTACTTTAAGAGTTGGATCCTCATCAGATAATTTATGAAGAGCTAAACTCATTTTTTCTTGATCAACTTTAGTCTTTGGCTCAAGTTTAATCTGAATAACGGGTTCTGGGATTACAATTTTCTCCAAGATAATAGGATTTTTCTCATCACAAAGAGTATCTCCAGTAGTGGTATTCTTGAGTCCTACAATAGCTCCAATTTCTCCTGCAGATAATTCATCTACTTCTGTTCGAGAATTAGCATGCATCAAAACAAGTCGAGAAATTCGCTCTTTCTCACCCTTAGTTGAGTTATATACATAACTTCCACTCTTTAGAGTTCCCGAATAGACTCGGAAGAATACTAATTGTCCAATATAAGGATCAGTTGCAATTTTGAAAGCAAGTCCTGCAAATGGTTCATTTTTATCTGCCTTTCGCTCTAATTCTTTTTCTTCATCATCTACATCAGTTCCTTTGGCTGCATCAATATCCAGTGGAGATGGAAGATAATCAATAACAGCATCCAGAAGCTTTCGCACAATAGCAGTTCGAGAATCTCCTCCGAGTACTGGGAAAATCTTTGATTCAAGAGTTCCTCTTCGAATAGCATATTTCATCTCTTCGGTTGAGAGAACACCATCATTCAAGAATAATTCAATTAATCTATCATCTACTTCTGAGACTTTCTCCATCAATACTTGTCGATATTCTTCTACTTGCTCAAGCATATCTACGGGGATTTCAGCCTCAACAATTTCAGTCATACCAGCATCATCAGCATAGACATAGGCTTTATTCTCAACCAAATCTACAAGACCTCGTATACCTTGCTCAAATCCAATAGGAAGCGCAATCACCACAGCATCTTTGGATAATCGCTCCTGAATAGATGCAAATGATTTATAAAAATCTCCTCCAGTTTGATTGATTTTATTCACAAAACAAATTCGAGGCACATTATATCTATCAGCTTGTCGCCAAACTGTCTCAGATTGTGGCTCTACTCCAGATTTTCCATCAAATACCGTAACCGCACCATCGAGTACACGAAGAGATCGCTCCACTTCCATAGTAAAATCAACATGGCCAGGAGTATCAATAATATTAATTCTATGATCTTTCCAAAAACAAGTAGTAGCAGCTGAGGTAATAGTAATTCCTCGCTCTCGCTCTTGTGCCATCCAATCCATTTCAGCCGCACCATCATGCACCTCACCAATTTTATGCTTTAATCCAGTGAAATACAAAATTCGCTCCGTAGTAGTAGTTTTACCTGCATCAATATGCGCAATAATTCCAATATTACGAACATCATCAAGAGGAATATCTTTGTGATCTTTGGCCATGGTATTTGATTATTAATTACTAATTATAGTACTTACCACTCAAATCCTGAACATGATATTCATAGACAGGATTCTTAGCAGTATTTCAATTATCTCAAATGAGCAAAAGCTCGGTTTGCTTCCGCCATTCTCTGAGTATCATCTTTTTTCTTGATAACAGAACCAGTTTTATTGAAAGCATCCATTAACTCTTCAGCTAATTTTTTATCAGTTGACTTACCTTTTTTCTTGCGTACAGCATCTAGAATCCATCGAAATGCAAGAGAAGTTTTTCTTTCTGGTCGAACTTCTACCGGCACCTGATAATTAGCACCCCCAACTCTTCGAGATTTTACCTCAACTGCAGGAGATACATTTTTTACCGCAGTATTGAATACATTCAAAGGATCTTGTGAATGATCTTTTTCAATAATATCCATAGCCCCATAAAATACATTTCGAGCTACTGATTTTTTACCATCCAACATAATATAGTTGATAAATTGAGAAACCAAAAGATTCTTGTATCGTGGATCAAGTTCGATTTCTCTGGTATAATTGCGCTTTCTTCTAGCCATAATATTACAATATCTTAATTAACCTTATTTCTTAGGTCTTTTTACCCCATATTTACTTCGCTCTTGAGATCGTCCATCTACTCCAGCAGTATCCAATACTCCTCGAACAATATGATATCGTACTCCAGGCAAATCTTTTACTCGCCCTCCTCTTAGCATTACTACTGAATGCTCTTGGAGATTATGCCCCATTCCTGGAATATACGCAGTAACTTCTTGTCCATTAGATAATCGAACTCTTGCAATTTTACGCAAAGCTGAGTTGGGTTTTTTAGGAGTGGTAGTTGTAACTTTCACACATACTCCTCTTTTGAAAGGGGAATTACTCTCCATAGGCTTGTTTTTGAGAACATTAAAAGTTCTAGCCAATGCTGGAGACTTGGTTTTCTTTACTCCGGTCTTGCGACCTTTTCGTACTAATTGTTGTATAGTAGGCATAAATAATAATTATAATTAGCAGGGTGAGCATTTCATACACCTATGAACGCTCAAAAGCACACCTCTTTTGGGAACTTGTTCTATTGTAGTATATATATTGTTATTTGTCAATATAAGATTGGATTTTCATAGCGGAGGCTTTATCCCCCATTTATTTTTGTCTCCCTTTGGAGGAGGAAATTAAATCTGTCCCTCGCTGGCGAGGGGGTACCGCTTTAGTGGTAGGTGTGGATGTTTTTTGAATTATCCTCCTCCGTCGCAAATAAAATTTGCTCCTGTGAAACCTCTCGGTTTCCCAACCTTCCTCCACAGGAAAACTCCCGTTTTCCTGACACCTTTCCCCACCTCCCCCAAGGGAGGACAGTACAAGTACTCATTGACCTGCGTCGGAATAATTTAATGTATAGTCACCTGTTATTGTAAATTGACAATATATACATATTGTGTTATGAATAAGGAGCTCTATGCACATTCACAAACTCATGGCCACTCAAAATGTTCTAACAAGACTGAAGTCCATCTCTGGGCTGTCACTCCGAAGCATCTTGATATTCTGTTTCTTTGGCTCCACCGTATTCATCACTATCTTAATGGTCTTCTTGATCAAAAGCGTAGGTGGTAATTTCCTTGAAGTACTAATAACTTTTCTGGTCACACCCATTGCATGGATAGCACTATTAGCACGTAGATTCATAGGGCTGGACCAGACCAATGGTTCACAAGGTGCTATTCTAGAATTTCTTGGGAAACAACCAGATCCCGCAAAATATGAGTTAAGACTAATACCCATACCCAGTGGTAAATTCAGAAGAGAACTCCCTCTGGATGGTTTTTGGGAAGGATTATTAAGGCCGCGTGTCGTACAAGGATGGTATATATACATAAAAGGATTACATACAAGAGCCTGTTTAATTGATATTACTCAAAGGACAATAGAGTATACAACCCCCAAAGATGGTTTGATTGATATACCAGAGGAAAGAGGTGGGGGATCTATTGCGATAAAGAAAGCTATAATACCATATTGGGTAACAAATCCGGTCAAGGCATTCTACAATGTTCTTGCATCAGAAAGTGATAAAGATCCCAATAAAGCTGGAGAACCTGTAAATGGGTATATATTTGAGTTAGAAAATTACATTAGGATATCAATTGCGAAAGCAGTCTCGCTGAGTGACCTCGAATTAGATGAGTTATTAACGAGGGCTCATGCACTTGGTCCAGACATAACAAAAATATTAAGGGAAAAATTGGAAGAAAATGATATTGGAGTAGGTATTGGAACAGTAGACTCTCCTGATGCAACCCCCTCTGATAAATATCTTGATGATAGGGAACTAACTGCAAGTAGAAGAAAAGAGGAAGAAGCTAGACTAGTTGAATATGAGGCCCTACAAAAAAGGATATTCCTCTTGATGGGATTAGATGAACATGGTCAGAGAGATCCAAATAGAGTCCCTGATAATGCAACGATGACTCTAGATCAAATTCTACAAGATAGATATGTGATGCAGATAGCAGAAAAAGCAGGTCCCATCTCAATTAATTCCCTAGGAGGAAATTTTAATGACATTGTAAAAGGAATAATGACTAATATCCCGCCACAAACATAATTACCTCAGGCCTAACAAAGGTCATTCTCAACCAGCTCTCCCAAGAGCTGGTCTTTTTTTTGTCTATATCTATTGACTTTTTAATCTAAATATGCTAATGTCTGAGAGACCCTCATTGGAGAAATCCATGTCTTTAGCAAGTGTTATCATTTCTGCTCTGATCATTTTCATCGTCCTCATGGCATTTTCTTTCTCAAAGAATCTACCAGCGAATATCAGAAATTCATCAGGTGGAGCTTCCACCCCTCCAAGCCCTTCTTCGGCACCATCCTCCTCCCCTGCTCCGGCAAGTGGTGGGAGTGGATGGCATATCCCAAGTTGGCTAGGACCTCTATTCTTGACCATAGCTGGACTATGGTTGATTCTAAAAGTCTTAGCCTTCAAGGGTGCTCCTGACAATTTGGAAGCGGTTCTTGCTGTTATCATAGCATTAGCTGGAGCAATTCTGCTCAAAGATGGGAAGAGATTTGCTGGATTCTTTCTTTCAGGCCTCATTATTGTACTGGTACTATTCCCAGGGATAATGACCTGGCTTCAAGGAGTTCGCCAATCTCAGATTAACCCCCCAGGGGAAATGGCTCCCATCGTTATCAATCGCGATGGTGAGTACGATCTCCCAGCACGCCCCCTCAAGGTATGCTTTACACGAACCGGAGATACAGCTAATCTCCTGGTGAATAAGGTTGATATCGCAGGAGTTATCTATGAGCAAAGTGAAGAAGGTTGTAAAGATATTTCAGCAAAAGGGAAAGTATTTATATCCCTTTTATCAGGAAAACCCTACTCGGAACAAGTTAAGTCTCAGATTGGGATGACGGATGTGGATAATAATTATGAGTATTACAAAAAAATAGGTTTTGGAGACTATCCCATAATAAAAGCTCGTTGAGCTTTTACATACAGACACCCTTTACGTGAGTATTGGGTGTTTTTCTTTATTATTAATATTTTATACTAAGGCTGAGATAATATATTGGGTTATTAGGAAAGCCCCCATAATTATCATAAGTCCCACAACTGCATTCCTAATTCCATCCAAGGCCTGACCTACTTCTCCTGGATTAGAACTTGTCATATATTTAAATCCTGACATAACTAGAATAGCCACAGTAATAGTTCCTAATATTCCTAACAGAGCATTAATAATACCCGCTATAAGGTCTGGGATACTATTGAACTTAATAGGATTAGTGAATCCTACACTTTGTGGAGCTGATGCATCAGATGTGTTACCCCCGGAACCATTTGGAACTGTAGCAGAACCATCAGGAGCTCCTCCTCCATTTGGAACTGTAGTAGATCCATCGGGTGCTGTAGCTACTCCAGGATTTCCTGGTGGTTTTTTACTAATGTCACATCTCATAGGGTTACCTGTACTACCCACACTACAAGTTCCTAATTGTCCTCCTGACTTACAGGCATCTCCTGATTTATAACAATCCTCCCAACCATTTGCGGTAGTATTACAGTACAGGGTATCACCCCCTGTAGCTCCTCTTCTATCACAAAACCCATTTGCAGTAGATGTTTGTACAGGCCCCCCTGGTGCTGTAGGGGTTTTTGACTGATAAGTACAGGTAGCTCCATTTGATTTACCAGAACAAGCCGTATTTTGTGCCGCTGTATTATCTACGGTCTGAGCAAAGCTATTCTGAGGGATAATTATTCCTATACCTAATAAAAGTGAAAAGATAATATATTTCATACTAATTTACATTTAATGGGATATTAATACTAGCGGTTTCATCTGGAGGGAATACAAATCCTAATACGGCATTGGATGCGACAAAGGCAAAGAATATAATAAGTAGACCTATGATTGCATTTACCATTCTTTTTTGAGCTGATTCAGCCTGCTTCTCATCTCCTCCTGCGGTTGCATATTCAAATCCTGCATATAGGAATATAATAAATATCACAATTCCAATAAATCCTAATATCCACCTGATAATAATCGATACTGTCTCTATGAGGCTTGGTCCCTCAGCTATTCCAGTATTAATTGGGATTGTCCCAGGATCAGGGAGAGTAGCATCAGGGGCTCTCTGAGCTAAGGAAATATTAGAGCCCAATAAAAATCCTCCCATTAATAAAGCTATTATAATCAATAAGACTCTCATATCTATTTTACTATTCTATATATTACAAGTATATCAAGTATTCTATTATCTGACAAGAATACTATATTATTTGAATATGTATTCTCTAAACAATAAAAAGGGATATAATCCCTTTTTATTGTTTCATAGTATCTATCAATTTGATTAATTTCCTGGGAATACGAATGACAATATTGCATTTGAAGCTACAAAGGCAAAGAATATAATAATAAGTCCAATTACAGCGTTAATCATTCGAGACTGTGCAGTTTTTGCTTTTCCTTCATCTCCACCAGCTGTTGCATATTCAAATCCTGCAAATAAGAAAATAATGAATATTACGATTCCGATAAATCCTAATGCCCATTGAATAACTACTTGTACTGTAGCCACAAGGTCAGTAGATTGATAAGTACCAGCTACTTGAGGTATTTCACCTATAACTCTAGTATCTTTTACGGGAGTTGCAGCTCCAGCTAAAGTAGGTGCTAATAATAATACTGGTAATAATACTCTTGTTACTATTGATTTTATCTTGGAGGTATTCATAAGAATATCTATAATTATTAAATAATATGTCCTATAAGTACATATTATCATATAATATATACTTATGCAAGTAATAGCATTGTGGATAAGTATATTATATTATAAGCCAAAGACAAATCCCAAGACTGCATTAGATACCACAAAGGCCAATCCTACGATAAAAACCCCTATTACTGCTGCTGTAATTCTACTTATAGCTTCTTCGGTTTTTTTAGGATCTCCTCCTGCTGTTGCATATTGAAATCCTGAAAAGAGTATGAGAATAAATAATATTACCCCTATTAACCCTAGGCTCCATCTTACAATAGTAGATACAAAGGTAAATATATCCCCTTGTTCTGTCACCCCAGTACCAGTAGGAATACCTAAAACGGGTGGCACAGATTCCTGAGCTTTTGCTGTTGCTATGATAAAATTAGCTATAAGTTTTTCTAACATATATACGATATTAAGACCCTGCTGCGAGCAAACCACTTGTGACAAAATTAGTGATAAGGAATGCGCCCATGATAATAAGTAATCCAATCACGGCATTGGTAATAGCTCCTGTAGCAGCGGCTGTTTGACTAGCATTTCCAGAGGATATCATATAGAGATACCCTTGTAAAACTATGATTATAAAAAATACTGTTCCTAAAATTCCTAGTATCCAGCGTATAATATTAGCCACATATCCAATAAGTGTTCCCCCCGTATTAAGTCCTGATCCAGCATTTTTGAATTGATTCAAACCCTGGGATAGTCCAGTTGATCCACCACTTGTAGATGTTTCAGTTGGAGAATTTGGTTTCGTTGGGGTTTGTTTAGTATCTGTTGCAGGCTGTAATGTATTGGCTTTAGGTGCACATACAATTTCTGTTGCTTGATTCTGAATACATGCTTGTCCAGAACCACACTTAATAGAAGCATCTCCTGTACAAATACCCTTACTATCTGCTTGATTTGTTAAACATTTTGTAGCACCATCTACTGTTACACATACTTTTCCCGAGGTACAATCTAGTCCAGATCCACAGGCTGCTAAAGCATTATAGGTATTCCCCATAAATCCTATTACAAACAGAATTACTAAACTTGTTGATAAAATACATTTCATAATATCTATATTTAATTATTTTTAATTATATCATCTTTTTCTTAATTTCCAAATAAATAATCCTAGTCCCCCAGCAAGAAATAGTATTCCTCCTATCAAAATAGCTATATTTCCGAATGTTTTAGATTTTGCTGGCTGTGTAGTTGTATTCGTATCAGGGGTAGGAGTATTGGTGGAGAGTAACACTGTTCCCTGCTCTTTTTTTGATAAATTATAAGTGGAGATTTGATTATTTTGATTAATCAATAGTTCATTTCCAGATTGTCCAATCGAATATATATCAGTAACTATTGGATTTAATGATATATTTGATTGCTCCTGCCCTTGCAAATTATATTGTATCAAATTACCATTTGTAGTTAATACAGCTATCGTATCATTATTCAGTAATACAGCTTTCCTGTTACTCATATTAATACTACTTCCTACTTGATTACTACTCCAATCGAAAACTTTTATCTGACTATTATTATATTCCAAAAAATAATTTAATTTTGGACTGGTTGAAATTTGATAATTACTACTTTTTTGGTATACAAAGTTTTTCTTATTACCAACAAGATACCCATCAACTAATGGGATTATTTGATGGTCTTCATTTGCTATAATTTGTTTATTAATATCCACATTAGATGGTATATTAGAGTATAGAATATTAAATTTAGACAGATCATTGGTGGGAGCAACTGTGATATCTTTATTATTAAATACATATATAATTTCATTATCAGAATACCAGCCAACTAAATTAGTTTTATCATTTAGTTGTATTTTATTTTTTGTATTAAAATCATATACCCACCATTGATTATCGGGAGATTTTCTTGAACTATCAAAAAATGGTGCTTGATATTTTGGAAATGATATATTGGGAGGATAAAGTAACATTTTAGATTGTTCAGGAGAAATTGATACTAAGTTAGTAGCAGAAGGTATTAAATCAAATATCTCTGACTTATCACCAGTAATAACATTTTGTTTCACAATAGCCCCTGCATATTGATCAAAATATAAAATTTCATTATTTACAGCAAAACTTGGATATAGGAAACTTGAGTATATACTGGTATCCGCATATACTGGAGAAATAGAATAGAAAGATGCTATTAGTAAAAATAGACTTAAGATTTTATTCATATTGTTATTTACATGTTTTAAATTTTTGATAGTTACTCCACACTCCATCACAATAATTTCCTCCACAAGCTGATGAACCTGAACATGCCCCACAATAATCTCCTGCTACACAATCAGAACAAGCTCTGGACGAAAAATCTGAATATCCATTACATTGACTAGAACATTTATTATATCGTTTTAAATGTTTCCCCATACATACAAGGGCATCTCTTCGATTTGTTCTACTTCCACTACATCCCAGCTCATTCCAGCTCGTTTGTAAAAATTGACCTGCTCCAGCTGCTCCAGATCCATTTTCATTTGGACAAGCATTAGGATTATTAAATGCTGCAGGACATTCTCTTTGCATAATTCCAGCTAATAGTTCAGAAGGAACACCAGTCTGTAAACTAGCATTATTTAGATCAGCCTTAACCGAATCATTTAAACTTGCACAACTTATAGTTGAGGAGTTACTCCCTCCATTACCGAGCACACCTGATCCACCTCCATTTCCCCCATTATCATTAAAAGTGCTTGCAGTGTCACATTTTACCTCGAATACTTTACCGGGTTGAAAAGTAAGTACCGCTGAGAAATTTTGTTCTTGGAAGCCAAGTCCTACTAATAAGAAACTGAATAGGAGAAAACTTGCCATTACGAGCAATAATCCAATCACTGCATTGGTAATAATGCCATACCCCGTACTCACTCCCCCGGGATTACCAGCTGAAGTAAGTATATATACTCCACCAATTACAATACTTAATACTGCTAGTGAAGCTAGTAGGCCCAAAGCAAAATTAAAGATGTCTCGAATTAAGATAAATATATCACAAATAGTACAATCTCTACTGGTACCACATTTAACAAGTCCTGTTTCTGAATTGGTTGAGCTTCCGTTAGTTGTTCCAGCACCAGCATCACCTTCTCCAGGAATATTAGAACCAGTTGCACCCCCAGAGGTCCCAGCTTGGCTGCCTCCACCAGCATTAGATCCAGATGGTGAATTAGTGGTACCACCAATAGTTGCATTTTCTTTTATACATTTAAAATCACTACATTTAAGACCTGCTACACATTCATTTCCATTCCCAGAACAAGATTGCCCCTCTGTTTTATTGCCTCTTGGACTGGAACAAACCTGATTAATACAGGCTAATCCATTTTGACAAGTATCACCTGAGCAGGATGATCCTAAGCTAGTACGACAAGTTAATCCTAAACCTGGATTATTTTTATCTTTCACTTGGCATTTTCCATTTAAACGAGAAATCCCATTTTGAAATGTACAATTTTGCTCTAATGCTGTTGCCCCAGCACTACAGGATCCATCAGCTGTCTGAGCATAAGTAGATTTAATACTAAAAAATGAAGCTATTAGGAAGATTATACTAAAGACTATACCAAACTTTATATATTTCATTTTTTTACATTATCAGCTAATGTTTGTATTTCTGATTCAGCCTGAGTGATAGCCTTACTATAGTCCAGTAGTCCTGAATTAACTGCATTAATAGCCTCAATAAATATTTTATCTACTGAATTATTATCTGGTTGTCTCCAAGTTTTGGCTTGTAAAATTTGTTTTACAAATACGCCATAATCACTATCTTGAGATTGAGTTTCTACCAAATCTCTTCTAGCTGTTGGGCGCTTGGTTTTCAAGAAATACTCTTGAGCATTTTCTTTTTCAGTAGCTGATTTGAGGAATGCAAAAGATTCTTTAGGATATTTGGATTGACCGCTGACTCCATATCCCCAATAATTTGCATAGTTAGCAAGTCCAGAATCTAGTGATACTTGAGGAAGAGGTGCTACCGCAAAATTAAGTCTTGGAGCTTTTGCTTTAATTGCTTCTATTTGATAAGAATATCCAAATATCATAGCTACTTCCCTCTCATAAAAAGCATCTATTGAATTATTGAGAGTTGAATTCCATGTATATACTGATTTTCGAGGATTAGCAAAATCAGTATAATAGGTTAAAGCTAATGTTCCTGGAGAGATATTTTGTCCATTGATATTTTTTCCTTGTGAGAATGTAATTCTACTAGAATCTTTTGGATCAGTAAATTGAGCACCTGTTTGTAACATTAATGACATTAATATATCAGGGGAACGATTTATATTATCCCCAGTACCAAGTGCAACCCCTGCCTGTTTAATATTACCAAATTGATCAATTTTAGTTAATTCTGGGACAATTTTTTGTAATTCTTCCCAAGTTGCTGGTGGATTTGCAATTCCGGCATCATTAAATGCATCTTTATTATATAATAATGCTAAGGTATCGGTATATAGGGGAAATCCATATATTTTACCCCCGTCAATAAAGTCTTGATTGACCACATCTACAAAACGATCTTGATAATCTTTAAGCGTCATAATTTCTTCTGGCATTGAAGCTAATTTATTCTTATGCTTCCCGAGCCAAGTATGTTCTATTGCAAATATATCTGGTCCTCGTCCCTCAGCTAAAGCATTCACTAATTCTGTTTCATAATCTTGTGGCTTGAATTTACGATATTCTATACTTACATTAGGATATGTTTTACGAAAATCACTTCCTAATTTTGTCATTGTCTCACTTTCATCCCATACGCCCCATACTACCAGATTAGCTTTTTGTACTTGTTTTCTACCTCCAGCTTGGAACCCAAGAGCATTCCCTAACATCAAAATAACAATGGCCAATATAGCCACTCCAGCAATAATAATTAATTTACGATTTTTGGTAAATGAATCAAGAGAATTATTCCCTGCCATATTTATGATTTTTTAAATATATACCCATAATGATATTTACCTGCATCAATTTTATGATCAATTTCAAAACCATTATTTTGTATCAGAGAAACTAATTCTCTCTCTGGAATTCTTGATGATTTGAGAGGTCCTATTGGGCTTGCTATATCCCATTCTATTATGACCAATTTCCCTTTTTCTTTTAATATTTTATAAGCTTCTTTGAGCAAATGTTTTTTATCATTTACTTGAAAAAGGATATTATGTATCATAACTCTATCTACTGATTCTTTTGGTAAAGTAGAACCACTATCAGTCTCGAGATTAGTCAAAATCAATTCAATATTGGTAATACCTTGAATTTTGTATTTACTTCTGAGAGACTGATGTGCTGATTCCATTACATCAATTGCAAATACTTTCCCTGTTGGCTGAATATATTGAGCAATAGCAATA
The DNA here is from genome assembly GCA_943354045.1 of Parcubacteria group bacterium. Classification (GTDB taxonomy): domain Bacteria; phylum Patescibacteriota; class Minisyncoccia; order SW-4-49-11; family SW-4-49-11; genus CALRBF01. Next base: position 91,861 of record CALRBF010000002.1, read on the forward strand.
GAAAAGTCTCCAGCCCCCGATCCAAAATCAGCAATTTTCATTCCAATTTCTAAGTCAAATTGCTTTACTATTTCACGCGGTGATAGAAATCGAGTAGTGGTTTCTAACATAATGAGATTTTATTTTATACCTATATCAAGTATATAGGTATTCCTTTAAATCGTCAACTATCTGTATGGGTTCAAGGATATTATCTCTCTTGGGGGGGATAGACTTCAAGTTCATATTTTATCCACCCCGTCTCCCGCCTAAACAAAGTATAGGAGGGAGACACCCCTCAAGAGGGGAATTTTTTGTACAGTACATTTTTATATATTCCCTTTCACTAATACTATTATTCTATTCCTTCTTCTGGTTCATCTTCGGTAGTAACAGCGATTGAAGCAATAGTATCATCTTTATTAAGTCTCATAATTTTTACCCCTTGAGTATCCCGAGATAATGTCGGAATATCTTTTTGAATATTAAGCTTAATAATATTCCCTCCAAGAGAAATAGCAATCAATTCTTTGCTATCTGGGGTAACTACTTGAGCCCCCATAACAAGACCAGTTTTAGTGGTGATTTTAGAAACCTTTACTCCTCCCCCACCTCGTCGCTGTACTTTATAATGACTTAATTTACTTTTTTTACCATATCCTTGAGCGGTTGCAATCACAAGCCATCCTTGCTCATCTCCAGAACGAATTGTTTGCATAGATAATACCGTATCATCAGGCTTTAAGGTGATTGCTTTTACTCCAGAAGCTGTTCTTCCCATTGGCCTTAATTCTTCTTGAGAGAATCGTATTGCTTTTCCTTGTGCGGTAAACAAAATTACATCATCATCGGTATGAGTAATAGTTGCTTGTATCAGAGTATCTTTATCTTTGAGATTAATAGCAATAATTCCACCTTTTCGCACATTGGCATATACTGACATTGCACTCTTTTTGATAACACCCAATCTGGTGACAATAGAAACAAAACTATCTGATGCATCTTCAGTTGGTAGAATTGACTGGATTTGCTCATCTTTGGTAAGTTCCAAGAAATTAACTATAGATTGTCCTTTGGCAATACGAGACCCTTGTGGGATTTCATAAGCCTTTAATTTCAATACTCTTCCATTATTAGTAAAGAATAATAATTTCGCATGAGTAATAGTATGAAGGAAAATTGATACAGAGTCATCTTCCCGTGTCTTAACTCCAGAAATTCCCACTCCACCTCGTCTTTGAGAACGATATTCTTTAGGGTCTACTCGCTTAATATATCCATCTTTGGTCAAAATAATAATAGTATCTTCATTGGGAATAAAATCTGTCTCTCTAAAATCTCCCAATTCCTCTTGGAATACTCGAGTTTTTCGCTCATCGCCATATTGCTCGGATACTTGCTTCAAATCATCTTTGATAATCTGATAAATTCTCTCTTCTGATCCAAGAATTGACTCTAATTCTTTAATAAGAATTAATAATTCTGCTAATTCATCAAGAATTTTTTGTCGCTCTAATCCAGCAAGAGTTTGTAATCTCATATCGAGAATAGCCTGCACTTGTAAGGTGCTAAATTCAAAGCGCTTAATCAAATTAACCTTGGCAAGTTCTTTACTCTCAGATCCTCGAATAATAGTAATAACTTCATCAATAAAGTCAAGAGCCTTTTTGAGTCCTTCCAAAATATGTGCTCGGTCTTTAGCCTGTTGTAATTCGAATTCAGTTTTTCGGGTTACTACTTCTTTACGATGAATAATATAATATTGTAAAGCTTGTTTTAATGACAAAGTTTTTGGTTCAATACCATCACAAAGAGCCAACATATTCACATGATAGGTTTTTTGTAAATCTGTTAATTTATATAATTTATTGAGTACCTTTTGTGGATAAGCATCAGATTTGAGTTCAATCACCACTCTTACTCCATCTCTATCAGATTCATCTCGAATATCTTTGATCCCATCAAGTTTTTTATCTCTGACCATATTAGCCATTTTCTCAATCAAGGTAGATTTATTGGTCTGATATGTCATTTCAGATACAATAATATCAAAAGCATTTCCTTTTTTGGTTCTCTCTACAATTTCAGCTTTAGCTCGAGTTACCAGAGGCCCTCGCCCAGTAGCATATACTTGCCGAATATTTTCAATATTATATAATTCACCTCCAGTTGGGAAATCTGGTCCCTTGACAAAATGCAATAATTCTTCAATAGTAATTTCTGGATTTTCTATCAAAGCAATAGTTGCTCCTACAATTTCTTTCAAATTATGGGGAGGAATATTAGTTGCCATACCTACCGCAATTCCTGTTCCTCCATTAATAAGAAGATTAGGGACTCTAGCTGGTAATACGGTTGGTTCTTCTAAACTTCCATCATAATTAGGGATAAAATTAACGGTTTTTTTATCAATATCAACCAGCATTTCCCTCGCAATTTTATCCATTTTAGCCTCAGTATATCGCATAGCCGCAGCTGAGTCACCATCCATAGATCCAAAGTTTCCCTGTCCTTTTACCAAGGTATATCTCAAAGAGAAATCTTGTGCCATACGCACCAAAGAGTCATACACAGCAGTATCTCCATGGGGATGGTATTTTCCCAGCACTTCTCCAACTATGGTAGCAGATTTACGGAATTTTGCTTCTGGCCGTAGACCAAGTTCATGCATAGCATAGAGAATTCTTCTGTGAACGGGTTTTAATCCATCTCTTACATCAGGAAGAGCTCTATCTACAATGACACTCATTGAATAATCAATATAGGCCCGCTCCATCTCAGCTACAATATCAGTCAGCTCAATATTTCCTATATTCTCAATTGTTGAAATTTTGGTATCGTCTGCCATAGTCTTTAAGATTTAATCTGCTGTATAAGGGGTTTGATTTCGACAATATCGAATGGAAGCTCTGATTTTTTGATACTAAAATCATCTTGAGGCTCTTGTTTTATCCCATATTCACTCACTAATCCTTGTAATTGTGAATCTTGAGTATATACCGGAATTACAATACGAGGCTCAATAGCATTAATAAGATGTAAAGATTTCTCAGACCCAAATGATTCGCTCAATGATAATACCAGAATATCTGGACTTCCTATGAATTCCAAGTCTTCTGTAGTTAATTCTTTTGTGATACCAAATACTATTGCAACTAATATATTCTCTACCGAAAGAGAAATAAGATTAATTTTATCTTCATCTTCAATTTGCCGAATTGCAGCAACCCGAACAGTAACTCCTTGATAAGAATATTCTCCTGCTCCATTAATATGAAATCCCTTTATATCTGATATTTTGATAGGTTTAGTAGAAATAAGTAAATCATTTTCTTTTTGAGGAATAATGAATTTGGCTTCCTCAGCCTCAACAGGATTGATAATCACGCGATAATCTTTTCCTTTGATTGTAATTGTCGTATTATTTTGCCATTGAATCTGCATATCTGATTATTTATTCTGAGTAATAGTATCATGAAGAATTTGTTTTGCAATTTGTGGATTAGCGCTACCCTTAGAATACCGCATTACCTGCCCTATTAAGAATTGCAACACATTTTCATTCCCATTCTGATAGTCCAGCACTACTTTAGGGTTTTCAGTAATGACTTGATCCACAATTCCTTGCAAAGCATTAGTATCACTTACCTGCTTTAATCCTTGTGATTCCACAATATCGCTAGGATCTGATCCTGTCTCAATCATTTGCAATAATAAAGTCTGAGCTCCTGTAGATGATACTTCTCCACTAAATACAATTTTGATAAATTCAGCATAATTCTCGGGACTAATGGGAGAATTATCAAAAGACAGTCCCTTTTCAGAATAATGCTTAATAAGCTCAGTAAGAATATAATTAGCGGACAATTTGATTAATTTGGTAGTCTCCTCAGGGGTAAATTCTTTATTATCAGCTTTTATCCAAGCTTTTAATTCGGATATTGTTTGTTCAAAATAATCTGCTAAAGCTTTATTTCGCACCAAAATCTCAACCTGCTGTATAGCTAATTGATATTCATCAAGGAATCGCTTTCTCTTTGCAATAGGAAGCTCCGCCGTAATAGAGGCGGCATCAGTAATAATAGCAGATGTCTCAAAAGGGGGAATATCAGGTTCTACAAAGTAGCGATAATCATGAGCATTTTCTTTTTTACGCTGACTAAAAGTAATAGATTTAGAATCATCCCAACCTCTGGTTTCCTGTACTACCTCTCCCCCTTGTGATATAACTTCTGTTTGGCGAATAATTTCATATTCAATAGCCTGCTCTACTACACGAAATGAATTCAAATTCTTAATTTCTACTTTAGTCCCAAAAGCTTCTGTACCCTTTTCTCGAAGAGAAATATTTACCTCACAGCGCATTTGTCCCTTATCCATATCTCCATCGGATATATCAAGATAACGCAATATTAATTGTAATTCTTCACAAAATATTTTTGCTTCCTCGGCATTACGAATATCGGGCTCAGTCACAAGTTCCATCAAAGGAAGTCCTGCTCTATTATAATCTACAACGGTTTTACCATTAATATGAGATAATTTACCCGTATCCTCCTCCATATGAATTCGAGTAATACGAATATATTTTGGTCCCTTAGAAGTTAATATTTCAATATTTCCCTCATAACAAAGAGGTCTTTCATATTGAGTAATCTGATACCCTTTTGGCAAATCTGGGTAAAAATAACTTTTACGTTCAAACCAAGTATAATCGGAAATTTGACAATTCAAAGCTTGTCCAAATCGAGTTATTTTGACTAAAGCCTCACGATTAGGTACTGGCAATGTCCCAGGATGCCCAGTACAAATAGGACAAATATTGATATTAGGCTGATCTTCGAGCCCCTTCCCATTTATACAGGAACAGAACATTTTAGAATTTGTTTTTGACTCGACATGCACTTCCATCCCGATCACTGCTTCGTATTCTTTCATATAAACACTGTATAGGTATTATTTTATACCTTATTATACCATATATTCTATAATTTTGCTAGAAGTCTATTTTTCTATGCGTGGGAATATGTGAATATTCTCTCCTGCAAGAAGTCTTTTCATCAAATTTGCGGTTGACGGCATTATTGGTTCAATTATCTCTGTAATTTGATGAAGAGACTCAAGCCAATTCTGCATAAGAGTATTCAATTCTTCAGTTTTCCCCTCTTTATACAATTCCCAGGGTTTATGAGACTCTATTTCTTGACCAATGATATTGATCTGCTCAAATATACTATGTATTGCACCATAAATATCATATTTTTGAAAAGCATTATGATAATCTTGAAAGACTGCACTTGATTCAGGCTGTACTTGCACGTCATATTTCTTCGCCATTCCAATTACACGACTAAAAGTATTACCAAATTTATTGACAAGTTCCGATTCATAAATTCCAATAATCTTCTCTTTGGTAATATCTCCATCATTACCAATTCGCATTTCTCGGAGGATCACATAGCGGAGTATATCATTCCCAAGTCCATCCGTTATCTCATCAAAATATGTAATAATATCTTGAGGAACTATTACATTTCCAATACTTTTACTCATTTTACGCCCATCAGAGAGGAAAAATCCTGTGATGAGAATTGTCTTCGGTAAATTCTCTTCTGGTATTCCGAGGGCCAAAAGGAAGGCTGGCCAATATACTGCATGAAATTTGAGAATATCCTTACCCATTACTTGCAAATCTGGTGGCCAAATATCTCCAATTTTAGCTAAAATCTCTCCTATAGATAAATCCTTAATATCTATATTTTGACTCGCCAAAACACCCGACATATAATTAAATAAAGCATCAATCCAAACATATAATGTTTGACTAGTATCAAATGGTACTGGAATACCCCAGCTTACTTTTTCTCGTGTTACTGAGAAATCTCCCACTTCTGGATTTTTCAAGAGCTCAATTGCCTCATTGCGTCGAGATTCTGGTATAATATTAATCTTACCATCCTCTATAAGCTGCAAAACTCTATCCTTATACTTATTTAATCGAAAAAAATAATTCTTTTCTAATACAATTTGTGGCTTCTCATCATGATCAGGACATAATCCCCCCACTCTGAGTTCAGATTGAGTGACAAAAGACTCCGCTCCCACACAATATAATGCCTCATATTCTTGCGGGTATATATCATTAGTTTCTAATAATTTTTGAATAACAACTTGGCATAAAACTTTATGAGTCGGATTAGTAGTACGAATAAAATAATCATAACTAATATCCAAATCTTTCCAAACTCCCTCCCAAATAGCAGATAATTTATCGGTATATTCCTGAGGTGATAAATTGTCTTTTTTGGATGCATCAGCTACTTTTTGTCCATGCTCATCGGTTCCTGTCAAAAAGAAAGCTCCCGATCCAAATTTGCGATTATAGCGTGCTAATACATCAGCAATAGTGGTTGCATAATAATGCCCTAGATGAGGCTCCCCATTTAAATAATAAATAGGAGTTGTGACAAAGAATTTTTTCATATACTTATTTGCTATTAGATTGATATCATTTCTTCACCTAATATGTATACATTACTTAATCTCCAAAATCACATATTTCTGAACACCAGATGGAGTCTCAACTTCAACTTGCTCTCCCACACTACGATGCATAAAAGCTTGTCCAAGAGGAGATTCATCTGAAATTTTTCTCTCAGCAGGATTAGCTTCAGTTGGACCTACAATTAAAAATTCTCTTTCCCCAACACCATTAGCAACTTTAATTTGAGACCCCAAAGATACAAATTGAGAATTGGTAGGAGATTCGATTACTTCAGCATTACGAATCAAATCTTCTAATTCTAGAATTTTAGATTCATTAAAAGCCATATCATTTTTTGCCTCATGATATTCGGAGTTTTCTTTCAAATCTCCTTGCTCTTTAGCCAATTTAATTTTCTCAACAATATCCTTGCGTCGAATCAAAAGAGCCTCAAGTTCTACTTGCGCCTTTTCTAACCCTGACTTAGTCATATGATACTTCTTCATATATTATGTAATTATATAGTGTTAACGAGTTAAAGGACGTATATATTTATATATATCTTTTATACATTCACTTTTTATTATAAATATCCTATTGTATATTCACTTTTACTGTTAATGGAGTATACTATATGTATGTATATTTTGCAAGTTGTCCCTCTCATCAAACTCCCTGGTCAAATAAGCCAAACTTTGACCTATTATGCTTCCGAGAATATTCTCCCGGGAACTCTTATCTTAGTGGGAGTTCGTAATACAGATATTACCGCAATAGTTTATTTTTGTCAAGAGTTGACAAATGCCAAACAAGATTTAAAGAAATTTGCAAACTTTAGCCCCAAACCGATTCATAAACGATTTTCTGAGAATAGCCTTTTGACAAGCCAACAATTAGAATTAGCCCAGTGGATGAGTAATTATTATGCCCATGCTCTTGGCAATATTATCAAATTATTTATACCCAAATTATCCAACAAAATTAAACGCTATCCCAATATACTCAATGTAATATCTCCTCAAGTAGAATTAGGCCCTGATTATATACCAAAAGTATTCCTAGGAACTCTTACTAAACGTCTCAAACACTATCACACCATTCTCAAATCAAATATAGGTCAAATACTGATATTAGTACCCGATACTATTAGTCTTGAGAGTTTTGCTCTAGAATTTGCGGACTATAATCCCCTCCTTATAAGCTCACAACTGGGTATTACAGCCCAGAGAGCCGCTTGGTCTCAAGTCAAATCAGGTGAGGCTAAGATTATCATCGGCACAAGAGGTAATATATTCCTCCCCTTTCAGCATTTAACTCATATTATTATAGAAGATGAATCTTCTGAATCCTATTATTCTTTTGATACCAAACCTCATTATCATACGACCAGTATTGCAGTCGAGGTTGCTAAATTATATCAAGCCCATATCACTCTCGCCTCCACTATTCCGAGCATTAGCACTCTTGCTCTATTAGAATCGCATAATCTCAGTCTTCCATCAGAAGCATATCCTCATATGCCCAAATCCAAAATAAATTTGATTGAAATGCAGACAGAATTCTATAAGGGAAACCGAGATTTATTATCAATACCAGCCCAAAAAGCTATACAGAAGTCTCTACAAAACAATCAATCCGCCATTATATATGTCAATCGCCGAGGAGAATCGCTATATGTATCTTGCCGCGATTGTGGATATCACTTGAGAGACCCCAAAACAGGAACTTTACTCACGGTACATCGTGTAGACACTTTACCAAAAGCTATACCTAATTATACCGAGAATCAAGTACTATTATCCCATAGCTCACATAAATGGTTTAAGATGATACATATTTGCCCCCAATGCAAATCCCTCAATTTACATCAAGGAGGAATTGGAATTGAGAAAATTGAAGATTTTAGTAAATCCTTATTCCCCAATACCCCCCATTTTGTACTTTCTAGTGACACCGCCAGCAACTTGGAATATCAACAAAGTATCGTAGATAATTTTAATCAGACTAAACCCGCAATTCTCCTCACTACGCGTATGATACACAAATTCCTGGATACTATTCCGAAAACTCTCACCATAATCCCCTCCGCTGAATCCCTGGTCAATTTCCCCGATTATACTATTCGAGAAAAGTCAATACAGGTTTTATCCGAGCTCATAATGCATAGTGATAAAACTCTAATACAGACATTTACCGCTTGGAATCGTGATGAGGAAAGCCCCTCACATATTCATACTATTTTGAATCAGCCTATTGCTGAGTTATGGGAACAAGAATATGAGAATCGCAATCTCTATCATTATCCCCCGCAATATGAGATTATCGCCATACATTCACAACATCATATCAGATCCAAATCCCTCGCCCAGGCTCTCCGCATCAAAGAGGCTTTATCCAGCATACATATACGAGCTCTTGGACCTTTGGAAAAATATCTCGCCCGTGGTAAAGGTCTCTATCGCTTTACCCTCACCATACAAACCACTCCCAAACAAGCCACCTCTATCAAACGCAAATTAGTCCCCATATTAGAATATGGCCAAGAAATCGAAATCAATCCCCCTAATTTGGTGTAATACCTTGCTTTTTTGCCTCATTTATGCTATAATATAGTAACAAATTGTTATACTATTATATGATTCTTGATATTGAAACAGGGCTTAAAAATCCTATTCTCCGTACCAAATCTGAACCTATTGATTCTATTACTCGAGATATTCATAAATTAGCTCGAGATATGAAATCTAGTATTAGACCTCATCATGGGATGGGGCTTGCTGCTCCACAAGTCGGACATAATGTGCGATTGATTTTGATTAATGTCCCAGGAGAGCATTTTGAAGAGTCAGGATTTGAGGCTTGTGCTTTGGATCAACATTATGTAATTATTAATCCTGAATTAACCGCTTTGAGTAAGGATACCGCTACTATGGAAGAGGGGTGTTTGTCTTTACCTGAATATTTTGCTGATGTGATTCGCCCTACCAGTATTGAATTTACGGGGCTTAATCTAAAAGGTGAGAAAATTGGTGGTAAGGCTTTTGGAATTTTTGCTCGAATTCTGCAACATGAAATTGATCATCTTGATGGCGTATTATTCGCGGATAAGGCTCTTCCTGTAAAGCTAAAACAAAGTGGGAAAGTGTATGTCTAAACCCCGTATTGTAGTTTGGGGTACTCCACAGCTTACGGTTGCTATTGCTGAGTCCCTACTCGATTGGGCCGATATTGTGGCCATTATTACTACTCCTGATACTCCGCAGGGGCGTAAAAGAATTTTAACTCCTAGTCCTCTCAAAGTATTTGGGGAAAGTAATTCTATTGCCGTGTATAGCCCTCATTCTCTCAAAAATCCTGAGACTAGTGAATTATTGCGTACATTATCTGCTGATATTTGGCTAATTATTGCCTATGGTAAAATTATTCCGCAGGCTATATTAGATATTATGCCTCATCGAGTGCTGAATATTCATCCTTCAAGACTACCTCAATATCGTGGACCATCTCCTATACAGGCGAGTTTACGCAATGGGGATACTAGTACTGCTGTTAGCTTGATGGAGCTAGATCATCTTATGGATCATGGACCTATTATTGCTCAAGAGGAAATGAGTATATCCCCTACTGATACCTATATTGAACTTGAGGCAAAAGTTATCACTGTTGCGGCTGATATACTGAGACAAAATCTCATTCCTTTTATGAATGGAGAAATCACCCCCTGGGTTCAAGATGATACTCAAGCTAGTATTGTGAAAATGGTACAGAAAATTGATGGGCTTATTGATTGGGAGAGTCAATCAGCCGAGTATATTATGAATGCCTATAGAGCTTATACTATTTGGCCTCAAGTATATACCTATCTCAATACGGACAAAAAGATTGTATTTGATAGATTAGATCTTGAGCATATATCTGATATTAAGCTGAAGCCAGGATATTGGCAATTGGATTCTAGTAATCATACTCTGATTATTGGGACAAAAATAGGTAATATTGCGGTCAAAGAATTAACTGTAGAGGGGAAAAATACTATTACTGCTGATAGCTTTGCCAATGGATATGCTGGGGTATATTTTGTGAATAAAAAACAAGACTAACATTGACAAAATTGCTATTTTATGCTATAGTTTTTGTCTGTAGAACTAATATCCCATATGGTCATAGCATTTGTTGGTACCAGAGGAATTCCCTATCAAAATACTCGAGATAGAAATGAGTATAACTGTGAAATTGTAGCGACTCAATTGGCAAGACGAGGGCATTCTGTATATGTACTCTCAGACCCTAATTACACACAATTAACGGAATATAAGAATATTCTTATTATTCCCAGTCAACCTAAAGTCAAGTCCATTATTCGTGAGCTCCGGAAAATAGAAAATCTTGATATTGTACATATTAGATCGCTAGAATATGCTTGGGTGGCTTTTTGGGTATCATTACAAATGCCTCAAGTAAGAGTTATTTTTGATTATCATCAATATACTTTTGTCAATAGCAAAAAGAATAGACGACGCTATATGCTACTCTCTTATATATCTGCTCAGTTTTCTGATTCTTTGATTATAGATAATCCAGAATTACAAACTCTATTTAACTCTTCTTTTAAATCAAAAGTATATAGTATACCAACAGGAATTGATACTGCTTCTATTGTAAATTCTCAAAATAATTTCAAAGATTTATACCCTCAAGAATATATTCTGGTTCATAATGGGCAATATAGAGATTCTGAGAGTTTAGAATTATGGTTAAAGGCATATCGCAAACATAATCTGAATCTTCCTGTTATTGTACTGGGTAAAGTAAAGCCATCTATACGTGAGTCTTATCAAAGTGATATTATTCTTTTTGTGGGAGAATTAAGCGGGAATACCGAACAAGCTCTGATTCAAAATGCTCATATATTTGTAGAGATTTCTCCTAATAATGAAGATAAATATCCTCTATCCCTAGCTCTGATTGCTGGAATTCCCGTTCTTGCTTCAAAAGGAGAATATAATCAAGAATTAATAAAAGCAAATGGAATATTCTTTACTCCTTATAATTATAGCTCTATTGTAACTGGTCTCAATATTATTGAGGATATGTATCCTATTCTCAAGCGCATAGCCTCAGAATATATGCCAATAATTCAAGATATATTATCTATTGAGGGTCAAGTACACAAATATCTGTATGCTTATCTCAATACATTTGAAGCAAAAAAAGCTCGTAAATATCTTGAAAAACCTCGCTTCTCTATACCCGTAATTGGTTAATTATTCTGTGGGATTTTCTTCTGCTGTTTCTACGTGAATATGTTCTTCTCCATGATCATGGTTATGTCCATCATGATTATGCTCAAGTTCTAATTCTTGGGTCAAATTCTTGGTGATTTCCTCTTTATGCTGCACTAATTCCGCTTTTAATACTTCTATTTGATTTGCAAATATATCGCTAAGAGTCGGAACATTTTCTTGAATATAGGTAGTGACGAGCTCCGGATCATTATCATTGAGTAAAGTGTCTAAATGCTGAGCTTGCTCTTCACTAAGGGTATCATAAGCCGCACTGAGTACACGAACTTCGAGAATTTGAGTTAATTCATCTACCAATTGAGCTCTATTCTCAAGAGGTAAATCTTCTAGCCCTAATAATGTGATGATATTGTCTTGTGCATTGTCCATATTATTGTAATTAATTATTTGTTAAGTACTTGTCGCACAGCTTCTTTAATTCCTATCATTTTACTTGGCTGTAAGAATGTAGAAAGTGGCTGTAATCTAGTTCCACCATTTGGCAGTCTAATTTGATTCCAGAATCCAGATGTTGGAATATTCCTATTACCACTAAATTCCGCCCAGTTAAACTTTGATACAAATTCTTCTGGAGATTTGATATCCTTAAATCTTAGATATTCTTTGAATAATTGAATATTCTGATTATTAATATCTGGATTATTTACAATTGCATCATAAAGCCACTGTTTACCTGCATCAGTTTGTACATAAGTATCTAATACCTGCTTACCTAAATTAGAGTCATAAGGCAAGTTCCCTAATTCATTAGCGATATATCTCTGTACTACACCTAAAGAGTTTGTTCCTTTAGTTAATTCCACCATATCTGGAGCATCTTCAAATCTAGCTAAAATAGTCTGATTCAAAACTTTTCTTAACTCATCAGAGTTTATGTTATTAACTACTTCAGACATTTGCTCTGGACTTAAGTTTGCAAATCCATTAGATAAAAATGTAGATCCTTCACCTGTATTGATTATAGAGTTATAGATTACTTCTCTTCCATAATCATCTGTAAAATATGATTGTATAATTTCTTTAGCTTGTAAATCTGTAAGATTTTGCTTACCTAATATTTCAGATAAATCTCTAGTAAATTCACTAGTTGCAACTGGTGGAACTTCTGGAGATGGAGTTGCTACTGGAGCTTCGGCTGCTGGTGGAACTATAGGCTCTGATCCTAAAGATTCAGTGCCTACTGGTGATGATGCTGGTGTTTCGGAATATACTGGATCAATAGTAGGAGCTTCTGCTGGAGATGGAGCAACATATTCTGCTGGTTGAAATGCCTCAAGATGATCTATGTTAAAATGACTAATTCCCTCTAATTGACCTGGACCTAGATATCTTGAAACTTCATATAATTGCCCTTTTGAAAGGCTGGCCATTTCATTAGCATTATCTATTCCCCATTGAGCTAATAATCCTCTTCCCCCTTCGGTACCTTGCGCTAATTGAAACATCGTATTCTGACCTACTCCCGACTGCACATAATTTTCTAAGGCATGCTGTATTTGGTCTGGACTAGCATTTGGCCCTAATTGTTTAGCTATTTCTCCCCATAAAGTCTCACCTTTACTTAATTGAGATATATCTTGTAATTGTTCTGGGGATAGATTTTGAGTAGCTGCTTTGGTAGCTTCAGTTGCAGCACCCGTACCTTCTGGAGTTGGAGAAATTGGTTCCACTTCAGGTTTTGAGGTAGCAGCAACTTGCTCTGGATTAAATACTCCTCCTGGTCGCATCATATCAACTGCTAATGAGGTCATAAGGCCTCCACCCACTGCTGTTCCTACTACATTGGCAATAGTTCTATTTCTTTGTTGCTTTTGTAATTCTGTAATACGTTTTTCTGATAAAGTAGTTAATAGTCTACTTGTATATTGTTGATTTTGTTCTGGAGAAGAGAATACAAATTTCTCAGAAGCTCCTTGTATGGCGACTTCATTAGTAATATCTTCTGAGCTTATAATCTCATCTTTAGCTTTCAGGGTATTAGTTGAACTTGATTCTTGTTTTACTTGTTTTGCAATACTTTCACGCTGTACTCTACTACCCAACTCAGTTAATATAGCCTCATAAGCTGTTTGCTGTGATTCATTAGTAAATTTACCACCATTAAGGCGATAATAGGCCTCAAGTGTACTAAGCTTTGTACTTAAATCAGCATCATTTGCATTATTAATATAATCATCTTTCAATGAATCTTCTACTAATTTTGGTATAACTGCTTTAAATTTAATACCAAATCTGTTTATCTCTCCATCCTCCATCAGACCTACTAAAGTATTCCTTGAGCTAACTCCTGACATAACACTTCCCAGAGATCTTCTTGTCATTTCTAAAGCTCCTGATACTGGTATCCCTGCTCCAGTCGAAGATAATAAAGCACCTGCAGCAAAAAGACCTATATTAGCTAACATCCATCGAGTTTTATTTTTAGTTGCCCAACCTAAGAACTTTTCTTTGGCACCATTAAACCTCTTCTCCCATTTACCTTGTAGCTCTTGGGACTGATCTATCCTACTATCTCTCAAATTCTTAACCTCTTGTGTAAAGACTCTATGTATTTCTGACTCTAAACCTTGAGCTGCCATAATACCAATAACTTCCTCAACTGTTTGATTATATTCTCCTCTTAGTCTTTCTAATTCTAATTTTGCACTCTCATCATTACGATTTCTATTATAAAATTCTTCAGCTCGGGCATAAGCTGTTCTCAAATCTGTGATATTAATTTTATATGATGAGTCTACATTTTTTTCAAAATCAGGTATTGATTTATATCCCACCGCCTCACTACCTGACAATGTAGATAATGGGATGTTGGTATCATCTACAATAACTCCCTTTATAAATTCATTTTTACTAAGTGTACTGACAATAAAATCTGGAGTTTGTGGATTAAGTCCTGGCAATACATAGCCTGTATAATGTAAGTCAGAATCTACTGCATCTAAATTAATATCTGTAAGTATATGAGCTGGTCGAGCTTTACCTATCAAATTTGCGACACTATAAGTTCGATTTAATTCTATATTTTTACTATGATGTTTAATGGTAATAATATTTCCATTTTCATCAAATCCATATCCTTGTGCTTCTAGATAATCTTTTGTATTTTTTGCTTCTGGATGTGATAAATCTATATCTCTTTGTTGCGGAAGAGCAAAGATTTCTCCTCCCTTAATATGCGCAAGTTTATTCTGAGCTTCCCAAGCAGCTTGCTCAAATGCACGATATCTCTCATTTGTTGCCAGATCTCGAGTATGGAAAGGATGCTCTTGTGCAAATTGTTGATATGTAGCAATAGCTTGAAGAGATTCTTGTTTTAATTGTTCAATTTCTGCACTCTTATCAAGGGTTTCTAATTCTCCTTCACCGGGAGATATTTCACCCTCTATTCTAGCTAATGCACCTCCCGTTTCTCGTTCAGCAATACTATTAGTTAAATCACCTAATTCTTGCGCTAATTCTTCTGCTCCAGGCAATCCATCAAGTAGTGTTTCTGTCTCTGGATCTAATCCGGAAGGATTTGTTTCAGTTGTTGACACGCTTTCATCTTGCCTAAGATCCTGTTCAGGTGGGACTTCAAGAGTTTTTCCTTCACCCCGAATATCAAACCCATCATCTGATCCCTGCTCATTCAATATTTCAGTAGAGACAGAATGTTCCTCCACAACTACTCCAGGGGTCAATTCTCCACTAGTACCACCATATGCTGATAATCCATAGAGTGCTCTTGTTGCATTAATAAATTCTAAATATTCTCCAGATATATCTGCATTTTTTTGCTGTGCTTTTATTAATTCATAATTAGGTAAATCTGTAAGCTTTGGCATTATACCAGTAGCTTGTATACCCCTTACCAAATTATCTCTTTCTAAATCATCAGCTATTAATAACCAGTCTGATAAATAATTCCTAGCCCTTGTATAATCATCTGTAGTTGCTAATTTAGTGTGCTCTAGATATGGATAAGCTTGTATTCTAGCTTGTATTTCAGTGTCTATTACTTCTGTCTGTTCAGTTTGTTCTGCGCTTAGAGTTTCAAGACCAATTTGTTCTCTCCAAACAGCTCTATTCTCTGGAGTTAATTCACCCCACTGTAATTCCTCTGGGATATTTTTATCATTTGCTTCAATTGCTAATCTTAATTTATATTCTAACGCACCTTTATCATCCCCCTCAGGAATACCAAGTAGTCTACCAAAAGTTGGGATAATATATGTAGAAGGATCTCTACTACTTTCCTTATCTCCCTTTCCTAGAGTAAGTTCATTCTTAAATTCATTATTTGTTAATCTAATATGACCAGGTTTTTGTTTGGGATCAGACTCCCCACCATTTTCATTACGAGGTTTTTGCCATGTTATTTCATGGGGTGCAGATTCTCCTAACTCATTACCTTCTTCTGGGTCAGGAGATTCTACAGGAGGAACATATTCTGATAGTCCATACCATGTTCTTGCCTCACCTATATCATATGTAGCATCTCCCTCAAGGGCTTTAGGTACTACACCCAATTGAAGAATTTGATCTTTTAGTGTCCCATATTCTGGATCACCTGATGTAATCTGAAGTTGCTTGGCTAGTGTTTTTAAAGCGGTTTTACGCTCTCTAATATCTAGTATAACTTGATACTCAAATGGAGGAACATTTCCTTGTAAATCAACATAATCTTTTGAAGTTGATATATCGCTCTCACTTCCTTCATAAGGTTGTTCGAGATTAGATCCATACGACTTTCCCATAATATTTATTTATTTTACATTATTTTTTAGTATATCATATTGATACACAATTTCCAAATTTTTTTAATCAGCTTTACGGGGAGCTATGATTGCCCATGGAGTTTTGAGTAATATGATAATATCTAACCATATGCTCCAATTCTCTATATAAAAGGTATCATATAACACTTCTTCTTCAAAACTCAAGTCTGAGCGGCCATTAACTTGGGCCATACCAGTTATTCCCGGTTTGATTGTGAGTACTTTTTTATGATGCTGTTTATATTTTTCCACTTCTCGGGGTTGATGAGGTCGAGGACCTACAAGACTCATACTTCCTGCGAGCACATTAAAGAATTGGGGTAATTCGTCTATGCTGGTTTTGCGGATAAATTTACCTAATTTGGTAACACGAGGATCATCTTTAATCTTATTCACAGGACCTGCTTTTATACCTTTTTCGGCTAATAATTTTTGTTCTAAAGCAATAGATGCGGCATTATCTTCATCGGTACATAATTCTTCATACATACTACGGAATTTGTATACATCAAATGGTTTTTTGGCAACTCCTACTCTACGACTTTTATATAAAATGGGTCCTGGTGAGTCGATTTTGATTGCAATTATAGTAATAATATATATTGGTAAAAGGATAATAATTGCTATGCTTGCAACAATAATATCGAATAATCTTTTCCAAATACTTCCCCATCCTTCTAGGGTTGTACGCTTTACGCGGAACAATAATACTCCCGAGAGATTTTTTACTTCTACTTGGGTATACATATCGAATATATTAGGAATATATTGAAAATCAATTTTATATTCCTCACATAAATAATTAACTTTTATTAATTGGTCTTGTGGTAATTTAGTATCTGCTAATATGACTTCATCTATCTGTTTAGTAACTGCTAAATGTCTTAAATCTTTTAGATTTAATCCCTGTTGTACTTCTACTATATGATACCCTATACCTGCTTTGGTATTAAGCGCATCTAATACTAATTTACCTGCTATGTCCCCACCTGTAATAATAAGAACTCTATGTATTCCCCATTTATAATGTCTTATAATAGCATCTTGTATGGTATGTATTAATAATCTTCCAATAAGTAAAAAGATAATAGCTAAAGCCCATAAGGAAATAATCAAAAATCTTGAGGAGAATAAGTCTCGAGAATAAAAGAAATAGTATAAAATAATAATTAAGATTGTAGTAGATACGGAGCTCAAAATACGATAAAATTCGCTCACAATTCCGCGAGTTTTGCGGGTATTATACATTCCAGAAAATGCCAAAACAATTATGGTTACTATTGCAAATATAATAACAAAACTATTATACCAATCACTACTAAAATCATAGGGTATGGGACGATATTCAATTGCAATGCTTGAAATACGTAATTGATAAGACAATATTCCTGCTAAAATAATGACCAAAAAGTCTATAGGTACTCGTATAGCACTAAATAATAACTCAAATCTATTCATATATAGTAATTGTTTATAGAATTATCCAAGAAGAATATAAGCTGGATTCTGTTAACTATAATTGCAAGCAAATATAGTTAGGCAATCATTTATCTTGATATACTGTTACCAGTATATTCTTGGCGGCACTCTTTTCAATACAGAAAAGCACGGCCTTGCACCTGATAGGGTTTATCTCTTTTCACCTTAGATGAGATATACTCAAATGTCTTGTTTCTGCGATACTATCCCGATTGAGCAAGCTCAATGATGGGTGTTACCCATTATCATTTATTACAAAGTAATAGGTGTCCAGACTTTCCTCACTCACCATATTATGGATATGCGCGATTACCATTCTCCTTGGATACTCTTTATTATAAGGTTTTTTGACAAAAGAGCAACTCTATTCTTACTTACTAGAAGCAATATCAATAATATGAAGTTGTAATTCTCGATTACCACCCCATTCATTGATTTCTAGACGGAATACAAGATCAATAATATCATTGCGATGTAATTGATCCAGAACATAAGCAAAATTAAATCCAATAGCAGAAATAGTTAGTGGTCTCCCTGACTGAGCCTCTGATATTAATTGTAATTTGATATGATTTTGTTCTTTTCCAAGTGGTTTAATATCAGTAATTCTTAATTGGCGTGCCAAAAATATAGGATTTGGATTTTGCATTCCAAATGGAGCTAATTTATAAAAAGTATCATACAAATCCCAATCTATAGCTTCAGCAGATAATTCTATATCTATTTTTTTATAAGGAGATAAGGTATTAACATCAACTTGTGCACGAATTTGACTTCTTAATGAGTCTTTTACCGCATCAGTTTGATGTGTATCAAAGGATAATCCTGCTGCCTGGCTATGTCCTCCTCCTGAAATAATAATATCTTGCATATTTTGTATCGCCTCTGCAATATTGAATTCCGGAATACTCCTGACTGAAGCCACATTATGATGAGATTGTTCTTGATACAAAATTACTGGCCTATAATATTTTTCCACTAATCTTGAAGCGACTATACCTAATACTCCAATTGACCAATTTTTATCTCCTTCAAAAATAACTGATAATTGTGAAATATCCTCATATTGAGCTAATTTTGCTTCTACTTCTTTTAATACCGTATCAGTCAGGCTTTTTCTATGATCATTGAGCTTTTGTAATTCTTGAGCTAATTGTTCTGCCTCATCTTTGTCTTGAGTAGTAAAAAGTTTAAAGGCTTGATTGGCATGAGCAATTCTTCCAGCTGCATTAATACGAGGAGCTATTTGGAATCCTACAGAATAAACACTAATATTCGCTGACTCCACTCCATCAATTTCATCAACTTCCGCAATAATACCAGTTTCTTCAATCAAGGCCTGTAGACCTATATTTCGGGTCTTAGCGAGCACATATAAACCATATCTTGCCAAAATTCTATTCTCTCCCACAAGTGGCACCATATCTGCAATAGTTCCAATAGCAGCTAAATCTAATAGCCATTTTTCATACCCTATGGGAATACCATCATACCCTATTTTAGTTCTAGCTTCACTCAAAAGTGCAGTAATAACCTTAAAGGCTAGTCCTGCTCCACATAAATCTTTAAAGGGATAAGGGTCTCCTTTTCGCTTTGGAACAATAATTCCAAATGCTGGGGGCATTTCTTCTGGTACGGAGTGATGGTCTATGACGATAACATCAATTCCTGATTCTTGTATGATTTCAATTTCTTTAGCGCTTCTCACTCCACAATCAACAGTGATTACTATATTAGGTTTTTGAGACAAAATATAAGCAACTCCTTCATCTTTTAGTCCATATCCTTCTTTATGCCTATCCGGAATATACACTTGAACATAGGTATCAAATTCTGTAGTATCTGTATCTCCTAATTGAAATTTACTTTTTTGATTCAAAGCAAAGTATACAGTCTTAAGTCCCTGATATAGAATAGTACTCCCTGTCACTCCATCGGCATCATAATCTCCAAAAATAATAATTTTTTCTTTTTTTTGTAAAGCCTCAATAATTTTATTTATGCTTTTTTGCATATCTAATATTAAAAATGGGTTCAATAAATCTTGATAATCAGCATTGATAAAATTATCAATATCCTTAGTATCCTGAATATCTCTATTCCATAATAATTGTAAAATAATAGGATTTAATTCGGGATAACTATTAATAATATCCTTTGTAATAGCTGGCTGTATATGCCATTGATATTTTGATTTCATATAATAACTATAATTCTGGATGTTTACAATTCAATTCGATACTGAATGTATATGGTTTTGATGTTTGTTGCAAGGTAATGGTAATGGCAGTTGTATCTATATCCTGACATTCTACACAGTCTGCCCCAAAAAATGATTCGATAAACTCTGTATAATCGGGAGAATTTTTACTAATAATTAGATTATAACTTTTATCCTTTACCTCTAAAATATCTTGAATTTGACTTACAATATCATTAGGCGTAGTTTGCCCGCTTATAATAAAATGTTTAACCCCAAGATTTGCAGCATTTTTAATATCCTCTGACCGCCCTAAATGGCTGAATAATACTAGTGGTATACGCTTATATTTTTCCTCTTGCTGTAAAGATTGGAATAACTCAAACCCAGTCATATTTGGCATTTGAATTCCTGAGAATATCAAATCATATACATTTTGTTTGATTTTAGTTAATGCATCAGCTCCATCCACTGCAGAGTCCACAATAAAATTGGATTCCACCTGAAAGCGGTCAACATATGTTGCACGTATAATTGGATCATCTTCTACAACTAGTATATGTGCTCTTGTGATATGACTTATTTTTGACTCTTTACTTTCTATTAAAATATCTCGGATTTTTTGTGTTATATCATTGGGAGTAGAGTGTGATCTCATAATAAAATATTGTATACCTAAATTATGAGCTGTTTCAATATCTTCTTGCCTTCCCAAATGACTAAATATCACAAATGGTATTGTTATCCATTCTGCATTATTTTGTAATTTTTGGAATAACTCAAACCCAGTCATATTTGGCATTTGAATTCCCGAAAAGATTAAATCATACTTATTAGTTTTTATTTTATTCAATCCATCAGCTCCATCTACCGCAGTATCAACAGAAAAATTAGATTCTTGAGATAATCTATCCGAATAAATACTTCGGATTAATTTATCATCTTCAATAATGAGAATTTTATATATATTCTTTTCTATCATAATAATATGAATTAATAGGATATCTCTAATAGTCGATTATATTTACTTACTCGCTCAGCTCTAGCTGGAGCTCCAGACTTCATATATGCTGAGCGGCTCGCTACAGCTAAATCCGAGATAAAGGTATCGATGGTTTCACCACTACGATGTGATATCATGGTAGTAAATTGATTTTGATGGGCTAATTGAATAGCATCAATTACTTCAGTTAAAGTTCCAATTTGATTAGGCTTAATCAAAACAGAATTACATAACTGTTTATCAATGGCTTCTTGAATACGTCGTGTATTAGTAACTAACAAATCATCACCTACTAATCGAATTCCTGGAGTAATAGTTTGCTGGAATACTTGCCAAGCGGTATAATCATCTTCTGCAAAAGGATCCTCCAGGGAAATAATCGGATATTGTTGTATCCAATTCTGATAAATACCTGAGAGCTCTGAAGCAGTATACTGTTGTTTATCAAGAGTATAGAGATTGGTTTCAACCGAGAAAAGCTCAGTAGCAGCAGCATCAAGAGCAATACTACAATCTTCTCCTGGAATATATCCAGCTTCTGTAATAGCTTGCACCAATAATTTCAAGCCCTCTTCATTATTTTGTAAATGAGGAGCAAATCCTCCCTCATCACCAACAGCCGTCACTTGTCCTTGTTTTGCTAAAATCTTTTTTAGAGTATGATAAATTTCAGAAGCAAGACGAATATTCTCGGCTATGGAATCTTTTTGAGGCATTATCATATATTCTTGTATATCTAGACCAGAATCTGCATGCTTACCCCCATTTAATACATTAAATCCAATTTGAGGAAATACCTTATCTATACCCGTGTCATTACCGTATAATTCTCGAATATATTGATATAATTGTTTTTTTTGTGAAATAGCAGTAGCACGAGCAAGAGCTAAAGACACTGCCAATATAGCATTTGCTCCAAGTCTTGCTTTATTTGGAGTTCCATCTAATGCTATTAAGATATTATCTAATTCTCTTTGTTTCGCACTATCTTTACCGATGAGAGCAGCTGCAATTTCTGTATTAATATTATGTACTGCTTGTAATACTCCCTGACCATGATAACGCTTTTCATCTTTATCTCTCAGTTCAACAGCTTCATGAGCTCCAGTAGAAGCTCCCGAGGGAACATAGGCTCTTGCTTGTGTTCCATCCTCTAATTCTACCAAACTAGCAGTAGTAGGATTTCCTCTCGAATCTAATATTTCATAGCCAAAAACATTCTTGATTATCATAGTATTTATTGTTTATACACAATTTTTTGTGTTATTTTTAGTGGTTTATTATCTTTTGAAACTTGTAATTCTAATCGATTCTCTCCATCTCTTAGAGATAAGACTATTTCAAACTTTCCATCTTCTTTGAGTATAACCTTTTGTCCATTCAAAGTCAATTGTCCTGCTCTTGATATATTTCCTGTCAAAGTATATTGGCTAGTTTGATTAATTTCATAAGTATCTTTATTATTGAGTGTTAATACAGGTGTATACCCTAATTGATATACTTGTACACCTAGATATATTGTAATAATCAATCCTATAGTAATACCTATGGACATTCGCATCATAGTATGACTAATAATGAGTTTAGGCTTTGTTTTTTGTTGATCTAATTGATGTATATAACTGTCATATTCTTGATGATATAATTCAATCAGAATATTATATTTCAGTCCAAATACATAGCTAAGTCTTTTTATAATAGGAAAAGGTTGATTTAATGAAGTAAATTCATAATAATCCCCCTTTTCAAGAGCAATGAGGTATTTTTCTTCAACAGATAATTTATCCGCTAATTGTTCTGTGGTCAAATTAGACTTTAGCCTATATTTTGTCAATACATATCCTAATGTAATTTTCTCTTTACTCATTTTCTTCAATATATCCATCTGTAAATACCTCTCTTGGTTTTGAACCTTCAGCAGGACCAACTATTCCTGCCTCTTCTAATTCATCCAATAGTCTAGCTGCCCTGGCATATCCAACTTTTAATCTTCTTTGCAATAATGATGCTGAGCCCTTACCTGTCTGTAATACTAAATCTTTTGCTTGCTCAAATAATGCATCTGTTCCCTCTCCATAATCCACTCCCCCATCATGATATATTTGCTTTGGAGTATCAGCTTCTGTAATAGCAAGATTATATTCATTTTCCCCCTGACTTTTGAGCCATTCTACAACTGCTTTCACTTCATGTTCGGGTACAAATGCTCCTTGTATACGCTGTGGTTTCCCAAGATCACCTCCAAGGAATAACATATCCCCCATTCCTAATAATTTTTCGGCTCCCATCATATCCAAAACTGTTCTTGAATCTATTTGAGAAGCTACTTGAAAACTTACACGAGATGGTAAATTAGCTTTAATAAGACCCGTGATAACATCCGTAGAAGGTCTTTGTGTAGCAAGAATAAGATGTATTCCTACTGCTCTTGCCATTTGTGCAATACGTACAATAGAACCCTCAACTTCTTTTTTATGACTACTCATCAAATCAGCAAGCTCATCAATTACCACTACAATAAATGGCATTATTTCATATTCCGGCTCATTTTCATCAATTTTGAGAGAACCAGAGGCAACTTTTTCATTATAGGTAAAAATATTACGAGAACCAAGACGAGCTAATACTTCATAACGTCTTTCCATTTCTGTTACACACCAATTAAGAGCATTCATTGCCTTATCAGGGCTTACAATAGCTGGAGTTAAAAGATGAGGAATACCATTATAAGTGGACAATTCTACTCGTTTTGGATCAATAAAGATGAATTTGAGTTTAGATGGAGGGTTTTTGTATAACATACTCAATATCATAGCATTCAATCCCATAGATTTACCGGCTCCAGTTGCTCCTGCAATTAATAAATGAGGCATTTTTTCTAGCGGAAATACAATAACTTTATTCATCACATCAAGTCCAAGTGCAAGTGGTAAATGGAAATCATTCTCATTAAATTCTTTTGATTCAAAAATATTTCGAATTCTCACGGTAGCTCTTTTGGCATTTGGAGTCTCTACCCCCACATATGACATCCCTGGAATAGGTGCCTCTATACGAATAGCCTGAGCTGCCATTGCAAGAGCCAAATCACTTTGTAATGATGTAATACGAGATAATTTAATACCATTAGAAGGTCTCAACATAAATCGAGTCACTGATGGGCCAACATCTATTTTTCCCATTTCTACCTCAATACCAAATGTGGATAAAGTACTTTTAATAATGTCTGAACTTTTTTTGGTATCTCCACTTTGGGCGACATCATCTGATTTACCTTTTTCTAGTAAATCCACTGTGGGAAGATTGAATTGGCTTTCGGTCATCCATTCTGGAGTTTTAGGAATTACAGCACTTTTATCAGTAACTTTTTTGGGACTTAATTCATCTTCATCCTCTGAATCTTGATTAAATATTCGAGTGTTTTCTGGCTTTACCTCTGTGGTATCATTAGGATTAATTGCAATTGTGTTTTCAGTAGTATCAGGAGCAAATATTTCTTTTATCCAATCAAGAATACCATCAAGATGAATAGCTTGATTCATAACAATAATACCCGCCGTAATAAACCCTGTTATTAAGGCAATAAGACCTCCCCAATAGCCAAATATATATTGTACTCCTATACTTACATAATACCCTATATATCCACCCCCGATACTTTTTTTTGCCGCGCTTAATGATTCTTTTACATCCTGAAATTGTATTAATTGTATGAGTCCCAATAATAATAATAGACCAATAATTAATACAAATAGTTTAAAATAATATAATCCCCTATCCTTTGGGCGAGCTAATAATGTAAGACCTATATAAAGTAAGGCAAATGGTAATATAAATTTACCTATACCAAAAAGAAATCCAATACCCCCATTGAGCCCCCTTCCAAAAATACCAGCCGATGAAAAAAATGATAAGAAACTTAATAAAGCAAATGCAATTAATATAACGCCAACTATAGATCTTTTAGCTTCTGATTTGATTTTGGGTTTTGTGGCTGTTTGCTTTTTTGGCATATTATTGTTTAAATTCTTGTTGTAATTGCTGTATATCTGTTTCCTTGATTTGAGATGAAGCCTCTAAATCTCCAGCCTGATTAATAGGGATGAGATGAATATGCACATGACTTACTTCTAATCCTTCTACTTTAATTCCTATTTTTTTGGCTCCTGTAATCTTTTGTAATCGAGTCGCTATCTTTTTTACATAATCCCATAATTCATGGTAAACTTCACTATCTAAATCAAAAATATAATCTATTTCTTGATAAGGAATAACCAGTAAATGTCCTAATTGAGCAGGATTATTGCTATGTATTACAAAAAACTTACCATTATCATCAAATATAATTCCTGGAATTTCTTTATTTCTTATTTTCGTAAATACACTTACCATATAGCATCTATTGAATAGATATAGTATATCATATTATTTATTACTTACAATTATTTTATATTCATAATCAAAGTATATTCACCTTGTTCTCCCTGACGAATAATACCTGATAATTCCATAATGGATAATATTGCCATCAAATCCATAATTTCTTGTGAGGTTTTCTCGGCTAATACTTCTATCACCATTGGCTCTTGTATCAAATACTGTATTATTACTTGTTGTTCTGGGCTAAATTCAGATAATGCAAAACTCGCTATAATTGCCTCAATATTAAATATATTCAAAATATCCTGAGTTTCAGTTACCAAATAAGCTCCCTGCTTAATAAGGGCATTTGTTCCTTCACTATTTTTCACATCAATATTACCTGGTATAGCAAAAACATCTCTATTTTGCTCAAGAGCATATTGCACCGTTGTCATAGTACCACTTTTAATCGGAGCTTCTATTACTAATATTCCACGAGCGAGTCCACTCACAATACGATTGCGTAATATAAAATTCTCACGCCTTGGTTTACTCAAAGGAGGAAATTCACTAATCAAAGCACCTCCCCCAGCAATAATAGCTTGAGCAAGTCTCTGATTTGATTGTGGATAAAGAGCCCTAGCGGATATACCTCCTCCCAATACCGCTATTGTTTTACTTTTACCATCAAGGCAGCCCCTATGAGCAATACTATCAATACCAAGGGCAAGTCCACTAATAATTGGGAGCCCCAGCTCCGACAATTCTTTACTCATTTTCTCTGCGATATGAGCTCCATAATTGGTATATTTGCGAGTACCCACAATAGCAAGAGCATTATCTATACCTGTAATATCTCCCTTTATATATAATACTATTGGGGGTACAGCAATTTGAGATAATCTCTCAGGGTAATCAGCATCTCCAAAAGCAATTACATGTATTCCTTCTGATTGTAAATATTTCTCTTCTTGTATAAGAAAATTATCTTTATCTAATGATTCAAACTCAGTATACCAATCAAATTTTGTTCTTGGGGAAAAAATTTTCTTAAAATCTTCTAAGACACCTTCCCTCCATAATTTTTCTGCCCCTATCTTCTGAATAGCAGATAAAGCCTTTGGACCAATTTGAGGAAATGTATTAAAACAATGTAAACTCAAGGCTTTAATATTCATATTTTATTTTAGAATTGATATTGATTATAATATATTGTATACTATTGCAACATATTATATCTCTATATGAATCATATCCTAAAGTCACAAGTACGGCAAGCGGTATCCATTATTAAAAACGGGGGTATTATAGCTTTTCCTACTGAAACTGTATATGGACTTGGTGCTAATGTATTTGATAAAAAAGCAATACAAAAAATATTTGATGCTAAGAATCGTCCAGCAGATAATCCTCTCATTGTACATATTAGTTCACTTGAAATGCTCAATCAACTTGTTACGTATATTTCTCCAAAGAATAAAAAACTCATTGATGCTTTTTGGCCTGGGCCTTTGGGGATTGTATTTCCTAAATCTGAATTTGTACCTGATATTGTAACGGCTGGACTAGATACTGTTGTGATACGATTTCCCGATCATCCCATTGCTCAATATTTTATATCTGAATGCAATATTCCTATTGCTGCCCCATCAGTCAATCCTTCAGGAAAACCAAGCTCAACTCATCACAATCATATTATTGATTATTTTGGTAAAAATGTATTTGTCATTGAAGGAGATTTTAGTACTATTGGATTAGAATCTAGCGTTATTACTACTATTAATAAACCAACTATATTAAGGCAAGGTACCATATCTCAAGCTGATATACAAAATATATTAAAAGTACCGATATATATTGCTGAAAAAAACACATCTACCGTACAATCTCCTGGGATGAAATATAAACATTATGCCCCTAATGCTCCTATAAAACTAATCCCCCTTGAAGAAAATATTATATCTATAATTCAGGATTATATCAAAGACGAATATCGTATTGGGGCACTTGTATCTTCTGAAAATTATACACAGCTTCCCCCTAATAGTATTGGATTTAATCTTGGTAGCCAAAATGATTATGCGGAGATATCTGCTCATTTGTATGATGGATTGCATTTCTTTGATTCTCAAAATATCGATATTATTATTGCTGAGAGTTTTCAACCAATTGGAATAGGTGTTGCTATTATGGATAGGCTTTCAAGAGCCGCCTCCACTCATTAATAACAATATGATATAATAGTTTTATACTAAGATTAAATATATAATATGCTTCAAAAAATACCATTACCGCGAAGATGGAGTTTATTATTAAAAACATTACCCTTTATCTTTATCATTATTATCCTTAAGTATATTATTAATATATTAGGATATGAGTTTTTACAATTTAGTCCCTTTTTTACCGCTATTATATCAGCTAATATTTTTTTGATTAGTTTTTTAATTTCTGGAGTATTAGCAGATTATAAAGAAAGTGAAAAAATTCCTGCTGATATAGCTTCCTCCATAATTTCATTGGCTGATGAAGGAATGATTCTATTAAAAGGAGAGTATGCCGAGCAAGGAAAGGATTATATCAAGCATATACAAAAATTAAATAAAACTTATATTGATTGGTTTCATCAGAAAACTACTACATTATATGTCATTTCTCAATTAAAAGATCTCAATATTTATTTTGAATTATTTCAATCTCATATACCCGCCCCCTTTTTGTCTCGATTAAAACAAGAGCAAAACATATTGCGTAAATATATCAATCGTGTCGATACAATTAGAGAAACATCTTTTTTAGGGACAGGATATGCTATCGTAGAAACAATTAGCTTTATACTTATTATTACTATGCTATTTATTCGTTTTGATATCATTTATGAAGGTGTTTTCTTTAATGCATTTGTAAGTTTAATATTGATTTATATGATATTTTTTATTAAAGATTTAGACAATCCTTTCGGATATGCTCAAGATGATATATTAACTGAAGAAGTATCTTTAAAACCTCTATTAGAAAATAATACTATATTAAAAACATATATATCCTAATATATATGTTAGATTATAGATTTACAGAAACTTACTCGATGTATATCGGATAATGTATAATCTTTAATTGCCTGAATATGATGGACTGTACCATACCCTTTATGCTGATCAAAGCCATATTGGGGATATTGATTATGATATTCTTGCATAATATTATCCCGAGTAACTTTTGCATAAATAGAAGCAAGGGCAATGCTGAGATGCTTATTATCTCCTTTGATAATAGGCATATGTGGGTATTCTATTCCTACTGGTGCAATATTACCATCAATCAAAATACCGATATGAGCATCTAGTGGTAATTGCAATAGACATTCGTCAAGAGCCTGTAGCCAAGCTAATTTGGTGGCTTCTAATATATTAATTTTATCAATAATTTGTGCAGATATAATACCAGTACCAATATGATACTTTCCCTGTATGGTATCATATATTGCCTGTCTCCTTTTGGCTGTTACTTTTTTTGAATCTTGAATATATTGTAAAGGGTCTTGATACCAAATGTCTTGGGATAATAGGTCAGGTGTTAAAGCAATAGCAGAGGCAACAACTGGCCCCGCTAATGGCCCCCTTCCTGCCTCATCAATACCAATAATATAATTAATCCCCCATTTATCAATATATGTTGTATCTCCTTTTTGCAGGATAGATATCATATTAGAGAACCTTTAATTCATTAAAAGCCTGTTTATAAATATCAATAGCTTGTTTTGTCTTGGTTTCAGTTAAAACAAATTCGGTAGTATGTACAAGGTGATTGCGAAGTCTATGAGCTTGCCACACATTATCAATACTTGGTAATTGTGATACTGGTATTGCTTTTAATCGTTCTCCCATTGTTGCCCCCGGAATAGTTAATTTTTTAAGCACAGTATCAAGTAATTTATCTGCCTCTATTACCGCTAATTTATAATTTGCTTCATCTTTGGTCGCGAGTCTCTTGATGATAGATTCCCACTCTTTATTCACAGTAAAGCTTTGACTTATATCACCAGCGGCTGGTAATTTTCTATACCCAATAAATATATTATAAATTTTCTTTTGCCAAAATTCAGTTTTGACTGCAAAATAAATAATAAATACAAACATTATCCAAGAAGCAACTCCTGCTATAAGTTTAATTACTAATAATAGAATATTAATTATTGTTTCTAGCATATCTTATATTATCTATAGCATTCGCTAAGGTTAATAATGTTTGTTCCTGAAAATGATTTGTCATTAACTGAAACCCTATTGGTAATCCTGCATTCGATAAAGTTGGTACTGATATTCCTGGTATTCCTGCCAAATTGGTCGCAACAGTAAATATATCCTCCAAATACATTGATACTGGATTATTTACTTTTTCTCCAATTGCAAAAGCAGTATGGGGAGAAGTCGGGGTAATAATAGCATCAACTTGCTTGAATACATTAGTGAAATCTTGTCTTATCATAGCTTGCACTTGTTTTGCCTTTCCATAATATGATTCATAATATCCACTTGATAATACATAAGTTCCAAGCATAATACGCCGTAATGGTTCATTACCAAACCCTTTAGCTCGGCTAGCCTTATATACCTCTTGTAAATCTTGAGATTGTTCTAATTCAGATAATCCATAGCGTATCCCATCAAAACGAGCAAGATTAGTACTTACTTCAGCAGGCATAATAATATAATATGTTGGAACTGCATATTGAGTGTGTGGCAAATTCACTTCTACAAATTCAACTCCTAATTTTTTATATTCCTCAATTATCTCATCAATTGCTGACTTTACTTCCGTATCTATTCCATCAATAAAGTATTCTTTTGGGATACCGACTTTCAATCCTTTTACATCTGCTTTTCTGATAGATTCAATATCCAATAGTTGATTGGCAGCTAATTCTGCTGAAGTAGCATCCATACTATCTTTACCCTCAATAATATTTAATATATGAGCGGTATCCATAACATTATGAGCAAATGGCCCAATTTGATCTAGTGAAGACGCCATTGCAATTAGTCCAAATCTTGATACCCGTCCATATGTTGGTTTTAAGCCGACAGTTCCTGTAAGTGATGCTGGTTGCCTGATAGACCCACCTGTATCAGAACCGATTGAAATCATAGCCATATTAGCAGCTACACTCGCAGCAGAACCTCCAGAGGACCCTCCAGGAACTCTATTCGTATCAGTAGGATTACGGGTAGGACCAAAAGCTGAATTTTCAGTAGAGGCACCCATGGCAAATTCATCTAAATTTGTTTTTCCCATAAAAATAACTCCTTCCTTTTTAAGCTTTTGAATTACTGTAGCATCATAAGTAGCGGTATAATCTTCTAATATGCGAGAAGAGGCCGTAGCTTTATGTCCTTCAATCAAAATCGCATCTTTAACCGAAATAGGTATTCCTTCTAATAATCCAATTGACTCTCCCTTAGCTAATTTAGCATCAAGCAATTCAGCTTGTTTTAAAGCCTCATCAGTAAATACTTCTGTATAGGCATTAATAGTCTTATCCTCTGCATCAATGGTTGCTATAATCTCTTTTACAGTCTCAGTCGCTGTAGTTTTAGAGTCTTTATATGATTTATGTAATTCTTCTATTGATATTGCCATATTATTTCTTCAATACTGATTTGACTACTAAATATCCTCCTTCTGTAAGTGGCATTTCTGCAATAATATTTTGCTTTACATTATCACTAAATCGAGGATTATCAGTAAAACCGATATCTTGTCTCAACGTTTGAGTATGATACTCCGGAATTGTCTCAGATTCAAGATTCAAATCAGATAAGGTATTCACATATTCTAGAATATTTCCAAAATCTTGTTGTAACATAGCATCTCTTTCATCTGAAAGATTAATATGAGCAAGATTTGCAATTGTTTTCACATTATAATCCATATTACTGTATTAATATTTTAAACTCTTCTACCATATCAACTGGAGTAGGATCAATACCATAAGCCAATGCTAAATAATATGCCGTCCAATCTCCAATCAATGTCATAGCAACTAAATTAGCAAGGTGATTCCCAAAGTCAGGTACCATAATATCTTGTATAGCAAGGCCTCTGGATTCGAATAATTGTTGTAATTTTTGAAATCTCAAAATATTGCGAGACTTTTCAACTTCATTATGAATAAATACAAATTGAAAATTTGCCTGCGGATTCGTAAACCCTACCATTTCATTATGATTAAGTTCTGGTATATAATTCCAAAAAGCAGGAGTTTTTGCATTCTCATTAATTTTAATTTTCCAAAGATGTGCTACTAATTTATATTCTTGAGTAGCATAAATAACTGGGGTTTTTCCTTTTATTGTGTCAGCCAAAGCTTTTCCCTGTTCCTCAAATACCTGAGGGTTAATAGCCTGTACATATTCAATACATTTTTGCCTTATATCAGCTGTTGTAATACCATATTGAATAAGTACTTCAATAATTGCTTTCAAAAGATAAAGCGTAGCATATCTTGGTTGAAACTGGGGGTCAGGATTTGGAATAATAATATAAGGTTTGTCGAGTTCCTGAGCTCGAGATATAAGAGCTCCTCCCGCTGCCAAAGCAATCACCGTATATCCCTTTTCTATTGCGGCATTATAGGCTGACAATGTCTCCTCGGTATTTCCTGAATAACTAATAGCTAATATAAGAGATGTCTCTTTGATATGACGAGATAATCCATAACCTCTATGTATAAAAATAGGATATTGAGTCTCATCTTCTACAAATTGAAATAGTGTCTCTGATAATAATTCAGCAGGTAAGGCAGATCCTCCCATCCCATTGATAACAATATTATCAAATTTTTTTGTAATATTTTCTGAATTAGCAATAGTATAACTATAATTCACCTGATTAATAGAGTCAAGAATTACCTGTCTTAAATTTGATATATCGAGATTAATGTTGCTCATAGTCTATTTCTATTTCTTATCTTATTATTCTTAGTATATCATTAAGATTATCAAAATACTACCTTGAATACATCTTCAAATCCTTCTACCAATACGAATTCTATTTCATCTCTTACACTTTGTGGAATTTCTTCTACATCAGCTTTATTAGATTTTGGAATAATAATAGTCTTAATACCAGCTCTATGTGCTTCAAGTACTTTATTCTTAAGTCCACCGATTTTCAAAGCTTTTCCTCGTATATTAATCTCCCCTGTCATAGCAACTATACGCTTGACTTTTTTCTTGGTCAATGCTGAGAGAATTGAAGTTGCAATAGCAAGTCCTGCAGAAGGACCATCTTTTTGTACAGCTCCAGACGGTAAATGTACATGCACGGTATAATTCTTTAATAATTTCTCATCAATATCATATTTAGCAGTATTAGCTTTTAGGTATGAGAAAGCTGCTTGCGCTGACTCTTGCATTACCTTGCTGGCATTCCCCGTAACCTGTAATTGTGCCTCACCTTTAAAGATATTAGTCTCTATAAATAAAATATCTCCCCCATATGGATGCCACCCTAGACCAGTTGAGACTCCAATTTCATCTTTAGAATTAATACGACTTTCTTCATATTTTTCTCCCTTAAGATATGTTTCTAACATATCTGGTTTAATGGTAACATGGAATTTTTTATCTCCTTTTAAGAGGAATTCTTTAGCAACTTTACGGGTAATCTTCGCAAGTTCACGCTCAAAACTTCGAAGCCCTGCTTCAAAGGTATATCTATTAATGATAGTCCCGATAGTCTCATCAGTAAATTGAAGCTGTTTATCGGTAAGCCCACTTTTCTTAAGAACACGAGGAATCAGATATTGTTTTGCAATATTTAATTTTTCATCATCAGTATATCCACTAAATTCAATAATTTCCATACGATCAAATAATGGTTCAGGAATTGCTCCTAAATCATTTGCTGTTGTAATAAAAATAATATCTGACAAATCATATTCAGTATCAAGATAATGATCAACAAATTCACTATTTTGAGCAGGATCTAATACTTCGAGTAAAGCTGCGGATGGATCCCCTCTAAAATCCGAACCTAATTTATCAATTTCATCCAACATAAATACCGGATTCGTAGTCTTGATATTTCGAAGCCCCTGAATAATTCTTCCTGGCATAGCACCAACATAAGTTCGACGATGTCCTCGAATTTCCGTCTCATCACGAACACCTCCCAATGATACTTTTACGAATTCACGCCCTGTTGCTCTTGCAATAGACTCCCCAATAGAAGTTTTTCCTGTTCCAGGAGGTCCATAAAAACACAAAATAGTACCTTGTGGTTTTTTGGTTAATTGTTCTACAGCTAAATATTCTGTAATACGCTCTTTTGCATCATTCAAACCATAATGATCTTGATCAAGTATAGCTTGAGCCTCTAACAAATTTCTTTTAACTCGGGCTTTTTTATGCCATGGAATACTCACTAATACTTCGAGATAATTTTGAATATAAGAACTTTCAGGGGAAAAAGGTGGCATTTTCTCTAATCGAGATAATTCATTCATTGCCTTTTTTGCTACCTTGGATGGCATTTTAGCTACCCTTAATTTTTTCTTTAAATCAGAAAATTCACTTTGTTCTCCACCCACTCCTAATTCTTTTTCAATAGCCTTCATCTGCTCGCGAAGCATTGCTTCTTTGGCAAAGCGTCCCACTTGTTTTTGAGTTTCTTTTTGTACCTTTTGACCAACTTCAAGAATTTCTCGCTCTTTAGTAATATAAATATTAATATGTTTTAATCGTTCAATAAGATTAGTATTTTCGAGTAAAGCTTGCTTATCAGTATTCTTAATAGAGAGAATAGAAGTTATCAGATAAGATAATGTAGCAGGGTCTACAGCATCATTGATAATTTCATTCATAACAACAAGAGGAATAGATACTCCCATATTGACAATATCTTTGAATACATTGGTGATATTGCGTACTAAGGCTTCAGTTTCTATATCAGATTCATAATCCTGTTGTTCTAAAGGAGTATATT
The DNA here is from genome assembly GCA_943354045.1 of Parcubacteria group bacterium. GTDB lineage: Bacteria > Patescibacteriota > Minisyncoccia > SW-4-49-11 > SW-4-49-11 > CALRBF01. The sequence goes on from CALRBF010000002.1 coordinate 126,416, forward strand.
CAGCCCATAATCCTGTAGAAGTTTCATGAATTTTATTAATCTGAATAGGCTCTAATCCTTCCACCAATACTCCCGTAGGACCTTCTGGCATTCTCCAAATACGAATAATTTTTCCTATTGTTCCTACTGAATGTAAATTATTAGGATCAATAGTATGATCATCAGCTTTTTGGAATACAAAAATAGGATTAATATTCTCATCCATTGCATTATTAAGAGAGGATAGTGATTGTTCTCTCTCAAAGATTAAAGATACCACCTCATGAGGAAAAAGAACTTTATTCTTTAAAGCTATAAGTGGTACTCCTGGTAATTTCCTTTTTTTCATATAATCTATTTATGAATTAACTTTAAAATATATTGCATAATCTTGGTCTATAAATTCACAGAATTCAGTAATATATCTTTGCACAAGATCATAATAATCTGTGATTTCTAATTGATTCTTTGATACAACATATAACATTTCTGGAGAATCAAAATATTTACTTAATAAAATGGGATTATGAAGAATTGAAAAGATCTTTTCTTTTGTAGTATCAAGACTGAGTTCGGTATTAGCTTCCCAATCAAAATCTTCATCTTGCCAAATCATTGGATCAATATCCGTTAAGGTACTATGGGATAAAAACACATCAGTAATGCCATTGGATATATCTTCTAATATATGGAAACTCATTACTTTCACTCTTGTATTATTATACTCATATGATGTCTATTATATCCTATTTTTACCTATTAGACAATAGAGTGTATATATTATATTCTATTTTTTGAGCCTAGTAGCTAAATCTTTAATACGACGATTTGCTAATGTATCACTTGGCTTTAATTTCACTACATAAGTAAATGCCTCTAGAGCATCAGGATAATTTTTCATATCTACATATAATTCTCCTAGCTTTTTATAAGCTTCAATATCTCGTGAATTTGCAACAATACGATCAATATATCGCTTTTCCATATATTGATAATAATATGTATCTGAGACTTCATCCTCTGTGGAGGTGGCTTCTATAATTGCATCAGATTCAGATAATAATTGTTCTACAAAATTACTTGCTTTAGTATCAGAACTAATTGCTTCTTTTACCCCTACAATTTTTTCTTCAATCTCTGACTCTATATTTTTATTAACAGCTTCAAAGGCTGATGTATCTACATCATATGTACTTGCTTTACGAGTCAGTTCTAATTCCAATGCTTCTTGATCCCGTTTAATAGCTTCTTGTATTTCTTGCTCTCGTTTTTTACGTTTTTCTCTTTGATTCTCATAATACACCTCTCCTAATCGGCTTATTTTTTGAATCTGAGATTGTAAAAACTTATATATACGACTCAGAGTTAAAGCAAATCCAGCTCTAATAGACTCCATACGAGAATTAGATATATTCTCATCTGAAAAAGTTTCTTTTGGCTCTTGGCTAATGCTATTAAAATCGGCTACAGACCCCTCTTCAGTATATATTTCAGGTTCAGTAGAATTGACATGGGAAAACTTTTTAATTACAAAAAATAATCCTATACTAAGTCCAATTATTAAAATGACAATAATTATAGCCGCTGTCATATATGACTAATTTGAGATTAATCTACAGAGAAATTTTTTTAAAAGAGGTGATTTGAATATTCTCTCCCAAAACTCCAATCTTAGTTTTAAGAAGTTTATCAATAGTCAAGTTTGAATCTTTGATATATTGAGAATTAAGAATATCCTCAATACTCGCATCCTCATCAATTAGGGCAGTAATATGAAGGGCAATATTCTGAGCTAATTCTCTAAATTCATCATTACGAGAGACAAAATCTGTTTCACAGGCAAGAGCTACTAATGCTGCTGATTTTCCATTATGAACATAGGTTCCGATATATCCTTCCCCTGTCTCTCTATCTGCTTTTTTTTCTGCTTTCTCAGCATAACGAGATTGTAATAATTCTTGGGCTTTATTAAAATCACCAGCGGCTTCCTCTAGAGCTTTTTTAGCATCCATCATCCCAGAACCAGTAATTTGTCTTAATTTTGCAACATCTTGAGCAGTAATCATAGTAATTATTTTTTAGTATTATCTTTTAGTTCAGGACTAGCAATAGTTCTTTTTGCTTTTGCTTCCTCAATAGTTGCTCCAACAAGAGTATAAATATATTTAATAGAGCTTACTGCATCATCATTAGCAGGAATAGCATAATCCACTAATTCTGGATTAGCATTAGTATCAGACAAAGCAATAACAGGGATTTTTAAATCATGAGCCTCTTTAATAGCAAGAGAATCTTTTACTACATCTTGAACAAATACAGCTCCTGGTAAACCCCTTACATCTTTTACTCCAGCAAATAATTTATTTCCTTTTTCTACTTTATCTCCAAATACTTTTCTCTCCTTTTTAGTATATGATTGTAATTCATTTGCCTGAAGTTTATCTTCCAAAACTACTAATTGCTTTACTCTTTTGGTAATAGCTTTAAAATTAGTAAAAATACCTCCAACCCATCGTCTTACCATATAAGGCATTCCTGTTTCCTCAGCAATATCTCTTACAATAGGAATAGCTTGTTTTTTAGTTGCAACAAAAAGAATATCCTTCCCTGAATTGACTGTTTCAGAAATAAAGTCTAAAGCTATTTCTAATTTTTCTTTAGTCTTATTTAAATCAATAATATGAATGGAATTTTTACTCCCATAAATATAATCTTTCATCTTTGGGTGCCATTTTGAAGTATGATGACCTAGATGAACTCCAGCTTTCACCATATCATCAAGAGAGATTGTAGATCGTGTATTTGCCATAACTATTCTTATTACTGCTTAGGATGATATATAATATCTATATATAGTAGCACATTTAGGATAAAAAGCAAGTCATACTTTATCCAATTTATTTTCTATGAGTACTAATATTAGCAATGATACCAAACAATACACATAAAATCAATATAGAAGTACTTCCATAACTTATAAATGGAAGAGTTACTCCTGTTACGGGAATTAACTTTATGGTAGCTCCAATATTAAAAAATATCTGCAATGATAGCCAAGTTGCGGCTCCGATGAGAATATATCTAGCAAAATCATCTTTAATATTTGCTGAAAGCCATATTATGCGAAGAATAGTAACAGTAAAAATAGACAACAATATTATAATTCCGATTAATCCTGCTTCCTCTCCAAATATCGCAAAAATAGAATCAGTTTTTGCCTCTGGTAAATAGAGAAATTTTTGCCTACTTTGACTCCAACCAACCCCCATTAAACCACCTGATCCTACCGCTATCAAACTTTGATCAATTTGATATCCTTTATCTGTTTTATCCTGCTCTTGACCTTGCATATAAATAACTGCTCTTTCCCAACGATATGGTTCAAGCCGAATAAAGAGTATAGCTCCTACAATTCCGACTAATGCCAATACACCTAAATATCTCAATTTTAAAGGAGATTGAAATAACATACCTCCTGATATTCCAGTTAATAATATTCCTGTACTCAAATTAGATTGTCCAGTAACTACTATTCCTACACTGAGACCAATAACTCCCAGTACAAAAAATAATGTTGAGGGGATATTAATACTTTTCTTAAATTTAGCAAGTAACATAGCTAAATATAATAATAGAGCTAATTTCAATAATTCAGAAGGTTGAAAACTAAATCCTCCTATTTGTATCCAACGAGTAGCCCCATTGACCGTAGTAGCAAATGAAGGGATAAAAACCAAACAATTAATACACAGTATTATCAGAAAGCCAATAAAGGTAACTTTTCTGAGCCATTGATAAGGAGTTTTAGCAAACAGAATAAATAATATAATTCCTGGTATGACTCCCTTTATTAATTGCTGTAAAAAATAATGATAGGGATCTTTATATTCCAAAAATGACACAACACTACTTGCTGTTTGTAAAATAACAAGTCCAAAAAGTATCAAAAGTCCAAATGATATCAAAATAACAGGATCTATTCCTTGCAAAAACTCCTTAGATCTTGTTTTCATATTTATCTTTTTGACTCTATTATAGTTACAAATTTTTCCCCTCTCTCATAGGCATTACGAAACATACCAAAACTAGTAGCCCCAGGAGAAAATACAATTCTATATCCTGATTGACTAAGACTAAAAGCCTTTTCTACTGATTCTTCAAGAGAACTCACTTCATATATGGGAATATTTTGCATATTTTGCTTTATAAGCTTACTTCCTGATCCTGGTAATAACACTATACCCTTGAGAGTATCATATATATGCTGAGATAATTCTTCATATTCAAGCCCTTTATCCTCACCTCCACAAATTAATATATGAGATTTATCTTTGAAGGTTTCTAAGGCAACAATAAGAGCTCCTGGCATAGTACTAGCAGTATCATTAATCACTTCTACTCCGTGTACAAAGCCTAATGATTGCTGCCGCCCAGATACTCCTACAAAAGATTTTATTGCCTGCACAATATTGTCTTTGGGAACTTTAGCAATATTAGCTACTCCAATAGCTGCCATTACATTATATTGATTATGTTCTCCTCGTATAGGGATATCATTAATATGAATAATTGTTTCTCCATTATAGAGAATACAATCATTTTCAATATATATATTAGCTTGATTATTATGGAGGGAATATGTTGTGACTTGAGATTTAATACGTGATATTAAATCTGCAATACGAGTATTATCACTATTGAGTACTGCAAAGTCTGATGAATTTTGAAATTTTACAATATGGGTTTTTGCCTCAAAATATTCTTCAAGAGAATTATACCTATCAAGATGATCAGGGAAAAAAGAAGTAAATACACTAATATGTGGAGAATATGGAATTGATTCTAATTGAAAACTTGATAATTCTAATACAATATAGCTATTTTCCTGAATATTAGGGATAATACTAAGAATTGATTTACGAATATTACCACCTAATAAAACTCGATTTTCTCCATAATAATCACTCAATATATGATGAATGAGAGCTGTAGTACTGGTTTTACCTCTAGTACCCGTAATCCCAATAATACTGGGAGGATTTTGTAATAATTGTATATGAGTAAAAAATAATTCAATATCAGTAGTTATAATCACTCCTGCCTTTTGAGCGGCCATCAAATAAGGAGAATTATCTGGAATACCTGGATTTTTGATTAAAATATCAATATCAATATAATATTTTGTATTTTGTTCTCCTAGAATATATCGTATAGGAACAGTGTGAGGAGGAAGAGCAATAATTTTATCTATCGTTTCTTGTAACAAATCAGCTGTTCTTAAATCTGTAATAATAATTTCTGAGGCTTGTGCTGATATTGCATATTTAACGGCCCCAAAACCTCCATCATTAAGTCCCAATCCCATTATCATTACTTTTTTACCTTGTAATTCCATATTTATACCTTTATGTAATAATATCACCCTCGCTTGCTATTACTTCTCCATCTTTTAAGGTTATTACCCCATTCACAATTACTGTTTCAATACCTCTTGAATATTGAATAGGTTGTTGAAATGTGGCACAAGATTCTAATTGTTTAGGGTCAATAATGACGATATCCGCCTGTTTATTTTCTTGCAATAACCCCCTATTATCTATATCAAATACTTTGGCTGGGAGGGATGTGATTTTGGGAATCGCATTTTCCCAACTCAGTCTACCTGATACAACATAATCTTGTAAAAATTTAGTAATGGCTCCAAATGAACGAGGATGCTCATATCCTTTTAATCGTATTAATGAATCATCATATCCTGCAGAATCTGAGCCAATTATACTATTTTCATATTGTATAAATTGTTTGATATGCTCTTCTGAAATCGCCTCTACAATAACTCGAGCTCTTCCCTCTGAGGCAATAATCAACTGTATCAGGGCATCTTCCACACCTAAATCTTGATGTTTTGCTATTTCCACAATACTTTTACCCAGAATAGATTTATTCATAGGACTATCAGATACAATCATACGACTATAATCATAGGAATTTGCTTTCATCTCTTGTATCACCTTACGCCGAATACTTGCATCTTGTAAATTCTCTAATAATACTGCATTCCCCCCGAGAGAAACCCAATCAGGAAGTAGAATATAAGCAACGGTATTATTAGCGGTATAGGGAAAAACATCAAATGTCAATGGTAGATTTTCCTCTTGAACTTGATTTAATAAGGTATATATATCTTTATCATATTTCCAATTTTTATGGCCTAATATTTTAATATGATTAATATGTGTCTTTACCTGAGTTTGTCTTGTAATATCAATAATTTCCTGTATTGACTCTAGAACTTTTTCTCCATCATTACGAGTATGTACTGTTAATATCTTATTATGTTTTTTAACAATAATTGTCAGTTGTATAAGTTCAGCCTTAGATACCACTTGCATATGAGAAAAAGCAAGCCCCAATGATACTCCAAGAGCTCCCTCAGATAAAGCTTTATCAAGAATATCTGTTATCGTAGCAAGTTCTGATGCAGTTAATGCTCTTGCTGCATCACCTATCAATCCTCTCCTGACAGTAGAATACCCGACCAAAGTCCCAATATTAGGAGCAAAAGATTTAGAGGAAAGAATAGTAAAATATTCTCTCATAGTATGCCAATTAATATTAATATCAGCAATATTACTCCATTTCTGAATAGATGCAATGGCGGAATTACTAATAAGTGGAGCCAGTGAAGAACCACAATTTCCTCCAATCAATGTAGTAATACCTTGAGTTATTAAACTTTTTTGAGAGGGTGCATTAAATAATGTCAAATAAGTATCTGAATGATTGCTAACATCAATAAATCCCGGAGTAATAATTTTATTCTTAGCAGAAATTTCAATTACTCCCGTATACCCATCACTATTAGAAGTTATTTTGTAAATTTTTCCTTTTCGAATAATAATAGTCCCCTTATATGGTTTTTTTCCTGTACCATCAACTATTAATCCATCTTTTATAATAATATCTTCCATATTTATAATCCTAATAGTCCAATAGTAAGGCCAACAACGCTCATAAACAAGGATATAATCCAAAATCGCATCACAATTTTAGTCTCAGGCCAACCAAGAGCTTGAAAATGATGATGAATAGGAGCTGCTAAAAATATTTTTTTCTTTAATACTTTTTTTGAGAATACCTGAATAAGTGATGAGAAACCCTCTACAAAGAATAAAAAACCAATAATAGGTAATATTACAAGGGAATTTGTTAACATAGCTCCAACAGCGAGTACTGCTCCTAAAGAAAAAGCTCCCGTTCCTCCCATAAAGAATCGAGCAGGATGAATATTAAACCATAAAAATGCCATCAAAGATCCAATTAAGGTTCCCATAAAAATTGCAAGAGATATATTACCTTGTACTCCAGCTAATACCGACAAAACAGCAAGTGGAGGAATAATAGACCCTGCCAATAGTCCATCTAATCCATCTGTAATATCTACCGCATTCATAATAAATACAACTAATACAATGAAAATAGGAATATACCAATACCCCAGTTCTATATCTGTAGGAAGTCCCCAAAGTGCTCCTCCTGGGATATGAAATGATGTCCAATTTAATTTAAAAGTAAACCAATATGCTCCAAATCCTGCAATTAACAATTGTAACCCAAGTTTTAATTTCACTCCCAGACCCTTAATTTTTCCTATACCACGAATATTCGCAATATCATCTACAGCCCCCAATAATCCTGCTGTAATAAGAAAAGTTAATGGCAAAAATGTCTCTTCTCTTGTCAAATTAAAAGCTAAAGTCAAAATAACCGTAATAATCCAAAACAAAATACCCGCCATAGTAGGAGTTCCCTGTTTTTGTTTGTGAAACTGATTAAAGATAGGAGTTTCTTTCCCATCCCAAGTCTCTTCTCGAATATTTTTACCGAGTTTAGTACGAAATAAGAAATCTGTAAGAAATGGTGTCAATATAATACCTAATATAAAGGCAAGTATTGCAAAACCAAATACTTTTACGACAGCTAATACAATACTTGGATTTTGAATATATTCCATACTTATTTCTATTAATAGCTAAATATAGTATATCAAATCCATACAATAAGTACAATATAAATTGCCTGCCTTACTTTATTTTGATTTTTCTAATTTATCTAATTTTTCTTGAGCTAAGCTTGCTGTTGAATCTAATTCAAGAACTTTTTTATATTGCTTAATTGCTTCTTGTTTTTGATTTTGTATTTCATATATTTCTCCTAATTTAAAATATACATTGGTATATTGAGGGAAAGTATCTAATAATTTGGTATATATGCTAATAGCCTCAGAATATTGTTCATTATTCTGATAGGCAACAGCAAGGGAATATACTACATCTTTATCGGCAATGATATCTTGGCTTGTAACTGTTGACACATATTTATTCAATATAGTAATTTGCTCAGAATAATTATTATCTATTCCATATACATCATAATAGGTAAGATAGGCAAGAGCAAAATCTGGCTTTATTTCTATACTTTTATCTAATAAACTTTTTGCTTTTGAAATATCATCTTCATTTGCTGGATCTGTTTTTTGACTTTGGCGAATATAATATTGGGCTTCATACAAATTCCAATAAGGAGAACTTGGTCTTAATTCAGAGCCCTTCTTAACAGAATCAACAAATAGTTGTTCATTCACATCTCCATAGTTCTGAATAACTCCATATAATTCCAATTGCCATCGAATCACTCTTTCATCTCTTGGGAATCTTGCCTTATAATCATCCAATATTGCTTGTATTCTGTTAATCTTATCTTGAATAGCTTTTGTCTGAATCTCATCTGGTTTTTGTTGTGAATTTTGTGATGAAATAAATTCTAATATATCCTGATTTATTTTTTGTGTGGCTAATGGTATTGAAATTTGAGCATAATCAATAATTTGTGGAGCCAATGAAAGAGCCGATTCTGATAATTGTAACACATCTTCAATATTAGTATTCCCTATGGTTTTAGTAATATATATTTGTGCCCGAACTATATTAATAGCTTGCGTAGATAAGAATAAACTTCCTGCAATAATGGTAATAGCAATGAATGTAAAAAGTGAAGCAATTTGTGGTTTTGTTTTTCCAAGATCAAGGGAGAATTTAGTAATAGGATGAAAATATTTGGTAATAGTAAATAGCCATATTATAATTGCGATCATAATTCCTAATTTACCCACCACAGTAAATGGTATCAATAGGGAGCCCACAAATAAAATACTAATAGGAAATAGCTCTGGAGGAAATACTCTCTGAATAAAGAGTATTCGTATAAATGATAATAGCATCCATACAGTAATTAAAGCTAATATAATAGTAGGTACAATCCCATATCGAACTGATATATTAAAATAATCATTATATAATGTATCAAAACTATAATCCCATAAAGATGTCTTGAGAAAAGAATTTGGTACATATTGAGTCCAGGCGTAAAGAATAGACCCAGCACCTATAAGGGGATTATTTTCTAAGGTTTTTTTGAGTATATGAGTAGATTCCTGTATATCAGGATTGGCTAATAATTCATATTGTGGATTAAAGGGCTTCACAATCATAAGAAAAATAGCTCCAATAATTACAATAGCATATATAAAGGTAAACCTAATTGCCTGTAATGAAGTAATAGATTTTTGTTTTGTGTCACGAATATCTCGGATAGACACAATACCCTGTGTAATAAATACTATGATAGAAAGTATTTGTATAGGAAGGAAAGGAATACGAATTAATAATAAAATATGAACAATAATGCTTATGAGATACAATACTTTGAATAAAATATTTTTCCAAGGTGAATTACGATATATACGAATTAATACATACCAGATACTAATCCCAGTTAGACTTAATAGTAATAATTCTTTTGGTGATTCTGTCAAAAATGAATAGCTAGGAGCTAATTTAGAACCTAAAGTTAGAATATTAGCTGGAAGAGGGAGATACACTAAGACTACTGATACTAATGAACCTAGGAAAAGAATAAAAGCATATATACTACTTAATACTAGAAGAGATTTATATTCTAAAAATAACCGTATGATAAAATAGATTATTATCAAGAATAATATCGCAATACCGGAGTTAAACATTCTTGATATATTACCCCAAAATGCAATTTGATTTGGATTAATAAGACTAAGGATAACAATAGTAATACCACTGACAATCCAAAGAATATCTAATAAGGTTATCTTAACTGTATGTTTAATATTCCCAAATATCCATAGCGTAATACTCAAACTCAAAGCTCCAGTACCACCTAAAATCAGTCCTAATGTTTTAGGTAATTGCCAAGGACTTGTCCAATTATTGATATATACTACAATTAAGGTTATAAAGAATATTCCAAAGTATAATAATAATATCCATTGAGATATACCTGAGCTCTTATCTGTATGAGATATTTTTTCTAATTTAATATCTTTGTCTGGATAGGATTCTTTAATGTCTTTAATTTTCTTACTTTGTGGTTTTATATTCCTTAAATCAATTGCCATATATCAATTCCTATACACTATATATTCCATTATATCATATAAAATATAATATATTATATGATATTTTATTTTGTATTTATTTTGTTACGAAAACTTTAAAGCTACCACTTGCAGGATCCTGTGCAACCCCAGAATTATTTGTAAACCTTACTGTAACGGTATTAGCAGCACTAACCCAAGCTGAGAAATTTGTTGCGGCAGCCGGGACACTACCATCAGGAAGACCTAGGCTCACAACATCATTGAGAGCAGCATTAGCTATGGCGATTGTCAAAGTACTAAAGGAGTCATTAGCAGTAGAAGGGAAATCAAGTGTAGCCGTAGCAGTAAGTCCTTGATTAATTGTTTGTCTTACAGCTCCAGATGTAGTCAAAAATAGATTAGTACCATTCCATTCTAGTGCACCCGCCTCAGGAGTGGTTAGATTAGTTCCAGCCGTAAATTTGATAGGAGCGGTATTAGCAGTAGCAGTACCCGCTCCCAAAGTGAGTCGAGCTGTCGGTGCTGTAGTACCGATACCGACATTACCAACAAAATAACTAGAGTCGAAGCCAATTTTGGTAAAGTCTTTATATGTTCCGTCTTGTCGAAGGGCTGAAAATATAAAATAGGAATTTGTTTGATTGGCAGTTTCACGCACCAAGCGAATATCACCTAGAACTCGTCCTGATCCAATTCCCCCGGTCGGATTGATTTGAAGAGTAATATTTGAAAATTGGTTAGCAGTATTAGTGGTATTATTATTTTGCATTACGAACGTACGTCCCTGGTCTCCCATATCCGTGTTTGCGTTAAAAATCGGAGTTGCAAAATCTTTTTGAACGGTCAAGACCCCACGGGTATCTGTTCCACCTATCGCCACATTACCATTAGCAAACACAGTAAGGCCAGAACCAGCAGTTGAGTTAGATTGAATTCTTGCAATTGTACCAGTTGTTGCAGCTCCTGTATTGGCTACATACAATAAACCGTTGGTTGAGTTGACCGAGGCATTTGAAGTTGCAAGGCTTAAAATACTACCCGTTGTTAGGGCATTGGTATTAACTGACAATGGAGTTTGTGTGCTTGCTGTTGTCCAGTTCCATGTTTGTGCAAAGTTTAAGTTATTGATGCTATTGGTAGCTCTAGCTGGATTTAAAGAAGATAGTGCACCAAGGTTAATATAAGCACCAGCATTTTGCGAAACTCGATACGTGTTTGCTGTGCTGTCAAAATATATACGACCTTGACCGGCTGGTGATACAGCTGGTTCAGCCATACCACGCATAGACTCGGCACCATTGATGTCAAGCGCTGTAGCCGGTTGTGTAGTACCGATACCCACATTACCGGTACTCGTAATTCTTAATCTTTCCGTTGGGGAAGCAAGATTAGGCCTCGTAAAGAAGGCTAAATAACCTCCATAATTACTATTAATTCCATTTTCTTTTCTACCGGCTATATTAGCCCAATTTGCATAAGCTGGACTCCCTGAGACATACCTACCACCAAACCCAATAACACCTCCTTGATCTACAGCCATTGCTCGATTATCTTCTATTGAAACAGTAGCAGAATTAGCTCCCGAACCAATTAAACCCGGACCAACAAAAGCCCCTGCAGACCCACCATAATCAGCATTTGTATTAGCGGCCCCATTGACTGAAAGAAATTTAGTATTAATCCTTGCTTCACTTGTACCAACCATAGAGGACCCTGTTGCAATCACATTTCCCGAGATATCTAATGATAATGTACCTGTATTAGTTCCACCATTTGCAGCAACTAATCTCAACGCATTAATAGCAGAAAGAGCCGATCCAATCCGACGACGAGGACTAAACACTTCTTCATACCCCCCTACCCCTGTAAATGCACTATTATCATCATCCATGGATATTTGTAAATATAAAGAATCATCATTTAATGTAGGTAATGCCGTAACACTACCTAATAAAACATCAAATCTTCCATCTTCAATTTTTACTGTACCTGTAGGCGTTCCACTAATATCTCCAATTTGAGTATATATAGGAGTTCCTCCTGAAGCAACATTGTATATTTCAAATTTCATATTTTTATTCCCATTTGGCCAGGCTACTCCTGCATTATTCACAATACTTCCAGAATAAGGTATTTGTTGATTAATCCCTGTCCCAGCAGAAACTATATTGACTTGTTGACTAAAAATCACTACAAAGGTAAATATTAAAGCAGAATTAATATAGAATTTTTGGAAATTTGATTTATCTTTATGATAATTTCTAATAATCATGTATATCTATTTATTATATTCATTATTATATATAGTATATCATTCCCCTCTTTCTATTTCAAATACCTAATTGTGGATAAGTAAAACATACAATGATACACACACCTAATACAATATCGAGATATTACATATAGCTGACTATAGTTGTGTCGATATGAGAAAATTGTGGATAACTTTGTATTGACAATATCTATAATTATATATATATTGTATATATGCTCAGTTATAAACACCTAAACACCTAAACACCTAAATACCTAAA
>CALRBF010000003.1 GCA_943354045.1 Parcubacteria group bacterium
CCCCAGCATTTAGCTGTGCTTTTATGTCATATTTTCCTAGTCCCAAATTAATTGCATCACTATAATTTAAATCTACTGTATTATTTAAAGCTGAATTACTATATATCAAATCAGTGCCTATTCCCCTTTTTACCCTCCATTCATATGGGCCACTCCAGGTTGAATCTCCAATAAGATTAAGTTTAATTATATTATTATTCTCTGCGACCACTTTATTCTGTAAATTACAAGATATACTTGGTCTTGGTCTTACGGTAACTGTAATACTAGAACTTCTTGATGGGCCATCTATTGCTGAGCAGGTACTGGTGAATATATATGTTGCATTAGATCTGATATTAGGATCTATTTGTTCTCGAGAAGGGGGAGAAATCCAATCATTGGTTGTGGTGTCGCTAATAAAATTACCTCCTGCAGCTACTGGCCCTCCCGTAACGGTATTGCTACATCCTGTTAATACCTCTCTATTTACTATTGTTCTTGATATATTAACAAAATCTCCCTGTTTTAAATCAGTACTAATATTACTACTCAATGTTACCAGAGCTTCTCTTCCTATTGTATTTAAACTTACTGTTACGGGTTGTATTGCATTTCCCCCTGTCTTTGGGATACAGTTAATGGTAAAATTATATGTCCTATTTAATTGGCTTAATGCTAATATAGCATTTTCTGTATTGGGTGACTCTGAGACAGCTTTATTACCTGTCCATATCCCATTTCCTGCATCTGTTCCTCCTGTTGTTGAAGCATTACAGCTTTGCACTCCTATTGGATTTGTTATACTCCACGTAAATTGTATCCCATCTCCTGCTATGGTTTCTCCTCCATTACTATCTATTACATTAAAATTAATATTAGCTTGTGGATAAGATTGTGTTCTAAATGGTGCTCCATTTACCCATGGTTGGCTATTGATATTATGAATACTATTATCATCTGTTGCCTTTACTCTTGCATAATAATCAATGCCTGGTCTTAATAAATTTTTGTATGTATCATCTAAACTGGTATCATATATACTTCCTGCACCATTTTGCAAACCAGAATCAATAATAATATCATTAAATGCCAAGTCTCTCGCTATTTGCACTCGATATAATGTTTGAGCATCATTGTCTTTATCGCTATAATTCCAGGTAATCTTAGCATCTGTATATCCAACTCCCTCCCCTTTTACAGTATCTACTTTTGGGGCTTCATTGGGTACTATTACTGTTATGTTATAGGTGATTGAGTCATATGTATAAGAATATCCTATTTTATTTTGCTTATTACTATAAAACTCACTCCCTGGATACATAGAGGAAACAGGCCAATTAGAGAACTGAGGTATGTATTGAATAATGTCATTATATAACTCAACCTCTGTTGTCCCCCTTGCACAAAGCAAATTATTATTGGGAGAATAAGAAGTGGCATAAGGTGCAAAATACTGCAACCAACCTCCAGGAGGTTGACTCAGAACATAATTTGATTGAATATAATATGGTTCACCTGGGGCCGTATAATTGATTAGATTTTGCTGAAAACTACCTTGACCAAAGCCTGTATATTGAGCACCCTGTTTATTATCCCAATAACGCCCCTCAGGACATTGAGATAATATTGTATTATTAAATATCACAGTTATTTGTACAGTCCCGGACTGTTTGGGAGTACATATAGTCCCGTTACACTCAATAATATTACTATTACTACTAGATAAACTAATAGTACCTTCTTCACTAGGTGTTCTTGCATGTGTTCTAAAACTATCGGGTTCCTGATAAGATAAGCCATTCATAGGAGGTGTATCTTGAACCCCTCCTATGAAATTATATACTCCTTGTGATGGATTTGACTGTAATTGAATCTGTGAACTCACAAGTACAGAATTGTTCCCTGATCCAGGGATTAAATTATTGCTATTAACTTGAAGATTTACTTCTTTACTAATCTGTTGATTGATATAGCTTCCAGCAACAAGTGCACTTGCATTTCTCGTTCTAATAAATATAATATTACTTTGTATATTATTTGGCTGGGATACAGCTGCACTCTGTACTGCTATAGTATTTGCAGTACCTAAATCAGCATTAATTGTAACAGCTTTACTTAATTCAGGCAAGAATAATCCTAGAATTAAAAGTGAAATATATACTTTTTTCATATTTTCTTTCTATTAACTATTCTTTTTATACTCTTTTTTTGGAGAATAATGCTATATATAATTAGCCCAAGAACAAGTATCCCCCCAATTATACCCATACTATTCCTCATTATAATTGAGCCTATAGGTTCTTTTATACATTTACTCCCATCACCTATTTTTTTACAATCATATGTGATATTTAAAGTATCTATAACCTTTCCTTCATTATCTTTTACTACTGAGGTGATTAAGGCTTGATTAATAATCTTATCCTTGGGCAAATCTGCTATAATACCACTTATAGCCCCCCCCATATCACCTTTATAACTACTTTTAGCCATTTCTTTCCCCCATTTATCTATTATTTTAGTTTCTACACTTATATCTTTTGCTATGCCATCATTAGTATTATGTATACATGTTACTATTTTAGCATCTTGTCCGGCTGCTTTTGGAAAAGTATCAAAGCCAATCCAATTCAATCTCACCCTATTCAAATCCTCAACTAAAAATCGTATATTCGATATACTTTGTTGCTTTTGCACATTTGGAATCTCAGCTATATTAGCTTTAAGTTTAAGATAATATACTGATGTGTCTGGCTTATCAACTATTTCTGTAACTTCTATTTCTCCTTTTGCTGGAATTTTGATTTCTCTTGTATTAGATTTCTCAATATTCTCTTTTTGAAGTCCATCCCATTTGTATAGAGTGGATTCCAATATTACTTTTTGTTCTTGATTTGTTGTGTTTTTGAGGGGGATTTTTACCTCAATTGGATTATTATAATTATGTTTTGTAATATATCCATGATTAATATGTTTTTGTCCTCCTACCGTAGTTCTTGTCTGATCTAAATATATGCTTTGTGTATTCTCTCCTTTTACCTTAAATGAAAATCTTGATCCATAAATATCATCGGTAAAACTAAGCCCAGCTAAATTAAATCTATTTTCTTGATATCCAAATAAATATATTTGATAATCTCCTTTTGCTGCTTTAATTGGTATATTATATGATTCATTTATATCTATACTTGCTTTAGCATCAAGTGTTATATTTTCAGCTAGAATAAACTCTTCTATTGTTGTCGTATAAGCTTGTCCATTTGCATTAGGTATATCTTTTAATACTCTTGCTGCTACAGTAACCCCTATTAAAGGATAATTATTTGTATTTGTTATTTTCCCTTTTATTACTATTACATCTCCAGGATTATATTCTGAACTATCTGGGGTTACATTAATATTAAGACTTCCAAATTTATATGTATCAAAACAGTTACCTAATTCTTCAGTCTTTATACCCGTAGATTGTAATTCCTCCTGATTTAATTGAGTTGTTGTTTGATCTTTATTTAATAATTCCTCTCCCGGGAATACTAAATAATCTTCTTGTGCTATTACAACAATATGCGGAGTTAATAGTGTAATTACTACTCCCAGTATTCCTATTACTTGATATTTTATTTTCATATATATATTTTTACTATATATAGTATAGCATATTAATATACGATTTTAATAATATGTTTTTTTCCTTTTTGAATAATATACTCTTGAGTGTGAGGCTGATTAAGTTCAAAAAAAATATCTTGTATTATTTCTTGATTTACCCTTACTCCCCCTTCTTGAATAGCTCGCTTAGCCTCAGAATTAGATAAGTCGAAAACTTTAGCCATTACGGCAAATAGACGCTTATCCTCTATCTCACCTATTGATATAGTCTCTATAGTATCGGGAATTTCCTGTTTACTAAATAATTGTTCAAAATATTGCTGAGCTTTCCCCGCCTCATCTTCATTATAATATCGTTTTACAATGGCTGAGGATAATATTAATTTGATATCTCTTGGATTTGCTCCTGATCCTAATTGTTTTTGATAATTCTCAATATCCCCTTTTGATATATTTGTAGCGAGACGGAAATAATCAATAATAAGCTCATCTTTTATTGCCATTATACTGGTGAACATTTGACTCGGAGTATCAGTAATAAAAATACCATTACCCCAAGAAGTACTCATTTTTCTACCATCTATACCCAGTAATAATTCAAAAGTAACGATATCTTGTGACTCTTGATTATAATATTTTTGAACTTTACGCCCCGATATAAGATTAAAATACTGATCATTGCCTCCAATTTCTAAGTCTGACTTTACCATTACTGAATCATAACCTTGTATAAGAGGATATAAAAACTCTCTTAAACTAATTCTGGTATGATTTTTATGTCTTTCACTAAAATTATCCCTATCTAACATTTCATTGACTGAGAATATATTGGCTATTTCACTTAGGGTATCAAAAGAAAGGCTTTCAAGCCATTCTGAATTATATCGTATTTCTACTTTTGATATATCTAAAATCTTTCCAATTTGATCAAGATATCCTTTAAGATTATTATTAATTTCCTCCTTAGTAAGCATTGGTCGCTCTGAGTCTTTATCAGAAGCATCCCCAATACGAGCAGTAAAGTCTCCAATAATAAGAGTAATATGATGGCCCCAATCTTGCAATTGTCGTAATTTCCAAAAAGGTACAGCTCTTCCGAGATGTATTTTATCCCCTGTTGGATCTATTCCAAATTTTACTCGAAGCTGTTTACCAGATACTAATTGAGCCTTTAGGTGTTCTTTATCTATATAATTTGTAACACCTCTTGTTAGCCATTCTTGAACTTTACTCTCATCTGTTATTATTGCCATATCTATTCACTTAATTATTGATTTGAGTATAGCATATCTCAATCATTTCGATAATATACAAGTTTATAATATTACTTTCAAATCTAATATATTGCCTCCTTTAGGATATACAATAATAGGATTTACATCCAATTCCTTTATACTTGGTACTGAATAGACTAATAAATTGAGTTGGAAAATAGTATCAATAAGCCAATTAATATCATATTCTATACCTCTTGTACCTGACAATATCGTATAGGCCTTAGTTTTTTTGAGTGTTTTCAAGATATAAGGCTTCGTAATAGGCATACTTGCAAAAGCAATATCATTTATAGTCTCAGCATATATACCTCCGAGTCCCAATAATAATATATTTCCTAATTGAGGGTCTCGCTTTACTCCTACAAATATCTCTACACCCTTATGAGCTTGCTCTTGTGCAATAATAATTCCGTTTTTATGTTTATGATAAAATGCTTTGACTTCATCTAGGGTATTGATACCCACTTTTACGAGTCCCGTATCGGTACGATGTAATATATTGGGATTCACATCTTTTAATACTAAAGGATATTGTAAATATTTTTCAATTTTCTGAATATCTTTATTATTATGTAATAATAATGTTTTGGGTAACTCCAAAGACAATTCTTTTGCAATTAAATTCACCGTATCCCAAGAAGCACTAATCAGTCCCTTTTCTTTATCTTGGGCTAAAGCTTTATCTATATCTTGAATTGAAGTTTTCTTGACATAACTTGTAGGAGCATCCCATAATTTTGCATTACGGGCAATATGATTCCAATTATATAATTTTGATACTGCGGCTATAGCTCTTTCTGGACTTTCAAAATAAGGTAAATGGGGAATTTCTTTTATTACTTGTTCTGTAAGATTTCCTGCTACAATACTAGTAATAATAGGCTTATGAGGATTTTTCTTACTAATATCAGCAATTACTCTTCCAATAGCAGATAGAGGCGTCATTACCTGTGGGGTAATTAAGATAATAATTGCTCCTACTGATTTTTCTTTTACCAAAACTTGCAATGTTTCACGATAGCGAGTATCATTAGCATCCCCCAATATATCTACTGGATTGGCGGTACTGGCAGCTGAGGGTAATGTTTTTTGCAAACGACTCACAGCTTTTGGTTCAATTTTGGTTAATTTCACATTATGTACTGACACTGCATCTATAGATAAGACGCCAAGCCCCCCCGCATTGGTAACAATTGCAAGTCCATGCCGAGATATATGTTGAAATCGAGAAAATAATTGTACAGTATCAAATAATTCTTCTAAGGTATTAACAATAATTGCTCCTGCTTCTTGTAATAATATTTCTATTACAATTTCATCTCCAGCCAAAGATCCAGTATGTGATTGTATAGTCTTTTTTGCTTTAGTAGATTTACCAGCTTTCAGGATAATAATTGGCTTTTTAGCATCTTTAATTGTCTCAATAAATTCCTGGGGATGAGCTATACCCTCCAAATACAAGCTAATCACCTCAGTTTTACTATCTTTTTCGAGATATTGTATAATCTCAACTTCATTAATATCTAATTTGTTACCAAGACTTACAATTTTATTAAATCCGATACCCAATGCATCTGCTCTATTAATAAAAGCTGATATCAGAGCTCCTGATTGTGAAATAAGAGAAATATTTCCTGATTTTGCTGATAATAATCCAAATGATCCATTATATGCATATTTATTTGAATCATTATTGATAATTCCAAGACAATTTGGACCTACAATACGAATATTATATATCTGTATTAATTTTGCTAATTGCTTTTCACGGGCCCGTCCTTCTACTCCAGATTCTTTAAATCCTGCTGAGATAATAATAATATATTTTACTCCTTTTTTACCAAGCTCCTCTACTGATTCAAGTACAAGAGGTGCAGGTAATATTATGATTCCGACTTGTATTCCTTGGGGTAATTGACTAGTACCCTGATATACAGGATATCCTTCAATTTTTCTTGCTGAAGGATTTACCAAAAAAATATCTCCCTTATAATTACTTTTTAGAATATTATGAAAAATAACTGAACCAATTTTAGCCTTATGCCGAGAGGCTCCGATAATTGCAATACTTTTGGGGTAAAATAATTCTTGCATATCTTTTAGCTTAATATAATTACTTGGTTTTCCTCGGGGACTTTGGCTGTAATATGAAGTGTATCTTTTATGGCATTAGCTAAAGATTCAGAAGCTTCCTGCTCCCCCTGTACTACAAATATATTTTTAGTTTGCTTAATATGAGATAACCAATCGAGTAGCATTTCTTTATCCGCATGAGCAGAATACCCATCTACCTTCCTCACCTCTATCTTATTCTCAACTGGATGATTATGTATATATACTGGATTCTCACCTTCCAGAATACGCCTTCCTAATGTACGAGGAGCCTGATACCCGACAAATAAAATAATATTATTTGGATCAGACAAATATCGCTCTTCATGATATAGTACTCTTCCTCCTGTTGACATACCAGATCCGGCCATAATCATTTTGGGCTGAGGTTGACTATTAATTTTCATAGAATCTTCTCTATGTTCCGTCATAGTTAAAAAAGGAAATTCAAAAATCTCATCGGTTTTGGCAAGTTGCTTTGCTTCTTGATTATAATATTGGGTATATTTAGCATGAATTCTGGTCGCCTTGATAGCTAAAGGTGAATCTAAATACACATCAATACGCCCTACTCTTCCTTGAGGGAGCCCCTCTCCTGAATGATTTTCTACAATATCATTAAGTTCATACAAAATATCCTGTGTACGCTCAATAGAAAAGGTTGGCATAATCAATACTGACTTTCGGTCTATAGTATCTTTAATAGCTTGTTTTAAAATTTCTTTTCTCTCAGCTAATTTTTGATGAATTCTATCCCCATAACAAGACTCTACAATCACATAGTCTGCCTCTTCAATATAATCATATTTACGTAATAATACCGATGGGACATTCCCCAAATCTCCTGAGAATACTAATTTGATACGCTTCCCTGTCTCAGGGTCTAATACCCAAATTTCAGTAATAGCTGAACCTAAAATATGTCCTGCATCTTGAAAACGGAAAGATATATTCTCATCAATTTCATAAATTTCATGATATTCCTTACCCCTCCATTGAGCGACAGCCTTATCTACATCTTCTTCGGCAAAAAGAGGTAATTGACTATGATCATGTTCCATAATAGATACCGTATCCCTTAGAGATATTTCTGCAAATTCTTGGGTTGGATAAGTAGAATATATTTCTCCACTAAACCCATCTTTAACCAGTTTAGGAATTCGTCCAATATGATCAATATGGGTATGTGTTGATATCATAAAAGATATACTTTTAGGATCATAAACAAAGGGCTTATAATTTATTTCATCAGCCTCTGAACTTCCCTGTACTAATCCACAATCGACAACAAATCGTATTTTTCCATTATCAATAACATAATTAGCTCCCGTAACTGAACCGGCTCCACCACAAAATTGAATACTGACCATTATTTGTATATTAGTTTACTATGTATTTATAGTATCACAAAGAATATCTTTTCTCAATAGATAATAATTACTATCTTTTTGTCCTGATTTACAATAATTTTCTTAATGCGTGTTTTATCTGTGATAATGGTATTTACTTTATCTGATTCTAAAGCTTTTTGTTGAATAGCCTCATTGTCTAATTGTGCATTAACCGTAATAATATCTCGCATTTTTCCATTAATATGAATTTGATAATCTGCCTCTGTCTGAATTAATTTTGATTCATCAAATTGTGGCCAAATAGATTTATGCACTGATTCTGTCTTACCTAATATTTCCCATAATTCTTCCGCAATATGTGGAGCAAATGGAGCTAAAAGAGTAATATATGTGGTGATATATTCTTTACCAATATCTTTATTAATATAGGTATTGAGATATTCCATCAAACTACTAATACAGGTATTATATTTTTGGTTTTCAATATCTTCAGTAATTTTACGTATTAATATATGTGTATCATAATCTAATTTGATTGTATCTACGGCTTTCTCCAATGTTTGAGTTTGCATATCAGTAATCCATTGATATACTCGCTTCAAAAATCGACTACATCCAATAAGACCGCTTGTATCCCAAGCAATTGCCTCATCATAAGGTCCCATAAACATTTCATAAATTCTCAAAGAATCGGCTCCGAATGATTCTACCATTTCAACTGGATCCACGGTATTACCCTTAGATTTGGACATCTTAATACCCCCTTCAGCCAAAATCATTCCATGTGCAATACGCTTTTGATAAGGTTCTATTGTCGGTACCAATCCGATATCATATAAGAATTTATGCCAAAAGCGTGAATACAAAAGATGCAAAGTTACATGCTCCATACCTCCATTATATAAGTCCACTGGTAGCCATTGCTCTAAAGCAGCTTGGTTTGCTAATTCTTGAGTATTATGAGCATCAGCATATCTAAGATAATACCAAGAACTTCCTGCCCAATTAGGCATAGTATCTGTTTCTCTGATACCCTCCACCCATTTATCATCGGGCTTAGTCTCGCTACGAGGAAGTGTTTTACCTGTTTCAATATGATACCAAACTTGAACCCAATCTTTTGCAAGTGCTAATGGCCCCTCACCTTGTCCCTCTGGAATATATGATTCTACTTCTGGTAATTCGAGCGGTAATTCTGTTGGAGCCAAGGGAACCGCATATTCCGTATTATTATTTTTTTGTCGAGTAATGGGATTTGCTGGTAGAAACTTAACAATTTCACCTGATATTTGTCCATAAGACTGCTCATTAATCCACACAATAGGAAATGGCTCTCCCCAATAGCGCTGACGTGAGAATACCCAATCACGAAGCTTATATTGGATTTTCTGATGACCTAGATTCTTAAATTCTAATTCTTGTGTTAGCTTTTGTTTAGCTTCTAATGTTGATAATCCGTTATATAAATCTGAGTTCTCTAAAATATTATCCTCTGTAATAACATTGATAATTGCTAAATTATATTTCTCAGCAAATTCTCTATCTCTCTCATCATGAGCGGGTACCGCCATCACAGCTCCCGTTCCATAATTCATTAATACATAATCTGCAGTCCAAATAGGAATTTGTTCCCCTGTTAATGGATGTACAGCATAGGCTCCTGTGAATACTCCCGTTTTTTCTTTTTCTTGCTGACGATCTAAATCACTTTTTGATTTTGTTTGCTTTTGATAAGTTTGTATTGCTTCTTTATATTCTGATGTGACAATAGTATCTAAAATTGGATGTTCTGGAGCTAATACCAAAAAGATAACACCAAATAAGGTGTCTATTCTGGTGGTAAAGACTTTTATATTTTTTTTCGGAAATATATTCTTTATATCTTCAAATCTTTTTAAAACCTGTTGCTCAGGCAATAAATCAAGGAGAGGCTGTAATCCCATATGTCCCCACCCACAACCAATTAATTTGTTTTTATCACATAAATTTTCTAATTCATAAATATCGGCTTGTGAATCAGTAAAATAATAAATGTCTTTTTCAGAAACACCCCAATCATTACAGATTATTTCAATTTTTTCTTCTTTTGAATAATGATCTTCATATGTTAAAACATGTGTAGGATTTACTCCTAATTTTTTAATTTCTTCTATCATTGGAGTAATATATGCATGCGAACCTGAGGATACAATTGCTATTTTTGTATTTTGTAATTTTACTATTTCATCTATAAATCCATTAAAAATTTTAGGTTCTAATTTTGCAAGAATTTCTCCAAACTTTAATGTCCATGCATCAATTCTTTTAATTTCAGAATCTTCAGCACCACGAGCATGTGATGGTTTTTTTGATAAATAATTAAAGTTCTTTTTAAGAGCTTCAGTTTCATCTATCTGACTTATTTCCATTATTGCTTGTATTGTTTCTTTTTCCGTATCTCCAAGAACTCCATCAAAGTCAAAAATAATATATTTTTCTGTTTGATGTTCTAATTTAAAATCAATCTCACTGCCCTCACTGCGGCCAATCCAATTTCGCTGTTGAGTTTTGATAACAGGCAAATAATCGACAATATCTAAATCTTTATCCAATCTATCTGCATATTTGGTAATAGCCAACATCCATTGTGTTAATGACACCCTCTCACAGGGATGCCCCCCGCGCTCTGACTTTCCATCAATAACTTCTTCATTAGCAAGAACCGTCTTTAATTCATCACACCACCAAACCTTAGTAGTATCTTGATAAGCAAGTCCAGCTTTATACATTTGTAGCCATATCCATTGAGTCCAGCGATAATATTGTGGATCAGTAGTATTAATTTCACGACTCCAATCAAAAGATAGTCCTAATAATGCTAATTGTTTTTTGAAAGTATTAATATTATTTTCTGTTGCAATAATAGGAGATATATTATTTTGAATAGCATAATTTTCTGTTGGTAGACCAAAAGCATCCCAACCTATTGGGTATAATACATTTTGCCCCTGCATACGATACATTCTTGCCTTTATATCCTGAGCCACATAACTACGAATATGCCCCACATGTAGTCCAGCTCCTGATGGAAAAGGAAATTCCACCAAAATATATTTACTTTCTTTACCTGAAGAATTATTAGCCGTATAATCTACAAAGCCTTCAGCCCAGCGCTGTATCCATTTTTGTTCAATAGTTCTGTGATTATACATAATAACAATAATTTATTGGTATTATTCTAGCATATATGTCTTATTTTGTCATTGATTAGCGCAATCTTGACCCCAATATTTCCCCTGTATTAATATTACAGTTTAAGATTATTGCTTGAGCTAATGGTAAATCTATTTGAAGAGTATCCTCTATTGAGGTTTTTTGAAAATAATGAATAAATCCTTTTATACTATCATGATGAGCAATAATAAGAATGTTTTTGTCCTGCTTTAATAAAGGAATTATAGTGTCCTCTATAAGACTATTTACTCTTTTTACAACATCTTCTAAACTTTCTGCTGAAGGCAATAATTCTGGCGCAATATAAGCATATCTTCTATCCTTACTTGGATGATGAGCATCACTAATATCTACCGCTTCAGTTTTTTTATCCCAACTTGATACAATATTTTCAATATCTGGATATTGTAATAAAGCTTCTTGATGAGTAAGTCCTTGTATTTTCCCATAATGCCTTGGATTCAGTCTCCAATCATGTATTTCCGGCATCCAAGAATGATACATATTATTAAGTACCGTCCAACCACTTACAATAGATCGCTCTAATACTGAAGTAATCATAATATCTATATGAAATCCTTTGTTTAAAAGTATATTACCCATATGCTGTAATGATTCTCTCGCATTAACTAATGGGACATCTTCCCAACCAATATATCTATTTTCTTGAGCCCATACACTATCCCCATGTCTAATTAATATAATTTGTGCCATATCTATTTATTTAAACAAAGATTTAATTTTATCCCAAAATGTGATATTTTTTTTCAAGGCATCATTAAGATAATAACGCTTCTCTACTTTTAAATCTGACTCCCTAAGATGATATATCAATGGCTGTCCAGTTGGAATTTCTAAATCAATAATTTTTTTATCTGAAATATGTTCAATAAATTTTACTAATGCTCTTAAACTATTCCCATGTGCTGAGATAATAATTCTTTTTCCTGACAATATAGCTGGCTTTAATTCTTGTTCCCAATAAGGGGAAACTCTATCCAAAGTATCCTTAAGAGATTCTCCAATAGGTAATTTATCCTTAGGAATACTCTTATACCTATCATCAGAGGCTGGATATCGTGAATCATATTCTGATAATAGCGGAGGTCTAATAGCAAAAGCTCTTCTCCACACCTTTACCTGATATTCTCCAAACTCTTCTATCGCATCAGTTTTATCTTTTCCTTGTAATCCCCCATAATGTCTCTCATTAAGATGCCAATTTTTAATAACTGGTATCCATGTCATATGAGCTGATTCTAGCGCATATTGTAATGTATCAACAGCACGATCTAGAACAGAAGTATAAGCAATATCAAACTCAAAACCATTCTGCTTTAAAGCAATTCCCAATGTTTTAGCTTCTTGTATACCTTTAGCAGATAATTCTATATCAGTCCAGCCAGTAAATTTATCTAGCTGATTCCATACACTTTCGCCATGGCGAATAAGCACCAATGTATAGGCCATATTTATTCTTCAATTGAGCTAGTATCAAGACTAGGAGCTTCTTCAGTTACCTCAGAAATATCTTCTTTAGCTAACACATCCGTATATAGTTTTTCTAATGTTTCTGGATTATCTCTTAATTCTTTACGGGCTGATTCTAATCCTTGTCCAAGAGTATTTCCTTCCAAATCCTGAATATAAGTACCTTTTTTCTTTAATACCCCTACTTTGAGAGCTAAATTAATTAAATCCGTTTCCAAAGAAACACCTTCATTATACATAATATCAAATTCAGCCACCTTAAATGGAGCTGCTACTTTATTTTTTACAATTTTAGCTTTAGTTCTTGCACCAATAACCTCTTCTCCTTTTTTAATTTGAGCAATACGCTTAATTTCAATTCGAACTGAAGCATAAAACTTCAAAGCCTTTCCCCCCGGAGTTTCAACTGGACTACCATACCCCATCATACCAATTTTCATACGAGTTTGATTGGTAAATAAAATCGTGGTATTAGCTTTGGCGGAAATAGCAGTTAATTTACGTAATGCCTGTGACATAAGACGAGCCTGAATAGCCACATGAGAATCTCCCATATCACCTTCAATTTCTGCCTTTGGTACAATAGCAGCAACTGAATCTAAGACAATAATATCTACATTACCTGATTGCACTAAAGCTTCTACTATAGATAAAGCTTCTTCTCCTGTATTAGGCTGCGAAATAAGCAAATCATCGGTATTTACTTTAAGTTTTTTTGCATATTCTGGATCAAGAGCATGCTCAGTATCAATAAATGCAGCCACGCCTCCTTCTTTTTGTGCATTCGCAATAACCTGAAGACAAATAGTTGTTTTTCCACTCGATTCAGGGCCATATATTTCAACAATTCTTCCTTGCGGGATTCCGCCAATTCCAAGTGCTCGGTCTAGCGAAATAGATCCAGTTGAATAGGCATGAATATCTACCTTTTTTACCTCACCTAGTTTCATCATGGATTCATCACCAAATTTACTTTTGATATCATCTAATACCGATTGTATTTTATCTTGTTTACTTGCTATCTTATCAATTACTTTGGATTTAGTCTTTGCCATATCAGTATTGGTTAATATTATTTATAGTATATCACTCCCCCCTCATCTTGTATAGAGGGGGGAGTGATTCATTTATTCTTGAAATCCATATTCTAATGCTGCTTTCCCAAGAATATATACCTTTTCTCGCTTTGATGTTCTCGCTCTTTTTGTTAACACATCATAATGATTTTGTTCAATTTTACCGAGAATCGCCTCATACATACGACTTGCCATAATAACGGCAAATCTTCCTTTTCTATTCAGATATTGGAGTCCCTTATCTGATTTCCGATATAATTCACGAGTATGCTGTATTTGATATTTGAGACAATTCACAAATTCTTGTGTTACCTGATGCTTCTGAATCATATCTTCTGTAACTTTATACTTTGATAAATCATACTGGGGTATATATATTCTACCACGCTGATCATAATCCTCACCGATATCTCGAATGAAATTTGTCATTTGCATCGCCTCTCCAAGTAAAGAGGCATATTCCAAAGCCTTATCATCCGTATATCCAATAATATATGTCATCATAAGTCCAACTACTGAGGCCGAGCCATACATATATTGCTGCAAATCTTGATATGTTTTATATTCTTTAATTGTGATATCCTGTTTCATAGCAGCAAGAAAATTTAGACTATATTGATAGGGAATATGATAGGTATGGAATACTTTTGAGGTCAAATTTAGTACCGGGTATTCTGTTATACCCCCATGATACGCCCTTTCCCAAACTTCTTGCCAATTATTTAACTCAGCTAAAATATCTGCATCTGAACTATCTTTAGTATTGTCTACAATCTCATCTGGAATACGAAAAAAGCTATACAAAGCATACGTTGCTTGTCTCAAATCAGTAGGTAAAAATCGAGTGGCAAAATAGTAACTCGTACCAAACTGCTTAGTAATAGCCTCTATTGACTTAGTGTATTTGTCCATATATGTTTTTAATATGACCTATCAGCAATATATGTAATCAGAGCATTTAATGCAATTCTTGTGTCCTCTGTAATATTATTCTCCGCTCGCGTAATTTGTCGGGCCTGCTCTAAATACGATTGCACTTTAGCTCTCGCATATGAAAGAGCACCTGTGCGTTCAAATAAATTAATAATAGAAATTTGATCTGCATCTGTAAAAAATTCATTTCCCCAATAAGTTTGTAATACAGCAATATCTTTATCATTCCCCTGTTCAAGCACATATTGAGTCAAAAAAGTATGCTGATGCTCCCTAATATCCGATAATACTGATTTTTTAATAATATTAGGGTCAGCAATAATATCTAAAATATCATCTTGAGTTTGAAAAGCAAGTCCCAAAGCAATACCAAAGTCAACACAAAACTGCTCTAATTCTTTTCCTTTGCCCACCAAAGTTACTCCTATTTGCATAGGGCGCACAAAAGTATAACCAGCTGTTTTTAATCGCATTTTTGTTTCAATCAAATCAGCGTCAATTGAGTCCCTCGTCATAACATTCACATCAATCATTTGTCCTACCGCAACCTCATCAATCATTTGATAGAATATTTTCCAAGCAGCGTTATGATAAGGTAATTGCTGAAACTCATGAAATCGTCCAATAGCCCAAGAAAACAACAAGTCCCCAATCAAAATTGCCTGAGAATGTCCATAATGCACTCTATTCCTAACACTTCTATGATTATCTTGTATACTATTGGATACAAAAGTATGTACGGTATCTACTCTATGCCGTATTTTTCCTTCATCAATTACATCATCATGCACCAAGGCAAAAGCATGAAAAATTTCAAGAGATACTAATAAATCTAAGATAATATCTGGACTTTCTCCCCCCAAGGTTTCATATAGAGTATAGGCCATATAAGGACGAATACATTTCCCCCCCCCAATAATAGCTTTGACATAATGAATAATATTTAAAATTTCCTCATCTTGAGTATAAAGGGAATATTCTACAAATTTTTGATCAAGAGCTTTCTCAAGAAGAGGTTGAAATTTTTCTTTAAATATCTTTATATTCATGATTATCTATACAATGACTATTAACATACTATACTTTATTTAGTCTATACTATATTCTTATTCTTGACAATAAAAACCGGTTTTACCCGGCTTTTATTGTCAGTCTTCTCAATTTAGATAAAATTATTTCTTATCTTGTTGTAATTCCTTGAGAGAATCTTGCTGTTTTTGTTGAGCTTGATCTTGCTTATATTCTTGATATGCATTAAATCCTAATGCTGTCAAAACATAAACAGCTTGATACAATATTATTCCACCAGCAACTAATACAATCATTGATTTTAATGCATACCTTGTAACAATTTCAGTTCTTGCAATAAATTCTTTGTGACTTGGATGCTTTTCTAATAATTTTTTACTCATATTTATGATTATTACTTAATATGATAATATTATATCATATTAACCATTATCTTACAATATCTTACAATAGATACATTATATTTATGTACAAAATAGCAATTATAAGCTATACTATACTTAATTCTTATATCAAGGTAAATTTTAGTTTTATATGACACAGGGTAAATTACGGAAAAATGTACTTGCTATCATCTTTGATGCAGATGGCAATGTACTTATTGTATCAAGATCCAATGACCCTCTTCATTGGCAATTTCCTCAGGGAGGAGTAAATGAGGGTGAGACCAATCAAGAGGCGGTACTACGGGAATTAGGAGAAGAACTACATACTACAGAATTTAATCTCTTGGCTGAGTGTTCTGAAAAACATATATATCGCTGGGCAAAAAAATTAATTCGTGATGAAAATCTAGGCCAGGAACAAACTATTATGTTACTCAAATTTACGGGAAATACCAAATCAATACAAGTGGATCGCCGCGAACTTGGAGGGTTTTTATGGGTACCTCAAGATAAAATTGAAATTTTCCTACATGAATACCGTAAGCCCGTATGGAATATTGTATTAAAACATTATTCCAAAGAGCAAATTACTTCTTTATTGACTAATGAATAATATATGTATCAATCATCTCTTATTTCTAAAACTCGCAAACAAATCAGCCAATCCGAGGAGTCTTTAAATGCCCAAATTCTTATCAAGGCTGGATTTGTTGATCAAGTTATGGCAGGAGTATATGCCTATTTGCCTTTGGGTTATCGTGTTATTCAAAATATTGAAAAGATTGTAAGAGAAGAATTAGCAGCTATATCAGCTCAAGAAATTCTCTTACCAGCCCTACAACCAAAATCTTATTGGGAAAAAACTGGGCGCTGGGATAATCTCGATGTTTTATATCGTTTTACCTCATATTATACTAATACTGAATTAGCTCTTGGCTCTACCCATGAAGAAATTATCACCCCACTTGCTCAAAACTTAATTCAATCCTATCAAGATTTACCTTTGGCAGCCTATCAAATTCAAACTAAATTTAGAGATGAGAAACGAGCAAAATCTGGATTGCTACGGGGAAGAGAATTTATTATGAAAGATTTGTATTCTTTTCATAGTAATAGTGAAGATTTGGATGCATATTATGATATTGTTATTCAAGCCTATATCAATATTTATAAGAGACTTGGACTTGGAGATAAGACGCTCAAAACATATGCTTCTGGTGGGAGTTTTAGTAAATATTCTCATGAATTTCAGACTTTATCAGATATTGGAGAAGATACCATATTTGTATGTGAGAAATGTAATATTGCTATAAATCAAGAAATTATCGATGAGCAAAATACTTGTCCTGAATGTGGAAATAGTGATTTGATTGAAAAAAAAGCTATTGAAGTTGGTAATATTTTTAAATTACAAACAAAATATTCTGATGCTTTTGGACTTGAGTTTACTGATGATAAAGGACAAAATAAGCCCGTAATTATGGGATGTTATGGGATTGGGATTTCACGACTTATGGGAACTATCGTAGAAATATTTGCTGAGAATAATGCAAAAATGCTATGGCCAGCTGAAATAAGTCCTTTTGATACACATATTATTGTACTCAATACCGATTCTGCTGAAGTGAAAAATAAAGCTGAAGAGCTTTATCAGCAGTATCAAAAAAATGGAAAATCCGTATTATTTGACAGTCGTGATGAAAGACCAGGTGTTAAATTTGCTGATGCTGATTTGATTGGAATTCCTGAAAGAATTATTATAAGTAAAAAAAGTTTAGAGCAAAATGGAGTCGAGATAAATGGGGTTATTATCCCTTTTGAAAAAATCTATAAATTCTAAATAAAAAATCTCTCTGTATAAAAGAGAGATTTTTTATTTATAGTCCTTTATAAGGTTTTAATAATTTCTAAAGCTTTATCTAATTGGGGATCTTTTTTATCTTTAATATCCTCTGCTTTTAACTCAACTTCTATATCAGGCTTAATACCTTCTTTATTGATAGCTTTCCCTGATGGAGTAAACCATTCAGCAATAGTATATTTGAGCACTGACCCATCTGGAAACTCTTGAATACTTTGTACCACACCTTTTCCAAAAGTCTTTTTACCGATCAGCTGAGTCTTTTTTAAATCTCTTAATGCACCCGCTACAATTTCTGAGGCTGAGGCTGATCCCTCATTAACTAATACTACTAATTTAATATCACTATATTTGGGATTTTTTTTCGTTTTTAATTCTTCTAACACTTTATCATTTTTACTTTTTTCCGTTACGGCAATAGAGCCTTTAGGAGCAAATAATTCTATTATCTCTACTGCAGATTGTAAATATCCTCCAGGATTATTCCTGAAGTCCAATACTACTTTTTTGACACCCTTTTGATTAAGTTCAGCTAATTTAGAATCTAATTCCTGAGCTGTCTCAGCTTGAAATTGAGAAATAGAAATTATAGCAATACCATCTTTTTCCTCAATTTTAATATTAGGAATATCTATTATTTCCCTAATAATAGTAAATGTTTTAAGTCCATCTTGATCTTTTCTTGCTATTTCTAATTTAACTTCAGTTCCCTTTTCTCCTCTTATTTTAGTTACAGCTTTTTCTACACTAAGCCCAATAGTACTTTCCCCATTAATAGTCACAATTTCATCCCCAGGTAATAAACCGGCCTTATTGGCTGGAGTTCCATCAATAGGGGCTACAATAATAAGTTTATCTTCCTTTAAGCCGATTTCCGCACCAATACCTTCAAATTTTCCCTCTAAATTCTCTTGAAATGAATTATATTCATCTTTTGAAAAATATACGGTATAGGGGTCATCAAGAGAATTCACTAAACCCTTAATTGAACCTAATTCTATATCTTTTTTATCATTAATTTGATCAGGATATAAATATTTATCTCGTAAAAAACTATATACATTTTGTAATCCTTTTGTTTCAAAATTATTAGAACTAGAAGATAAAGGAGTATTACCAATAAAACTATGCACATAATCATCGAAATACAAACCGCCTAATACAAAGGAGATTCCAAGTAATATAATGGTAAAGAGAATATTGAGAGGTTTCATAATGACAATTTTATGTTAATTGATGAGGATTAGGTCTTAGCCAAGTTTTAAGAAAAAATGTAATACCATCTTGAATATGTATCCAATATGCTTTACTAAATAGTAATTTTAAGAATATTCCATTTTGACTTGATTTGCGATGATAATGATACATTTGTACTTCGGGAAAATATATAACTTTTTTCTTTATTGACCAAATTTGCCAAGCAAAATAGGTATCTGATAAATAGAGAAACATATCTTCATCTAAATATCCTATTTCCTCTACAATAGCTTTTGGGAACATATAGGCAGCTCCCAATACCCAATCGACTTCTTTAGTTGAATTGTGATCCCAGTCAGCCATACGAAAATGGGCTAAAGCTTTTTGTGCAAATGGTAATAGCCCTATTGGGGTTCTACGATAAAGAGCAATGAATGGAGTTAAGAAGTGATAACTTGACTCTTGAATTGATCCATCAAAATTAAGAAGTTGTGGAGAAATAATTCCAACAGAAGGGTTATTATCTAAATATTCCACCATTTTCTCTACAATACCAGGTTCAATAAAGGCATCAGTATTCAGATTAAATATATACTGAGCTTCAGCTTTCTTAACACAAGCATTTACCCCCTTAGTATAGCCGGTATTTTGTAGTTGTCTTAAAAAAATAATTTCTGGGTATTTGCTCCTAATTTCCTCCTCCACCTCTTCAGCATCTCGTGAAGCATTATCTAGTACGATAATTTGAAAAGGGATATTAATATGAGCCTGATAAATTTTTTTCAAACAGTAAAGTAATAATTCCTTTGTATTATAATTAACAATAGTTAATGCTACCTTATATTTCATATTATTTTTTGGTATCTTGAGTATTCACTATAGGGAAAATATCTTTAATATCCTCTTTAAAAGCATTAAAGTTACCCGTTTTTGGTATAATCACATATCCTATACCAGGTTCTGTTTTAGAGGTAAAAGGTCCATCAGCAGATGTGTCATATCCTTTTTGAATCATTGCATCTAAATCAAGGTCATTGAGAGTATTTACTGTAGTCTTTAATTCATCTAATGTCATAGTTGTTTTAACATGACTTCCCAAATTATTTAATGTATTAATTAAAAATACCGGATTTTTAAGGGCGTCTGTTTGTTGGGCCTTATCTTTTATCGCAGTTAATACTTCTCTTTGTCTTCGAGAACGATCAAAGTCACTACTACTTAATCTCGCCCATACATATTTGAGAGCTCTATCACTATTCAAATCATTAGGTCCTTTTTTTACTCGAATCCCCCCCTCATAATTAGGATCATAAAAGTCACTCGCAGCATTGACTGTGATTCCCCCTAATGCATCGATAATTCCCTTGAAAGCAATAAAGTCTACACTAATTCCATAATGCATAGGAAGTCCTGTCATTTCCTCTAATACTTTCATAGTATATTGTAGTCCTTGAGGGGGCTTTTGTTGTGACCCTATGGCATGAGCAGAGTTTAATTTTCCATAATTTTGAGTGCCTGGAATTTTAATTTTTAAATCCCGAGGAATAGAAATCATAGCCACCTGCTTGCTATCATTCTTAATAGAGATAATCATTATAGAGTCTGATAATAATCCTCCATTGGGATCATTTTCTCCTCGCATACCCAATAATACAATATTAGTTCTGCCATCATCTGATTTTAACTCTTTACTAGGTGCTCCTGGTAATAAAGAACGGGCTGTGTCAAAAATAGACTGCTTTTCTCCTGTGATATTATTAATTGATTTATTGGCCTGATATCCAAAATATCCAAGTACTGATATTGCTATCAACAAAGTTACCCCTAATACAATAAGAATTATTTTCTTCCAAGATTTCATCTTTTTCTTAGTTTTATGATGCTCATTTGTAGGAATAATTTTTCTCATAGTGTATCTACTTTTTTAATCACTTCAAGTGTTTCTTTGGCACATCTTTGCCAAGAAAATTGTTTAACTCGTTTTAAACCTTTTTGCCGCATTTCTTGTCTTAATTTTGAATTAGTACATACAGTATCTAATACTTTTACCATATCGTCAATATTATGAGGGTCAAAGGAAAGACTTGCATCCCCTCCCACCTCTACAAGACTTGGAGTATTAGAGACCAGAGTAGGGACGCCGCAAGCCATAGCTTCTAGTATAGGTAAGCCAAATCCTTCATAAAAACTTGGTAATATGAATATATTAGCACCCCATAATAATGGACTTAATTCCGCATCTTCAAATCGCCCGGTAAAAATAATATCCCCGCTATAATCATCTCCTATATCCTTCATAACTTCTTCTACCATCCAAGCTTTTGCCCCTGCAATAACAAGTTGATATTCATGGGATGTATTGTGCCGTAACTTCTGATAGGCTTTGATTAATCCCTGAATATTTTTGCGGGGCTGCACATTACCAATATACAGTATATAAGGTTTTGTAATACCATACTTCACCTTAACTTCATCTACCATATGCTGCTCTCCATCTTTTATTAACCGAAATCTATCTGTATCCACCCCATGATACACAACGGTAATACGATTAGGGTTAATATGATAAAATTTAATAATATCTTGTTTTGTGGCTTCAGTAATTGCAATTAGATGATTTGCTTTAGTAATTGCTTCTCTAACATATAATTTATGTAAGAAGGCATCCCTAGCGGGAAATGTTTCTGGATATAAAAGAAACGCTAAATCATGAATAGTAACAACAGATTTTTGTTTACGTGGCTTTAAGAATGGAAGCATTTGAATGGGCATAAACAAAATATCTGGTTTATCACGCCGCAATAAAAAGGGGAATACTCTTTGTGTCCACATAAAAGGAGCCTGATTCACTTTATGTTCAAAATTAGGAGCTTCTACTCTTTTCCCATTGGGTTTATTATAATAAAACATATATTGATTTTCTGTATCAATATCCCGAAGACCTCGAAATAAATTAAGCATATAGGTTTGATTCCCATCTTCTCTTTCTTGACATAAATGTGAGGCATGTACTGCAATTTTCATGAATTCTTTGTATTATTTTCAAGAGCTTGTATTCCGGGTAATTGCCCTTTTTGAGCTATATACTCAAGTATAGCTCCACCCCCAGTTGAGATAAAATCTATTTTTGATTCTTGATGTAAATTATAAATTTCATCTACCGTTTCTCCCCCACCAAGTACGGAATAACTCGATTCATTCTGAGCAATAGCTTCCGCTATATATTGAGTTCCCTCATCATAGGGTTTTTCCTCAAAATAACCCAAAGGACCATTCCAAACAATAGTTGCGGCTTTATGAATATATTCCCCAAACAATGCTCTTGTTTTTGGGCCAATATCATATTTTTCTGCCCCTACAAAATCAATGGGTAATATAATTTTTTCACTTTGCGCCTGACCATATTCATCAATATATTCATTAGCAATTTTACCTCCAACCAATACATAGTCAAATATTTCTTCTAATACCGCTATTACTGGTAATTTGGTAGATATTTTAGCTCCTCCAATAATTGCTATTGCGGGTTTGTCGGGACTCATTAATATATGGGTCAATACTTCAATTTCTTGAGCTAATTGAAGACCTGCAAATGATGGTAAATATTCCGTAATAGCGGATACCGAAGCATGTTCTCGATGAGATACTGAGAAAGCATCATTAACATATATATCTCCTAATTGTGCCAAAGAAAAAGCAAATTCTTTATCATTTGATTCTTCCCTGGCATCAAAGCGAATATTCTCCAAAAACACTATCTCCCCATCTTGAAGATTTGCAATACTATCCGTACTGATTTCATTTATTGGTTTATCGATAAATGTTACTGGAAATTCCCCCAATTCTCCTAATACTTGCGCAATATATTTCAAAGATAATCCCTCAATTCCTGATTCTTGAGGATTTCCCAGATGCGCAATTAATATAATTTTAGTTTCTTTTTCTCGAAAATATTGAATGGTCGCTAAAGCTTTTTTAATACGAAAAGTATCCTGAGGATATCCTTCAGCATTAACAGGTTCATTAACATCAATTCGTATTAAAACGTTTTTTCCTTTAAGAGAATAAGGAATATCTGGAATATATTTCATATATTATTAGTATATCATATTCAATAATTATTGCCCATATAGTTTAGACAGGCTCAAAAGTATATGTTATACTAAATTATATATATATGCCATGGCTTCAATAAATAAACAATCAAATCGTCAAAGTTTTCGAGAAAAACTCCAGACTAATACAACTGCGGGATCAAATTTAATATTAATTCGAAAGAAAGAAGAGGAGCTTGCCACACAAAGAAAGGCAAACTCTCTTGGAATTGCCTATATTAATCTTAAATTTATTCCTATTAATCCTGATGCTCTTAAAATATTAACACAAGAACAAGCCAAGAAGGCTGGAATGATTATATTTCAGCGCTCAGGAATTCATCTCAAAATTGCTATTGCAGACATTAATAATCCCCTTACCAAAACAATTCTTCAACAATTTTATCAAAAAGAATATCAGATAGAATTATATTTGGTATCAAAATATAGTCTCGAGAAAGGATATGCTTCTTATGATTTTCTTCAAGATAGAGGGCAAATTGTAAAAGATAGACTACTTATTCCTGAGCATATGATAAAAGATGCTCAGAGTGATATTGTGAAACTTGAAGATTTTGCTGACAAAATTAATTCTGTAGAAATTTCAGAATTAATTCAAATGATTTGTGCGGGAGCCATATCTTCTTTTGCTAGTGATATACATATCGAACCAAAAGCATCTCTTACTCGCCTACGCTATCGTATTGATGGAGTTTTACAGGATATTTTAAATTTTGATTCTAATTTATATAAATCTCTCATATCACGTATCAAAAATCTTGCGTCTTTGGTACTCAATGTTAAAAGCACCTCACAAGATGGAAGATTTAGTATTGTAATTATTGATAAAGATGGTGTTAATAAACAAACTATTGATGTAAGAGTTTCTATACTTCCCAGCAAAACAGGTGAAATTATTGTAATGAGATTATTGAATACTGAAATCCATAATTTGGATATTCATTCATTTGGGATTAGACCTTCTTTTTTAGATATTATTATAAGAAATCTTGAAAAATCTCAAGGAATGATTATGTTATCAGGACCAACAGGATCAGGAAAAACTACAAGCCTTTATTCTTTCCTTAATTATATCAATAAAAGTGAAACGAATATTATTACTCTTGAAGATCCAATTGAATATCGATTACCAAATATTAATCAAACTCAAGTTGATACAAAAAAAGGCTATACGTTTGCTAATGGCTTAAAGGCAATAGTGAGACAAGATCCAGATGTGATTATGATTGGAGAAATTAGAGATAATGATACTGCCAATATTGCGATTAATGCCTCTATTACAGGACATCTCGTATTCTCCACTATTCACACCAATGATTCTGTAGGTATTGTGACCAGATTACAAGAATTTGATGTAGCCCCTCCTCTCATCATATCTTCTATGAATTTATTTATTGCTCAAAGATTATTAAGGCGATTATGTGAATGTAAAGAAGAATATATTCCTTCAGAAGAGGAAATAACAAGTATTAATCATGCTCTTGCTATTATTTCACCTAAATCCAATATCACAATACCTAAAGAAGTAACCAAATTATATAGAGCTAAGGGATGTCCCAAATGTTATGGGCTTGGATATAAAGGACGACTTGCTATTTATGAATTATTTGAAGCTCGCGATAATATTAAAGAGTTAATTAGTGATAATACTCCTGAGTTTAAAATATTTCGTAAAGCTATAGAAAATGGAATGGTAACCTTATTTCAAGATGGTATTCTTCATGCTATTGATGGGGAAACTTCATTTGAAGAAGTAGTGACTGTAGCTGGAGATACCAATTATATTGAAGAATTATATGAATCAACTCTCACATCAGCCCTATCTCGCGGAATTCATATAAAAGCGAATAGTAATCCTCCTCAAATTAGTCAATTATCTGAATCTATGTCAATTAATGATCAGTTAACTGCTATCACTACAGCCGCTCTCTCAAAAAGAGCTACCGATATTCACCTTGAGCCTGATGAAGGGAATTTAATTATACGATTTCGTATTGATGGAGTACTCTATGAAGAAGCCCGTATTCCAAAATCTCTTTATCCTCAAATTCTAACTCAAATCAAAATATTCTCAGGATTAGCTCTTGATATCAGTAATACCATTCAGGAGGGAAGATTCACTATCTTTGCTGAAAAGAATGTTGATGTGAGGGTTTCTATTATTCCGGGAGGATATGGACAAACTATTGTACTTCGTATACTAAGATCAGATATAGCAAAACTTGGTCTCAAAGATCTTGGAATGGATGAGTATAATATTGAACTTCTCAAAGCTCAACTCAAAGCTACTACTGGACTTATATTGGTAACAGGTCCTACTAGCGCTGGAAAATCTACAACCCTGTATGCAACTCTTAATACCCTCAATCAACCTGGAGTAAAAATCATTACCATTGAAGATCCAATTGAATATAAATTGTCAGGAATTCTCCAAACGAGTATTAATGAAGAAACCGGATATAATTTCCCCAATGCTATCAGAGCTTTACTTAGACAAAACCCTAATATTGTTCTTATTGGAGAAATTAGGGACAATGAGACCGCCAAAGTAGCCATGCAAACAGCTGCAACTGGACATCTTTTGCTATCTACTCTCCATACCAATGATGCTGCTTCTGCAATTTTGAGATTATATGATTTGGGTATTGGTCTTTCTGAAATTGCTGCTTTTGTAAATGTGACTATTGCGCAGCGAATTATTCGCAAACTTGACCCCAATACTGCTACTACTATCACATTATCTCCTGAACAAAAGGATATTATTCGATCAAAATTACCAGAACATTATCATAATCTTATTCCTGACACCATATTACAAGCTAATTCAAGCCCTGATCATCCTGATGGATATCTTGGTATTATGGCTATATTTGAAGTGCTTGTTATTAGCCCAACTATGAAAGAAATTATTATTAGTCAAGCATCCACTGCCCGTATTAAAGATTTAGCTATTGAAGAGGGAATGACAACCTTGGAAGTTTCTGGTATTCTAAAAGTATTAGATCATACCACCGATTTTGCTGAAATCGAAAGAGTATTAGGTGTCACAATATTATAATTATGAGTATACTTTCTCATTCCACTATACAAACCCAAGAAATCGCCCAAACTCTTGCACGAGAAGTGTTGGAAGGGTTAAAACCTCGCCTTATATTATTAGATGGCGAACTCGGAGGAGGAAAAACAACATTTAGTCAAGGATTCCTAAAATCTCTTGGTATTACTCAAATAGTCAATAGCCCTACCTTTGTGATTATGAAACCCTATACTATTCCAAATTCTGAATATACGGTATATCATTTTGATTTATATCGCCTAGAGCAAGAATGGGAAGCATTAGAACTTGGTATTAATGATATTATACAAAATCCAAAATCTATACTTCTTATTGAATGGGCTAATAAAACTCCTCGTCTCTGGGAAAATATTCCTCATATACAAATTACTTTTAATGTAATAAGCCCAGAAGAAAGATCTATTACTATTGAATTCTAATATTATGAGTTATCAATGTGCTATTCTTGGAGATATTTCGCTTGATAGATTTTTATTATTACCAGAAACTCCTATTATCCCCTCTCCCAATAATCCAGGAAACTTTGTATTTAACTTAGAATTAGGTCAAAAAATTCCTGTATCAGATATATATGAATCTCTGGGGGGGAATGCCTATAATATTGCGTATGGATTAACATTATTACAAATATCATCTGCGCTTATTACTTCGGTTGGTAATGATCAATTATCTCAATATATAGTAAATACTATTGCTGAGTCTCATATTAATACTGATCATATACATATTTCAGAAGATTCGGGCATTAATCAATCTACTATTCTCTCTCTGTCAGGTGAGCGAGTAGTATTATCCTATCATACTCCCAAAAATTATAATTCCATACAAATTCCAGAAGCCGATTGGCTATATGTAACTTCACTTAGTCATGGAAGTGAGACACTCTTAGAATCTTTGATTGGACAAAATATTCCCCATAGAATTGCTTTTAATCCAGGATCCCATTTACTCAAAAATAATTTAGATTTAATACATAATCTTATTCCTAAAATGGAAATTATTTTTGTAAATAAAGAGGAGGCCCAATATATTATTAATAACTTCGAGGAGGAGTCTATACCCAATCTTATTCAATCCCTACATAGTTTAGGAATTCCTATTATTGTAATCACTGATGGGAATAAAGGAGCTTATGTCAGCGCTGAGAATATTACTCTGTATCTTCCATCAAGGCCAGTTACCGTTGCTGAGACAACAGGAGCAGGAGACGCCTTTGCGGCCGCTTTTCTTGCTTCATTTATTCAATCCAATGACATTTCACAATCCTTAATATGGGGTATTATTCAATCCTCTGCGGTGCTCCGAGAAGTAGGTTCAGTCAATGGACTATTATCTCTGGAGGAATTAATATCAATATCCGAAACCCTAACTCCGCAAGTTATATGATTTTAAAGCCCGCAGATGTTTCGCCTCATAATATATCTGAATATTATCAATTGTCAGATTGGGCTCTATTAATTGAAAAAGATATATTAGCTGTTGAGCGAATATATATTATTGACAATGATAAACCGGTACTATTTGCACAAATATATATATACCATTTGATTGGATCATATACCCAATTATATATCCCTCGTGGACCAATACTGTATCAAGATAATTTGAGTACAAAGCAAAAAGATGAATTTTGGGATAATATCAAAAGCATAGCAAATAAATATAAAGCTGTATTTACATTAATAGAACCTGCTGAGCTAAACCCCACTCAAATATGGGATGCTCATACAAAAATTAGCTCAACCGAGAGACTTCCCCATCAAACCCAAATACTGAATCTCGAGCAGGACGAAGAAAAATTATTCCAATCTATTCATTCTAAAATGCGGTATAATATCAAACTCGCTGAGCGTAAAGGGGTGATAATAAAAAAGATTAAGGCAGATGATGCTCAATTTGAAATATATTTTAATGCATTTTTTGAACTAATACAGCAAACAAGTATTCGTGGTAAATTTGCCATTCATAATAAAGAACATTATTATCATTTACTTACGCATAGCCTTACCACTATTCAAACATCACTCATCATTGCTGAATATGAATCTACTGTTTTAGCTGCTAATATTATTCTCGATACTCCTAATAGCCGTATATATCTTCATGGGGCTTCCAGTAATCAATATCGCAATCTGATGGCTCCCACACTACTTCAATGGGAATCTATTAAGGAAGCCAGGAAACTTGGTAAAACGATCTATGACTTTTGGGGAATTTCTATCACAAAAAAAAGCTGGCAAGGAATTTCTCGTTTCAAAATACAGTTTGGAGGGAAAACAATAGATTATCCTTCAAGCCACATTATTATTCATAACCATATAATATTTTCTCTATATAGCTTATTTCGTAAGTTGAGAGGCAAATCAATTTGATAATATATATAAGCTATAGTACACTATACATAATACATAGATGTCTGATATGCAATTAACTTGGAGTCACGTAAAAAAACCTATAGTCATCTCAGGAATTAGTCTTGGGATTATTGCTTTATCTATTACAGGAACGGCATATGCCTATCGTGACTCAATTTATCCTAAAATATCTGTACAGGGCATAGATATCAGTTCCAAAAATCTCAAAGAAGCTTTTACCATTTTACAAGAGCAAAATAAAACTTTAAGTGAGAAACCCATCATATTAACCTATGAAGATCAAGAATACTCTACTACTTTAACAGAACTTGGAATTACCCTGAATACCGATGACACCTTAGTTAAAGCTTATAAAATAAAACGTGAAGGAAATATTATAGAACGACTCCAAAAACTCTTTCAACCTATTTCTGTAAATTGGGTATATAGTTCTGACACTGAAAATATAGCGTCTTCACTGGGAGCAAAGGTCAATCCCGCTCTTAATACCCTAGCTGATGCTAAATTAGATTATATCAATGAACAAGTTACTATTATTCC
Organism: Parcubacteria group bacterium; assembly: GCA_943354045.1. GTDB lineage: Bacteria > Patescibacteriota > Minisyncoccia > SW-4-49-11 > SW-4-49-11 > CALRBF01. The sequence goes on from CALRBF010000003.1 coordinate 29,625, forward strand.
CGAACAAGCGGGAGAAAGTATTGATAGTGAGGCTATTGCCCCTCTTATTATTACTGAACTTAATAAAGATGATGTTCGTATTGAAATTCCCCTCAAAAAAGAATTACCCACCATTACCAGCGCTTCTTGGGAGGCTCAAAAGTCTGATTTAGATACTTTTCTTATTAAACATGAGATATTCTTCAGTGAGACAACGATTACCATACCTACAGAAGAAATGATAACCTGGATTACTATTGACCCCAAAACGCGTAAACTTGGTATATCCCAAGATACTATTAAAGAATATCTAAAATCCGTACAAAAAACTCTTACCAGCCAACCTGTAGATGCTAAACTTAGATTTGATTCAGCTACCCAACAAATTCAAATTGTCCAAGAAGGAAAAGAAGGTGCTCAGCTTATGATTGATGAAAGTTCCAGACGTATTCGAGATGATATATTGGCTGGAGTCGCGAAAACTGAGTTATTCGTAGCAATTACCTCACCCCTTATTGATGAGTCTCAATTTGATGCACTTGGACTAAAAACTCTATTAGGGAGAGGAGAATCTAATTTCCGTGGCTCAAGCAAAAGTCGAGTCAAGAATATTAATGTTGCAGCAGATAAAATTTCAAGCACTCTTATTAAGCCAGGAGAAGAATTTTCTTTTGTGAATACCTTAGGTAAAGTTGATGCTCGTAGTGGATATCTTCCTGAACTTGTAATTAAAGGTAAAAAAACTATTCCAGAATATGGAGGAGGTATTTGCCAAGTATCTACCACCTTATTCCGAGCCGCCCTCAATGCTGGACTTCCTATTACTGCAAGACAAAATCATTCTTATATTGTTAATTATTATGGGAAGCCAGGTCTTGATGCTACTATTTATATTCCAAAACCTGATTTCAAATTCAAAAATGACACCAATAATTATATTCTCCTTCAACATTATATCGTAGGAACTATAATTTATTATGAAATTTATGGAACATCTACTGGTAAAACAGCTAAGACAATAGACCCCGTTGTACTTGAATCCAGTCCAGATGGATCTATGAAAACCGTAGCCTATCGTGAAATTTATGAGGGAGAAAATATGATAAAAAGAGATGCATTTTATTCCACATATCGCCCACCCAATAAAGCGACATCTAATCCTCTTCAATAATATTATATGATAAAACTATATAATACCCCAGCCAAGGCAATAGTCCCTTTCAAATCCATACACCCAAAAAGAGTATCCTTATATAGTTGTGGACCAACCGTATATGATAGACAGCATATTGGGAATTTACGCAAAGGTTTATTTGATGATTTACTCAAAAGAACTCTGCAATTACATAGCTATAATGTCTATTCTGTTACTAATATTACTGATGTAGGGCATCTGGTTAGTGATGAGGATACCGGAGAAGATAAATTAGAAAAAGGAGCCAAAAGAGAAAATCTCACAGCATTAGAAATCGCCGAGAAATACACCAAACTTTGGCAAGAAGATTTAGAAAAACTCAATATTATACCCTCTGACCATTATCCGAAAGCCACTGAATATATCAAAGAACAAATTAATCTTATCAAGAGATTAGAGCGCAAAGGATATACCTATATTACCAGTGATGGAGTATATTTTGATACGAGCAAATTCCCTGAATATGCTGACTTTGCGCATCTCAATCTCAAAGCTCAAGAAGCAGGAGCTCGAGTAGATATGGGAGATAAAAAATCCCCCTCAGATTTTGCCCTCTGGAAATTCTCCCCTAAAGGAGAGACAAGACAAATGGAATGGGATAGCCCTTGGGGAATTGGCTTCCCGGGATGGCATTCTGAATGTGTAGTAATGGCAGACTCACTACTCCATGCACCTTTTGATATACATACCGGAGGTAAAGATCATATCCCAATTCATCACACCAATGAAATAGCTCAGTTCAAAGCAGATACCGGTAAGCCTATGGCGCATTATTGGCTACATAGTTATTTTCTCACCGTCAATACAGCTAAAATGTCCAAATCAGCGGGAACTTTTATTACTCTTGATGATATTATTGCTCAAGGTTATTCCCCACTAGACTTGAGATTATTGGTTTTAATGGCACATTATCGCTCAGACATAGACTTCTCTTGGGAGTCTCTGACTCAAGCCAAACAAACCCGCCAGCGAATTATAGACTTTATCAATAGAGTGAATACTATCAAGCCACATCGCAAAAACCTAAAACTCCAAAAACTAATCCGAGATACTTATAATAATTTCAAAAAATCTCTTTTCTCTGATCTAGACTCCCCCAAGGCCATTGCCCATATATTTGATTTTATAAAAGAAGTCAATAGCTCAATAGATGCTGGAGACCCCATACCAAGACGCCATATAATCAAATTATTCCAGAGACTAGAGCGAGTACTGTCTCTAGATTTACCCCTCACTAAACCAGACATCCCCGCTGAGATAATGCTCATTTTCAATAATCGCAATCAAGCGAGAGCCAATAAAGACTTCGCCCAAGCTGACAAATTAAGACAAGAATTGTCCAACTTAGGCTACACTATCCAAGACAAAGATGGACAAAGTGTAATTATTAAGACATAATATTATTGTCTATATATATTGACATTTTGGCAATTTTGTGATATGATTTATTTTGTTCATTCACAAGGTTTTATGCCCTCCCCATTCCGAATCCGTGAACGCCTTCGTTTACTCCTCCCCCCAACTCTGGATGATATTCAGAAAATGGTAGAAGAAGAGATGGAGCCAGAGCTTCAGCCACTCGAAATTCCCGAGGCCGAAGCACCCCCCATTCCAGGGAATCTCAATACCCAGCAATTTCCCCAAAAGAAGTTTGTAGCTGGAGTAGAAGCTCTACTCCCTGAGATCTTGGAGGAATCCAAGAAGTATGGGGGGGTGGTTCAGATTTTCGTGGCACTCACCCTGCTAGAAACAGTCGAGGAGACTGAAGCAAAATTCTTTTTCCTGGAGGAGCAGGCCCAGGGAATTGAGCCTATTATTTTATTATGGGCTCAAGCTTACCAAAACAAAAATTACATGTTGCCACCTCTAACGGCAACAGTGCACTGGGGTTTTACCCCCATCATCTGGTGATCAAGCCTCCACTCATACCCAAGCCCCGCAATACGCGGGGCTTTTTTTCTTTTGACAAATAGTATAGTCTCTGTTAATATATTTTGTGATGTCCTGCTATTTACAATGACAACAAAATTGACTTTCGCTCTTGAAGACTGGGATACCATACTGAATCATTTGGAAAAATATGCAATACCCAAACTCCCTATCACTCAATTAAGTGGTATTGAGAAAAGAAAAGCTCGGCAGAATATATTCAGTCTAGGGCGTCCTCATACAAGAGATCTCATAAGACCAACTATTAATGAGATTCAAAGAGAATGTGATAAGAACAGAAAAAACTTTCAACCCGAAGCTACGGTATTCGTACATGATAATATTGTAAAACTTATCAATCGAATACCAGCCACATCCTCATGAGGAAATATTTTAATCATATTAATTCGGCATCACCATGATGTCGAATTTTTCTTCTTGCTCTTGCAGCCATTTTAGACTATACTATGCTTATGCCAATGTAGCTTAGTTCTGGTAGAGCAATGCATTCGTAACGCATAGGTCGTGGGTTCGATCCCCACCATTGGCTCCATTATTTATATGAAAAAATTATGTCTTATTCTATACCTAATCATATTATTTTAATATTGAATACACTCGAAAAAGCGGGGTATGAAGCTTTTATTGTTGGGGGTAGTGTTCGTGATCTTGTGAGAGGTTCAAATCCCGTAGATTGGGATATCACTACTAATGCTCTTCCCAATCAAATTCAAGAATTATTTCCTGACTCTGTTTATGAGAATAGTTTTGGAACTGTAGGGGTCAAGTATCGCCGTCCGGATGATACGACAGAGATTATTGAAGTTACCACTTATCGCAAAGAATCTCAATATACCGATAAGAGGCATCCTGAACAAATTGAATTCGTCTCTGAACTCTCTCTTGACCTTGCCCGCCGAGACTTTACCGTCAATGCCCTTGCTATGAATGCCAGATTAGAAATACAAGATTTCTTTGGGGGGTTATCTGACTTAGAAAAAGGTATTATTCGTACTGTGGGTGAGCCAAAAGACAGATTTGGGGAAGATGCATTGAGACTAATGCGAGCTGTGAGATTTGCAGTGCAATTAGATTTCACCATTGAACCTAAAACCTTGCAAGCTATTCAAGATTTAGCTCCTAATCTCGAACATATTGCGCAGGAGCGAATTCGAGATGAGCTCACCAAAATGATGCTAACCCCGCGAGCAATTAATGGCTATATATTATTAAGAGATACTCATCTATTACCTTTCATAATGCCCGAATTATTAGAAGGTATAGGAGTAGAACAAAATGGACATCATATTTATGATGTTTGGGAACATCTTTTGAGGACTATGCAACATGCTTGTGATATGTCTTGGAGCTTTGATTTGAGAATGGCAGGATTATTACATGATATTGCAAAACCTCGTACCAAGGAAGGTGTGGGGAAAACCTGTACTTTTCATAATCATGAAGTTGTAGGTGCTAGTATGGCTTATGAAATTCTCAATAGACTTCATTATCCTAAAAAATTTGCAGCCCGAATTTCAAAATTAGTGCGTTATCATATGTTTTATTATGATACCAATGAAGTGACTGAATCCTCTATTCGTAAGCTTATTCGTAATGTAGGAGTTGAGAATATCAAGGACTTGATTAAGCTAAGAGAATGTGACCGTATTGGTTCTGGAACTCCTAAGGCTCGCCCCTATCGCCTACGGCATTTTGAATATATGACAGAAAAAGTTATGTTAGATCCTATAGATTTATCTATGCTCAAAATAGATGGAAATACTTTAATTAAAGAATTAAAAATTCCAGCAGGACCTATGATAGGTATGATTCTAAATGTTTTATTAGCAGAAATATTAGAGAATCCCAGTAAAAACAATCTCGATTATCTTAAATCACAAGCTCAGATTCTGGCTACCCAAGACCTAAAGGACTTGAAGATAAAAGCTATCAATTTAATTGAAGAGAAACAAAGAGAACAAGATGAAACTATCCGCAAAAAGTTTTTTGTGTAGGGATTTTATGTATGAAAAGACAATATAATAGATTGTCCAAAAAGTTATACAATGGTGGTTTTTGGTATTTTGTTACTGTGTGCGTAGATGATATGAAGTGTATATTTGTAGAGTCGGCGACCCCGCCGACATATATAGAAGATGTTTATAAATTTAAATTAAATAATATTGGCAATATTGTAGAAAGTACTTGGCTTGATATACCAAAGTATTATTCTAATATTACATTAGATAGATATGTATTGATGCCAAATCATTTTCATGGAATAATTGGTATAGACAAAAATTCATATTCTTTAGGTACTAGTAAAAAAGTTTCTTTGGGAGACATAATCTCTAGCTTTAAACAAATATCATTGAGGAATGTAAAAAAATACAATAATCCTAATGTCGGCGAGGCCGCCGACTCTACGAAAAATATAATGAATAAATATAATACTTTTTGGCAAAAATCTTTCTATGATCATATCATTCGTAATAATACTGATTTACTAAGAATTCAAGAATATATTATGAATAATCCTATAAACTGGGAATGAGACGCTCTCAATCCCAATAATCCCATACAAATAATTGACAAATAAAATTCTGTGAACTATAATGAATTGTATTTATAAACACCTATGAAAAAACTTGTTGAACTGATTGAAATTGAAAAGTCTTTTAATCATAATAAGAAATCTTTACAAAAAACCTATATTACCCAATCTCAAGATTATATTGCTCGAGCTAAAGAGAATATTGCAGTTCTTCAAAGAGAGATTCTGAACAAGAATCAGATTGTGAGTGAAAGATTAGCTTCTTATGAAAAACAGTCTAATGATTCTAATTCAACTGAAATTAAATTAGATGTTCAAAAAATTAAAAAACTTATTTTAAGTCAATTATAAATTTGTATGGGAGTTAAAGCGGCTAAATTAATTCAAATCACTGTTCCAAATAATACTCAATTAGAATTATTAGCCTATATTCAAAAGCATCAGGTTGGAGAAATTATAGAAAGAGTAGAAAGAACTCCTCTAACTAAAAAATATTTGCATAAACAGGAGGATTTATTAGAGAATTTAGATATTATCAATAAAGCTTTTGATGTTTATAAAACATATAATCAGCAGAAAAAATCTATTTTAACTAGTCTTATAGATAATCGATTTAGTATTACTGAACCTATATTTGAGCATTATGATAAGAATCAAGATCTTATCATTGCCAAAGCCAAAGAAATTGTTGAAAAGGCTGAATTAAAAGATGATTTAACTACTCGCCAAGAAATTCTACAAGATATTATTGCTAAATCAGAACCTCTCAAAGATATTGAGCTTAACATTTTTAAGCCCTATTCTTATATTGCTTTTATCCCCTTCTTGATTGATGAGTCTCGAGCACATTATCTGACAGATCAATTAGAGCATAGTCTCTCTCCTGTAGTTTTAGAATCTGTCAAAAAAGTTGGTACTGATTATGTATATATTCTAGCCGTCCCCAAAAATCAGGCTAAAATTGCCCTGGATATAATTCAGAATCAAGCTACCCTGATTCAATTCTCAGCAGAAGTGAAAGGATCTTTTTATGATGTTTATCATAATAGTAAACAAGAGCTCAATGCCAATACTAAGAAAATTAATACATTAAATCGAGAGTTAAAAAAATCTCCCGTTAAAATGAAAGACTTAGCTATTTTAGTTGATGTATTAAACTCTCAATTAAATTTAATCTCTTATTTACACTCTTTTAATCCTGAGTCGGAGACTACTTCCTCAATACAATTATGGGTAGATGCGGAAAAATTCAACTCAACCAAACAACCTATTTTAGGTATTTCAGAGGATATTACAATTGTAGAATTACCTTCTGATGCTGAGAATACTCCGATTATATTAAAAAATTTACCGATTATTAGACATTTTGAGACTGTGACCAAAATTATGGGCTATCCGCAAGCTGGTAAAATTGACCCGACTTTGTCTATTGCTATATTCTTTACCTTTATGTTTGGATTAGCTTTATCTGAGGCTGGATATGCTTTAATCTTGATTGTTTTGACTGGGCTTGGTTTATTAAATCCTAGATTAAAATCAGGAATTCGAGATATCTTTGCGGTAGTATTTATTGCTTCTATCTCCACTTTGATTATAGGAGCTCTCTTTGGTAGTTGGTTTGGAATTACTCCAGATGCAGTTGACTATGCTACTGCCTCTCCTCATATGAAATTCTTGATTAGTATTGGACTGATCCCTTTCTTACAACAATTACAAATTATCAACCCTATGGACAGTGTAATTGCCTTGATGGGATTCACTATTGTATTAGGTATTATTCATCTTTTATTTGGTTTGGTTCTCAATATTGTACAGGCTTTCAATCAAAAATCATTCTGGGATGCTAGCCTAGATTCTATTCTTTGGGCTTTGGCTTTAATCTTTGGAATATTCTTATTAGTGATTAACTTTGGATTATTAGGAGATGGTTTCAAACTTCTTATTGATCCTCTACTTTACTCCTATATTGCTTATGTTTTTGTGATGACATATCTACTAGGGCGAGAAATGAAGTCTATTTTTACTAAATTTGGTAAAGGAGCTTATGATGTTTTCTTTGGAGTTGTAGGATATTTGTCAGATATACTATCATACACTAGATTAGTAGCTCTGGGTCTTGCAACCGGTATTATTGCTGGTGTAGTAGGAACCTTAGCTAATTTAGCTGGTGGTGGTTTGGTAGAAAAAGGGGGTGCCTGGCTCATTATTGGTTATATTATTATGACTGTCATCTTTATTGCTGGAAATATATTTAATATTGCTTTGAATGTACTTGGTACTTATATTAATGTAGGTAGATTACATTTTGTAGAATTCTTTAGTAAATTCTTCCAATCCGGGGGGAAACCTTTACAAGTTGTCACAAGATCTCAAGAGTACAGTATTATTGAATAAGACTATTATCTCTTTCATTGTATTTTTGATTAAGTTCAAGAGTATAGTGACAGAGATGGCAGTAATATCAATCTCTGTCACTTATTAAGAGTTAAAGTTAAATATATGGAAATATTAGGTGTGAGTTTAGCGGTACTTGGAGCTGCTTTAGCCGCTGGTTTAGCTGGGGCGGGTTCATCAATTGGAGTAGCTACTGCTGGAAAAACGGGAGCGGGGCTTGTTGCTGAAGATGACTCTCAATTTGGAAATATACTTTTATTATCAGCCCTACCAGGATCACAGGCTATTTATGGTCTTTTGGCAGCTGTTTTGATTTTGCAAAATACTGGAGTCTTATCTGGTGAATTTGCAAATTTAAGCTGGCAAAATGGTATGATTCTAGCATTTGCTGGGATTCCAGTGGGACTTACTTGTTTAGCTTCAGGAAAATATCAAGGGGATGTAATTGCTAGTGGAGTGCAGTTGATTGCTAGAGATAAATCCAAAATTGGACAAGTAATTATCTTAGCTGCTTTAGTAGAGACTTTTGCTGTATTCGGATTACTGGTTTCTATCTTAATTATTAATGGAGTATCAGTAGGATAAATATGACTTTAGCAGATTTAATACAATCTCAGAGCAATAAGGATATTGAGAAATTAGAAGCTCAATATAAAGCTGAATTCAAAGAGACCAAAAATACTTGGGACTCCGCCTTAGCTGAGGTCAAAAAATTACATACTGAAAAAATTGAAGAGGCTGTCCAAACTCAAATTAATTTTCAAAAATTCCAAAATAGCAAAACTACTAAATTTACTTTTGGTTATGCCATACAATCTCAACTAACCCAAATTTATATTGAATCTTTATCAGAAATCCTAGCTTCTAACTTTGTAAAAACCTTAATTCAAGATACTCTTAAGGATATCCCTCAAACTGCAACTTTAACTATAACTGGGCAATATGCCAAAGATTTACAAACTATTATCAGTAGTCTTGGATATATATCTAATTCAACTAAAGATAATTCTAATTTAGGTAAAATTAGCGCTTCATTGGATCATATTCGTCTCGAAATTACTGTTGAGGACATTCTTAATACTGTCAAGCAAGCAACATTAGCCTCCGTAATCAATGAACTATGAGTTTACAAATTCCTCTAATTGGTGTTGCTAGTAAATATGTCTCTCGATTAGGGCATTTACCCTCCTCTACCGAGGCCAAAAACCTACTCAATACAGATAATATTGACGCTATTTTGATTATGATTAGAGATTCTTTTGGAATAGCAGATATTAGTCTAGATAATGTAATTGAGAAATTAAATAATTATTCTCCCACCCAAATTGAGGAAATTTTGTCCCTTTTACCAGATAATTCCGCTCCTTTTGTCTATTTAACTCTTGCTCAAGACTTTGAAAAATTAAAAACTCTAGCCCTAAGTAAAACTATTTATGGCGAGGCTTTGGGAGATAAAGCTTTTGAGCAAATTTTAGCCGAGACTACCACTCATTTACATTATGCTTCTCAATTTAAGTCTAAATTATTGGCTAAAGAGGAAAAATTAATTCACTCTCATGATAGCTTTAGTCTAATTTCTTATTTAGAGGAAATATTTTTGACTTTACTTTTTGAAAATCTAAGTAAAAGCAGTGATATTATGCGAGACTTTGTCTTAGCAAAAATAGATAGCTATACCCTACTCAATGTCCTCACCAGAACCCAAAAAGGGCAGTCCAAAGAGCATATTCTAAGGCATCTCTTACCAATTCAAGGTAGTCTCGCTATCAATGCAGTAAAGAGCTTTAGCTTTGGAGATATTCTAGGAGATATTGGGCAATATCTAAATCTAGCTCCTGTAGATATCAATATCATCAATATTGAAAATACTTTAATTCAAAATGAAATCAAAACTCTACATAGAGCTCAATTTACTGGGATGTCTGGTGATAGAATTATTCAATATACCGAGAGATTACAATATTCGATTTCAAACTTTAAATTACTTATTTTGCAAAATTCCAAACAAATAGACTCCAAACAAGCTAAATTAAGATTTATAGATTATTCCAATATATGTTAGACTATAAAAAACCCGTTGTAATTGCTGAATCAGATATTATTCTTTTATTTCAATTATTTGGATTTGAGACTTTCAATAGTGAGAATATTTCATTAGATATTATCATTCAATCTATTGAGAAAGATATAGAGCAATATGCTATTCTCTTTATATCTTCCTCCATTATACTTAATCCAAAACAACGAAAAATTATGAACTCATTTAATATCCCTATTTCAGAGCTCCCTATCAGCAGCGATAGCTCTTCTGTAGATGAGCTAAAACGGCTCACTGAGAAAGCTGTGGGAATGAGCCTCGACACATTATTCGCGTCTTGATTAATCTAACTATTATGAATACTGGAACAATTATCAAAATCTCTGGCCCCCTTGTTATCGCTGACTCTATGAAAGGCAGTAAAATGTATGATTTGGTTAAAGTAGGAAAGCTGGAATTGATGGGAGAAATTATTGAGCTCAAGGATGATACCGCCTCTATTCAAGTATATGAAGATACTTCTGGGCTTCGTGTTGGAGAACCGGTATATTCAACTGGTGAACCTCTTAGTATTGAGTTAGGACCTGGACTTTTGACTGCTGGATTATTTGATGGAATTTTGCGCCCGCTTAATGTTATTGCTGAAAAAACTGCTGCTAATGGGTTAAATCCAGGATATATTGAAAAAGGTGTTACTGCTCCCAGCCTCAACCGAGAGACAAAATGGGAATTTAAACCTCTGCTCAAAAAAGGAGACAAGGTAATTGCCGGAGATATACTAGGAACAGTACAAGAAACTGAGTTGATAACTCATAAAATTCTAGTACCTTTTGGAGTAGAGGGAGAAATTACCGAGATTAAAACTGGAGCATTTACCGTCACTGAGACAGTAGCCACTATTGGAGATAATCCCGTACAATTAATGCATAAATGGCCAGTACGTACTCCCCGACCTTATCAAGCCAAACAAATTCCTACTACTCCTCTTATTACTCAGCAAAGAATTATTGATACCTTTTTCCCTGTACCAAAAGGAGGAGCTGCTGCGGTACCAGGACCTTTTGGAGCAGGAAAAACCGTTATTCAACAACAATTAGCAAAATGGTCTGATGCTGATATTGTGGTTTATGTTGGTTGTGGAGAGCGTGGAAACGAAATTACCGATGTATTAGTAGAATTCCCTCATTTAAAAGACCCGAATTCTGGCCGACCTCTGATGGAAAGAACTATTTTGGTAGCCAATACTTCCAATATGCCAATTGCTGCTCGTGAAGCTTCTGTCTATACCGGTATTACCCTAGCTGAATATTATCGAGATATGGGATACAATGTAGCTATGATGGCTGACTCTACTTCTCGATGGGCCGAAGCTATGCGTGAAATGTCAGGAAGATTAGAAGAAATGCCAGGAGAAGAGGGGTATCCTGCCTATCTTGGATCTCGAATTTCAGCCTTTTATGAAAGAGCAGGTATTGTGACAACCCTTGGATCTGAGGGAAGAACTGGATCAGCTACTATTATTGCAGCTGTATCGCCTCCAGGAGGAGATTTATCTGAGCCTGTTAGTCAAGCTACCCTTAAAGTAACCAAAGCTTTTTGGGGATTAGACGCTTCTTTGGCTGCAAAAAAACATTTTCCATCTATTCATTGGCTTAATAGTTACAGTCTTTATAAGGACAATGTGGAAGAATATTTTATCAATGCAACCGATGCTGATTGGAAAGAATTGCGTGATCTTGCTATGCAAATTTTACAAAAAGAAAATGAACTTGATGATATTATAAAATTAGTGGGAATGGACGCCCTATCTAGCGCTGAGAAAATTCTCCTAGACACTGCTCGTGGTCTCAGAGAAGATTATCTTCAACAAAATGCCTTCGATGAAGTTGACGCTTTTGCCTCTACGCGAAAAATGTATCTGATGCTCAAAGCGATGTTAACCTTCCATCAAGAAGCTTTGGCATTCACTCAAGGTAATACTCAAATTGAAATTAATGATATATTAGAGCTCCCAATAAGAGAGTCTATTAGTCAACTCAAGAACATACCTGAATCTAATATAGAGTCAATTGTTACTTTAATTGATTCTATTGCTCCTATCATCAAAAATCTCAAAGAGAATAATCAAGACTCAGACTTTGGTATTAATAAAGTAATCAACGGAATTTAGGATAATTATATGAAGAAATGGTATAACACAATCAAAGAAATTGCCGGACCACTCGTAGTAGTGGAAAAGGTACCCGAAGTTGCATTTGAGGAAATTGTAGAAATTCGAGATGCAAAAGGAAATATTCGCCGAGGAAGAGTACTTGAGGCTGGTAAAGATACCGCCATTGTTCAACTATTTACCAATACTGAAGGACTTGATACCAAAACAGCTGAAATTGCATTTCTTGGAGAAACACTCAGATTTGGTGTTGCAGAATCAATGCTTGGAAGAGTATTCACCGGAGCTGGTGAGGTCAAAGATGGTGGACCCGAGATTATTGCTGAAAAATATGTAGACATCAATGGCGCCCCTATCAATCCTGGACAAAGACAATTCCCTAGTGAATTTATTCAAACAGGAATTTCTACCATTGATGGATTAAATGCTCTTGTACGAGGTCAAAAACTCCCTATATTTTCTGGAGCTGGACTACCTCATGCTGAACTTGCTGCCCAAATTGCAGAACAATCTCGTGTGGTTGAAGTAAAAAATGGTACTGATTTGGTAGAGTCAGATGAACCATTTGCTGTTATTTTTGCAGCTATGGGAGTTACTTTTGAAGAAGCACAATTCTTTATCGATTCATTTGAAAAGACAGGAGCTATGGAGCGAGCCGCTCTCTTTATCAATACCGCCAGCGACCCTATCGTAGAGCGTATTACCCTACCAAGACTAGCACTTACTCTGGGAGAATATCTTGCCTTTGAGAAAAATATGCATGTATTAGTTATATTAACCGATATGACCAATTATGCTGATGCCCTCCGTGAAGTATCGGCCTCCAGAAAAGAAATTCCTGGAAGAAGAGGATATCCAGGGTATCTCTATACCGATTTAGCGACTCTTTATGAAAGAGCGGGACTTATCAAGGGATCTACTGGTTCATTGACGCAAATTCCTATACTCACTATGCCTGATGATGATAAACAACATCCAATCCCCGATCTTACAGGATATATCACAGAAGGGCAAATTATGGTAAATAGAGAGCTTCATAATCAAGGGATTTATCCTCCAATTCAACCAATTGGATCTCTTTCTCGTATTGCAGTAAATAAAAAATATACCCGTGAAGATTTATCTGCCGTCAAAGAGCAAATGGCCTCCTCATATGCCAAAGGAATGGAAATCAAAGAATTAGCCCTCATACTTGGTGAATCAGCCCTATCCGAGACAGATAAAGCCTATATCCGATTTGCTGAGGCTTTTGAGACAAGATATATTACTCAGGGTCGCCGAGAGAACCGTTCTATATTAGATACGCTTGATTTATCTTGGGAATTATTATCCATTCTTCCTAAAAAAGAATTAAAGAAAATCAAGCCTGAATTTATTGAGAAATATTCCAAATAAATATGCCAGCAGTAAAGCCTACCAGACAAGAGGCCCTAAGACTTAAGAAGAAAATTAAAACAGCTTCCAGAGGACATAATTTGCTTACCGATAAAAGAGATGGCCTAATTCAAGAATTCCTCGCTATTATCCAAGAAGTAATAAAACTTCGAGGAGAATTAACACCAAAAATGGTAGAAGCAATACAATTATTCCGATTTGCACAAACCAAAATTTCAGAAGAAGCTATTCAAGAATTAATTCATCTCTCACAAGCCAAAACATATTTAGAATTACAGAAAAAATCCATTATGGGAGTAAAAATACCCCATATTATACCCCATATTACTGGAGACCCTTTCCAATATGGAACCTTTGGTACCCCCAAAGATTTAGATCAATCCTTATCATTATTACAATCCATATTACCCCTCATTATACAATTAGCGGAAATAGAATTCACCGCCAGACTACTCGCCGAGGAAATTGAAATAACCCGCCGAAGAGTGAATGCGCTAGAATATGTCATAATACCCGAGATGAAGCAAAACTTGAAGTCAATTCAAAGCTCACTCGACGAACTCACCCGCCAAGAAAAAGTCACTATTATGAAAGTCAAAGAAATTTTGGGATTGTAATTAAGTATACTTACTTAGCTCTGACTATTGCTTGAATATTTTTCCTTTACAGACTCCCACAGTTTTTGTGCAAAGGCTACTTTTTGCTCATCCTTAGCATTTTTTATAAATGGTATTCTTTTACCTAAATAGTTATAGTTATCTAAATTATATAGGAAATGATTTATAAATTGCTCTTCAGTTGGATTAGGCGATTGTTGAATAAACTTACTTCTTAGTGCTTTATCATTTTCGTTTTTCTCCTCTTCAATATGTTTTAGTTCTTCCATTCTATCTCTAAAACTATTCAGTACTGCATTTTCTCCATAAATACTAGCCTCAATTTCATTCACTGCTGGTATCAGATCCTTATTTTTTTCAATCCCAGAAGTCGTGAATTCTTCATTTCCATTCAAAGCGGCTGCTACATTTCCCAAATATACCCTCCCCCTACCTTCTTGTGCTGGCATTACTACAAAATGGTCAAAGACCGTGCTAGTCCCATCCAAAAAATCTGACTCTCTTGGAGTATATTCTTGTATTTTACATTCAGCCATTGTCTTAATATCCTGATAACCTTCCAAAGCTTGTTTTGGAAAAGTAAAATAAAGATTATCATTAGCATCAAAATAAACTAAAGTATCCCCTGCCTGTTCTATAATTAAGAAAGTATGTCCAGGAGCCTGGATGGTAGTATGCTCAATATTATGACTTTGTAAATAAGTCGAAGCTATCAATGTCCTACCTGCACATTCCAAATGTCCCGATTGCATAGACTTAATCAATACTCCATCTTGAGGGGCATCTGGATCAAGTTCCTCTGTATCAGCCTTGCTTTGCAAAAGCTTAAATATCTCATAAGGCAAATCCTGTGCCTCTACTACCTCAAGACTTTGCTCAATTTTCTGATATCTTGGTAAAGCTTTGGTAGCCTCTATCAGTGTACCTTCAAAATCATCTAATTTAATCTCCTCACTAATTCCCAAACTCTCTAAAACGACCTTATTACCCTCCTCCACTTGCTCTGGAGTAACTTCCTGTTCTACACCTGAGCTCTCAGCCACTTCTTCAGTTTCCTCAATTTTCCTAAAATTAGCTCCATTTTCAACACCCATAAGTTTTAGTTTACTATATTAATAATATCATATTATGTGGGAGACTATTAAGATTTAGACTTTTTTATCTTGATCTAAATAATTTTTAGACCTTTGTAATTGTGTTGCATTTTTAGGAGAAATAATACTTTTTCCTGTTTGTTTCTCTAATGTTATTCTTGCTTGTTTAGCAACATTGCCCCCTTCTTTTGCTACTTTTTTGTTTTCATTCAATCCTTTTGGCTTTTGTTCTTTTGAAATTTCGGCAGTAGAGGCTTCGGCTAACATATTCAAAACTAGCTCAAGATTAGTCATATTATCTCTTAGATTTTGTTTTTTGAGACCTTTAAAATTTTTATATTGCCTTACTGATTTATCTGCCCAGGCTTTTGTGATTTCATCTGTTAAAATTGCATATTCTAAACCTTCTTGAACCCCTCTTTCATCCCATTCATCAGTTAACTCTTTTCTAATCTCAATACTTTTTAATCTTTGATTAATCCAATTTGGAGAATATCCTTTCTTGAAATAAGTTTTCATTGCTCTTTCAAAAGCAAGCTCTGGATCCTCAGTCTCCTCTATTCTCTCATATCCAACCTTTGCTAACCAAAGTTTGAAAGGTTCAGCTTTTGGCGATGGAATTGATTGAATTAGTCTTAAAATATTTTCTGTGTCTAAGACATCGGTAAGGTAGCTTTTACCATCAGACGATTGCATTTTCAGTTGTCCCATATTTTGGGACAACTGACTTCCTTCATTGTTTAACTTTGTTTTTAAAGCATTCCAATACTTTCGTGGTCTAGGACTTTCTGTTAAAATCTCAATTACATCCACAACAGAAAAATACCAAAGCTCTTTTTCATTATCCCAAGCCCTACGAACTTGCTTTTGATTGAATATTATTATGGAATTTTCTTTTTTCATAATTTTTTATTACCATCTTTGATTACTATGATACCACAATTCATGCTTCTCTTCCAATTTATGTACTAGCTGACTACACTTTGTAGTCACCTCACCCGCCAAGAAAAAGTCACTATTATGAAAGTCAAAGAAATTTTGGGATTGTAGGAAAATATCTTCAATAAAAATTATAAAATTGACTCAAATACTATAATTCTTTATACTATAGTTATAAATATATAATTCCACCCTATGAATAAACAGCGTTTCGAAGCATTAACCGAAGGAATATTTGCGATTGTAATGACTTTGCTTGTGATTGAGATTAAAGTCCCTGAAATCCATCATATTGCAACTAATCTTGAGTTATGGGAGGCTATCAAAGAATTAACTCCCCTATTCTTAAGTTTTATATTGAGTTTTACGGTACTTGCAACTCTTTGGAGAGCTCATGTATTTATGATTTCCTATTATGCCAAATCAATAGATACTCATATGATAAACATAAATATTATATTCTTTATTTTGGTAGCCTTATTGCCTTTTTCAGCCCATCTATTGGGAGCATATCATTATACTCAATTTGCTATTATTTTTTATGGACTCAATATATCTCTATTGAGCTTAACCCTGTATGGTCTCAGGACATATATGCGAATTTCTGGGAATATTGATACTGAGAGATTCGATACCTCTGATCGTAAATATACTCGAATTCGTATTTTACTTCCGCTTTTATGTTCTATGCTCGCTATTCCCCTATCATTCTGGAATACTAATATTTCTATTATTATGTATACTTTTGTGGTACTATTCAATTTCTTACCAGGAGGAATTGTCTTTATTGAAAATATAGTTAATAAAATATTAGGCCGAAATATTGAGGTGTAAATTGTGGATATGTTAATTATTGACATATTTAAAATATATTGATATTATTTTATTATACAGTTATAGTTTATATAATGAATTATCTCAAACTTATTCTGAATGGATTTCTCTCAACGATTACCATAATTATAGTATTGGGAGTTTTATATTTTTTCTGGGCAACCCAATCTAATAGCTCTCTATTAAATTTGTCATTTGGGAGTTTACTTATATACAAATATCAGCCCGATCCTCCTGGATTTGCTTTTGGGAATGGATTATTTCTCATAAGTTTATTGGGTGGTTTATTGAATGCTCTTTTCATAAAATTTCAAAAGCCCAAATCAAAAAAAGGAGAGGAGGTGAATACAAATGGACAATCTCAATAACACTCAATCTACCAGCTCTGCAGTTCTCTATGTAGGTATTGCTTTGGTTTTACTTTTTGGAGTATGGGGATTTTGTATGAGTAAAGGTTATCGTGGTGGTAAAATTCTTTTTCAACCAACAAAAGGAATATATGCCATTGAATGTGTTAAGTAAAGTGATTCTATCCTAGTATTATCTGAGGCCTCAGATATCCGACCTAATAATATTATAATCTAAATGTATATATTTAAAGCTCAGCATATTTCCAAACAATTCCAAGACACTCCTATTTTACATAATATTTCTTTTGAACTTTCTAATCAAAATAATATTATTGGGTTAATTGGTCCAAATGGCTCAGGAAAAACGACATTACTCAAATGCTTATCTGGGTATTTGGAATCGACCTATTCAATATTAGAAGTATATCCTCATATATCTTTAGCTCAAAATCCTGATTTGTATCAGGAGAATATTTCTTTTGTCCCAGATATTGATTCTATTTCTCCATTTTTAACTGGTAGAGAATTTTTGAATCTTGTGATAGATATGCGTAAATTATATTCCTCTAAAATACAAAAAAGGCTTCATTTACTTTGTGATTATTTTGATATATCAAATGACTTGGATAGATTGATGAAGGAATATTCACATGGAATGATAAAAAAGATATCCCTTATTGCTGGATTTCTTCCTTCGGCAAAAGTCTTATTATTAGATGAGCCCTTTAATGGACTTGATCCTGAAATGATTACTTTGACCCAAAATCTCATTCGCCAATACTCAACAGGAGACAAAGCCTGTCTCTTATCTTCTCATTATCTTCAAGGGATTGAGGAGCTTTGTAGTTCAATTATTGTTTTAGATAAAGGGCATATTCACTATAAAGGTACCGTGAATAGCTTTATTCAACAATATCAAACAAAAAATCTCGAGACCTCATGGATACAATATTTAGGAATTTCTGATGAAAAAAATGAACTTATTCAAAAAATTATTGATTGCAATTAAGTTAAATATTCTCGAGAATAAAAACTATATTCGAGAATTAGCTAAAAGTAATATTTTTGTATATATAATACCGATATTATTGATAGCTTTGTCTATTTTTTATATATTATTTTGGCAATTATTAATAGATACATACTTTGAAAATATACAACTTTCAATACAAAATATATTCAAGTTATCTATATTAACACTCTGTATTATTTCTGTAGCACAGGTATTATTATTAGGGATATTCTATAAAGACACCCCCATATCTCCACTTGTCAGTAATTTAGATAATAAAGAAAAATATTGGTTTAATCTCATATCAATACTATATATTCAGGTTATCATAAGTAGTATTTTACTTTGTCCTATATTTTTTATTTATCATATAGTATTCTCAATACCTATTTCTCTTATATATTATATTGTACTTATTACTGCTATTCATAGTCTTAGCATACTATTATTTACCCTAATACTTAGATACCCCATTATATTTAAAACTTTTACCATCTCTCACAAAAACACTCCCCTTTATAATGGATTATTACGTATGCCCTTTTTTGGAATTGAAATTATCTCAATACTCTTTTTACAAATTATTCTGATTATAGTTCTCAAAACAGTATCTCTAGATTGGCTTGATTCTATATTATCTCAACTTATTATTATATTCCCCTATCTCATTATATTTTTTGCTTTACTAATTCAATCTATTTACCAGTCTTTATACCCAATTATTATACCCTACCCCAAATCAAAACAGTATTTATTACAATTACATATTAATACCCTCATAATAATATGGATACTATTTAGTATAAGCACTTTATTCAATGCCCTAATATATGACATACACAATTATACTACATTTATAGAGGGTTTAATATTAATTATACTAGCTTATAGCATAAGTAAGTTTTTTACTTTACTACATTCTGACCAAATTGCAATTCTTATTATGGGAATGATTTTAATTATATTAAATAATTATTTTATCCAAATTATTCCTAGTATCTGGATACGGTTAGGAATAGCTTTTACTCTTTGTGTATTTAGTACTATTGTTAATAAAAACTCAGCTTATGAGTCTCGTTAATTATATACATCTCATCAAGTCAATTATATTTGCCTATCGATTAATATGGTTTATATCTATTGCCTTGATATTCTCTTCTCTGTGGATACAGAATATATTCATTTTTAGTATTATTTCTACTTTTGGTTTATTTAGTGCTATATTTATTCATGAAATTGCTCACTTATTATTGGCATATTATTTTCATTCTCCAAAATTAATAAAGATTCAATACCAGCACAATCATCTTAATATATCCTATCCCTTTCATCCTATTCCTAGTATTATCATTAGTTTAGCAGGACCCTTATCCAATATCATAATTGCTATTATAGCTAGTATACTTACTCAAGATATATTTAATATTATTGTCATTATTAACATCATATTTGGAATAGGCAATTTCTTCCCACCCAGTAATGATGGCAAAGAGATATTCAAAGGATTAAAAATACTTATCCGAGATACGATATCAAAATGATATTACTTCGCCCCTAATCTCACTCGCCATTTGTAGACTTCGGCGACGGCGATGACGACAGCGATGGAGATAAAGCCATAATAAATAGAATCATATAGCGAGACTGGGGTGAATTGTAATATTCTCTGGAGGAATGGGAGGGTTATCATAGCGACTAAGATGAGAGCTGAGGCGGCGACAGCTAGGTTGATCATACGATTGGAGAAGAAGCCGATGCTGAATAGAGATTCTTTTGGGGATCGCATATTATAGCTATTGGCTAATTGCATCAAGGCTAAGCAGAGGAAAAACATTGTTCTGGCCTGTTCAATTCCATTAACTAAATAAGCTAGATAAATCCAGAAGCCTATTACGGTCATAATTAAAGTCATAACTATAATATAGGGATAGGTATTGGGTGAGACTACTTTCATATTGGCTGACAGTGGTTTTTCTAACAAAATTCCTTTATGACTTCGCTCGGTAGCAAGGGCAATATCTGAAATTCCATTGGTAACTAAGTTTAGGCACAAAACTTGTATAGCTAAAAGTGGTAATGGCAGCCCTAAGCTGAGGCTTAATATAAAGAGTAAAATCTCCGCAATACTGGTAGTGATGAGGAAAATACTAGTTTGTTGTATATTCCTGAATATAACTCTTCCCTCTTCCAGAGCCGAGATAATACTGACAAAATTATCATCAGTAAGTACAATATCACTGGCTTCCCGAGCTACATCAGTACCTCTGATACCCATAGCTATACCTATATCGGCTTTTTTGAGAGCTGGGGCATCATTTACCCCGTCTCCCGTCATAGCCACGATATGCTTATGTTTTTGTAGGATAGTGGCTACTCTGAGCTTACTTCTTGGACTTAACCTAGCTAGTACAGAAATATGCTTGAGTTTTTTATATAATTCCTTATCAGATAACTTTTGAATCTCATCATCGGTCAAAGCTTCTCCTGTCTCGTCTATCAAACCAATGGATTTAGCAATGGCCAGAGCAGTGTCTTTATGGTCTCCAGTTGCCATAATTACTCTGACTCCTGCTTTTTTAGCCTGTGCAATAGCATCAGCTACTTCAGCTCGAGGCGGATCGATAATCCCAACTATACCTACAAATACTAAATCTTGCACTTGCTCGGCTTGAATAGCTTTTAGTCCCGCTGATTCATCTCTATAGGCAAGGGCTATAACCCTCATAGCTTGTTTAGAGAATTGAACTATTTGCTGATTAACCTTCTCAATATGATTGTCTGTTAAATCAATTATATTACCTTTTTTATCTAAAATTTTATTACTTAATTTCAGCAAAGTTTCACTAGCTCCTATCACCATCATCTGATATAAGTCCTGATCTTGATTATACACATAGCTGGCTCTCAATTTATTCTCAGAGCGAAAAGGTAAATCTGCTAATCTATGCCATTCATTGTCAAGTAAATCTTTATTAAGTCCAGACTTGTTAGACAATACTGCTAAAGATACTTCTGTGGGGTCTCCAAGACTCTTGATTGTAGGCGTTACACTCTCTATAACTTCTTCATATACCTGCCCATTATGAGCAAGCCCTGCTATATGCAATAATTTAGCAATTGCAGGATAATCTAAAGGAATAATAATATTATTACCTTGTTTAAAGTCACCTATAGGAATAAGCCCTCGACCAGTAATATCTATTATTGGCTCATCCAAAACCCATAATTTTTGAACCGTCATATTATTCTCAGTCAAAGTTCCCGTTTTATCTGTAATAATAGTATCCATCACAGCAAGAGATTCTGTGACTGGAAGAGACCTTATAATAGCCTTTTTATCACTCATTCTTTTAGCTCCTATTGCTAATACCACTACCAAAACTACTGGTAAACTCTCTGGGATACCACCCACTAGAGCAGACAAAGTAAAGCTTATCATTTCATCTAGAGGTAGTCCCCGAAACCAAAATCCAATCACAAACAGAATAGCTGCTGAGCTAAAAGCAAAAATAGCTAATTGTCGAGCTAAAGTAGCAGTTTGAGTATGGAAATGAGTCTTTTCTACTGGTAATTTTTGAATATCCTCGGCAATTGTCCCGATTTGAGTATTCATACCTGTAGCAACTACCACAGCTTTTGCCCAGCCAGTAGCTACCAGAGTTCCCATCCAAACGGAATTCACCATATCTCCAATACCAACTTCTTTTGTAATTATTTCTAAGGATTTTTGAATTGGTTGCGACTCCCCCGTCAAAGCCGACTCTATGATCTGTAATTCTACAGCCTCAATCAGCCTTGCATCAGCCGGAACCTTATCTCCCTCCTCCAAAATAATAATGTCCCCAGGTACTAAGTCCTTGGCATCATGCTCTTCCAAATGCCCATCACGATACACCTTAGTTTTGACCAAAATTTTCTGAGCCAGAGCCGATACCGCTTTCTCTGCCCTATACTCTTGGGAAAACCCAATAATAGAATTTATCAACACAATAACAATAATAATCCAAAAGTCTACCCAATGATTAAATACAGCCGAAAGTATAGCAGATAAAATCAACACATAGACTAATCCATTATGAAATTGTTTTAGAAATGTCCAAATAGGTGAGGTACTCTGTTTAGGAGTTAATATATTTTTACCATATTGTACTTGTCTAACTTCTATCTCTTGAGAAGTTAGACCCCCTGTATTAGTAGCTAATAATCCTAATATTTCTTCTATCGTAAGTTGATAATATTCTTTTCTTTTTTTCATATATCAACAATATTATTGCCCCTCATATTTATCCAGATTAGCAGTTTTAGGTATTTTTACCACAAATACTGCTCCATGTGAAGAACCAGGATTTTTGAGTTTTAATGTACCATGATGTAGCTCAACAATAGTACGAGAAATAAATAATCCAAGACCAGAACCATTTGGATTTTGATCCCCTACTCCTCGAGCACGGAATCGATATGTAAAAATTTTATCTTTTATAGTAAAATCTATTCCAGGCCCATTATCTCTAAAGAGAATTTTTAATCTATCCCCCTCATCAACCACTGTAATCCAAATTTTTCCTTTTCCATAATAAATCGCATTGAATAACAAATTCTGAAAAACCTCCTTCATTCTTATACTATCCATGGATACTTTAAAATCTTTTCCTATTGATTTTAAAATAGTTTCTGTTTCAAAATACTCTAATATATATTTACTATCTTCTAGCAAATATTGTAATTCATCTTTTACATCAACTTCCAGACGTATAGTAACTCCAAATCTATTAGCTTTTATTGCATTAAAGGCTAATAAATCATTTACAATAACAATGAGTCTCTGAGCATTCAAATATACTTTTATCAAATCATCATGAGTGGCTTGATTCATTTTATATTTACCTTGCCATTGCTCTAAAATCAAAGAAAGAAATCCATTTAATGATGTAAGTGGTGTACGTAATTGATGAGATGTCATACGAAGAAACAAATCTTTTGACTCAATTATCTCAATTAATTTATTATTAGTTTTCTCTAATTGATGTTCTCGCTTAATACCCTTCAATAATTCTTGTATTAAGGTATAGGCTAATCCAGTAAATAGTAAAAAGAATATCACGCTCACTATTACCTCATAGGTATTCTTTGCAATAAAAATATAGATAAATAAAATAATACCCATTAATCCGAGTAATATTTCTGATAAAATCATCTTAATATCAAAAAGATGATGTTTTAAGATAGCATAGGTGGTGAAGATAGTTAAAAATATTGAGCATAATTGACCAACCCAATTAAATGTAAATACTCCTATCCATGGTAAAATTAAATTAGTTACAAAGGCTGGATATGTTGATAAAGTAGTCCCTAAGATAATAAATAAAATTTGATTTTGTTTAACTCCTTTAAACTCTTTATACTTGAGCCTTAATTCATAAAAGGCAAGATTAAATGTTACTATTATAAATATAGCATATATCCAAAATAATTCCCCAAAAATAATTTTATGTTCCAGACCATCTTGTAGAACAACTGAGCTAATTATATAAGGGGTAGTCCATGTTAATATAAGTAAAAAACCTAAGAAAATTAATAAAGCTTTTTCTAATATTTTATTCTTTTTTACATATATAAAACGATTTACAAAAAGTAAAAATACCATTGGGATAAAAAGAGCAGAAATATATAATAATTTTGTAATCCCTAAGAGCCCATCTATATTATTAGTAGAGCGGTATATAGTTATCATTGTAATCCAACCTACCACTGTTAGTATCACGAGTGAGAACAACCTCTTGCTTGAATCTTGTTTTTGATCTGAGCTAAAAAAAAGTAGCAACCCTAAAGCAAAATTTGTTACTCCAATCGTAATTAATAATATATTTATTACATCAAATCCAACCATTATATTAATTTTATTTTTATGTGAAAATTATAATTGTGTTATTTTTACCTCTAAATTGTCACTATCCCAACTAGCACAACATGGTATTCCTCCTCTATAAGCTCTTGGGAAATTTGGAAAAGATTTTCCTTTTACTCCAATAATATGGAATAATTGCACCCCTTTTCCTGTGAGACTATGGGTTAACTCTCGGGAAGGTTCTGGATACACTTCATTTATTATGATAACTTTTTCATTAAAATAAAGCAAATTTTCTTGTAATGCCTTTTGATTTGCAACATTAAGAATAATAACTTTTTCTTTTACTTTTTTCAAAATATCTTCAATAGAGTGTGAGTCTGAATCTTGTTTGTCTACACAATACACCTCTCTATCTGACATTTCAGCTACAAATTTATTCCCTATAAAGCCTTTGCCTCCTAATACAATAATAGGAGTTGTATTAGGAAGCTTTAACTCATCAATAGCTTTCAATACTGCTTGCTTCACTGCTTTTACTGTAACATCTAATTCTATTGGCAGTGTATGAATAATATTTTTTTTATAGAATAAACCAGGTAATATTCCTGCAAAAGTCATTTGATCGGCTTCTAATAAAGATTTGAGATAATTCATTCTCAGCCATAATATTCGTAAATTTTCAATATTATTTTCATCTCTAAAATCTTCTTCTGTAGAAGATATTGCAAATTGAATACCAATTTTTCCATTTTGAATAAAAAACCCCGTAAACCATGGGTTCCATTTAGTCTCCTCTAAAACATTATCAAATACATATTCTGTCGCAAATTTATGATTAGCAGGATATGCTAAAAATACTGTTTTAATAATAGGAAATCGTTTATTTATAGTCCCTACTAAAGCCCATACCATACGATTATTCAATATAAGATTGATGCTCAAAACAAATAATCGGCGTATTCGCCGCTTCACAGACTTTATTTTTAATAATAGATAGGTAATCCAAATAATACCAAATAGACTCAATGCTAAAAGCCATAGAGATATAAGTAAATCACTTTCTCTAGTTGCAAATAAATATATAACTAATATGATATATCCTATATATACTGCTATCAATAAAGAGAGCTCAGCTAAAAATAATAATTTCTGGGCAGAAAATCTAGCCATACGATCAAATCATTAATTGCCCCCACCATAACATATCTTTTATATTTTGTCAATACCTGACAGTCAAATTAATTCATTTCGAATTCTTTCTATTTGAGTACAATAGTCATAGACTTGATTTCACGGCGAGTAAATTCACTGAGAGCATACAGGGCTAGTATAAGACCCATTATTTCGAGAAACTCTTCGATATGAGATAGTTGTACATACCAATTAGTAAGCCCCTCCGTGCTCAATACTAGACCTCCAATAGCCTCCACTCCAATAACACCAAGAACATATATGATACCCCCTGTTATCAAATAAAATCGTATATTACGTGGTAATCGGAATAAAAATTGTATATAAGCAAGTCCCACAATCAAGGCAATAGCCAGCCCTACTATTATCCATGACTGATATAACCAACCGGTTAATCCAAATGCATTACGCAAAGGCTCTATCAATAATTCATGCAAACCTCCCACCTCATCCAAAGCAATATATACAAATAAACAAGCCAGCCCTCTCCAACCAGCAGATTTTTTCCCTTGAGACTTCATACTAGATGCAATCAAGGAAGCCATCAAAGCAGTATATAATGCAATAGAAGCGGTAAACCATGTCGGAATATTCGCCTCCTGATCTACATTGAATACTCGGCTCGGCTCTGACATAATACTATAGGAGAGTGAAGCTTTTTTCTCCAATAATTCATCCCCTTGGGGAGATACAATAGCACTAATCACAATTAATATTACTGCAATCAATACCATTCCAATTATCACCATTCTTTGATTCCAGTATATCATTTCTATTCTTATCGATTCTGTCTCTCGTATTGTATATATTGTATTATAAAATAACGTATTTAGATAGAGAAAAGCCCGACACATGGTGCCGGGCTGATAGAGTTTTAGTTGAGACGAATCAATCTCCAGTCTTCATTCCTTCAATCTTGATAGCTGCTTTTTGAACTTCCATGAGCTGATCCGAGATAAAGAACTCATCATCTCCTGTAGTGAAACAATTACAGCAGATATTCCCTAATTGAATGGAACAATTGTGGAGCCCTGAAACATAGCGGGACAATGCCTGATTCAGAGCGCAATCTCCCAGAATCTGACTAATTTGTTCAGCTAATGTATCTTGTTCATCAAGGTAAACAAGCCTATACTGCCCCTCTCCAGCCAGAGCTTTGACTTGCTTATCGAATTCTCCTCCAGGACAGTTCTCTGCAAAGCATTTAGCTTTCTGAAGAATAAACTGTAGTGCTTCAGGGAAGTATTGCATCAATCCTTCAATTGGATTCCCCTTTCCCCAAACTTTTTGGGCATCTTGGCATTTCATCAGATTAAAGTCAAAGGACAGAGCTGGTAATGTTCCCATTACCAAAGAACCCATTCTCGCGAGCTCTTTGGTAACGGCAACTAATTATGAGAGAATTCGTGATTACGTTGAAATTTCTTTATGGTTCTTTCTAAACGATTATTCTGAGATAGCTTTTGTGCATGTTCGAATATCATGGACAGCTCATCACTCCACTCTGAAACTAAGAGCGAGGGATTTCTTTTTAAATTCGTACTTTCCATTAAGTAAGCAATAGGAACCTCCCCCAAACTTTCCTCAATAAAGTTTTTATCTTCACTTGAAGCTATTTTATTCCCTACAAACATATAAGGGGTTTTATAAAATTTCATTAATTCTGCAATTTGCTTTGCAGTTTTGATACTATGTAATGCTGGTTCACAAACTATTACTCCAATATCCACCCCTGTAATAATTCCTGTAGATACTCCATCTGCCCCAGCTTTCTCATCAATTACCACAACCTCATTTTCTTGAAGCTCTAATAAAGGAAGAAGAAGTTTTAATGGAGTAGTTAAAATATGACTACAAGCTTTTCCATACAGAACATCATCAGTTTGAGGTCCAGCAATCATCAATCGAATACCATTCTCTAATTTCACAGAATACTTCTCAATTTCAGAAGATAATGGAGATAGAGTGAATCGATGAGTAATCTTTTTAAGAAAGGCCGCAGAATACTTTTCTCCTTTATCCAATCCAACTGCTAATTGCAAATCCATTAAAGCATTTCCATAATACATTATATCCTTTACATCATCTCCCCCCAGATTATACGAAAGATCCATATTATGATCAGCATCAATAGCTAAAACCGATTTATGTTGAGAGTTAAGGTAAAGAGCAATCTGACTAGAAACAGAAGACTTACCACTTCCACCCTTACCCAAAAATGCTAAAATCACATCACCAAACAATTATCTAATGACTCTATAATCGCTTTTTTATCCATATCAGCTCCAATAAAGACAATTTTCTGTTCCCCCTTGCTCTCTCCAACTTTAGATTTACTCCAATATCCATACGGATCAAGATTAATAATATTCCCCGCTTGAGACCATAATAAGGCTGTTGTAAGGTCAGAATTATCCCAAGCAAAACCTTTAGACCTCACCACTCCTTGTAATGTTCCATTTTGTAATAATTCCATCAACTTTTGTCTATCAAAAGGCTTTTTACTCTCATAGACAAAGCTACTAATCCCATATTCTTCAGTCTCTGGAGTGTGTTCTCCTCGCATTTCTTTGAGCCACCCTACATTTTGAGAAGCCTTATCAAAATCAAATAATCCCGTATTGAGAATTTGGTCAAGAGGAATATCCCCTTTGACCGCCTCAATAATTCGAGCATCAGGATTGAGTTTCGCGACAATACCTCGAATAGTTCCTACGGTACCTTTAGAAACCAAGTCAACTTTAGATAATACAATTACATCAGCAAATTCAATTTGATCTGTGAGGAGCCCCACAATAGTTCGAGTATCTTCTTCACCAAGAGATTCATCAGTATCCTTCAGCTGATCCTCTGAGGCAAGATAATTCATAAAGTTAGCAGTATCAACCACCGTCACCATAGTATCTAAGCGAGCAAAATGAGACAAGATATCTCCCGATTCATCATCAAAAGTAAAAGTCTCCGCAATAGGTAATGGCTCAGAAATTCCCGTAGACTCAATCACCAGATAATCAAATCGGTTCTCTAAAGCAAGTTTTTTGACCTCCACCAATAAATCCTCTCTCAGAGTACAACAAATACATCCATTGCTAAGCTCTACCAATTTTTCTTCTGTTTTACTCAGAGATACCTCATTATTAGCTACCAACTCAGCATCGATATTCACCTCAGACATATCATTCACAATCACCGCAACCTTAAGACCCTGCCTATTTTTGAGAATAGCATTAAGAATAGTGGTTTTTCCACTACCTAAAAATCCAGATAATACCGTCACTGGTAAACGAGACAAAGTTTCAGACATAGAATATTCTTATATCTGTACAGTATATCGTATATGCATATATAATGCAAATCATTTGCAATAGGATATAGAGAGTATACTTAATTATGCTATAATATTATTATCAACTAAATTTAAAATGATGGCACATACAGATTCTAAAGACTTACAAGCCAAACTTGAACCAACTCAATATAATATAGAAGTCGGAGCTTATTATTATCATTACAAAAACCCCCAAACTCATTACCAAGTTCTCCATATAGCCCTGTCCGAATGGGATGAAGAGCCAGTAGTAGTCTACCAAAGTCTAGCCGACTCAATCATCTGGGTAAGGAAAGTAAGTGGCGAAAATGGCTGGGACACCCCCATCACCCTAGCTGACGGTGAAGTGGTGAATAGATTTGAGAGAGTGAGGGGGTAAGCCTATTTTCTATTTTTCCCCAATCCAAAACTAACTACATAGAAGGAGATAAAAATTGCAACACTATGAGTGAGTTGACTAGAGGGAATTTGTACTTCCTTATCAACCACATTGTCTAATTGATCCATCTCTAAATATAACATTTGTAGAGCATACCAATACAAGACTATAGCTACTAAAACTAATATAATTTTATCTAAACTTTTTGCTTGTAGGGACATTTTTAAGCCGATCAGAATTATAAAAGGTATTATAAACTGACCAAACATAAATGGTAAAAAGTATAATATTATTGCTATTACTAATATTATTGTAAGTTTTAGAAGGTTAATTTTGATTATATTCATTTACTATTTACTAAATATTTTTAATTTCTTTACTTCTTCAAATCTCTTGCCTTACGAACAAGATATAATTGTCTTAACATGAGAATATAATTAATAGTCATCCATGTAATATGTTTTACCCAACTAGATTCTCCTTCAACTCCAGATACAATCTCCATACCAATACTAAAATTTACTCCCATAATAGATACAAAGAATATTCCTACCACCCAAAGTAATCTTCTCTGATATTTCAATATAGATATTTGTAACCATAATAACAGAATAAATGGGAAAAACTGTATATATAATAATAGTATTACTACTATTATGTTTTCCCATATAATATTCCATTCCATATATTTACTTACTCAATACTAAACTCTATTTTTGCTCCCATACCAGGTGATATATATTCAATAATATTTTCTCTTTTTTTAGTACCCTCAAATATATAATTAATATCTATAGAACAATCTTCTGGGATCTTAATCCAAATTGTCTTCTTATCCTCTTTTTCTAATTTACCAATCATTTTTTCTTCACATCCTAAAATTTGTATATCTGTCACTGTGCTTGAGGTAGAATTAATCAAGTTAATTCTTACATAATTAGTCAACATTATAGCAAAATAACTATATGCAATTACTATCAAAATATTTAGTACTATTATACTACAAGATTTTAGCTTTATATTTGTACTATTTTTACTAAAAATTATGATACATCCTAAAATAATACTTATTATAAGAATTATTATCCCTATAAAATAACTTATAAAAATAATATCTATTGATAAAGTTATATAATACATCCCAAATAAAACTGTCTCTATCAGGAAAAATATTAGTGCTGTTATGACTGTAAATTTTTGTAAGCTCATATAATCTAATACCAAATTAATAATTTACTCTGAACTCCACTCACACACCTTTCGCGCAAAAAATTTGTTGATCCAGACCATGCTCCTATAACTCTTCCTACTGCATTATTATGTAAATCCATATTTCTATATATACCACTACTTCCTGATTCATGCCTAGTACCTATTTCATATGAATGCTTTGCACCAATAACTTGGACCATTCTTCCACTCCAATAACAATGTCTAACTGCATCTGCCCCACCATTACTAAGCGACCACCCATATTGTCTATGGATAGATAGGGCTACGTTTTCCGCCTCTTTTCTAATAGATCCACTGGCTAATCTACATGCATTTGTATTCCAGGGCAATGCACAATACTGTATTTCACTCCAAGTAGGATCCGCCACCACAGGGTAAACAACACCAGGAACATTATGTTCTACATGTTGTATGAGAGTAAGTCCATCAGTACTAAACCACGTTTTTACTTCTTTTCCATTAGCATCTTTTGCCCAAGGTTTCCCAATAATAGATATAGCAGTATTGCTATTATCATATAATACCGCACTCCCATCAGATTGCAACTCTATTTTTCCACCCGCTGGTAAATCTACCTTATACTCATATTCAGTAGGAGCATCGGGATTATCTATGATGGTGGTCATTCTTACTGAGCCATCATTATTGGCTTGTACAGTATTACTAAAGTCTGATTCGCTAGCATAAGCAACTACTCCTTTTGCTATGATTGCTCCTTCTTGAGGCTTGTCTAATTCTGGTAACATAATATTAATAGATGCCCCCCCTGCTTTTATATTTACTGCCTCATCTGGATTCTTTGGAATATCTATTGTACTATTATTTGTCTTGACTATTCCTGCAGAATCTTGATCTGATTTGAGATTTACTTGTGACGATTCTTGTAATAAACCTTCTATTCCTTCTAATGATTGCTTAATTTCAACTGTCTCAGTGTCTATTGCTTGAGCTAATG
Source organism: Parcubacteria group bacterium (assembly GCA_943354045.1). Classification (GTDB taxonomy): domain Bacteria; phylum Patescibacteriota; class Minisyncoccia; order SW-4-49-11; family SW-4-49-11; genus CALRBF01. The sequence goes on from CALRBF010000003.1 coordinate 61,059, forward strand.
TTATTGGATATACTTGAACTAACCCAATAGCTATTACCATTATCTGTATAAGTCTCTTTCTCAAACTCTTAAATTTAACTTTAATTTATATTTAAATTCTATATAATTTGTCAGCTACTGTCAAGTTTTAACTCCTCAATCCAACACCTCGGCGGAGTAGCATTAAGTCTGTAATAGAGAGTACCAGGACGAGCATTATGAGAATGGTGACAGATATTCCAATATTGACATCAGATATTCCAAAAAATCCATATCTGAATCCATTTACCATATAGAGAATAGGATTGAATTTGGATATATTTTGCCAGAATTCTGGGAGAGCATTAACAGAATAGAATACTCCTCCAAGATAAGTAAGCGGGGTCAAGACAAAGGTCGGGACAATAGCAGTATGGTCAAATTTTTTAGCAAATACGGCATTCATAAGCCCCCCTAGTGAGAATACTACAGCTGTTAGAACTGAGAACAGAATTACTGCCCATAAATTTACAATCGTAAGCTTGGTAAATAATAATGAGATAATCAGTACCAGAACTCCCACCACAAGTCCTCGTACAACACCCCCAATCACATAACCCCAGACAATCACCCAGTTTGGGGTTGGAGAAACTAATGTATCCTCTATCCCTTTACTAAGTTTTGCCCCAAAAAATGATCCCACTACATTCATAAAAGCATTGGTAATAATCGCCATCATCACCAGTCCCGGGACAATGAACTGCATATAACTCACACCCTGTATATCCTGAATTTGTGAGCCTACAAATGAACCAAAAATGAGAAAATAGAGACTTGTCGTAATCACCGAAGGCAATAATGTTTGTGTCCAGATTCGGAAGATTCGAATCATTTCTTTATTGACAATAGTATATAATGGTATCCAAATAGGTGCTTTCATATTAATCCTTCACTTTATTAATAAATACTTCTTCTAACCTGTTCGTCTTATTCCTAATTCCTGTCACTTGTAACCCCTTGCTATGGAGTTCATTAGTAATAGTATACAAATCCTCACCCTGTAATAAATCTGTCTCTAGTCTCCCTTCTTCTATAACTCTATACCTTTTAGGCAATCCCTTAATCTCTCCAACCGTATCTAGAACCAAAGTATCTTTTTTAAGCTCTGATAATAATGCTTTGACCGTACCAATTTCTAAGATATTACCTTTATTAATAATTCCTACTCTATCGCATAGATTCTCCGCCTCCTCCAGATAATGGGTAGTCAGGATAATAGTTACCCCTTCCTGATTTAGCTCCCTCACAAATTCCCACATCTCACGCCTCAAGTCCACATCCACTCCTGCTGATGGCTCATCCAGTATAAGTATTTCTGGTTTATGAATCAGAGCACGGACAATCATCAGACGCCTTTTCATACCTCCAGATAGCTTCATCGAGACAGTATCTTTTTTGTCCCAAAGTCCCAGTCGTTTTAGTAAAATTTCAGCCCGCTCTTTAGCCTCCCCTGCTGGCATACCATAATATCCCGCTTGCTGTACTACAATATCCTCCACCTTTTCAAACCAATGAAAATTAAATTCCTGTGGCACCACCCCTAGATAAGTCTTGGCCTCTGAGGGAAATTTTGCAAAATCCAAACCATTAATTATAATCTCTCCTGAAGTTTTATTAGCAAGAGTAGTGAGTACATTAATTAATGTTGACTTTCCCGCTCCATTTGGCCCGAGTAACCCGAATATCTCTCCTTTATATATAGTTAAATCTACTCCATTGAGAGCTTTTACCTTACCATCGCTATAGGTCTTATATAACCCCTTTATATCTAATGCAATATCTACCATATATTATACTTTATCTGAATACTTTTTGAATACTGCAATTAATCCAATTCCAATCAATATACTAATCCCTATTCCAAGTATATATTCTGAATCCCATGGAGTTTGTAATATATAACTTTTATCATTTACCTCAAAAAATGGCCACATTGCCCGTAATGATGCCAAGAGAATTCCCGTAATAATAGCCATAATAATACTATGATAAGAAGCTAAGGCTTTTTTGATTAAATTAATGAAGAGTAAAAATCCCACTCCAAGTCCACTAAAAAATACAATCAGTGGTAAAAGAGCAGTAAAATCTAATCCCACAATATCCCCCACTAACCCAAGAATATACTGATATAATCCCATTGCAACCAAAACAGTAGAACCACCTGATCCGAGTAACATAGAAGCAACCCCCAAAACTCCCCCAATAAAAATATATCCATAAGATGGGCTCGCAACAAGCTCAGTAGGAGTCAATGAGAATACTCCAAAGAAAACAATACTAGATACGATAAAAAGAATATAATGCAATGATTCTTTTTTATGAATACTTGCCCATGGCACTGAGATAGATGCCAAAATAAGCCCAAAGAAAAACCCATATACATATTGAGGTGCAATATCTAATAATGTATGCAAAAGCTGAGATAATCCAATTACCGCAATCAAGGTTCCAATACATAATGAAATCCCAAATCCCCAAGGAATAGCCTGAGCCACCGCCTTAACTTCAGACCATTTCCCACGACGCAATATGATGACAGCAAATCCCGTTTTAATCAACTGAGAAATCTGAAAAAGAATATCAATGAATTTTTCATATATTCCCAAGACCAAAGCCAATGTTGCGGCATTAAGTCCAGGGATAAGCTCTGCTACCCCCATCGCAATTCCTTGTAATACGGTAATTAAATTCATATACTTTTATACTAAAATATTAGACCTATTATAGCATAAAGTATGAGACAATGATATAATAGATACAATTGTCAGTAAAAACATGTTATGGTGAAAGCCTTTATAAAAAAACAATATCATAGCCCCCTATTTCGTGGAGGTATGATTGTATTTATGGGATCATTTGGAGTGGGAGCTCTCAATTATATATTCAATATTATTGTCGCTCGTATACTCGACAAAGAGCAACTTGGTACTTTTGCAAGTTTATTCTCCCTACTCACCATCATCATCGTATTAGGAGGTGCCTTGAGTTTAGTCGTAATCAAATTCTCCTCGGTACTCTATGCCAAAAAAGATTATCCCGCACTTGCTTCTTTTATACGAGCTTTATCCTATTATCTTGGACTCATATCACTCGGGCTTATTATTCTATTTGGTATTGCAAGCCCCTTTATTTATCGATTTCTCCATCTTGAATCCTTTGGTCCACTTATCATACTCGCCTTGGCTCTCGGACTATCCCTCATAGGTTCTCTGGGTGGCAGTGTATTACAAGGAACCCAAAGATTTGTCGGGTTTTCTCTATCCAGCCTATTTGGAGTAATAGCAAAAATACTAGCACTGATTATATTCACCCTACCTTTTTGGCCTATGTCACCCGTGACTGGAGCAATGCTCGCGGTACCAATATCTAGTGTATTAATGCTAGTACTATCCCTTTATTTTCTCCGAGATATTTTAAAGGCATACAATCCAGAAGCACCCCAATTACCCCATTTCAAATGGAAGGATATTATAATTTATACCATACCCACTACGGTTGCTGTATTAGGAATTACTCTCCTCAATTCTGTTGATATAATACTCGCCAAACATTATCTAATAGATGAGACATCTGGAGATTATGCAGGACTTGCCACATTAGGTAAAATAATATTCTTTGCTACTTCCGCCATTCCTGTTGCTATGTTCCCAATAGTATCCGCCCGCCACGCCGTCAATGAGCCTCATCACAAAATGCTGTATGCCTCACTCGCCTCAGTAGGACTGATGAGCGTAATTGCATTTATATGTTATCAATATTTCCCCGAACTTATTGTCAAAATTTTATTAGGAGACAAATTCCTCCCTATTGTCCCATTACTTGGAAAATTTGCCCTTATTATGGGAATGTATTCTCTTATCAATGTACTCGTCAATTATAATCTCTCTATTCAAAAATATAGTCTCAGTGTATTCCCTATTATAGGAAGCATTACTATGGCCATTGCCATTGTATATAATAATTCCTCCCTGGAGAGCATTGTGAATGCCGTATTCTGGAATATGACAGGACTATTTGTAATAATGTCATTGGTAAGCATATATCAAAATCGTAAAAGCACTTGATACAAATAATTTGTTCCTCGCTGGCGAGAGGCCCACATTAGCGAAATTAGATACGGGTCTTTTCTTAATATGTTATTATGTATTTACAAATTAGCTAATCCATGATATAATGTTTATTATCCTATCATGGTAAATCCATGAAACTCCGTGAAACCCCTCCCAAAAACCCGCCAAAGGAGAATAAGGAGTCTAGCATGGAACCGGCCCCAAAGCCTATCGTGCAAGAACAGAGGAACACAATCCCTCCAAATAAAGTTTAATCCCTCCCCGACACCTTAACTTGGTGCTCGGGGAAATTTTTTATTCCACAACTCAAATATGATATACTATAATAGCACCTTGTAAAAAAGTCATGTTATCCCAACTTCCGAAAACTCTCCGATTTGGACTTCAAGACCTGATTAATTTGATTCGTGAAACAAATCCTAGTATTAACCTTAGCTTATGGGGAAAGGGTGATGCAAAAACAGCAACACACCTTATTGATGAAGTAAATAATGGAGAATGTACCCTCGAATTGATTAATGGAGTATTGTATCGGAATATTAACGTTGTCAGTATTACCATCACTTATCTTTCTCCAAATGGGTTACTCCATCTACAAGAAAAATATCAAATATTCACTGATAGCCGGCCACGTACTCGCAAGCTCCCCGACCGATGTTCTGTCGCAGAGAAGATAAAGATCGGTAAAGAAGAACCTCGCCTAGAAGCAGCCCTAAGAGCTATCAATAGAGAAGAGTTGAGTGAAATTCAAGCCGTCCCCGTTATTGCAAGTCAATTACAATTTATCAGGACGATTCAGGGAGAAAACCACTCATCAAGTTATCCTGGCATTATCACTGATAAGACAGTTCATATTTTTGAATGTGTATTTACGGACGTGCAATTCAATCCGAAAGGTTATACCGAAATTCAAGACGATAAAAAAACTCATTTTCATTGGGTACCTGTGCCCTCTCAGCCAGTTTAGCGACTGGCTTTTTCTTTACTTTTTTATCATAATATGCTAATATTGCTCTGATTTGCACCTTCCCAATTGGGAGATATTATGAAACCTTTTCGACTTGTGTCCTGGAATATTGGTGAAGGAGGACAACCGTCTTACCTCATCAAAGAAAGCTATATATGGACTCCACGACTTACATCCATCGCTAATTCAATCAACTTTCTAAAAGCAGATGTCGTGGGGGTGATTGACGCTTTTGGCTGGAATAAATGGCCAAAAGGATTGTTTGAGGAAAAATTTCCTGAATACCGGCTTTCCCTCTATCCTCTAGGAGATATTGAAGACATTAATTATGCCATTTTGGTGAAAAAAGATATTTCTCCTGAGGAAGTCTCAATTAAGTCCGTACATTTGTTTAGAGATCGCAACGTTATAGAAATATCATTATATGGAGTAAATATTACGGTGGCTTATCTGGATGCCAATGATGCTGACAAAAGAAGAGGGGAATTTTCTTGCTTACTCTCCACAATCAAGCAAGATATCATTTTTGGTGATTTCAATACCATATTTTTTGACACCAATATTCTCTTTAGCTCTATTCCAAAATTCTTCCAATATTGGAGAACATTTGGACTATGGCTTTGTAGTAAAGATGTAAGAGAGATGTTTGTTCATCCCAAAGTCTTAGAGGCTCAAGGATGGATACAAATGGTCAATACTTCAAGTTTCCCATTACCCCATTTCTGGACGGGATTTTTGGCGAAAGGGATCAAATACCGTACAGCCTGGCTATGGAGGAATTTCTTCTTCCCTTGCCCGGCGCTTCAACTGGATCATTGTCTATGGAATACCCTGTCTAAGACACGAAGAGAAAATTTCCAGGTAGAAATAGTCTCCAGTACGTCAATTCAGAAGGCCTCAGATCACTGCCCCATTGTGATTGACTACACACCCTAGCCACTCCCCCTTACGGAGTGGCTTTTTTATTTTTTAATTTTTTAACTTGCTTCTGATAATATCTCAAAATTCTAAGGCGATAAAATATTCCAAGGGTGTCAACAAAAGTATCTCGGGTAGTTTTATATGTCACACCACTTGCAGTTAGGTTGAGATATAATCTTACTGGCACTTCCAAAATAACATATTTATAATAGCGAGCTAATACCAACATCTCTATATCAAAAGCATAACGCTTTACCACCATTTGATCCATAATAAAGGTGATTTTCTCCCGCTCAAACCCCTTGAGACCCACCTGTGTATCGCTAACCCCCAATCCGAATAATGCAAAAGTAGTAAGTTGCGCACAAGCACTAATAACTCGTCGGAAAAAAGGATATTGAATCACCGAACCTCGAGCCCGTTTTGACCCAATCACCACAGGGGCTTCGGTAATCTGTAGGGTTGCAATCACCAAAGAAATATTCTCAACCGGAAAATCAAGACCCGCATCATAGAAAACCACATATTTACCCTTAGCAAATTGCAATCCATACTTCAGAGCCCAACCCTTACCTTGATTCGGGGTAGAGAGATTAACGGAGGTCAACTCTGACTCATAGGGGTAGGCCGCATCAAAAGTCTCCTGACATCCATCAATTGCAATAATAATTTCTATATTTTCTGGCTGTTTGATAGCATAAGCCTCGAGAGCTAGAATTGTTTTGGCGATATTCTCCTTCTCCTTATAAGCCGGTACAACAATACTAATATCAACCATATATTATGATAAATTCTTATCCTTATAATAGCATAGAAATTATATTTTATGCAAAAATATCTTATTATTTTCTCCCCCAAAACCAAACTGTTTGAATCCCTAGCCACACAAAACCTAATATTGCGAGGATAATGAGTCCATAGGATATAATCTCTGCAATTACTACATTCCGAGCTTTATGATAACCAAATTCACATTCTGAATTAGCGGGTAATATGGCTGATTGAGTAAGCCCATTGAGCTCAGACTTGGTATTAATAGTTTTATCTCCACAAGCCCATTTGAATTGAGGATTATAGACTTCTGCCACATTGACATTTCTCTCCTTATCCCCCGTTCTCACCATGGGACTATAAGAAAATCCAACCTCCATTTTATCTCCAGAGATATATTCTTTTACATCTGGTACTTCATAAATACGATATCCCTCTATAGTAGATTTCACCCATTTTAATTCTGACTTCCTATCTAGGAGATAGCAAGCTACCAGATTTCGATTTTCCTTGAATCTATCATCACAATAATTATCGTAGCTCGTCGTCACAATATATTTGACATTATTTTCTCGTAGTATAGGGACCCATTCTGGAACAGAATATTGAAGGAGTATTTTTTCAAAATTATTAAATACTCTCTGATCAATAGCCATAGCTCGCGTATGATTCCAAGCCCCATCATCATCCCGCGTTAAGTCAAGAATACGATATTCCTGATTAGGATTAAGTTTATCTATTATTTTTTTTGCCCTATCAATACCAGGATAATGATCCTCCATAGAAGGTACCGTATAAAATGTATACATTTTTAGACCCTGATACCGAGCTGAAACTAATATCATTATCAGGAATACAGGAATAGAAAATACCCCCACCATACGCCATTGCTTTGCCTTCATCTCGCTCACCACATAATACCAAGTAAGCCCACCCAAGATAGCAATACCAAGAGCAAATATCATCATAAATCTCCCCGGAGTGCGCAGTCCCCAAAAATACGGGAAATACTCATTCAATACTCGATATAACCAAGACTTGCTATACCCAAGAGCAAGATAGCCCGCGATACCAGAGCCAATCCAAAGAGGAAGTATATATTTGTTTCGCCTAAACCACAGAATAGATAAAATACCAAAACTTGTCCAAATCAACCAAATAATACGATTATCTAGAGGAATACTTGTGAGAGAATATCCAATTTCCCCCGATACAATACCCTCTTTATTTTGAAGATACCCAATTTCTGTAATAGTAGGAGAATAATAATCTTTTACAAAAGGGGCTATACGCTCCTGAGTCTGAGATTCATCTAATAATCCTGTATTCGCTCGATACCCAAAGAATGTCGGTACCAACATATGGAGTCCCGCCAATACTACAATAATCCATACCCCAGAGAATAATCCCAAACGCCGTACTAATTCTCGCTGAGACTTATAATCAATCAGAGCAATACCCAACATAATAATTACTAGAGGAATTACATTCGTGAATACCATAGTAATACCAGAAATCAATGTACTCAAAGCTACAATAATACCCAATACCAAAGTCCGATGTATCAACCCAAACCAATTTGGCTTATGTCTCATCAACCAAATCCAATCATTTACAATCCAAGGAAGCAAAGCATAAGCAATACCGAATTCCACCACACCATTCAATACCGAGAGATAAAATGGATTTAATATATATATAAGCGTAGCGAGAATCTGAACCCCAATACCAAGAGGTCCCTTTGTCGCTTGAGGGAGAATAGCTCTCATCAACTTTATAATACCCACGGCAGCAATACCTACACTCAATAGCTGATGGATTTTTATCCCCAGATAAAAGTCCCCTGCCAAGAATGAGAGAATATTGGTATATGGAATAAACCAAACACTACTTATCGTGTTCCATATAAATCCAAATTTATAGCTCCAACCTACTATCAACTGGCTCCATATATCCAGTTGATAACCTACACCCATCCCCATATCCAGGAAACTATTATGAGGAATGCCATCTTTAAAGAAATATTTCCCAGACACATAAACAAGGGATATGCCTACTATCCCAATAATCCAAATATAATTAGGAATTTTGGTTATTTGTTTATGTCCCCAATTACCAGCTTTTTCTAAAAAACTCTCTAAACCTTGCCAGCGCCATCTCTGATTACTCCAAATTTCACTAAAGACCATAATACACATAAGATAATAGACATTCACCGCCAAAGCTTCAGCCAATTTATCTAATTTGAGAAACAAGGCAATCGGAGTCAGAGTCAAAAACCCCAAAGCTATATACCCAGCTGGACGATTATCTATCCGAAACAAAATCACCCCCGCCACATATGCCCAGATTAAAGCTGACAATATACTTCCCAAAAACAAAAAAACAATCACAAAAACTGCAATGACAATTGCTAACTTCACCCAATCTAGACCCGTAATTTCTGATTTCATATATATCTAATTGTATCATTTTTAAGACAATTAGCAACTTGTCCATTTATACTATAATTATCACTAAATAAAAAAAGATGTGGCACAGATAAGTGCCACACCCTTCACACCACTATATACATATAATTTATCCATATACAAGCTTAAACCCACCTACAAAGTTGAGGTGGGTAAATTATTGCTTTTTGTCAAATAAAAATCTGTACAAAAAGCCAAAAATATGTTATTAATATGTTGGTTTTCATTATCAACCCATGACCAAAAACCATCGCTCAAAGTATCCGAGAATAATACTTATTTGTACAATTACAGTAATATTGTGCTTCACCGCAGTTACAACTGGGGCCATAAATCCCAAACAAATGCTAATATTGGCGAGTAATAATCTACATAATTTTCTCAATGACAGAACATACCCAGATCCAAATGATCCAAATGCTCAATGCTCAGTTATGACGCAAAAGCCTTGGTATCAAAGGGGGGGACCTTGCTGGAAATAGCGTCACATCACAACAATACTCCATCGCAGGCAAACTGCGGTGGTTTTTTATATATATTATTAACAAAAAATTTGTTTATGATACTATAGTCATTGCCTCTGATTGAAATGATAATGGTTGAAGAAAACACATCCATGGGAACTATGTTCCAAAGATTTCTTAATAACCCAGATTTAAATGATCTCTTTGAACGAATTAAATTACAGATACGTATAGATCAAGAAAGAGCAAGGGCAGAACAAGAATCTTTACCCAAGCAACAGGAGTAGTTAAGTAAACATCAACCCCAAATCTGGCACATCTTGTGACCAGATTTTTTATTTATAGTTTCTGCCCCTCACTAGCACTCTGTACTCCTTTGGATATGGACTGAGCTTTTTGTTCTCCATTCCCCTCTTGAGGGCTTTCAGTCCCTCCCATACTTTAGTTTGGGAGGGGGTGGCAGGCTTAGCTTGACGGGGTGGATGTTCTATTTCCGTCCTCCAGCGGGTTTGGACTGAGCTTCCCTCCCCTTTTACGATAAAAGGTGTACCCAGGGTAGCTAATATATATATATATAATTACAATTTCCTATGATATAATATAAAGACCATATTTACAAAATACTATGGACAAAAATATTAAAAATTTATAAAAAGATTTCAGGAATGGTTCATAATAAAACCAAACCTAGACATCTCAGAACACAAACCTCCCTTCTTTTCTGAAAGAGATATTTAGTGGTGTCGTTTAGGGGAGAATATAGGGATTGAAATAAGTGGTAAAGGTCGAGAGTTTGCTAGACCAGTAATAGTATTGAAGAAATTTTCACAAAGATTACTTTTAATAATACCAACTACAACAAAACTTACATTTTCTAATGGAACAGAAAAAGAGGGAGAAAGATTTATAAAATTTATTTATAATGACATTGTAATGTTAGCTTGCTTAGAACAAGTTAGAACTATAGACTATAGAAGATTAAAAAACAAATTAGGCCAATTAGATAAAAAAGATTTCAGATTGATACACACATCTTTTCAAAACTTATTTATAAAAAAATAAGCCCTCTTGCGAGGGGCGCGGCTAGTGCCGAATACAATAGTAATATATACCAAAACTTTACATTTGTCAAGTCAAAAGTTTCTGCTCTAAAATTCCCCTCTCTCCCGACGGTTTACCTGCCGTAGGCAGGGAGATAAATTGAGGGCTTTCAATCCCTCCCATACTTTAGTTTGGGAGGGGGTGGACAGCTTCGCTGGACGGGGTGGATTTTCTATTTCCGTCCTCCAGCGGGTGTGGACTGAGCTTCACTCCCCTTTTACGGTGAAAGTGTAGACAAAAAACAGATTTTATGCTATAAAAGTATGGCAAACCTTTGTACAGAACAATGAGGATTGAGATCATTCATCAAAGAAGGCTCGGAAATCATATTGAAAGAAAACCATACATCAAGATTTCCCTCTTTGGAAAATATAGATTAATCCCTTGGGAATTAGGGGACAAACTTGAACTGATTGGGTGTGCATCTATAATTTTTGGGTATGCATCTATAATTTTAATACTTTTTGTACTAATCTTATGTATTAAAATTTTTACATAACCCAATCAGACAAATAAAATTGGGACTGCAATGCAATCCCAATTTTTTATTTTACCCCAACTACTTATTCTTTCTCTGGCTATAAAAGGCATACCCAAGATACCCAAGGCATAGAATCAGAGTAGTACCCGAGATAATAATACCAAGGTAAAAATATGATTGCGGTTTTTATCTTTAGGGTATAAATTAAAATACTTCCATACATGCACACAAAATATATGATATAATATATAAAAATAATGATACTGTATGAACCAAAAAGCTAAAAATAAATCAGAAAATAACTATGCTTTTATAGATGCCCAGAATTTATTTTTAGGAGTAAAAAGTGCAGGGTGGGAAATAAACTATAAATATTTTCGACAATACTTAAAAGATAAATTCAGTGTAGAAATAGCCTATCTCTTTATAGGATATATATCTGCACACTCTCAAATGTATGCAAAATTACAAAGAGCAGGTTTTATTTTAATATTCAAAGAAACTCTTGTAGTAAAAACAAAAGAAGGTGAGAAAATAAAGGGTAATGTAGATGCAGAGTTAGTATTACAAGCAATGATAGATATTCAAGAATATAATCAAGCTATCATTGTCACAAGAGATGGAGATTTTGCATGCCTTATGAAATATTTAAAGTCGGTAAACAAACTTGCAAAAGTAATAGTTCCACACCATAAAAGATATTCTAAACTGATCAAAAAAACTGCAAAAGAAGATATTATTAGTATGAATGATCTAAAGATAAAAGTGGAACTAAAAAAATAAAAAAGATGTGGCACAGATAAGGACTAACCCTTTCACCGTACCACATCATCGTAATATATCAATATTACCATACACTTTACATTTGTCAAGTCAAAAGCTCCCCCCTACTTCTTAACCCTAATTACACTTTTAGACTTATTTTTACCTTTAATCTGTCCTCCAGCTAGTGTGGACTTACTCCTGCCCTTTTGTCCCTGCCTACCGCAGGCAGGCCTCGCTGGCAGCTTGTCGACCGTAGGTGGAAGGGTGGTCCCTCCCATACCTTGTTTGGGAGGGGCCGGGTGTGGACTGAGCTTCCCTCCCCTTTTACGGTAGAAGGCATACCCAAGATACCCAAGGCATAGAATCAAAGTAGTACCAGAGATAATAATACCAAGATAAAAATATGATTGCGGCTTGAAGTACAAAGTCAACTCTATATCTATACTTCCATCTGGATTTTCTTTGTAATAGGACTTATCAAAATTAGCTTTTATATATTCTTTAGATAAGTCAAGACTATTGACAAAATTCAATATAAAACCTATAATTAAATTACAAATTGGGATTATCCCACGACCTTATATACCTTGGAGAAGATATATAAGGGTAAATACTTAAGCTGATTTTATATCAGCTTTTGTTTTTGAATAAAGCTAAAAATTTTTTCTTTACAAGATTAAAATCCTCTTTTTGTAATTCACCCATTTTATAGTGTAATCTTTTAGCTGACATAGCTTTTAATTGGGACACCATAGCTGAGACTTGCTTTTCTTTAAACGAAAATTCAATATAAAATTTACTATCTTTTTTGTTTTTTGTACTCATTGGCAAGCCATAATAAAGATCTTTATTAAATTTTCTCAAAATAATAACAGGTCTGTGAAAATATTTGTTCTTACCGCTAGACTCATGTCCTACATTCTCTCCCCAATAACTCATCCATACCTCACCCTCCTTAAAAGAAGGGGCTTTATATTTACTAATATCTATTTTCTCTTTTAGTCCAATCCACTCCTGAAATCTTTTTATAAAATTTTGCATATTGTTTTTTTGATTCTTTTCTATCTAGTATATCTTGAATATTCTAGTAAAGCAAAAGTTTCTATCCACCTCCGGATTAACAGCCCCCCCTCCTAAATAAATATAGGAGGGACTTAAAGCTCCTCCCTGCCTACCGCAGGTAGGCAGGGAGGACAATAAAACTACCCCTTCCCTCCCCTTTTACGATAAAAGGCATACCCAAGATACCCAAGACATAGTATCAAGGTAGTACCCGAGATGATAATACCAAGATAAAAATATGATTGCGGTTTGAAGTACAAAGTAAGTTCTATATCTATACTTCCATCTGGATTTTCTTTGTAATAGGACTTATCAAAATTAGCTTTGATATATTCAGGATCTATAGTCCATTGATTAGCATAGTCATATACTAATTTATGAGAATCTTCAAAGACAGGTTGCTTCCATAAATAGCCTAATTCCTCCCCTTCAAAGAATTTTGGAGTCTGCACACATTCTTTTGTATTCTGCCCCCCCTCATTATATTCTCTAATAATGTTACAGTCTTTAGCAATAGAATCAACTTGATTAATATATATCTTCCAATTATTATGGTAGGATTGTAGAAATGAGAGTTTTTGAGGGGAGTTTATATTTGTCACTTTAATGTTATATTTAGAAGAATTTATTTTTGAAAATAAGCTTTGTTGAGAGTTTATTAAAGGTTCATAATTTTCATTTATAAATAGATGTAAATTCTCACTGAAAGAAATATGTTCTAAACTATCTATATCTAATAATTTTTCTAAATATTTATCTTTTTGCATCATCTTTGAAAAGGTAGAGTCGTTCCATTCACTCATAGGGTCATATGGGATAATTATATATTTAATTCCAAACACTCTTAATAAGTCTTTAAATTTATCTTTATCATTAATAATATTTGATTGTGATTTGGATAGATTTAAAAATCCATATGACTGAAAGTCAATATATTGCATACTAGGCTTATTACCATTAAATTCTCCATATCTATGTTTATAGGGTATCCATAAAGTTCTATTTATAGAACTATCTTCTGAGAGTATAGAATTCAATTTTTGATAGTCTATTGGCACTGTTTTATTTTTAAATAAGCCATAATCTATATTGATGGTGAATAGAACTGGAAGTATTAATGAAAATATCAAACAGATCTTTAAATATGTGTTTTTTATATTTAAATTCAATAATAATACGTATAAAGATAGAATAATTAATACAAAATATTTAAAAGGATCTCTTTGTATCTGAAAAGTTGGTATATTTGAAAATATGAATATATTAAAATCTTTCAGAATAAAATTACTCCCTAAATATAATATAGATGAAAGTAAGAATAGTCCTAAATAATAAAAATTTTTACTATTTTGTTTATATCTAAGAAACACTAACAACACTAAGATCCAAAACAGTCCCCAATACCACTCAACACTATTTTTTATACCATCTAATATATTAGGCCAAAAGGCATGTTTCATAGAGAAAAGATTAGCATAGTCATTTACTGTATTTAATTTAATCCAGTCTGGATTGTCATAGTTAGCTGGTAACGATATGAAATCATTTCCAGAAGATAGGTAAGGTAATATCCAAAATAAATTCGTAATTATTATCCCCCCTAAAAATAAAGGTATAAATGATAGTAATTCCTTTTTATTCAAATTTATTTTTTTCAATACATAACTAAGTATAAGAAACAATCCTAAAAACAAAGAGAATATATGCGCATATCGTACATCTAAAATAATTATTAGTCCAAAAAAGAATCCTGATAAAAAATATTGATACTTATAATATTTTTTATCAATAATAAAATTAGTTATGAGGTATAAAGTTATCGGCATTAAAGAATACGCCAAAGCTATTAATGGAGTAGATCCAATTATTATTGATAAAATATAGGTGTTCGTAGAAAACAATATAAATACTAATGATGCTATTAACTTATCCTTACTTATTTTTAACGGAATTATAAATCCAGATATTATCAAAAGTATTAGGTATGGGAAATAAAAAATAATTTTAGAGCCCAATCCATAATCAATATTAAATATCTTATATAGAATATTGAATGTTAAAAATATTGGTATTTGCGTAAATGTAAGTGGGTATAATCCCCCTGTAGAGTATTGATCATACCAGAAAGATGGATTGTACTCTTTGATAAAGCTCAGGGGTAAGTACCAACTATCTCCAGATGTTAGGATTTGATTTATAAATATTTTTGAATATATAAAAAAGAATAGACTAAATACTCCTAGTACTATAAAATTTTCTATATTGATATAGTTTTTAAGCTTCTTTAGAGATAATTTCATAATACTGATTTATTATATTATCCCAATGATATTGTCTACAGTCATTTTCTGCATTATAAACTATTTGATTATATTGAGTTTGATTAATTGAGGAAATAATATTTGCGATATTATTGTACTGTGTGTTTTCATTTATATCAAATATCAATCCATTATGATTATGTCTTACAATGTTTTCAAATGCCGGTATATTTGAACCGATGAATAAAACTCCACTAGCCCAAGACTCGAGTAAGGTATGAGGAAAGCCTTCATTTTTACTCAGTAGGAATAAGAAATTTGCTCCTTCATAAAATTTATATATATCTACATTTTTGATAAATCCATGAAAAACAATATTCTGCTCTAATTTTAATTTTTTTACTAAGGATCTAATGTTTGACATCTCCTGCCCATCTCCAACAAGATCTAATATAAAGTTTTTATTTATCTTTTTATACTCAACCAGAATTAATAATATCTTATCTATATTTTTATTCTGGGTAAAGTTACCCACATATAAAAACTTAATATTTTTATTAAAAGATTTTCTCTTGTACACAAACTTTTTATTATCAATTCCTATCCCTATTATCTTACTATTTTGATCTGTTATATTATTAATAGAAAAGTTTATATAGTCTAACTTTGATGATTTACTTATAAAAATATACTTATTAAAATTGTTAAAATAATGTTTACTGAAAATTGACAATATTCGAAACATTATAAACATAATATTGTTTTTTTCTCTAGTTACCATTAGTTTTCCACTATTGACAACCAGGTAATCTTTGCTCTTATGAAAAATTTGGAGTGGACCTATTATACATTCCTTTATATTAAATATTTTATATATTTTAAATAGTATAAATAAATTATATGAATACCTTCCATTAGGTAATATGTGCCATATTTTTACAAATTTATTTTTAAAGGATAGTTGTATACTTTTAACTAAAGTCCACAAGTAGAATATTATTCTATTCTTTAAAGAAAGTGAGAAGTTATAATCTTTAAACAACTCATATACTATGATATTTTTAGATAGTACCTTTTTATTAGCGCAGTGCCCACATAAAACATGGTATTCTATCTCTTTATTTTTTTCTGCTAAAGAATATATTATTTTAGAGGCTAAATAGAATTCACTCTGTGAATTAATATCTAACAAGTAGTGTGCTGGGCTTATTAATATTTTTTCCATCTCATCTCTCTAAAATAATTATGATAGTCTTAGGATATACCAAACTAATAATAGCTCCTACAGGTAAGGTTAAGACCCAAATTGGGAAATACTTGAGATCAGTATTTAGTATATTTTTATCAAACCAAATCGTTAAGATCAAAAACAATCTCTCTAAAAGCATATCTTTTTTTGAAATAGTACCCATTTGATCTTGTATCTTAATATTAAACTTAAATAATAAGAATAAGTATAGATTTACAATTCCTCTAGATTTTATTATTTTTTTTATTTTGAATTTATCTTTAAAATAATTAGATAAAGTTTTATATTCAAAGATTCTCTTATGTCCTATCTCATCAAAATAATTAGGATTGAGTTTTAATAACATTCTTTCTGATCGATCAAAAGGAACTTCTACATGTAAAATACCTCCTGGTTTTAACATATTAAAAATATTATTTAAAACTTTATCAAGATCATCTACATGCTCCAATACATCAAAACAATATATCTCATCAAAGAAAGCATCTCCCACATTAAAGTCTTCAGCCTTAGAAACTGTATAGTTAAAGTGAGGATATTTTTTCTTTGCTATATCAATTGATTCTTGAGAAATATCAACACAATAAATATTCCCCCTATTTTCTATATAGGGTATATTTTGTCCTTTTCCACAACCTAAATTTAATATATTTTTACTCATATTTTTGATTAAATAAACCTTTCATGACATATTTTACTCCTTCAAAGTTTTTATTTACTAATGAAAGATATATATAGCCACCAACCCAAATAAATATATAGTACAAATAAAATATTGGTTTATAATATATTGTAACATATTTAGTAGAGAATAAACGAAAATTTCTTACCATATAATAAATATATGTGTTCGACATATATTGAATACTAGTAGAAACCTTATGATATATATATGTTTTGGGTGTAAATAGTATTTTTAAACCAAAATTCCTAGCCTTCATACAAAAGTCTGTTTCTTCAAAATAAAGAAAATATTCTTCTGGAAGCAATCCTATTTTCTCAAACACATCTCTCTTTACTATCATTGCACAACCTGTTATAAAATCGCAGGTAAAATTTTCTGTATTATTGTATTTATCAAAATTATTTTTTTTATCTTTCATTAGCGTTAGTCCTGTGAATTTATTTACAAAACCTCCAGCAAAATATATTTTATCAGTATCTGGATAATATCTAATCATGGGGCCCAATATATCTGGATTATGAGTTTTAATTTGTTCCAAAATAACTGAAAAAAAATTTAAATCATCAATAATAGTATCTGGATTTAATAAAAATATATACTGATAATGTTGTGGCAAAATTTCTTGAATAGCTAAGTTATTACCTCCAGCAAAACCCAAATTGACTTTAGATTTAATTAATTTAACATTATGATCTAAATTAGAGCTTAAATGATTAAGATCATCCTCTTTTGAGTTATTATCAACTACAAATATATCAAACAGTTTACTGTTGTGCTGATTAAGGGATTCTATAGTTTCAATTGTATCATCAGAACAGTTATAATTAACTATAATTATTGCAAAAGTTTTCATAAATTAAAACCTTTATAATAATTATATGTACCTTTACCAATAGTACTCCATAATCTTTCTGTTTTCAACTTTTGGATATACTTTATGAAACTTTCTTTATTTTTAAAGAATTCAATTAGGCTATCTTTGAGACTGTTGGGGTTCTTTTGAAATAATATATCTTTGTTTTCAATAAAGTTATCGAATACTTCACTAGCTAAAAATGGCTTTTCAAAACCTATAGCAAGTGACATTGGTCCCGAACTAGATAATTGGTTAGTATATGGATATATAGATATATCGGAGGCGCTGTAATAGTATTTTATATCTTGCTCTTCTATAAAGCCCTCCCATCGATGATTATCAAGACCTATATATTGTTCTGCTTTGTCCTTTATCCTATTATACTCTACTAGATATTTAGGGTCTGCATATAATTTAGGGTGTTTGCCAGCTCCAATTATTAAATAGGCATTTTTATTAATTTTTAGATACTCTGAAAAACCCTCTATTAGTAAATCAAGTCCCTTATACCCTGTTAAATACCCCATAAATAAGACAATATCTTTCTTTTTCGGTAAATCCAACTCATCTAAAGCTCTATTTTTATCTATCGTTTTCAAATCTTCAATTCCATGTGGTATAACGTTTATTTTGTAAGAATTTATTCCATACTCTTTAACTAAAATATCTTTAAAAACTTTTTCATGAACTATAATTGTTTTTGAGAAAAGACATAGTGGCTTATATATAACTATAAATGCTAATTTGACTAGCCATGCGGGTAAAGAAGAGTTATTCTCTTTCACAAAGTTTTGGTCTATATTTTTTATACTGATCACCCCATGCAAAGTAATAATTGTATTATATCTATGTAAAAATAAAATTAACCACTGTAATAAATAGGCTGTAATTATATTTCCATATAAAGCTAATTCTTGTTGTATATGTATTGTGTCGGGCTTTATGTTTTTGACTTCTTTTAAAACTTGATAGATAAATTTAGGACTCTTATCAAAACATCGTACCACAGTAATACCATCTTCTTCATATTTATCATATCTCCCCTCAATTTTATTACACAATATAAATACTTGATCGTTTTTCTGATAAGGAATATTTGTAATCAAATTTTTAGTATATGAAGCTACTCCCCCACCTTTAGAATGTTTCTTATCTTTTTCTGGGTATATAGAAATATGAGCTATCTTCATATCTATCCCCTAAACCACTCCACTGTTTGCTGTAACCCAGACTCCAAATCAGTTTTGGGAGTCCAGTTAATGGATTCTTGCAATTTATCATAAGAAAGTGAGCTATGTTTTTGCTCACCTAACTTGGCTTCTATATGTTTTTTGTCTACATTACTATTACTAAGATTATGAATAATATCAAAAACCTGATTAATAGTACTCTGAATTGAAGTTCCTACATTATATGCTCCTACTATATCTCCTGTCAGTGCTGCTATATTAGCATCGACCACATCTTGTACAAATACAAAATCTCTGGTATTTTCTCCATCTCCATTGATGAATACCTCTTTATTCTCTAACATCCTAGAGGCAAAAATTGCGATAACACCAGCTTCTCCTTGGGTGTTTTGTCTTGGTCCGTATACATTGGAGTATCTAAGGGCGGTGTAGTCTATATTGTAGATGGTTTTGTAGTAGTGGGCGTATTTTTCCATTACTAATTTGGCTATGCCGTAGGGTGAGATGGGGTCGGTGGGATGTGTCTCTGGGGTTGGGAGTATATCTGTGTCTCCGTATATGGCTCCACCTGAGGAGGCGAAGACTACTTTTTTGACTCCGTTTTTGTGGGCGGCTTCGAATAGGTTGATGGTGCCGATGATGTTGACTTGCGCGTCGTATTGTGGGTCTTGGACTGATTTTCTGACGTCTAATTGGGCTGCTTGATGGCAGATGACTTGGATTTGATGTTGTTGTATTATTTTGTTGACTTGCTCTGCATTGGTGATGTCTTCTTGATAAAAGACTGCTTGGGGGTTGATGAGGTCGGTCTGTCCTGTGACTAGGTTGTCTATGATGATGACTTGATGTCCCTTGGCGATGAGTTGGTCTACTATATGTGAGCCGATGAATCCTGCTCCTCCTGTGACTAGTATGTTCATATTTTTGGGGGTTATTGTTTTATTATAGCATGGGAATGAATAATGGTGAATTGACTGAAACGAAAGTCCTCCGCCGCCGTCGCAAATGGGATTTGCTCCTGTGAAACCTCTCAGGTTTGGCCAACCTTCCTCCACGGGAAAACTAACCATTTCCATTAATCCCCCTACAACCCCATCTCGGACACCCTCGGTTTCCGACACTCGGAGCACAGCTCCTCGCTGCCTTCCTACTCAGGGGGATTACTTTCCCTTTCCCAGACTTTCAGTCTATTTCGGGTACTCCCCCTCCTAAATAAATATAGGAGGGACGAAAGCCTCCTAAGGGAGACAGAGGGGCAGGTGCCAGAATACACTCCACCCCGTCAGGCAAGCCTGCCACCCCCTCCCAAACTAAAGTATGGGAGGGACTGAAAGCCCTCAATTTATCTCCCTGCCTACGGCAGGTAAACCGTAGGGAGAGAGGGGAATTAGCTCAGGCTACAAAATACATCCACCCCCGTCTTTCAGACTCCCCCCTCCGAAGGGGGACAGAATACAAATCACTAGAACTCAAGCTAACTCTTTTACTTTATTTAATAAATCTTGTACTGAACTGCTGTCTAATAGACTGAAGGCGAATAGTTTTTTGCCTAAATCTTTGAGTGATGCTCCTAGATGATAGATTTCTTTTTGATCTATGATGAGGAATCTATCA
>CALRBF010000004.1 GCA_943354045.1 Parcubacteria group bacterium
ACAGTAGATTTAAATTATAGTGATGCAATTAATTTGGGACTAGGAAAATATGACATAAAAGCACAGCTAAATGCTGGGGGTATTAATAGTGATGAGGCAACTTGTGGGTCAATAAATAGTTTAGGAAATAGAACTATTCGAGAAGTTGCGAAGTAAGTGAATAAGATGAGATACATCGTAGACAGGTTTTGATAGAGGTGATCTTATAGTCGTATATGTTGTCTTAACAAAAGAATTATTATTTTTGCCCCCCCCTCCAAAGGAGGACAATTTTTGTACTAAGCTACGTTTGGTATAGTAGTAATATTATAATATCTCTTTTGTCTATACGATCTCCTCATCTCATACACATTCTTGACTCTCCCCCCAACTTTGCTATACTTATAATATAAATCTTAATATAAATATAATATGGAAAATACTCAGCCTGTATCAAATTTACAGGTAACAAAAAAAAGACGATTTCCTAAATTTTTGACTTCGGGGTGGTTTATCATTTTAACATGTATTGTCTTAGTAGTAATTTGGGTGATTATTAGCATACAGTCTGCTACGGGTGAGCTTTTGGGTATGGGAAATGCTAAAGGCGATAATACTGAATTAGTTTATGATTATTATAAAGGAGATAAAGAATCAAATATTAAGGTAGCTAGATTGGAATTAAATGGGCCTATTATAGGCAGTGGAGGAGATGAGCCTCTCGCTTTCTTGTCTCCAGGAGGAATTGATGGTAAATATGTATCTTCTCAATTGGACAAGTTATCTCAAGATAAAGATATTAAAGCTGTTCTGATTGATCTTACTACTCCTGGGGGAGATCCTTGGGGTTCTAGTGATATAGCTGATGCTATTGAGTTCTATCAAAGGAAAACTAATCAAAAAGTTTATGTTTTTGTAAATGAATTGTCGGCTTCAGGAGGTGCTTGGGCCTCTGCACCAGCTGCTACTATTATTGCTAGCCCAATAGCTATATTGGGTAGTGTAGGAGTTGCAGGGGGATATGCTCCTAAATTTACTAATATTACATCCTATTCTCAAGGAGTTTTGGGATCTTCTGTTGATGCTGATATTGCATTTACTCCTCTTTATAGAGGTAAATGTAAACAGCCAGATAATGAGCTCAATATTTCCGACGAGTATATAAAAAACTGTATTGATCCGGATTTAGATGGACTTTACTCAGCTTTTGTAGATCATATCAGTAAATATAATCAAATTTCTCCCGAAATAATTCGTAATGAAATAGGGGCTAGAGTTTTCTTCGGAAATTCTGCTGAGGCTAAAAAATATGGCCTTGTAGACCAAGTAGGAAATGAAGAGTTTGCTATACAATTAATTAATCAGGAGTTAAATCAAGGTAATCCAATTCAAATTGTCAATGTATCAGAATATACTGGAGGACTATTAGAAGCATTATTTGGATCTGTTTTACATTTATCCAAAACTAAAGCTTCACTTGCCCATACTTCATTTTGTCAATCTAATACCCCTTTATTATTATATGGAGACATAAATCAAATTCGCACTAGTATTTGTAAAGAATAGGTATATTGATATCATAATTAGGATAGAATATCTTAAGATGAAAGGGTATAATTATTTGACAAAAATAAATAATATCGATATACTAATAATATATGAATGATAGTAAGATAGATCTGCTTTGAGATGAAGAGTAGGTCTATTTTATTTCATAGGGCAAGATAATAAGATAAGAATATCAGTATGTTAGATGCAAAACAATTTGCCTTTGCCATTACCCAAATTGCAGAGGAGAAAAATATTCCAGAAGAGAAAATCATTGAGGTGATAGAAACAGCTATTGCTGCTGCCTATAAAAAGGATTATGGGGAAAAAAGCCAAATTATTAAATCTCAATTAAATAGAGATTCTGGTGTGTTTTCTATTTTTCAATATAAGACGGTGGTAGATGTTGATGAAGAAGGATATATTATTCTCAAAGATAATCAGACTGCTGAAGAATTAGGGCAAGAACAGGAAGAAAGTGAAGATGGTATTCGAAAAATTCGATTTAATCCAGATAGACATATTTCTCTTACTGATGCGCAGGCGATTCAGTCCGATATCA
This sequence comes from Parcubacteria group bacterium, assembly GCA_943354045.1. Classification (GTDB taxonomy): domain Bacteria; phylum Patescibacteriota; class Minisyncoccia; order SW-4-49-11; family SW-4-49-11; genus CALRBF01. Next base: position 2,090 of record CALRBF010000004.1, read on the forward strand.
AAGAAGGGGAGGAAATTGTAGAGGAATTAGAGCCAAAGGAAGAGTTTGGTCGTATTGCAGCTCAAACAGCAAAGCAAGTGTTAATGCAAAAAATTCGAGAAATTGAGCGAGCTACCGCTTTTGAAGTATATAAAGATAGAGTGGGAGAAATTATTGTTGGAACTGTTCAGAGAATGGACCGTGGTATTGTATTTGTTGATCTTGGAAAGGGTGTTGGGTTATTATTCCCATCAGAGCAAGTATATGCAGATAATTATCGTATTGGAAGTAGATATAAATTCTTAATTCAAAATGTTGAGACTACTGATCGCGATCCTAATATTGTATTATCTCGCCGAAGTACAGATTTTGTGAAAACATTATTTGCTCTAGAGGTACCTGAAATTTTCTCAGGTACAGTTGAGATTGTAGCTATTGCCCGAGATGCTGGTGTGAGAACAAAATTAGCAGTAAAAGCTAAAGGAGATGGTATTGATCCGGTTGGTGCATGTGTAGGACAAAGAGGTACTAGAGTGCAATCTGTTATCAATGAACTTGGTGGAGAAAAAATAGATATTATTGAATATTCTGAAAAATTAGAAGATTTCATTAAAGCTGCTATTGCTCCCGCTCAAGTTGAATCTATCACTATTGATGAGGAGAATCATCAGGTAAAAGTTATTGTACCTCAAGATCAATTATCTCTTGCTATTGGAGGATCAGGACAAAATGTCCGATTAGCTTCTAGGCTTACAGGATATGATATTAATTTGAATCCTGATACAAAAGATGAGACCAAACCAGCTCCAGTCGCAGAAGTTGCTTCAGAAGAAATAGTTGAGTCAAAAGAGGAGATAATTTCTACAGAAGAAAATACTGAAATAGTGGAGATTCCTGCTCAGACTGAGGAATTAACTACAGAATAATCTAAAAATCCTAAATAATTAATAGAATTAGTTTTAATTAATATACATATGAATCTATATACTGATGTTCCAAGATTAGAGTCTTTACCAGAGGAATTCAATGTAGTAATTGATATTGCTATGAATTCTACCTCAAAATTTGAATATGATGAAAAAGGAGGATACTTTAAGTTAGATAGAACGTTATACTCTCCTTTGATTTATCCTTTTGAATATGGTTTTGTACCACAAACTCATGGACAAGATGGAGATGCTTTAGATGTAATCTTACTTGCAACAAGGCCTACATTTTCTGGATGTGTAGTAAAGTCTAGAGCAGTAGGGGTGCTTAAAATGAGTGATGAGGCAGGAATTGATCATAAATTAATTTGTGCACCAGTAACAAAATTAGATCCCAGACTTTCTCATATTCAGGATTTAGAAGATATTGAATCTCATCTCAAAAAAGAAATAGAATTATTCATGGCTGATTACAAAAAACTTGAGCCAGGAAAATATGAATTTGTAAAAATTGAAGGATTTGGAGATAAGTCAGAGGCACAAGCTATTTTAATTGCAGGAGCTGAGGCCTATGATAAAAAATAGATAATATGACAAAGCTATTATTGTGGCTGAATACAATATTACTCTTAGGTGGGCTGGGAGTGGTCTATTATATTATTGTTAAAACCAATCCTACTGAAGTAAATATAACATTTGTTTGGGGGCTTATTGCAAGTTTTAGTATCATTATCTGGTCTATTACAGCTTTTATAGGATATAGTGGGAGACTGTTTTTATTTCGGAATAAAACAAAAAGGCCAACATATCTATTAATGCGATCAGAAAGACAAGCATTAATATTGGGTTTATTATTCGGACTCCATTTATCTTTACAAGGTTTTTTGCTTTGGAATGTATTTAATGCTACAATATTAACGATAGCAGTATTTGTTTTAGAATTTTTCTTTATTGCTCAAGAGACAAAATAATAGTAATAATAACATATGGCATCTATTGAATCAGTACAAATAGAATATCAAAAAGATATTAAAAATAATTTAGAAATTAATGAGATAGAGCATAAGTATTTATCTCGTAAAGGATATATTGCAGAATTGTTCAAAGGGGTAAAAGATATTCTTCCAGAAGCTAAAGCAGAATATGGTCAAAAAGTAAATGAGCTAAAACAGAGTATTGAATCCTATATTACTGAACATAATTCAGCTCCTAAAATTGAATCTATTGACATACATCCTGTTAATATTACAGATATCAAATCTGAGTTAGGTAGTATATCTCCAATATCTTGGCTTATATTTCGTATTCAGGATATTTTTGCAGAGATTGGATTTTCTGTGGCAACTGGTCCAGAACTTGAAACTGAGAAATATAACTTTGATGCTCTCAATATACCTAAGTCTCACCCAGCACGAGATGTGTGGGATACTATTTGGGTTCAGAATCCAGCAGGAATAAAATCATTATTACGTACCCATACCTCACCAGTACAAGTCCATTATATGGAGTCACATAAGCCGCCTATTCGTATTATTGCTCCGGGTAAAGTATATCGTTATGAAGCAACAGATGCAACTCATGAGACAGTTTTTCATCAGGTAGAAGGTCTTATGATAGATACAAGTACTAGTATTGCAACCTTTAAAGCTATAATACAGTATTTTTTCAAGGAATTATTTCAACAAGAAATCAAAATTCGGCTACGTCCAAGCTATTTTCCCTTTACTGAACCAAGTTTTGAGATAGATATTTGGATAGAGGATCATTGGCTTGAAATCGCAGGTGCTGGAATGGTAAGTCGAGTAGTACTCAAAAATGGTGGGATTACAGACCCTCATATACAAGGTTTTGCCTTTGGATTTGGGGTTGAAAGACTCGCAATGATATTATATGGTATTGATGATATTCGGCTTATTCACTCAGCAGATATACGATTTGCATCTCAATTAGGTAAAATACAATTATGAAAATACCATTCTCAACGCTTTTAGAATTTGTCCCTGAATTAACGCAAACACCAGAACAAATAGCTGATCTAATTACTCTTAAAAGCTATGAAGTTGACTCGGTATATAATCCAGCTACCAGTCTTAATAATGTTGTGGTTGGGCATATCCAAGAAATACAGCCACATCCTAATGCAGATAAATTGCAAATAGTACAGGTTGCTGTAGGGAATGGAGAAGTGTTAACCATTGTATGTGGGGCAAAAAATATAGAATTGGGTCAAAAAGTTGCTATAGCCCGTATAGGTGCAACGCTACCAAATGGACTTAGTATACAGGCAGTGAAACTAAGAGGACAAGATTCATTTGGTATGATTTGCTCAGCCCAAGAACTCGGTTTAGATGCAGGAGAGTCAAGTGGAGTATTAATATTACATCCTAATGCAACAGAGGGGAGGCCGGTATCAGAGGTATTGGGTCTTGATGAGGCAATTATTGATATTGATAATAAAGGCCTTGGAACTCGAGCTAGTGATTCCTCATCATTTTATGGAGTGGCTCGCGAAGTAGCACTTATTACAGAGAAGAAATTAAAACCTTTAGAATTAGCATCATTTCCTAAACAACAACTCAAACAACATATTCAAATTGAGACAAAAGCTTGTACCTATTATTCACTTTTATCTTTATCTGGATTAAGTAATTATAAATTTGATTCAAATGTATTGAGTAAGGGAGTTTATAGAGTGGATTTATATGTACAGACCGGTACATTTAAATTAGATGATCGTATACATAAATTATTACAAGTATTAAATCAAAAATCTCATCATCCTGCTGTTGATCTGGGTAACTTTATTTTATTTGAAATTGGGCAACCTGTACATATTTTTGATGCAGAGAAAATTAAAGGAGATACTTTAACTATAAGAGAAGCAAAAAAAGGGGAAACTCTGCTGACTATTCATAAGACAGAAATTGTATTAGAAAAAGGTGATATCGTTATTTGTGATGAAGATCAAATTATTGCTTTAGCGGGAATTATTGGCGGGGCTGCTGCCGCTGTGGGAGATGGAACTACTCAAGTTTTGATAGAAAGTGCTCACTTTGATGCAGAGCGAATTCGTAAAACAGCGAGAAGATTGAAATTATTAACGGAATCCGCTAGGCGTTTTGAGCGAAATATACCCGTAGAATTAGCTGATATTGCAATGCAACGTATTATTCACTTGGTAACACAATCAGGACTTGGAGTACTGGGTTATAGTCATAAGGGGCATAATATAACTAATCATAAAGCAGTTACTCTGGATTATGATTATGTACGACATTATATTGGAGTAGATATTCCAGATGACAATATTAATGCTTTTCTGCAAGCTTTGCAAGTACATGTCAAGAAACCATTTGGGTCACATCAATATCATCTTACAGCACCCTATTGGAGATTGGATTTGAATACCCCTGAAGAATATATAGAAGAAATAGCTCGACTCTATGGATATGATATGATTCCAGCTACATTGAATATTGAAAAAATCAATCCAACTATTAATTCATTATTTGCATTTAAACGAATAATATCAGAAACTTTAGCTAAAATTGGATATACAGAAATTATTACATATCCCTACTCGCTTGAGGGTGATCTCAAGCTAATTAACCCTGTAGATGAGTCCAAACCGTATTTACGAAAAAGTTTAACGCGGTCTCTGGCTGATGCTATTATATTAAATCAAAATTATCGAGATAAGTTGAAATTATTTGAGATAAGTCATGTATTTACTGCGGAACAACATTTGCATTTGAGTATGGCCTTTTGGGATAAGTATAAAACATCCACTGAGAATATAAATCAAGCTTATCATGATTTATATATAATTATTGCTCAATTAGGATTTGATAATAATCAGTTTAAAACACAAGTTAGTGATAGTAGTCATATAATCACTTATACTGAGCGGCCAATTGGTTGGATTCATGCGCAAGATTTAGTAATTGAATTAGATATGACAGTATTGGCAGAAATTCTTATTCCTATTACAGAAAAATATATTCCTATTCCTAAATACCCTTCAGTAAAAAGAGACATTACCATTGCTGTTTCTCCCAATATATCTTCTCAAGAAATCTATAATACTATTCAATCTTTAGTCTCAAAACGCTGTGAATATATTGGATTTAGGGATGTATTTGTAACAGAAATCGCTATAAAATATACATTTCATTTGGAATTCCGAGATCTCGAGCAATCCCTATCAGATGAAGATGTCAATGCTGAAATAGCTATTATTGAAAAGCATTTTAATTAAGCTTTAAAAAAGAGCTGTTATTATTGACAAAATGATAATAATGCAGTATAATAAGTCCTAGTGTTAAATAAGTAGTGTATATGTTTGCAATTATTCGTACCGGAGGAAAGCAGTATCCAGTTGAAAAAGGAACTATTCTTAGAATTGAAAAGCTTCATTCTGAAGAGGGTTCAGAAATTGTATTTGATGAAGTATTATTAATTAATAATGACTCAGATATTACTTTAGGAAATCCTACAGTAGCTAAGGCTAAAGTTAAAGGTAAAGTCTTAACTCAAGGACGAGGAAAAAAGCAAATTATTTTTAAATATAAGAATAAAACTCGATATAGTGTTAAAAATGGACATCGACAACCATTTACAGAAGTAGAAATTACTGATATTAGTGTAAAATAATATAATTGTATTCCTGTGGATACATATACAAAAATAGAAGCAGTATTAGAAGAAATTCGCCCAATGTTAGAATTAGATGGTGGAGGAGTTGAGATTGAGTCTTTTGAAAATGGTGATTTAACATTACATTTATTAGGAGCTTGCTCGGGATGTCCTATGTCCTCTATGACATTTGGTGTGGTGGTTGAGAGTAGGCTAAAAGAAGTATGTGGTGACAAAATCAAAAATATATATTATACTCAAGATAGTACAGAATATAATTATCATTTAAGTAAATAAATATGGCAATTAAAACATTAGCAATAGATAGAGATAAATGTATTGGAGCAGCTAGCTGTATTGCAGTATATTCTGATGTATTCGAAATTGATGCAGAAGGAAAAGCAGTATTAAAGTTAAAGGGAGATAAAACAACTTCAGATAAGACAGATATTAAAGCACTTGATGTAACATCTGTGGATGATGATACTTTATTATTAGCAGCTCAATCCTGTCCTACGGCTGCTATTTCTCTATTTGATGAAACGGGAACTCAGATATATCCAGAATAAATATCTATTCAATACCCAAATATATGTCCTCTTATCAAGTTATTGATTTAATTACACAATATCAAAGTAATTTCCCTGTATGGGGAGTGGCTGCAGTATTTTCATTTTGTCTTATACTTATCTTGTCTTTAGAAAAGGCCAAGAGAAAGGGAGTTCCTGGAGATGATATTTTTGGATTGGTGAGCATGACAGCCCTTGGAGGATTATTTAGTGCTAGAATTGCGTATTTACTTATGCATCAGGCTGATATTAATTTTATCTCTACATTAAGTTGGGGGGAAGTTTTTTATAAAGGGCATCTCAGTATTGTGGGAGGATATTTTGGAGCAGTTATTGTAGGTTGGTTTTATTTACAAGGATTTGCAGCCTTACAGAGATCTAAAATGTCTTGGCTTCGATTCTCTGATACATTTTTATATATTATCCCACTCGGGTTGGCCTTTGGATATATTGGAGTATTTTTGGTAAGTATATCGAAGGGGGCTATCACAAATCAAGCATATCCATGGGTATTCCCTATGGCTGACTCGTATATTCATCCATGGGGATTATATATTGCAGCTGGATATTTATTCTTATTCATGATACTATTCATATTAAATCAGCGATTATATGAATTTCGCCGACCAGGTTATTTGACATCTGTATTTATATTGGGGGTTTCAACTATTCATTTCTTTGCCGATTTTTGGCAAACTACCGATTTGGCTTATGGAGACCCAAGAATTATTGGACTTACCATTACCCAATGGGTGGCGATTATAGTTATTTTTATTACAGGGCTGACCCTTTTATTCAGAAGAGCAAGAAATAGGGAAAAAGTATAATTATTCTACTCTCCCTTATCAATAACTGTGGAGAATATATGAATAATGAAGTAAAAGATTTAATAAAGCAAAAACTTGATATTGTAGATATTATTGGGGAATATGTAACATTAATTCCAGCCGGATCTAATTATAAAGCTTTATCACCCTTTCGTAGTGAGAAAAGTCCTTCCTTTATTGTAAGTCCAGAACTTCAAATATATAAAGATTTTGGAGGAGATAAAGCAGGAGATATATTCCAATTTATTATGGATATTGAAGGAGTGGAATTCAGAGAAGCTCTTCAAATATTATCAGAAAAGTCAGGAATATCATTACAATCAGTATCGGGAGATAAGTCGCCATATAAAGAGAATAATAAGAAAATTCTTCTTAATATATTACAGGATAGTGCTAAAATATATCATTCTATTTTAGTACATCCTATTCATGGAGAAAAGGGGAGACAGTATTTGTATGAGAGAGGTTTAACAGATGAGCTTATAGAATTATTTAGCATTGGTCTTGCGCCTCAAAATTATCAAACATTAACCAAACGCCTTATTACTAAATATTCCCCTTCTGATATTGAGTCCACAGGTATGGGAATACAGGGGCAACAAAATCATTTATATGATAGGTTTAGAGGTCGTATTATGATTCCTATACAAGATACATTAGGCCGAGTAGTCGGATTTACGGGAAGAATATTACCTGAATACGATGATGGTCAAATGGGCAAATATGTAAATTCTCCACAAACAAGTACTTATGATAAAAGCAAAGTATTATTCGGCTTATCTCAAGCTAAAATTGCTATTAAAACCCACAAAAGAGTTATTTTGGTAGAGGGGCAAATGGATGTGATTATGTCACATAAGGCGGGGGTCAAAGAAGTGGTTGCAGTTTCTGGTACAGCCTTAAGTGAATATCATATTACAGCTTTAATGCGATATACAGATCAATTCTTATTAGCTTTTGATAATGATTCCGCCGGAATAGCTGCTTGCCTACGCTCTGCAGCTCTCATTACCCAAAAGGGTGGAGTAGTAAAAGTTATTTATATAGAAGGAGGTAAAGATGCTGCTGATTTGGTCAGAGAAAATCCTCAATTATGGGAAAAAGCCATTGAAAAAGCTGAAGATTTTATAGAGTATTATCTTAATCATATTGTAGCTAATATAAAATCAGAAAATATACCTGCTAAAAATAAGGCATTACAACAATTAATACAATGGATACAAGTAATTAATGATCCTATTGCAAAGAATTATTATACCAAAAAATTAGCAGATTTATTAAATATGTCAGAAAAAGATATATATACTCAGATGAAAACTGATATAAAATCATATAATACTGATACAGTTGAGAAGCCTATAGATTCTGCTTCTGTTCGATTACAAAAACATATTATTGCTTATCTCCTTTACAAACCAGAAAATCGTGATATTCTTATATTAGAACAGTCTCTATTCACTCAATCAATATTGAGAGAATTGTTTATCAAAATAAGAGACTACTGTACTGCCAAGTCTCCTAAAACATTAAGCTTAGCTGAATGTAAAGCATTTGTTTCAGATTCAGAATATTCAATTCTTGAAGAATTGTTATTGCCTATTTTTTATCAAATTGAGCAAATGCAATCAAGTGAAGAGCAAATTCAGCAAAGTATACAAGAAACAATTCATTTGCTCAAAACTCAATATCAAAGCTCAGTAAGAAAAGCTTTATTGAAAAAATTAAAAGAAGCAAAAAAAGCAGGAGACAATGATAAGGTACAAGAGATTTTGGAAAAGTATAAAATTTTCACCAAAAATACTAGATAATAGCGTTATATATGGTAAAGTCAAATGATACTACTTCAAAACAAGCCCTTGACAAAATAGTGAAAGCACTGATTATACAAGGTAAAGAGCGAGGATTTGTGACCGAAACAGAAATTATGTATGCTCTTCCTAATATTGAGGATAATCTCGAGCAATTAGAAGAGTTGTATGATATCCTCAAAGAAAAAGGTATTAAAGTACAAGATGAAGTTGAATTCCTACCCGGAGTAAATAGTGATGGAATTGAGGAAAGTGAAACATATACTTCATTAGAAAAGTGGGAAGAAGAATTACCAGATCCCGTACAAATGTATTTAAAAGAAATTGGAAATATTCCTCTTTTAAACAAGGAGCAGGAAATTTATATTTCAAAAAGAGTTCTCGAAGGAGATGAGGAAGCAAAGCGGGAACTCGCTGAAGCTAATTTGAGGCTCGTAGTATCTATTGCCAAAAAATATGTAGGAAGAAGTCCTAATCTTACGCTATTAGATTTAATTCAAGAGGGGAATTTAGGATTATTCAAAGCAATTGATAAATTTGATTATTCAAAAGGATTCAAATTTTCAACCTATGCAACATGGTGGATAAGACAAGCAATTACCAGAGCTCTTGCTGATCAATCTCGAACTATTCGTATTCCTGTCCATATGGTCGAGACTATTAATAAATATTCTCAAGTAGTACGTAATCTTGTACAAGAATTAGGAAGAGAACCATTGCCAGAAGAAATTGCAGCGGAAATGGATTTAGATGTAGAAAAAGTACATCAAATTATCAAAATTAATCAAGATACTATATCTCTGCAAGCTCCAGTAGGAGATGAAGATGGAAGTTCTCTTGGAGATTTTATTGAAGACACAGAATCATTAAGCCCTACTCAAACAGCTAGTCGTAATCTCCTTCGTGAGCATTTACAAGAAATTTTAGATGATCTTAATGATAGAGAGCAAAAAATCCTTCAAATGCGATTTGGTCTAGAGGATGGAATTACTCATACTTTAGAGGAAGTAGGAGCTGAATTTAATGTGACTCGTGAGCGTATTCGTCAAATTGAGGTAAAAGCTCTTGAAAAAATACGAGAACATGTTAATATTCGTAAATTACGAGATTATTAGAGTCTTACCTCTTCACAAAATTAAAAAAGTAAATAATATTTGAAGAAATCTCTATATTGTATTATAGTGAGGGTAATGAGAATGTAAAAATAAAAAGAACTCTTATGAGAATACAAAGAAAAAATAAAGGTTTTACGTTATTAGAGATATTATTAGTAATAGCGGCAATAGGAATATTGGCAGCTGTTGTGTTAATTGCAATAAACCCGAATAAACAAATAGAAGCAGCAAGGGAAGCAAAGAGGAAATCAGATCAAAATGCAATAGCAAAAGCAATACAACAATATAGTATAGATAATAATGGACAATATCCAGCGGGGATAGATATAGGAGCAAAGGTAATCTGTAATACAAAAGCAGAACAAGTAGGCAGTACAACAATCTGTACTAATAAAACAGACTTAAGATTATTAGTCCCAAACTATATAGCAAGTATACCGGAACCAGATAGTAATAATTATTATGTAAGGAGAAGTAATAATAGTATAGAAGTGAGTCATCCAAGAGATAATATATGGAATATAGGAGGAACACCAAGTTTAGACCTCAACTTTGCAAGAGATAAGAGTTTGATAGATAGTGTAAGTGGGAATAATTCTATAACTTTTACTCGAAATAGTATAGGAACCTATGTAGGTTCAGATGGACTAATCAAGACAGCAGGAATCAATGAACCAAGATTTGATCATAATCCAGTTACTGGGGAGAGCTTGGGGCTGCTGGTGGAGGAGGAGAGGAGTAATTTTGCTTTAATTTCACAAAGACACGATTTTAATTGGGTACTTCAAGTTTCTGGTGGGGCAGGAGAATTTATTGATGGAGAAACTATAACAACAAGTACAACAGGTGCAACTGGTATTTATGTTGTATCTCTATCAAACTCAACATATTTTGTTGCAAAAGGTATCTCTGGATTTCCTGCAGGAATTATAACTGGTTCTATAAGTGGTGCTACTAGAAACATTACTTCATTTTATTACAATAATCCTTCAAACCTAACAACAACTGACCCAAACATAACAAATGAAGTTTTATCTCCAGACGGAACATATAATGCAACTTTAGTAGTCCCAAAAGCAAATGGAAGTCAGTTAAGAACTATTGGAAAACGATATACAACTTCTACTGCTAGAACTTACACATTCAGTATATTTTTTAAGAATAAAAACATTTCAAATAATCTTGTTGCAATATATTTAGGAAATCAAACATCATTATCTAATGTTGTTGCAAACTTCAATCTATCTACAAAAACTTTTTCTACAGTAGGTCAGAATGGAGGATGGACTGGAAGTGTTGGATATCAAGATTATCCAAATGGTTGGATGAGGATCTGGGTAACTGCTACGACAACTGCTAATTCTCATACATTTTTAGACGGTTCTTTTTGGTTAGGAGGGTATCAAGGAACTAATGAAAACATCGGTTCTTTATATGTTTGGGAAAGTCAATTAGAGCAGGGTTCTTTCCCAACATCACAAATATCAACAACAACTACTTCTTCAACAAGAGATAGAGAAGTCTCAATAGTAGATGGAAGTAATTTTACAGATTTTTACAATCCATTGGAGGGTAGTATATATACTAAGTATAATATCAAAGGTTCCTTTGGTATCGATGGATTTAATAGAGTGTTTGAGATTTCTAATGGAACTCCTAATAATAGATTTACGTTATTGTCACTAGGAGTAAATGATGATGTATATGAGGGGTGGCAGATCAATGGATTTAATGACATTAACTTTAATACAATAAACACAACTCATAACAGATTTTATAAATGGATTGCTGGATATAAAGAAAATGACTTCCAGAGATATTCTATTGATGCAAACGGTAATTTAGATAGTAACACAGATATTTCTATTGGGTTAAGTAGTTTCATACCCAATCAATTTAATATTGGATATGAAGTATCTTCTAATATTAGACAGTTAAACGGACATATTGATAGGTTAACTTATTGGCCAACACGCTTATCAAATGCTACATTACAATCTATAACTCAATAAAATAATCACATCATCATATGCTACTCTTCACAAAGCAATATATTTATGCTACAATATATTTTGATTATATAATTTATAGGGAATAGAGAATATGAGTAAGCCAATTAAATCAGTTGTAAAGTTACAAGTTAAAGGTGGACAAGCAACCCCAGCTCCACCTGTGGGAACCGCACTCGGACCCCATGGAATTAAGTTACAAGAATTTTGTATCAAATTTAATGATGCAACGAGAGAGCAACAAGGAGAAGTTGTACCAGTAGAGGTGACAATTTATGAAGATAGAACCTTTGATTTTGTTCTCAAAATTTCTCCAGTTTCAGCTCTTATCAAAAAAGAATTAAAGCTTTCTAAGGGTTCTTCAATCCCAAATAAGACAAAGGTAGGAAAATTAAGTAAAGCTCAGGTATCAGCAATAGCTGAGAAAAAATTACCTGATCTTAATGCCTTTGAACTAGAAGCTGCTATGAAAATAGTAGAAGGAACTGCTCGATCAATGGGAGTAGAAATAACAGAGTAGGAGAGTATTTTATAATATTCGCTAATACTACATAACTATATACGTATGAGATCCAAAGCCTATCGCAATATTATTGAACAATTAGACCGAACAAAGATATATTCATTAACCGAGGGTATCCCTGTGGTATTAAGTTTTGCAAGAGCAAAATTCACTGAAAGTGTAGATATTCATATTAAGACTAATCTTAAAGGTACTAAGGGACCACAATCTGTAAGAGGAACAGTAATTTTTAGTAAGCCAATTGCGAAAGGAAAAACAGTTTTAGTATTAACTGAGGATGAAGCTAAATTGCAACAAGCTATAGCTGCAGGAGCTGATAAAGTTGGAGGAAAAGAAATTATTGATGAGATTAAACAAGCTGGAGGTATTAATTATGATGTAGTAATTGCAACCACTGATTTTATGCGATTTGTAGCTCCAGTGGCTAAAATTTTAGGGCCAAAAGGACTTATGCCTTCTCCTAAAAATGGAACAGTAACTGATGATGTTGATAGAGTTGTGAGAGAATTTAAAGCTGGTAAAGCTGAATTTAGAATGGATAAAACAGGTGTTATTCATCAAGCTATTGGGAATATAACATTTACACCAGAAGAATTAGAAAAGAATATCCGAGAATTTGTTGCTGAAGTACAAAAGCATCAACCAGAAAAAGTAAAGGGTGAATTTGTAAAGCATATATATCTTTCTCTCACTCAAAGTCCATCCATTAAAGTAAAGCTTTAATAGATAGTACACAAAAAAAGAGAGCCGAAAGGCTCTTTTTTGTATTATGGAGCTAACCATTCTCAACAATAGAGAGGTATCAGATATATATATATTAACTTATTTGGTGCTATAATCTTTGCCGACTGTGGATAACTTTCTTTGTTTTTAGATAAAATACATAACTAGTAGTATAATTTGGCTTTTTTATACTATATATAGTGGTTAAATTGTATATTGAAAATAATTCTGATATAATAATTCTACCTCTTAATAATAGATAAACATAATATATACAGATATGGCAGTTACACAAATTACCAAAAGAGACGGAGAAATCGTAGCTTTTAATCCGGCAAAAATCTGGAAAGCAATTAGTAAGGCTTTTTTAGATGTTAAACAAAATTTTACAGCCGAGGAGGCAAAGCAAGTCGATGGTGTCACTGAGTCAGTAGTAAATGCCTTAGACGAGCAATTTATAGATAATTATCCTACAGTTGAAATTGTACAGGATATTGTAGAAAAAAAGTTAATGGAAAGAGGTTTTTATGATGTGGCAAAAGGATATATTTTATATCGAAAAGCTCATGATGATGCCCGCCGTGAGGAATTAGAGAGATTAGAGGGGGCTCATCCAAGTTTGAAAGTTCGTAAAGCTTCTGGTGAAGTTGTGTCATTTAATCGATATAATATTAATAAGACAATATCATATTCTCTTACAGGATTAGAACAAGATATTGATGTTGATTTAATTATTTCTGGAATTGAGAATAGTATTTATGATGGGATGACAACCAAAGAGATTTCACAAATTATTGTGATGACAGTACGCTCCTATATTGATCGTGATCCAGCTTATTCAGTATTAGCTGCCCGGTTATTACTCAATACTATTTATGAAGGGGTGATTGGAGAGGATTTAGATTATGCGAATTTAGACACTTTGTATCGTGAAGCTTTTGTTAATAATATTCAGGCTGCGGTAAATGCTGGGATTTTAAGTAAAGATATGCTGGATTATAATCTAGAATGGCTCGCGACAAAAATAAAGCCAGAGCGTGATAATTTATTCAAATTCCTTGGTATTCAAACCCTATATGATAGATATTTTATCAAAGATCCTGTAAGTAAAAAAATGTTTGATACTCCTCAAGGATTTTGGATGCGAGTAGCTATGGGTTTGGCCTTAGTCGAAAAACCTGAGGTTAGAGAACAAAAAGTAGTAGACTTTTATGAAATTATGTCTCAGATGTATTTTGTTCCATCTACTCCAACTCTATTCCATGCAGGAACAAATCATCCTCAATTATCTTCTTGTTATCTTAATACTATCGAAGACGATTTAAGTCATATCTTTAAAGTAATTGGAGATAATGCTCAGATGTCAAAATGGTCTGGAGGTATTGGAACTGATTTTACTAATTTACGCGGTATTGGAGCATTAATTAAAGGTACTGGCGTGGAAAGTCAGGGTATTATTCCTTTTCTTAAGGTTGCCAATGATACTACCGCTGCTATTAATCGTAGTGGAAAAAGACGAGGAGCAGCGGTGGTTTATCTTGAGACTTGGCATATTGATATAGAGGATTTCTTAGAGCTTAGAAAGAATACTGGGGATGAGAGAAGGAGAACTCATGATATGAATACCGCTAATTGGATTCCTGATTTATTTATGGAGCGAGTTCGTCAAGATGGAGAGTGGACATTATTTTCTCCAGACGAGACTCCAGATTTACATCATATTTATGGGCAAGAATTCAATACTGCTTATAAAAACTATGAAAGATTAGCTGATGAAGGCAAAATTAAGTTATTTCGTAGGATGAAAGCTAAAGATCTTTGGCGAAAAATGATTACGATGTTATATGAAACAGGTCATCCTTGGATTACCTTCAAAGATCCATCTAATATCAGGTCTCCTCAAGATCATGTGGGAGTTATTCATAATTCTAATCTTTGTACAGAAATTACGCTTAATAATTCAGCTGAGGAAACCGCTGTATGTAATCTTGGGTCTCTGAACTTAAAGTATTTTGTAAAGAATGGAGCCTTTGATAAAGAGTTAATCGCAAGAGTAGTCCCAATTGCAATTAGAATGTTGGATAATGTTATTGATATTAATTTTTATCCAACAAAAGAAGGTGAAGTATCCAATAAACGACATCGTCCAATTGGACTTGGTATTATGGGATATCATGATGCTTTATATCAATTAGATATTAATTTTGACACTGAGGAGGCGGTAGAATTTGCAGACTACTCTATGGAAGCAATCTCTTATTATTCTATTCTAGCTTCTAGTCAATTAGCCCAAGAAAAAGGAGCTTATGAAAGCTTTAAGGGGTCTAAATGGGATAGAGGTATTCTTCCCGTAGATACTATTAATCTCTTAGAGCAATCTCGGGAAATGCAAATTCCAGTAAACAGAATTGAGAGATTAGATTGGGCTCCTGTGAGAGAGTCAATAAAGGTTTATGGTATGAGAAATTCTAATACTATGGCTATTGCCCCTACTTCTAATTTAGCAAATATTACTGATGCGGTACCCGCTAATGAGCCAATATATAAGAACTTATATGTAAAATCAAATCAAGCAGGAGATTTTACTGTTATCAATTCTTATTTGATTGAGGATTTGAAAAAGATTGGATTATGGAGTCCTGCTATTGCTGAAAAAGTAAAATACTTTGATGGATCTATTGCTCAAATTACCGAGATCCCAGAAAACTTAAGAGCAAAATATAAAGAGGTATTTGAAATTAATCCAAAATGGTTAGTAAAGGCGGCAGCCTATCGTGGTAAATGGATGGATCAAAGTCAATCATTAAATATATTTTATCGAGGTGTTTCAGGAAAAGATATTGCTGATGTATATATGTATGCTTGGGAAATGGGAGTTAAAACAACGTATTATCTAAGAACTCTTGCTATATCCCAAGTAGAAAAATCAACGGTAAGTATTAATGAATTTGGAACCACTCATCGCCGAGACTTTAGTCAATCAACAGTAAATGCAAGTTCAGAACAACAGGTAATACCGGAAGCTGAACCATTAGCTAATACAATAGAGTCAGGTTTAACTCAAGACCCAAATCCTAATCCCAGTACTTTAAGACCCTCAATATCGCTGGAGAATTTGCCTCCTCAATCACCAAAATCTAATATATTTGCGGTGATAGAAGGTCAAATTTGCGATTCTTGTCAATAATAAACTCAATAAAAACTATATATGGCTATTACACAAACAAATCAAAGAATTAATATTAATGATAGAAGAGTTATTAATGGAAAAGATGCAGATGTAGTACAATTACATCCTATGAAACATACTTTTGCCTGGGATGCTTATCTTACAGGGAATGCTAATCATTGGCTTCCAACTGAAATTAGTATGCAAATTGATGTAGAACAATGGAAATCAAATAGTATTTTAACCGAAGATGAGCGACTCGCCTTCAAAACCGTATTAGGGTTTTTTACTACGGCTGATTCTCTTGCTGCTAATAATTTGGTGCTTGCTACCTATAAGCATATTACTTCTCCTGAAATTAGAATGTTTTTGTTAAGGCAAGCTTATGAAGAAGCTATTCATACTCAAGCTTATCAATATATTGTAGAAAGTCTAGGACTTGATGGAGGGGGAATATTCAATATGTATCGCGAAGTTCAAAGTATTTATAATAAAGCTTCTTTTTTTGTGTCATTTAATGATGGAATTTTGAATCCATATTTTAAAACAGGTACTTTTGCCTCTGATCAAAAATTCTTAGAAAATCTTTGTGTATTTTCTCTTATTGTTGAGGGAATCTTCTTTTATAGTTCTTTTGCAGTGATATTTAGTTTTCAGCGACAAAATAAAATGCCTGGTAGTGCTGAGCAAATCCAATATATTATGCGAGATGAATCTACTCATCTCAACTTTGGAGCTGATATGATTAATGCTATCAAACAGGAGCAACCAGAATTATGGACACAAGAATTTCAAGCCCATATTACGGATTTGATTAAAGAAGCAGTGGGGCTTGAATATGAATTTGCAACAACTTGCTTCCCAAGAGGTATAATGGGAATTAGTGCAGATGGATTTAGAAGATATATTGAATATATTGCAGATAGAAGATTGCAAAGAGTAGGTCTCTCAATTGTATATGGAACAGAAAATCCATTTTCATGGATGTCTGAATCAGTAGATTTATCCAAAGAAAAGAATTTCTTTGAAACTCGTGTGACTGAATATCAAACAGGAGGAACCCTAGACTGGTAAAAATAAAAAAGTCCTCAGTAGATATTACCAAGGACTAGAGACTAATATTGTGCGGTGTCGGGTGAAATATATTGCCATATTGCTCAATCATATCTTTCCAGGTAGAGGTAAATGGCTTTCCGTCAATCGGAGTCACTCCTAGGGCAAAAGCATTATATTCCCAGAACCGCAAACGTTCTTCACGTAATATTTGGCCTTTCGTAGTATGAGGATTTATCGCCATACTGATGGGTTGATGATTAGAGGTATTTTCTCCATCAGTACACCAGGCAGTTACAATAAGGAATTCTCCCTCCTTTGATGTGGGTTGAGTAACTATAGCTAATATCCCAGCATCATAGCCAGGGTGGTCTATAACAGAAGAAGGAGCTTGTCTACCCGCTCTAAAGGCAAACAAATTTGCTTTATGATTTAATGGAACGATAGATGACTTTCCCCATAATCCAAATTTCTCTGTCAAGTCAACCAGAATAACTTCTTGAGTTGGGGGAGGAGTTATTCTCGCTAGACCTGCTACTAAGATTTCTGGAGTGACTTCTGGATGAGCTTTGAGATGATGTACATTTTCAAAGGTAAATGTACCATTGGGAAAAACGTATTCTTCTTGAAATATCATGGTCTCAATGATGTGAGAGATCTCAACAAGAATAGCATTAAAATCTATTTTTCACAATATATATTCATATGACTAGGATTCTATATGATATAATAAAGTATATGTCAATATACGAAGAAGCATTGCAACAATTAAACTTAGAGCAAAGAAAGGCAGTAAATATGTTATTAGGTCCTGTTATGGTAGTAGCAGGACCTGGCTCAGGGAAAACTCAATTATTATCTCTTCGTGTTGCTCATATTCTACAATCACAGGATATACATGCTGAGAATATTCTTTGTCTTACTTTTACTGATGCAGCTGCTCATAATATGCGACAAAGATTAGCTTCATTTATTGGAAATAAAGCCTATAATGTACATATTCATACTTTTCATGGCTTTGGTCAATCTTTACTCAAAGATTATCCCGAATATACTGCTGGTATTGAAAAAACAGCAATAGAATCTGTATATCAAGCAGAAATTATTAATTCTATTATACAAACATTACCCTATAATCATATTCTTATTCCACGGGGAGAAGATAGAAGCAGTTTGATTAAAAATATTGCCTCAGCTATTAATTATATTAAGCAGGCGGGGCTAACTCCATCAGAATATCAAGTAATATTACAGGAAAATAAGGCTCAATATGAATTATTAATTCCTATTATACAGCAAATTAATGATATTCCCATAATTGGAAAAAAAGATAGACAAGAAAAATTACAGCAATTCCGAATATTGGTTGAATCTATTCCCGAATTTCAAACTGATAGATATTTTGAATCATATTCACAAAGCTTAAAAAAATCATTATTATTGGCCCTAGAAGAGACAGAGTCTCTTGAGAAAGAAACATTTACACCCATTTCACAATGGAAATCTAAGCATTTGATTAAGGCAAAAGATGGTAAAAAAACTCTCATAGATTATGAGAGATATGAAAAACAGAGAGCTCTTGGGGGAATATATCAACAATATCAGGAATATTTACAACAAAATCAGTTATTTGATTTCTCTGATATGTTATTAAATGCTTTAACATTACTCAAAGAAAATGAGTCTTTAAGAGCAAAACTACAGGAACAATATCAATTTATATTAGTTGATGAATTTCAAGATACTAATGAAGTCCAAATGCAATTAATACTGTCTTTGATAGGGGATAATCCCGAACCTAATATATTAGTAGTAGGAGATGATGATCAGGGAATTTATGGGTTTCAGGGAGCTGATATATCTCATATGTTTTTCTTTCAACATAAATTCCCGACTACTCAATTAATGGTACTTACACAAAATTATCGCTCTCGAAAAGAAATTTTGGATATTGCAAGGCAAGTTATTATTCAAGGAAAAAATAGATTAGAAACTCGTATAGAAGTATTAGAAAAAAGACTCGAATCAGCTAAATTGAGGCAAGAAGGAGATTTAGCTTATTATGAATTTACTTCACAGGCAGAAGAATATACCTATATTGCAAATAAAATAGAAGAATTACGTCAATCTCAAGTGGATTTATCAGAAATTGCTATTATTGCTCGTCAACATGCATTTTTAGAGGAAATAGTACCATTTTTAGCTGAATTAGATATTCCTTTGGAATATGAAAAGCAATATAATCTTTTGAATGAGACTATAATTCATCAGCTGATTACATTATTACGGTTTATTTATTCTCTTACTCCAAGTCAGTCTCCACGTAATGATTTGTTGCCAGAAATTTTATCATATTCATTTTGGGGAATTGACACCTTGACAGTATGGAAATTTTTTCAAGAAAGAGATTATACCAAGTCATATATAGAAAGGCTATATATTTCTGCCAATAAAGATTTACGGGCAATAGGGGAATTATGTTTACATTTAGCTGTTATATCAGAATATGAAACAATAGAATATATTATTTTATATTTAATAGGTTCAATTAAGGATACAAATCGTAATAATTCTCAATTTTCTCAATTTTATTTAGGTAAAACTGTATTTGAAAAAAGAGAAAATGAATATATTGAGAATTTAGCTAAAATTAAATCATTTATTGAACATATTATTTCGTATAAACAAGGGCAAAGATTGACCTTAAAAGATGGCTTGGATACAATTAAAGCTTATCAAAATCAAGGAGGAATGCGAGTAAAAGATACTATTAATACAGGAAAACAATCCATTAAATTAATGACAGCTCATAAATCCAAAGGATTGGAATTTGAAACAGTATTTATAATAGGAGCTCATAGTAAAGGCTGGGCATCAAAAGGGAAGTCTTCAGCATATCCTTTTCCTCTGAATTTACCTATTGTCCCAAAACAAGACTCAGATGATGATTTTCTGAGAATTTTATTTGTAGCATTAACACGCTCAAAGAATAATTTATTTATTACAAGTCATAAATATAATGATGATGGAAAAGAGCATATATCACTTCCTTACTTATCATTTTTAGAAAAAGGAAAAGCCCCACAAGTACAGTCTCTTGATATTGCAAATTCACAGTTAAGAGCAATACAGCCCAATATATTCCATTCTCAAGAAGTATCTTTTTTGGAAGGGGTTATACAGCAATATTGCTTTAGTGCCTCTCATCTTAATAATTTTGTGGATACGATATATAAAGGGCCCTTAACAGTTTTAGAATCTGCATTATTACATTTTCCATCCATAGCTACAATAGCAACTGCATATGGAAATATTCTACATCGCATTTTTCATTATATTTCCCTACAAATTCAATCAGGTCAAGATTTTCCTGATAATATCGAATTAATACAAATTGCTATCAAATATTTATCTCAAGAAAGATTAAATAGAGATGATACAGAAAAATTATCACAGAGAATACAAGACCAATTACCCGTATTAATACAAGCTAAAAAAGAAAGCTTTTTTGTACCACATGAATCAGAATATAATGTAAGAGAATTATATTTAGAATGGGAAGGAACACCTCTGACGGGTTCAATAGATAGAATTGAAGAATATGAAGATTATTATGTAATTGTAGATTTTAAAACAGGATCTCCTATATTATCTTTGGATAATAAACCTAAAAAGGCTTTATTAGATAAGTATAAAAGACAATTATGGTTTTATGCTTTTCTTTTGAAAGTAGCTGGCAAATATCAGGATAAGCCCTTACAGGGAAGAATTGATTTTCTGGAACCAACTATAGAGGGCGAGTTTATATCTTTATCTATCCCAATTAAGCAATCTGATATAGACTATATAAGTCAACTTACGCAAATTATTTATCATAAAATTATTAGTTTAGATTTTCCTGATATTAGTATTTATGCACAAAATCAGGAAGGAGTAGAGCAATTCATTCAAGATTTATTAGAGAATAATGTATAATGAGATGAAAATAGGAATAGATGCACGATTTTTTGGGAATAGTGGTAAAGGTTTGGGGCGATACACTCAGAAACTTATTGAAGAGTTAGAGAATATTGATCATCATAATCAATATTATATCTTTTTAGGATCTCATAATATTGAAGAATATCAACCTAAAAATCCTAATTTTCATAAAATTTTAGCTGATATTCCCTGGTATTCTTGGCAGGAACAATTATTATTTCCTCAATTATTACGTAAGTATCAATTAGATTTAATGCATTTTTTACATTTTAATGTCCCTATCTTATATAGAAAACCTTATATTGTGACTATACATGATTTGATTTTATTAGAATATCCTACGCGTAAAGCTTCAAAATTGAATGGGATTATGTATACATTTAAAAATCTAGTCTATAGAATAGTTATTATGAATGCAGTATATACTGCAAAAAAAATTGTCACTATATCAGAATATACCAGGCAATCTATTGTGAAACATTTTCATATCCCAGCTAATCAAATGGCAATGATATATGAAGGGGTTGATTTAGAGCGATTTAATCCTCTTAATGTGCAATCATTTTCATTCGATAAGTATGGGATTATTGAGGGAAAATATTTACTATATGTGGGTAATGTATATCCTCATAAAAATATTGATCGGCTCATTGATGTGTTCTATCATCTTAAACAAAAATTAGATATAGATTCACAATTACAATTAGTATTAGTAGGTAAGAGGGATCATTTTTTTGAACAAATTATTACGAAAGTTAATACATTGGGATTATCTCATTCAGTTATATTTCCAGGATATGTAGCAGATGAGCAGTTGATTTCACTATATGAGAAATGTTTATTTTATGTATTTCCGTCTTTATATGAGGGATTTGGATTACCGCCTCTTGAGGCAATTGCTCTTGGGGCTCCTATTGTAATATCAAATGCTACCTGTTTACCAGAAATTTTTGGAGAACATATAGAATATTTTGACCCCAAATCGCAGGACAATATGGAACAAGTTTTATATCATTTTATTATGAGTTTAGAAAAAAGAGAATTACAAAAGCAATATCATCAAGAAATTTTAGCTCAATATTCTTGGGCCGATATGGCAGAAAGTACAAAAAACCTGTATAATACAATTAAGATATAAATACAGAATTATGGATAAAAAATCCTCATTGATTATCGATTTGAGACAGCCTCAAACGAAATCGATAGGCGAGAATATAGCACAATATATAGAAACAAATACTCATATAGAATTCAGTCCGCTGGATGACTTTGAATTACCCTTAGAAGGAGAAGAAATAATTATACAAGAGCAGATATCCTACACTATTCCGGATGAATCAGAGCTTCATATTAGTTTTATTCCCCAATCTGCAAAAAAATATAAAGCAATAAAAACACAAAACCCAATATCCTTCAATATTATTAATAGTAAAATTATCTATACATCCCGTGCATCATTAAGTATATTCTTATCTTTGTGTCTAATTACCGTAATAAGTATACCATCCCTTCGAATGATAAATAGTGGAATACGAGTAAAAGATAATCTTACTTTGCAAGCAGCTGCAGGTGAAAAGCTATTAACAAAAACAAATGCAGATAGTATTCAGGGGCTTGCTGCTTCATTGACAGAAATTTCAAATGGATTAAATAAAAGTGCTGACGATATCTCAGCAATACAGGGAAATCTGTCAGGTATATTGTCAATAATACCAGGTTTATCAGTAATTCAGGATAGTAGTGACTTAACCGAGAATACCTCACAAGTTATTGCCTTATCAGCAGAATTATCTGAGGCGATACAACCTTTTATTAATCAAGATATTAATCCTTTTGATACAAAAAAATCAGTTACTCTTGTGGATGGGGTAAAACATATACAGGAAATTAATAAAAAGCTGGTCCCAGCCTTGGATAAATTAGATAAGAGCTTAAATGATCTTCCCCTTAATATTATACCCGGCCATAAAGGGGATATTTTACGCCAATTACATACGGATATTCCAAAATTAAAACAAGTATTACAAGATTCAGATCAATATGTCAATATATTTTTAAATTTTATCGGAAGTGATAGATTGAAGCGCTATGTATTTATTTTTCAAAATAATCAAGAACTTCGAGCTACAGGAGGATTTATTGGAAGTTTTGGCTTAATGAATTTAGATAAAGGGGTGGTAAAAAGCCTTGATATTCAAGAAATATATAATCCTGATGGTCAATTATTAAAACAAATTTTAGCTCCAGTACCATTGCAAGAGTTGACAACACGATGGTATTTGAGAGATTCTAATTGGTTTGCAGATTTTCCAACCAGTGCTCAAAAAATTATTTCTTTTTATGAAAAAACGGGAGGGGTAACTCCTGATGGTGTTATTTCGCTAACTCCTACCGTAATAGAAAGATTATTAACTATTACAGGACCCATTACATTAGATGATTATGGCGTAACAGTTTCAGCTGATAATTTTGTTAAAATCACTCAATATCAGACAGGAGTAGCTTATGATAAGGTAACTAATAAACCAAAACAATTTATTGCGGATTTAGCTCCAATTCTTATTAATAAATTATTATCAGCTAATAGTAATCAATATCAAAAAATTATCGAAGCTTTGAATAACTCTTTTCAGGAAAAACATATTTTATTGTATTTTCTTGATTCTAATTTACAAAATATTGTAATAGATAATAATTTGGGAGGTAAACTGTATGCTACGAATAAAGATTATTTATCAGTAGTACATACTAATATTGGGGGATATAAAACTGATGGCGTGATAGAGGATGCTATGCAAATTAATACAAAAATAGAGAATAATGGGACTATTATTAATAAAGTAACCATAAATCGTAATCATAAAGGGGGAGATACTGAGTATGAATGGTGGAATAAAGACAATATTGATTATATTCGTACCTATATTCCAAAAGGAGCTCGAATACTTCATACTGAAGGATTTATTGATCGGGGGCAAAAAGCTTCGCCGGATGGAGTGGCTTCCTTTGAGCAGGATGCTGATTTAGTGGCTGTAAATAATACATTACAACATAATAAAGACTGGAATATTGATACTTTTGAAGAAAGTGGTAAATTAGTTATTGGAGGGTGGCTTGTTACTAGCCCCAAAGAAAAAAGTCAAGTTATAGTTGAATATGCTCTACCCTTTACGGTAAAAAAGGGAGATTTATATTCTCTTATATTACAAAAACAGTCAGGAAGTCTTGGGGTAAGATATCAATATAATTTAGAATTGCCTCCTAAATGGAAATCAGATTGGAATAACTCCTCTTTTAATTTGCAAAAAACAGATAGCGGGTATAATACAACAAATGGTATACTAAGAATAGATGAATTTATTGGAATACAGATAAGATAGTAATATGAATATACAAGAAAATATTGCATTAAAAGATATATCAACTTTCAAAATTGGGGGCAAAGCTCAATATCTTGTATATGCAGAGAATCAGCAAGATATTATAGAGGCTTTACGATTTGCTCAGGATAAAGATTTGTCGATTGGATTAATTGGGAGTGGTTGTAATCTTCTCATTCAGGATGAGGATATAGAGGGGGTAATTCTTAAAATGAATACCAAATCAATAGAAATTAAAGATAAACAAATATTTGCAGAAGCAGGGGTGAGTTTAGCTATGTTAGCAAATTCCGGCCATAAAGCTAATTTGGTGGGATTAGAATGGGCTCCATCTGTCCCATCTAGTGTAGGTGGGGCTATACGAGGAAATGCTGGGGCTTTTGGCGGCGAGACTAAAGATACATTAAAACAAATACGAGTATATAGGGGAGGAAGAATTGAAGATATTGATAAAAGTGATATAGATTTTGATTATCGTTATAGTAGTTTTAAAGATGAAAATAACACAGATATTATTCTGGGGGGATTATTTGAATTAGAAACTGGAGATGTAGCTGTAAGTAAAATACAAATACGAGATAATATTATCAAAAAGAGCCAAAATCAACCTATTGGGGTTGCCTGCTCAGGATGTATATTTAAAAATTATGAAGGACTAATAAATGAGGATTTATATAATCAATATCCAGATTTAAAGACATTTGTAACAAAAGGTATTATACCTAGTGGATATTTGATTCAAGAAGCTGGCCTCAAAGGATTCACTCAAGGGGGAATTCAAATTAGTGAAAAACATGGAAATTATATGATTAATACGGGAACTGGGACTTATAGGGATGTAATTAAGCTTATTGATATGGTAAAGATGAGAATATATGACATATTTGGAGTATCTATTGAAGAAGAAGTAGTATATTTGCATCAACAAATGAAAAAAAGATAATATGCTAGATATACCAATTATTTTTATTATAATCGCTTCTTATTTACCTAGTTTTGCTTGGCTTTATTTTGTATTATCACAAGATATACATCCCGAAAAAGCAATAGATATTGCAAAAGCTTTTATATTAGGAAATGTTGTAGCGGTGCCTGTAATATTATTTGCTGTATGGGGGAAAGATATATTGGATATAATATTTATTTCATTATCACCTACAGTCAGTAGTTTTGTATATGGAGCTTTTATAGAAGAGATTATGAAAGGATTATTTATTTATTGGTTTGCAATTAATACGAGTCGCTGGAATGAGCCAATTGACACCTTTATTTATGCTGCAACAATAGCTCTTGGTTTTGCTGGTATTGAAAACTTAGCATTTTCCCTCAAGTTTGCAGCTAATGATTTTAATGAAATGCAGAATTTATTAATATTACGTGGTCTTACCGCAGTATTAGTACATATTATATCCAGCTTCCTTGTAACCTATGGAATAGTATTTTGGGTAAAAAAGAAAAATATAATAAAGGGTTTATCCCTCATTGGGGCAGGAATTGCTTTTCATGGATTATGGAATTTTGCTTTAGAAATGTCCCGTATATCTGGGAATGGAATTATAGGAGCAATGTACTTGCTCATCTGTTTGCCGGTATTTTTTGGAATGATTTTGACAGTCAAACATCTTAAAATTATATCAAAATGAAAGTATGTGAGAATAGCACTTGCTTTTTTTTTAAAGATTTGATATTATATTAGTAATGCAATACATCTAGTAGTAATTCATTAAAAAAAGTATGTCTAGCATTTTACGGAAATTAACAGGAGCAGTAGATTTTGAAGAGTCAGAGTCAGCAATTGGAGATGATATTCAAGAAGATTTAAGGAGTAGATTTGTTGGTGTAGTAGACTCACCTAACTCTTTATATGAAGATAGTTCAGAAACAACTATTGTAAATCAAACAAGTTTTCAGACAGATGATGAGTTAGTAGAAGGAGCTCTTACTATTGACGTATATCAAACAGATAATGATATTGTAATTGTGTCTACTATCGCTGGTGTTACCGCTAAAGATTTAGATGTATCTATTACGAATGATATGGTAACAGTTTCTGGAGAGAGAAAAAATCCAGTTAAAGTTCGGCAAGAAAATTATTTTTATCAAGAATGTTATTGGGGACCATTTTCTCGTTCAGTAATTCTACCTATTGATGTTGATGCTGAAAAATCATTAGCTGAACTTAAAGATGGAGTTTTGACTGTTACTCTTCCAAAATCAGAAAAAGTTAAGATTAAGAAAATTCCTGTAAAGTAAAGCTTAATCCTCAAGTATATACTCTTGACTAGTGGATGTTTTGGGTGTATACTATATAACAAAGCTATAAGCCTGAGACCATAAGCAGTGTTTACACAGAAGACTTATGTAGGTAAAGCAGTGATACATCGCTGTATTTGTCTTGTCTCGGCAGAAAGGTCGAGCTTTTTTGTTAGATTAATAGAGAAAATACCGTTATGGCATTAACAAAGTCACGCAAAAAAGAAATGTTGCAAGAATTGCAATCTACAATTTCTGACTCACAGGGAATGGTATTTACTGATTTTCAAGGTTCAGGAGTATCTGCTTTGCAGACACTTCGAACTCAATTGAGAGTAGAGAATGCTCGTTATAAAGTGGTAAAGAAAACCTTATTCAATAAAGCTTTACAAAATCTTGGATTCGAGGTTTCATTAGCGGAACAACTTCCAGGAAATCTCGGAGTTGTATTTGCTGGGGATCCAGTATTTGGAGCAAAAGTAGTAAATGATTTTGCTAAAAAAGCTCCTAAAGATACCTTTACCCTTTTGGGAGGATTATTAGATGGTCAATATCTTGTAGCTGAACAAGTTACTACTCTTGCTAAACTTCCTACCAAGGAGGTCTTGCAAGCTCAAGTTGTTGGAACTCTTGCAGCTCCAATGACTCAATTCCTGCAAGTAACATCAGGAGTATCGAGAGGTCTTGTTACCGTAATCTCAGCTTATCGAGATGCGAAATAATTAAGTTAAGAATAATCATATGGCAGAAGAATTCACAGTACCCGCAAAATTTGAAAAGATTGTTGATGAAATCAAGAATCTTAGTGTTATCGAATTATCAGAACTAGTAAAAGTTCTTGAAGAAGTTCTTGGTGTATCAGCTGCAGCTCCAGTTGCAGTAGGTGTTGCCGCTCCAGCTGCAGGAGATGCTCCAGTAGCTGAAGAAAAGTCAGCTTTTGATGTTATCATCGAAGATGCTGGAAGCTCAAAAATTCAAGTAATCAAAGTAGTAAAAGAAGCTACTGGACTTGGACTTAAAGAAGCTAAGGATATCGTAGATGCAGCTCCTAAAGCTGTTAAAGAAGGAGTGTCAAAAGCAGATGCTGATGAACTTAAGGCTAAATTACAAGAAGCTGGAGCAACTGTTGTTGTTAAATAACACTCCATTTCTGTAATAAACAAAACTCCCCCAAGAAGGGGATTTTTGTTTTATATATGATATAATAAGGATAATTAATTATTTCAATCAAATATGAAGAAAGGAATATATCTAGGTATTGATACAGAATTTACGGGGCAACATCCCCATAAAAATGGGCTTATAGAAATAGCTTTATTAGTATTAGATAAAAATTTAGAGGAAATAGCTCATTTCGAAACCCTTGTAATACCTCCTGAAGGGTTTGAAATTACTCAAGAATCGATGAATATCAATCATATTGATTTGGATAAGGTAAATGCAGAGGGTATTGATTATGAAGAATTAGTCAAGAAAATGACTCGATTTGTACGTAAATATTTTGAGAATAAGCCCATATTATTTGCCCATTTTATTCCAATGGATTTTGCTTATCTTAATTATATTTTTGATAGTGTCGGGAAGAATAACCTTTTTTGGAGAGAATTAATTGGACATAGTGCTATTGATACCAAGGTTTTAGCCAATACGATTAATTTACAATTGATACGAAAAGGCAAGGAGCCTATGTTCAAATCTACTTCTTTATCTAGCCCAGGAGGCCTTACGGATATATTAGGTATTACTGATTATGAGGCTCATACAGCCTTAGGTGATATTCGAGCTACAAGGCAGGTACTGATAAAGTTATTAGATATTTTAGAGGAATTATAGTATACTAAGGACAGAATTATACTTAATTAACATATATGGCATATATAGAAAAATCATTTAATATCCCAAATAATACTGGATTATCTGAAGAGCAAATTTCAGTACATCTTGGACTTTATGCAGGATATGTAAAAAATACCAATGCATTATTAGAAAAAATTCAAACTTGGCAGTCAGAGTGGGATGCCTTTACTTTGGCAGAATTACAGCGAAGATTAGGATTCGAATTTGATGGAATGAGACTTCATGAATTTTATTTCTCACAATTATCAGAAGGATCAAAAGCATTAGATGAAAATTCAAAATTTGGGCAATTAATTAGCAAACAATATGGCTCATTAGATGTCTATCAGGCTGACTTAAAGCGCATAGGTTCAACTCGTGGTATTGGTTGGGTAGTGACATATTATGATATTGAATCTGATAGTCTGTTATCAACATGGGTATCTGACCATGAATTGGGGCATTTGGCAGGACTACCTATTATATTGGTTATTGATTTATGGGAGCATGCATTCTTTATAGATTATAGACCTGCTACCAAGGGAGATTATATTGATACTTATATAAAATCAATAAATTGGGAAATTGTAGCAAATAGATTATAGGTAAAATGGCTGAGAATTTACTCATAAAACTTGAATTTAATACTCCAGAGGGTTTTATTCCCTTTCCTGATATACAGCCCCAACATTATATAGAGGCCATACAATATCATATTGATATTGCTCGAGAGAGAATTCAAGCTATTGAAGAAGTATCCGAACCAGATTTTAACAATATCATTGAGGCTTTAGAATTTGCTGTATATGAAGTATATTATATCTATGGTATTGTTGATAATATTAATTATGCTGAAACAAATACTGAGTTACAAGAAATATTTACAGAGCTAAGTGAGATAATTACCAATTTCCAGAATGATATTTCTCTGAATGAAAAGCTTTTTCTTCAAATAAAGCAGGTATATGACAATAAAGGTAATTTAGATTTAACTATAGAGCAGAATACTTTACTGGAAGATACATATTCCTCTTTTGCACGCAATGGAGCTTTATTAAATCAGGAAGAAAAGGAAAAATTACGAGAAATTGGAGTAGAATTATCTAAAATCACTTTAGAGTTTCAGCAAAATGTTTTAGCTGAGAATAATGATTATAAACTTATCATTACTGATAAAGCTGATTTAGCGGGACTTCCAGAATCTATTATTGCAAGCGCCGAGAATAAAGACAATCCCAATGAATGGATATTTGATTTATCTTATCCTTCGTATATTCCTTTTATGCAATATGCTGATAATAGGGAATTAAGAAAAGAATTATTCCGAGCCTATAATACCATAGGTGCTAAAGGAAATGAGTGGGATAATAGAAAAATAGTAACGCGTATAGCATTATTAAGACAACAAAGAGCACAATTACTTGGATTTGAAACTCATGCAGACTATATATTAGAAAAACGTGTATTACAAAAACCAGCTGAAGTCAAAGAATTATTAGATACCTTACTCACAAAGGCTATTGATATAGCCCGAGATGAAATTACAGATATCAGTACATTTGCAAAATCCGATATTGATGAGCTCCGATACTATGATTATAGCTATTATTCAGAAAAAATAAAACAAGCTCGCTATCAATTTGATGAGAATAGTATCCGAGAATATTTTCCTTTACATCAAGTATTACAGGGAGTATTTGATATAGCCAATAGTTTATATGGAATAGTCTTTATTAAAAGAGAGGATATACCGGTATATCATACTGAGGTAGAAGTCTATGAGGTGCAAGAAGCTGATGGATCTCATATTGGTATTCTGTATCTTGATTTTTATCCTCGCCCAGGTAAACAATCAGGAGCTTGGATGACTGAATTTAGAGCTGCATCATATCAGGGGGGGGAAGTATATACTCCTCATATATCTCTTGTTCTCAACTTTTCTCGTCCGCAAGGAAAGGCTCCAGCTTTATTAACTTTACAAGAAGTTTTGACTTTATTCCATGAATTTGGCCATGGCCTGCATGGATTATTAGGAAAAGGAATGTATCCTTCTCTTACTGGAACTCGTGTCTATAGAGATTTTGTAGAATTACCATCTCAATTAATGGAGAACTGGGTGTATGAACCTGAAATTCTCGCAAAAATTGGTAGGCATTGGAAAACAGGAGAGTCAATTTCAGAATCTGATATTAAAAAAATTCAAGATATTGCCTCATTTCATGAAGCAGCAGCTACAATACGACAAATACGATTTGCTAAATTAGATTTAGCTTGGCATTATAATACGAGAGAATTGAGTCCAATAGATGTGAATACTCTAGAGGAGGAAATTAATCAAGCGACAGCCTTATTCCCAACTGAGGAAGGAGTTTTGATTAGCCCAGCCTTTAGTCATATTTTTGATGGAGGATATTCAGCAGGATATTATAGTTATAAATATTCCGAATTATTAGATGCTGATACTTTTGAATATTTCTTGTCTGGAGGTAAAATTCTTGACTCTGAAATTGGAGCTCAATTCCGTGAACATATATTGTCCAAAGGAGGCTCAGAACACCCAATGATTTTGTATAAAAGATTTCGAGGACAAGAACCAAGTATAGATGCCTTATTAAGACGACTCGCTAAATCAACCAAATAGTTATTTTATTGCAATATATAATAGTATTGCCCATAATCCAAACCAAGCGGCAAGAGTGATAGCCCAAGCATTAAATGATTTGATAGGGAATTGGATAAATCCTTGCCTGCGATTAAGATCAACCAAAATAAGAGAAGCAAAAGTTGCAGAGATACAAGATACAATACACCATGGGCAAATAGCTCCAATTTCAAAAAAGGCAAGATAAGTCCAAATATAGGATATAATAACAGCAGGAAATGTTAATGACATTGCAATCAGCATAAAAGGCTTGGATAATTGTGTATGAGTCAATAAATATAATACCGTAAGCCAAGCCATAGGCCAACCAATCATACCAATCCAGGAATTGGGAAATCCAAACATGGTAGCATATTGACTACCCATTACTTTGCCACAATCAATCCAAGCATTAATACTACATCCTGGTGTATAAAGTGGGTTTTTGAGGATGAGATATTTTTCAAAACTAATAATAAAGGCAGCTCCAAATCCGGTAATAGAGAAAAATAATAATAAAATACTATGAGGGAAATATAAGATTTTTTTAAACATAATAAGGTAATATATATAATCAAATATAGTATATCATACTGATTATTAGGTTACAAAAGAGAATAAATTAATCTAAAATAGAAGGGGTTTTTATTAAATATATTTTTAACGCACTAATATCTTGACAAGAGTCTTGAAATCTAGTATTATAGACATACGTCTGATTAAAAAGACAGAACATTCACAATTCAATCAACTTACAACCAAAAATTGTAAGGTTCAATAACTATTCCTTTATAGTAAACAAGAAAAAAGTAGATGTTTTTTAGGAACAATCTGACGTTTTCAATGAGAGTTTGATCCTAGCTCAGGATGAACGCTGGCGGCGTGGATAAGGCATGCAAGTCGAACGGTCCCTCCCTAGTTTCGTAAGAAACTAAGGAGGGGTAGTGGCGAACGAGTCAGTATAACCTTGGTAACTTACCCCAAAGTCTTGGATAACCTGCGGAAACGCAAGCTAATACAAGATGGTCAGTATATTCGTAAGAGTATATTGTAAAGCTTCGGTGCTTTGGGAAAGGCCTTGGACGTATCAGCTTGTTGGTGAGGTAATGGCTCACCAAGGCTATGACGCGTAGGGGACCTGAGAGGGTGACCCCCGACGATGGAACTGAGACACGGTCCATACTCCTACGGGAGGCAGCAGCCGAGAATCTTCCGCAATGCGCATATTTGCGTGACGGAGCGACGCCGCGTGAAGGATGAAGCCCTGTGGGGTGTAAACTTCTGTCGAATGGGAGCAATTTAAGAGAGAGTACCATTCTAATAGAGGCTGCTAACTTCGTGCCAGCAGCAGCGGTAATACGAAGGCCTCAAGCGTTATCCGGATTTATTGGGCGTAAAGCGTCTGCAGGTTGAATAAAAGGTCTTTACTTAAATTCTCGGGCTCAACCCGAGGTCTGGTATTGAAACCATTATTCTAGAGCATGTTAGAGGTAAGCGGAACTCATGGTGTAGCAGTGAAATGCGTTGATATCATGGGGAACACCAAAGGCGAAGGCAGCTTACTGGGACATTGCTGACACTCAGAGACGAAAGTGTAGGTATCGAAGCGGATTAGATACCCGCGTAGTCTACACCCTAAACGATGAACACTAGACATTTCGAGTATCGACCCTCGGAGTGTCGAAGCTAACGCGTTAAGTGTTCCGCCTGGGAAGTACGATCGCAAGGTTAAAACTCAAAGGAATAGACGGGAGCTCGCACAAGCGGTGGAGCATGTGGTTTAATTCGATATTAAGCGGGGAACCTTACCAAGGCTAGAAATCTAACTGTGGGTCTCTAGAAACAGAGACTGTCTTTAAAGATCGTTAGACAGGTGATGCACGGTTGTCGTCAGCTCGTGCTGTGAAGTGTTCCGTTAAGTCGGGAAACGAGCGCAACCCTCAGACTCAGTTACAAGTGTCTGTGTCGACTGCCTGGGTTAACCAGGAGGAAGGAGAGGACGACGTCAAATCAGCGTGTTCCTCGACGCCTTGGGCTACACACGTGCTACAATGGGAAGGACAATGAGTTGCGACACTGTAAAGTGAAGCTAATCTCCTAAACCTTTCCTCAGTTCGGATAAAGGGCTGAAACTCGCCCTTTTGAAGCTGGAATCGCTAGTAATCGCAGATCAGCCTCGCTGCGGTGAATACGTTCTCGAGCTTTGTACTCACCGCCCGTCAAGTCAGGGGAGTCGGTAATACCCGAAGCATGTCCATTTAGGGCATACCACGGTAGGATCGATAACAAGGACTAAGTCGTAACAAGGCATCCGTAGCGGAAGCTGTGGATGGATCACCTCCTTTCTAAGGATATGCCTGTTGAAGTAATTCAACAAGGAATGGTCGGTCAAGATGTAAATCTTGATACTTTTACACCAACAAATCCTTATCTTTTGAGATAAGGTGCGTCAGATTGTTACTAAAAGACATGTACTTGAATAATTATTGAATAGATTGACTCGTGTATAATAAAACAGATTTCTCTTATTAGGGGGATCTGTTTTATTTTAGATAAGAATGGTGTATAATACTTTTATTATGGTAAAAAAATTAAAGTTATTATTTCCGGCCTCAACCCTTGTATATGCTACTGGGTCATTGGTTATATTGAGTATTTTATCTCGTATTTTAGGTTTAGTCAGGGATAGATTATTAACCAGTACTATTCCACTATCAGAGCTAGATTCGTATTTTTCGGCTTTCCGTATTCCAGATTTTTTATATAATATTTTAATTTTAGGTACATTATCTAGTGCTTTTATCCCTCTATTTAGTAAATTAATTAATCGCAAAGACAAATCAGAAGAGGCACAGGCATTAATAAATGATGTATTATTAATAATTGGACTTCTAATGGGGTTATTGTCTTTCTCAATGATAGTCTTCGCTCCCTATTTAGTGAAAATTGTAGCCATCTCATATGATAATGAGAAATTTATAAATACAGTAAATTTAACCCGTATTATGGCAATATCCCCCTTAATATTTAGTATATCAAGTATTTTATCTAGTGTATTAAATGCTTATAAAAAATTTATTATCGTAGCTTTTGGACCATTATTATATAATATCGGAATTATTATTGGTATTGTATATTTGTATCCTATTTGGGGAATAGCGGGACTTGGATATGGAGTTATTTTGGGAGCAATATTGCATCTTTTAATACAAATTCCAAGTATCTTGAAGCTCAATATTCGATTGCAAATAAGTACTAATATTCATATCAAAAACTTAAAGAGATTATGGAAATTATATTGGCCAAGACTTTTGGTGATTGATACGGCTATGATTAGCTTATTTATCGGTACCATTATAGCCTCTACAAGAGAGAATGCGGTTACTTACTTTACTTTGGCTTTTAATCTTAATACTTTACCTTTAGGGATTATTGCCTTATCTTTTGCAACAGCTATATTTCCATTTTTAACTGAGGCCTATGCAAAAAAGGATGAAAAAGCTTTTAGAGATTATGTTATAGGTGGTATTGCAAAAAATTTATTAATATTAATTCCTGTGATGATGCTTATGCTCAATTTTAGAGCTCAATTAGTACGTATTGTATATGGAGGTGGAGATTTTCCTTGGGAGGCCACGCGTATTACTTATGATACATTCACTATATTGGCTTTATCTATACCATTTCAAGGGCTTATCCCATTATTTAGTAGAGCATTATTTGCTCGCCATGACACCAAAACTCCAACCATAGTAGGTATTATTAGTATGATATTGAATATATTTTTAGCTTTGATTTTGAGTCATTATTGGGGTGTGCAAGGAGTGGCTGCAGCCTTTTCTATTACTATTATTGCAACCTGTCTGATATATGGAGCTATTATATTTAAAACTATTAATCATGGGAGTATTATACGCACTATGCGATACGGTATACAAATTGGTATTTGGTCACTTGGAATGGTAGCTATTGCATATGGATTAAAGCATTTAATTGGAAATATATGGGGAACAGATACTACCTTAGCTTTGATTTTACAGGTACTCGGATCCTCCATACCAGCTCTTGCAATTTATGCTTTTATCACCTGGAAACTGGGACTCACAAAAGTATTATTGAGGAAAAAAGAGTAAAATATTTGACAAAAAGACTATTGTATAATATAACAAGTATACTTTCTGTACATTGTTATGACTTTTATATCTAAATTAGTGACTAAGTTGTTCCCCTTTTTAAAGAGCGACCCAATGAGTTTATTTTATATTCGTAATATCCCAGTTGCTCTTATAATAGGAGTATTAGTATATTGCTTGAGTGGACCATTTCTGATTAAACTTATAGTTTGGTTGGTCTGTGGTGGTGATATAATATTTGCAATATGGCTCCTTTTCGATAAAAACTCATAACCGAGCCCCTTGATGGTGTTCGGTTTTTTCTTTAGTTGTAAAATATCCAAATTTTAGCTATAATAAAGGATATATGCAATATATCCGTAATTTTAGTATTATCGCCCATATCGATCATGGCAAATCAACTTTGTCTGATCGTATTTTAGAATTAACTCATACCGTTGAAAAGCGTAATATGAAAGCTCAACTACTTGATTCTATGGAATTAGAGCGAGAGCGTGGTATTACTATCAAAATGCAACCAGTTCGGGTTAAATATACCCATCAAGGTCAAGAATATATTCTGAATTTGATTGATACTCCAGGACATGTAGATTTCTCTTATGAGGTTTCACGCAGTCTTGCGGCAGTTGAGGGAGCGATTTTATTGGTGGACGCCACTCAGGGTATACAAGCTCAAACCATTGCCAATGTATATTTAGCTATAGATCAAGATTTGGTGATTATACCTGTTGTAAATAAAGTGGATTTGCCACATGCTCGAGTAGCTGAAGTAAAACAGGAAATATGTGAATTATTGGGAGTACAGGAATCTGAAATTTTAGAAATATCAGGTAAAACAGGACAGGGAGTACTTGAATTATTAGATAGAGTTATTGCTGAAATCCCATCCCCAAAAACTAATGCATCTAATCCCAATGATTTTAGAGCTTTAATTTTTGATTCAGCATTTGACTCTTATAAAGGAGTAATTGCTCATATTCGAGTAGTAGATGGTGAAATACATACTGCTGATGCAATCAAAATGTTAGCAAAAAAACAAGAGGCGCAGGCTCTTGAAATTGGAGTATTTACCCCACAAATGACAAAATTAGATATATTATCTGCAGGAAGTATTGGTTATATTGCAACGGGACTTAAAAATGTGGAAAATGTAAGAGTAGGGGATACTATTGTAAAATTCCCTGAAGGGCAAGAATTACAACCTTTGGCTGAATATTTGGAACCGGTGCCTGTGGTCTATGCTAGTATTTTTGTAGAAAGTACGGAAGAATATCCCATATTGCGGGATGCTCTGAATAAATTACAATTATCGGACTCTTCTCTTGTATTCGAACCTGAATCCAAAGAAGCTCTTGGGAAGGGATTTCGGTGTGGATTTTTGGGAATGCTTCATCTTGATATTATTACCGAGCGTCTTCGCCGAGAATATGAATTAGAGCTTATTATTAGTACTCCATCTGTAGCTTATATTGTGGAGCAAACCAATGGGGATATTTATACGATTTATTCTGCTTCAGATTTTCCAGATAATACTAAATTAGCTCGTATATTGGAGCCTTTTGTGAGGCTTGAAATTATGACTCCCAAAGAATATATTGGAGCTGTAATGGATTTATTGCAAAAAAGGCGTGGACAATTTATTAATACTCGCTATATTGGAGAAGATAGGGCGATTATAGAATATCAAATCCCCTTAGCTAAGGTTATTGTAGACTTTTATGATGTATTAAAAAGCATAACTTCAGGATATGCCTCAGTTAATTATTATCCTCTTGAGCCTCAAGAAGCTCAAGTAGTTAAATTAGATATTATGGTAGCAGGAGAATCTCAAGAGGCTCTATCTCATATTGTTTATAAAGATGAGGCTCATGATGAAGGTAAGCGTATTGTTCATAGATTAAAACAATCCCTTCCCCGACAACAATACTCAGTTGCGCTACAAGCTTCAATTGGAGGTACTATTGTTGCCCGCGAAACATTATCAGCTTTTCGTAAAGATGTTATTGCAAAATTATATGGGGGAGACAGAACTCGTAAGGATAAATTACTTAAGAAACAAAAAGAAGGAAAAAAACGTATGCGTGATACAGCGCGTATTCATATTCCAAAAGAAGTGTATTTAGAGGTTTTGAAGCGTTAAATAGGGGGTATTGTATTATTTGTAGGGAAGGTATATAATAATAGAGAAATAATAGTTAATAATATATATATGACAATCCCAATTTTGATACTTATCGCAATTGTAATTATTATCCTTTTTTATGCTATTTCCCTTTATAATACCTTTGTTTCTTTAAGACAGAAAGTTGCTGAGGCTTGGGCAGATATTGATGTGCAATTAAAGCGGCGCTATGATCTTATTCCTAATTTAGTAGAAACAGTAAAGGGTTATGCTTCTCATGAATCTGGAGTATTCGAAGAGGTTACTAAAGCTCGTACACAAGCTATACAGGCTACAGGTTTAGAGCAAAAAGCAGAGGCTGAAAATGTATTGTCAGGTACTTTAAAAAGTCTCTTTGCAGTATCTGAAGCTTATCCAGATTTGAAGGCAAATCAAAACTTTTTAGAATTACAGAGAGAGCTTAGTGATACAGAAAATAAAATTCAGGCTGCCCGAAGATTTTATAATAGTATTGTATTATCTCTTAATACTAAGGTAGAAAGTTTTCCTGATAGTTTTATTGCATCTTCTTTTGGATTTGAGAAGAAAGAATATTTTGAAATTGCTGAAGCTGAAAAAGAAGTGGTAAAGGTCTCATTCTAAATGATAACACAGAATTTATATGACCTTATATGATCATAAAGATCAGAATATTCGAAAAACCTGGGTATTAATGACAATATTTATTGCAGTTGTTGTTGGGATAGCTTGGGTGTTTAGTTATACCTTGGATAGTCCTAGTATTTTTGTATGGGCCTTGATTGGCAGCTTATTCATGAATGTGATATCTTATTGGTATTCTGATAGCATTGTGCTTTCAATATCTAATGCACAGCCTATAGATACTAATAACCCAGAAGGAAAACGTATATATCGCCTTTTGGAAAATTTAGCTATTACTGCTGGATTACCGACACCTAAATTGTACATTATCAATGATACCGCTATGAATGCTTTTGCAACAGGGCGTAATCCAGAGCACTCGGCTATTGCACTCACTACTGGTATTATATCAAGATTAGAGCAATCTGAATTAGAGGGGGTTATTGCTCATGAATTATCTCATATTGGAAATCGTGATACTTTAATTCAAACTATATCTGTAGTGTTAGTAGGATTAGTAGCCTTACTTGCTGATTGGTTTTTACGTATTAGTTTTTGGAGAGGTTTTGGGGGAAGAAGTGATAATAATGATAATGGACAATTAGGGATTATATTAGGTGTAGTAGCTATTGTACTCGCAATCTTAGCACCTATTTTTGTGCAATTATTGCATTTAGCAATTTCTCGTAAAAGAGAATATTTAGCTGATGCGAGTGGGGCTTTGCTTACTCGATACCCCGAGGGGCTTGCGAGTGCCTTAGATAAAATAAGTAATGACACTGAGCCTTTAGAGGTTGCTAATAGAGCTACAGCTCATTTATTTATTTCAAATCCATTAAAAGGTGGGGGGGTAAAGGATTTGTTCTCCACACATCCTCCCATTAATAAGCGTATAGAAGCCCTGCGTGGAATGGACATAGATACAGTATAATAATAAATTTTATGGATAAAATATTTAAAAGGACAAAAATTGTTAGTACTCTTAGCCCTCGTGTAGCCACAGAGGAGTCTTTAACAGAATTTATTAAAGCAGGAGCGAATGTATTTCGGTTAAATTTTTCTCATGGGAGCTATGAGGAATATACTCAAATGATTCAAACTATTAAAAAAGTACGTAAAGATTTATCTCTTCCGGTAGCTATTTTGCAGGATTTACAAGGACCAAGAGTAAGAGTGGGGGCTCTTAGTAATCCATTAGATATTGTAGTGGGAGACACTATATATATTACGAATGATACAAATATATATCATTTTGAAGAAGGAGTTAAAGTATTACCAATTGATCATGATTTAAGTTCTATTTTAAAACCGGGTGAAACAGTATTAATAGAAGATGGATTAATTGAACTATTAGTATTGGAATCGCTTCCTGACCAACAATATACTATTGCTGAGGCAAAAACAAATTCTCAGATTAAAGGAAGAAAAGGAGTTAATTTCCCTGGTAGTTCCGTTAATTTCCCTGTTATCACT
Source organism: Parcubacteria group bacterium (assembly GCA_943354045.1). Classification (GTDB taxonomy): domain Bacteria; phylum Patescibacteriota; class Minisyncoccia; order SW-4-49-11; family SW-4-49-11; genus CALRBF01. The sequence continues at coordinate 41,887 of CALRBF010000004.1, forward strand.
GATAAAGATAAAGCTGATTTGAGCTTTGGTTTGCAGCAAGGAGTTGATTTTATTGCGATGTCTTTTGTTCGCTCAGCCCAAGATATTAAAGAATTAAGAAAATTAATTGAATCAGATCCCAATAAAACTAATAATCCTCTTATTATTGCAAAAATTGAAAAACCTGATGCAGTAGATCAAATTGACTCTATTATGGATGAAGTTGATGGTATTATGGTGGCAAGAGGAGATTTAGGTATTGAGGTTCAAGCTGAAAGAGTCCCCATTATTCAAAAACATATTATTGAACTTGCTCTACTTAAAGGAAAGCGTGTAATTGTTGCAACTCAAATGTTAGATTCTATGATTCGCAACCCTCGTCCAACTCGAGCCGAAGTTTCGGATGTCGCTAATGCGGTTATTGATCATACCGATGCAGTGATGTTGTCTGGGGAGACTTCAGGAGGAGCATATCCTCTAGAAGCAGTATTAATGATGCAAAGAATTATTACTGCAACAGAAGAATCATCATATGATAATTTTTTGGATGAATATATTGCAGGAGATGATTATAAAAATATTTATCGAGAACTTGCTTATGGTGCTCAGCATTTAGCCAGAGCTAGTGAAGTAGATGGAATTATTATTATTGATAAAGAAGGAAAAGGTGTTGCTGAATATATGTCTCAATTTAGAGCGGAAATTCCTGTATTTGTTATTACAGAAAATCAAGAATACTTTTATCATACTGCTTTAACTTGGGGGGTAATAGGATTATTACAAAAAGATAATAATCCTTATCAGCTAATTCAGAATATTCGCCAAGATCATTTTGATATTAATGTTGATGGGCATTACTTTGTAGTGGTGGATATTAGTGAGGTCGGAAGAGAATCTATACAGATGTTTTTTGTATAAATTTTGACAAGACAGCAAATATAAGGTAATATTAAAATTACTATTGAAGAATATTATGATAGCACCAATACAATATATTAAAGAGTCCCAAGTTGAGATCAAAAAAGTTACTTGGCCAACTCGAGAAAAAGCATTTCAATATACTAGTATTGTTGCTATTATCTCTATTGTCTCTATGATTGTATTAGGTGGATTAGATATATTCTTCAACTTTATTCTCAAAACATTTATTCTCTAATTTAGACTTTCTATATGGCAAAGCAACATCCTATTAGTACGGAAAAAAATTGGTATGTTATTCATAGTGTATCAGGACTAGAAGATAATGTGGCACAAAATTTAAAAAAAAGAATAGAATCTCTTTCTATGGAGGAGTATATCTTTGATGTTGTTGTTCCTAAAGAGAAGAAAATTAAAATTAAGAATGGAAAAAGAGTTACAGTAGAAGAGAGAATTTTCCCTGGATATGTGTTTGTAGAAATGATTGTAACAGATAATTCTTGGTATGTGGTGCGAAATACTCCCAATGTAACTGGATTTATTGGAGCGGGGACAACCCCAATCCCTGTATCTCCTGATGAAATGCATTTTATTGAAAAGAAAGTAACTAAAGAAGAGCCTAAATATACTCTTAATATCGATATTGATGATTTGGTCAAAATTACTGATGGACCATTTAAAGATTTTGAAGGAAAAGTATCAGAAGTTGATGAATCAAAAGGGAAATTGAAGGTATTAGTAAATATGTTTGGAAGAAATACTCCCGTAGAACTTGATTCACTACAAATTAGAAAAGTATAGTACTCGATTTGAGTATATGAAACATTTTACAAAAACTCTAGAAGATTTTATTTGTAAAAACTGTGGATTGTCTGTATATGGCAATGGGTATACTAATCATTGTCCAAAATGTTTATATTCTCTTCATGTAGATAATTACCCAGGAGATAGGAAAGAGAATTGTCATGGTTTAATGAAGCCAATAGATATAGTATCTAAAGGAGGATATCCTGTAGATATTATTCATGAGTGTCAAATATGCCATACTATTAAGCATAATAAAGTTAATGATACTGATTCAACGGACACTATTATTAAAGTAATGAAAGAGAAGGTTAAAAAAGAAATGATGCGATAATATCTTATATATTATTGATTTGTGATATACTAAAATAAGGATTAAAAATTAATATATGGAATATATAAGTGAATTGTTATCAATAGGATTATTGATATTGAGCGGGATGATTAATTTGGTCTTAGGAATATTCATTTATTTTTTTGCTTATAAATTATCTCAAGGTAAATATGTTTCCTCTAAATATCTGGCCTATCTTTGTTTTGGGATATTTACTTGGGCTTTATGGCAAATACTTGCAACTATATATTTTTATCCTCTAGGAAATGTCTGGGGTATATATATTACTAATATGGCTATTCATATTACTATTATTAGTATTGTACAGGCATTAGTTTTTTTTGGTCTATCCTTTCATAATACTCAGCGTACATTTCATAAATATCAATTTTTATACTACCCTTATATTTTGGTTGCAATAGTAATACTTATGCCACAGTTTGGAATATTACAACTAAATACGACTAATCCTATAGCTTATCAATCACTCCCATATTATATATTTATCATCTATATTCTAATCTATAGTATTATATATGTCTCTTTATTAGCACATCGTTACACAAGAGTTACTAGTAATATTGCAAAGAGACATATACAAATTATATTAGTAGGAACAATATTTAGTTTGGTATCAGCATTTATTACTAATATTGTTTTCCCATCTATATTTGATAACACTCAATTTATTTATTACGGTCCAATTGCAACAGTAATATTATCTGTAACGGTACTATTTGCTATTATTCATTATAGATTATTTGATATACAGCTTCCAATTGCAGGTCTGATGACAATATTAGTTATTACTGTGGTATTATTAATTATACAATTTATTATTAATAATAATTTTTTTGAAGGAATACAATCAACTACGTTAGTAGTATTTATGTTTACTTGTTTATATACATTTTTAAGTAGAGAAGCTTATATGGGAGCTCAAAAACAAGTTGTTTTGGATAATAAAAAGAAAGAATTAGAAATTGCCCTTGATTCCAAAAATGATTTTCTTAAAAATGCTTCTCATCAGTTAAGAACTCCATTAACGGTAATACAGGGGTATTTAGCCATGATTACAGGTAAAGAAAATCCAAAATATGAATTAAATCAAGTATCATTAGGTGATTTACAAAAAACATATATTAGTGCAAAAAATTTAAATGAAATTATTAATAATCTATTAGCTGCTAGTGATGTCAATACAGGTCGTTTTGGTATTAATATCAAAGATACTATTGATCTAAAACAATTAATTGAAACTATTATTGAGGAAAAACATGAATTATTGAATAGCAAGGCAACAAAAATAGTATTTAAAAGTAAAGGATTAGGAATGCAAGCATTGGTAGACAGGGGTAAACTAAAGGAAGCCCTTAATAATATCATTGATAATGCAGTATTTTATGGGAGGGGAAAAATCAATATTACTCTTGATACCAAGGGAAAAGAATTTTTCATCATATCTGTTCAAGATAATGGAGTAGGTATTACTAAAGAAGATGCTAAGAAAATTTGGAAAAAATTTGAAAGGGGAAAGAAATCATCTCTTATTAATCCAAATGGATCGGGATTAGGTCTATATTTAGCAAAGCAAATTATGCTGAAACATGGGGGTGATATTGAGGCTCATTCAGATGGGCGAGATCAAGGTAGTATATTTATATTTACTCTTCCAAAGGATGTGTTAACTCATGCTCCAGCAGAATCATTTGGTATTAATATACCTCAAACTACGCAAGGGTAGTATTCTTCTATGTGATATGGTATGATGAAGCCATTCTAAAGCTATATTATGTCGAAACAATTATATATTACGACCAATTCAATTGGATTTAGGCATCACTTAAAACAAGTTTTGCAAGATATCTCAGTAACTATTCACCAAGGAGATAAAATTGCTTTAGTTGGAGATAATGGAACAGGCAAGACTACTTTATTAAAGATTATTGCAAATCTCATTAAACCAACTCGGGGTGTCGTTGAGGAATTAGACTCTGTATGGTATTTACCTCAATTAGATTTGGAAATATTTCAGTCAAATATACCTATTTCAGAATATATATCCCAATTTATAGAGGACTGGTGGGAAGTTATTGATCTTATTGAATATACATTTAATTTTAGTATTGATGCTAGTCAAGAACTTAATACCTTAAGTGGGGGAGAAATTGTAAAATTACATTTAGGTATTATCTTTTATATCAAACCAAAAGTATTATTATTAGATGAGCCTACCAATCATTTAGATATACAGGCTCAAGAATGGTTAGTAAAAGCTATTCAGGAGTATCCATATAGCGTATTAATTGCCTCTCATGACACCTCTTTTGCTGATAGGGTAGTAAATAGAGTATGGGAATTAGAAGATGGTCATATAAGAGAGTTCGGAGGAAATGTATCATTTTATCGAGAGCAAAAACGTTTAGAAAGTGAAGCTAGATTACGTCGTTATGAAGTAGCTTTAAAAGATAAAAAACGTTTAGATAAATCAGTAGCATTGGAGCAGAAAAGACAAGAACAAAATATACAAGTTGGAATTAAAAGTAGGCAGGATAGAAGCGTATCTCGAATGGATAGAGGATATCTCAAAAGTAAGGCTCAAATGAGAGCGGGGCAAAAAAAGATAATGTATGATTCTCGGCTAGAAGATAACAAGGAAGTTCTTCATGAATTGGAGCCACAAATAAAGCGAGATGTAAGATATTATGTCCCTCATCAGACAATACAAACTCAAGAAGTCATTCTTAATATTCGTGATGGTATTGTAAAAGTTGCTGAAAAATTACTTATCCAAGATATTCGATTCCAAGTCTCAAGTGGAGACAGAATTGCTTTAATTGGAGGGAATGGAACTGGTAAAAGTCAATTTTTTCATATGCTCATGAAAAGGCAATTATCTTCCGGTATATTAGAAATTAAAGATAAGATCAATATTGTATATATGGATCAAACATATGCAATTGTTTCTCCCCATAAGACTATATTAGAAAATATGAGAGATTATAATCCCAAAGCCTCTATGATGACAATTCGTCAAAAATTAAGAGAGTTTTTGTTCTGGGATGATTATCAGGTAAATCAATATGCAGAAAATTTATCTGGAGGACAAGTAGCAAGACTCGCCTTTGCAATGATTAGTTTGCAACCATTAGACATATTATTATTAGATGAGCCTACAAATAATCTTGATATTTCAACACAGGAAGCAATTATTCAAGGACTCTTAACCTATAAAGGAGCTTTAATTATTATTTCTCATTCACTTGATTTTTTGAATCGAGTAGGAGTTCAAGATATATATTGTATTGCCAATCAGCAATATATTAAGCATCCGTATCAAATTGAAGATGAAAGATTTCATAGTAAATTATTAGAAATAATTGGGAATGGAATTGTCTCTTAAATTGTGATAATATAAATATATAGAATCAAATATAAATAAAGATGATTTATAGTATCTTATCATTGGGGCTTATTGCAATACTTAGTATTGCTTGGGCTTTAGTGTATAAAAAAAATCATATTATTGTATCAAAATGGCTGCTTTTTCCTTTAACTGGGGGTATTGTATGGACATTTGGTTGGCTTGGAATCCATATTATCCTTTCTAGGTCAGATTTTTTTTCAGAGTCTCTCTACATAATATTCCAACAAATTATGTTCTCAGGACTTATTGCTGTACCATTAGGTCTTATTATAGCGGTATTATATTATCCATATAATACTACGCATAAGGTGTATAAAAATAGGATATCATATATTATTAGTATTTTGTATATATTGTGTTTGATCCCAATTTATAGCACATTCTATCTGGTTCAAGATATTAATATAAGTATAAATGGATTATCATCAGAATACGGGCCTTTATTTCAATACTATCAGATAGGATGGGGGGGGGCTCTATTTATTGGTATTATAGTCATTATAAGTCGATTAAAGCATATTCAAAAAAAGAAAGACAAAATAGTATCATTGTATTTTATTATAGGGTATTTTATCACTATCATAGGGTACATTACTAGCACATTATTTATTTTTATTCAAGGGGATAGTACTTTTATGAAATATAGCCCACTTTTATTACTGGTCTGGATTGGATTTATTGTAATAGGAGCTATTCAATATAAATTAGTTGACTCAAAAATATTTTTATCTCAACTTATTATTATATGGGCAATAATTATTATCACCGTTATCACATTAAGTAATACATCATTAGTAGTTTTTATTATAGATATATTATTTTTGATGGTATTTAGCATATTAGGAATTATTCTTATTCAGACTTTGCAAAAATCATTATATACCAAGAAATATTTGAATCGCGATAATCGTAAATTACAAAAATTTATTGATGTAAAAGACAATTTTTTAAGAATGACAACACATCAATTAAGAACTCCAGTAATTATTCTAGACGAATATACCAGTAATTTAGTAGATAAAATACCTAAGAGTCAATCTCATGAAGTAGACTATTTACATAAAATTCTCATTAATAATTATCGATTAAAAGAAGTAATGGAAGATTTAACTTTAACCTATGCTATAGAAGCTAAAAAATTTGAATTAAATCATATTGTGCCAGTCGATATTTCTCTTATTATAGAGCATGTAATTAAGGATATTCAAACATCTCAAAAATATCTTGATATTATAATACGCCTAGATAAGGCTAATAGAAATTATATCATTAATGGGGATACATATTATTTAGAATTAGCTTTCAAAAAAGTGATACAAAATGCTTATATATTTGCTAATAAAGAAATTATAATACGTCTGCGAACTAATAGAGATCAAATTCTGATCTCTATTATAGATGATGGAATTGGCATTAATAAAGATGATTTGAGGCAATTATTTCTCCCCTTTATACGTGGGACTAAGGCTCCAGTATTGAATCCAGACGGTTCTGGTCTTGGTATTTATTTAGTAAAAAATATTATTGATAGTCATGAGGGGGATTTTGTATTGAAAAGTAAAGGTGAGAATTTGGGGTCGGAGGCAATCATTATTCTTCCTAAAAACACAGTATGAACACAGATTCACTCTATATTATAGAAGTATTATTAGGATCAATCGGAGGTGTATTAAGTTTAGCTTTGGGGGTATTTTGTATTGTACTATATAGGGGGGTTATCAAGCAATATATTGTCAAACATCAATATGTAGGATGGTTTGGATTATTATTAATTGCAACAGGAATTTGGGCATTGTGTGAGGTATGGAATGAACAGTATTTTTTTGGAGGATATGAATTGGCTCTTACCTATGGAATTGGAACAACTTTACCCCTAATATTTTATATTTTTGTTAAATCATTAGATAATAGCCTGAAATGGAATTGGAAATTATTTCTTTTTATTTTCCTACAAACAAGTGTTATCTTATATTTAATTCATCCACAATATGGAATAGTAAATTATATATATACTATTCCTAGCCTACGATTAGGATCCTTCCAACATTTTGTATTTGTATTCTATATGTTAGGAGCAAGTTTTCTTGGATTATCATATTTATTAAAAATCATACGTACAAAAACTATTAGTTATGCTAAAGGTGTATTTATAGCTGTAGCGATACCTTTTATCATTGTGGCAACTACTAATATTCTCATACCCTTTATATTTCTTGATAATTCTTATCATCGTATTGGCCCGTTTGGATTAGTATTGATGGCTATTTATATCACTTATATTATTATTAAACAGGAGGCTTTAAAAATACCCATTATTCTATTTGAATTATATGCACTTGGAACTATTCTTGTGACAGCAATTGCAGTACAAATAGGATTAATATTGTTTGGAGTTACGAGTATTTTTCAACCAGAAAGAATAGTACTAATTATTATATTAAGTATTATTATAGTCGTATTAATGAGACAAACATTGAGAGGATTAGAAGATGCAACTTTGGTAGAAAAAGTTCATCAAGAATTAAAATCTTCAATTAAGGCAAAGAATCAATTTATTCAAATATCTTCACATCAATTAAGAACACCTCTAACAGCTATTAAAGGATATTTATCTTTATTAAGAGAAAATCATCTTAATAAAGATGATGCTATTGGTCATTATATGATACAAATGAATATAATTGTGCAAAATATGTCGACTATAGTAGAAGATGTTTTGAATGTAAATTCTCTTAATTCAGGAGATTTTAGTATACGTTTAGATGATGTATTCGACTTAAAAAAAGAATTAAATGAAACTATTGAGAATAAATCATTCTTAATGAATAAATTAAATATTCGCTTTATGTATACGGTCAAGGGGGATGATTTTATCATAAAAGGAGATGAGGTTAAAATACGCGAAGTTCTGAATAATGGGATTGATAATGCCTTGCAATATGGAAAAGATAAGATCAATATACAACTTATTAGTAATAAAAAAAGAATACAAATAAAAATACAAGATAATGGTATTGGCATTACTCCTGCAGAGCAGAAAATTATTTTTAAGCCCTATAAAAGAGGTGAATATGCGCAGCAAATACGGCGCGACGGCACAGGTCTTGGTTTACATTTGATTAAATTGATTATAGAAGCTCATAAAGGTACTGTGAGTATAAAAAGTGAAGGAAGAGATAAGGGGAGTACATTGATAATAACTATTCCAAGAACTCATCAATATAATAAAAAAGGGAACAAAGACAAATAATTAAGTTTTACTCTTGACTAAATTCTAAATATAGTTTAGAATAGTTCAGAGTGTGTTTAACTCGACAGTGTTTTTATTCAGTTGAACAATAATAATTAAAGTATACTTCTATGGCAACCGAAAAGTATGAGCGAAACAAGCCCCATGTTAATGTAGGAACTATTGGTCATGTTGATCATGGTAAAACAACTTTAACCGCAGCTATTCTTAATGTACTTAGTTTAAGAGGAAATGTAGTTACTAAAAAAGCAATTGATGAAATTGATGGGGCTCCTGAGGAAAAAGCTCGAGGAATTACTATTGCTACCGCACATGTTGAATATGAGTCTGATACTCGTCACTATGCCCATATTGATTGTCCAGGACATGCTGATTATATTAAGAATATGATTACTGGTGCTGCTCAAATGGATGGAGCTATCTTAGTTGTATCTGCTGCAGATGGTCCTATGCCTCAAACTCGAGAGCATATTCTTCTTGCAAATCAAATTGGAGTGCCTCAAATTGTAGTATTCTTAAATAAAGTTGATCAAGTTGATGATGAGGAATTGATTGAACTTGTAGAAGTAGAGGTTCGAGAATTATTAAGTAAATATAGTTTTGATGGAGATAATGCTCGAATTGTTCGAGGATCTGCTCTTAAAGCTCTGGAGACAACTGATGTTAATTCAGATGCAGCTAAGCCAATTCTAGAACTTATTGATGCTCTTGATGAGGCTATTCCAGAACCAAAACGAGAAATTGATTTAGATTTCTTGATGCCAGTTGAAGATATTTTCTCAATTGAAGGAAGAGGAACTGTTGTAACTGGAAGAATTGAAAAAGGAATTATTAAAGTAAACTCAGAAGTAGAGATTGTTGGGCTTCGAGACACTCAAAAAACTGTTGTTACTGGAGTTGAGATGTTCAAAAAGCTTCTTGATCAAGGTCAGGCTGGAGATAATGTAGGGCTTCTTCTTCGAGGAGTTAAGAAAGAAGATGTTGAAAGAGGTCAAGTACTTGCAAAAGTTGGATCTATTACTCCTCATACTGAATTTGAAGCTGAGGTATATGTTCTAACAAAAGAAGAAGGAGGTCGTCATACTCCATTTGTATCTGGATATAAGCCACAATTCTATATTCGAACAACTGATGTAACAGGAGAAATTACTCTTCCTGAAGGATCAGAATTAGTTATGCCAGGAGATACTGTTACAGTAAAAGTTGCTCTTGTAGCTCCTATTGCACTTACTGATAATCAAAGATTTGCAATTCGAGAAGGTGGGCATACTGTTGGAGCTGGGGTTGTTACTAAAGTTATCAAATAACGCTTTACGAAGAAAAAAGTATGTCATCTAAAAAAGAAGAGTATAAATCACGAATACGGATTAAGATCAAAGCTTATGATTATAAGTTAGCTGATCAATCATCTGTGCAGATTATTAATACTGCTATGAAATTTGGAGCAAACGCTGTGGGTCCTATTCCATTGCCTACCTCTATTAAGAAGTATACAGTATTAAAATCAACATTCGTGCATAAGGACTCTCGAGACCAATTTGAGATAAGGGTTCATAAGAGGCTTATTGATATTGCTGAACCAAATTCTAAGGTAATTGATGCTCTTATGAATCTTAATCTACCGGTTGGAGTAGATATTTCTATCAAGTATCTCAATTAGTAATCAAGGTAAATTGTAAGTATGAAATTTTCGTTTGCTCAAAAGATTGGAATGACTCAAGTGTTTGAAGAAGGTAAAGTAATACCTGTCACAAAAGTTCAATTGTATCCCGATGTAAAGGTACAAGCTTTTATTGCTGAAGATAAAACAGGATATAATGCAGTGCAATTTGGTGCAAAATATTCTAAAAAGGTAAAAGATACTGAATTACCACGATTATTAAAAGAAATTCGTGTAAATAAATTCCCAGAATTGGAAGTAGGTACTTTATTAGATATAGCTCAATATGAGGTTGGAAACACATTAGAGGTAAAAGGAGTTTCCAAAGGAAAAGGATTTGCTGGAGTAGTAAAACGACATGGATTTGCAGGAGCAAATGCTACTCATGGAACTAAGCATACTGAGCGATCGGGAGGATCTATTGGGTCTGGATATCCAGAACATGTTTTGAAAGGACGTAAAATGCCAGGAAGAGATGGGTTTAAAACTCAAACATTAAAGAATGTAAAAGTTGTAGGAATAGATATTGAAAATAATCAATTATTATTAAAGGGAGCAATTCCTGGTCCTAATAAGGGATTATTACAAATTGTCGGTTAGATAAGTTTATATGAAGATTCAGGTAATTACCACAAAAGGAGTAAAGAAGGAGCAATATGAATTGCCAAGTGAGATATTTGAAGTAGCTCCAAATGAGAGTTTAATTCATCAAGTATATCGATATTTGGTATTAAATAAGCTTTATCCCGTAGCTCATACTAAAGATCGTTCTGAAGTACGTGGAGGAGGTAAAAAACCTTGGAAGCAAAAAGGAACTGGTAGAGCTCGACATGGATCAACTCGTTCTCCAATTTGGCGAACAGGAGGTATTACTTTTGGACCTACAAGTGCTAAGAATTTTGCAGTATCTATTAATAAAAAGATGAAGCGTAAAGCTTTATTTATGACACTTTCATCGAGAGTAGCTGCTGATAAATTTGTATTAGTCGATGATTTTGCATTATCAGCTATAAAAACTAAGGAAGCAGTATCAATTTTAAATAATCTTAAACTTGAAGATAAGAAAACCTTAGTAATTATACCTCGAGAAGACAAATATGCTGAAAAGTCATTTGCAAATATTCCAACAGTTTCATTAATATATGCTGACTCATTAAATATTGAAGATATACTAAAAAGTGATACTATTTTAACTTCAGTATCTTCAGTAGATACTATTAAGGATATCTATAAGAATTACGTTTAAGGGTATGGCAAAGAAAGAATCTACAATTGAAGCAGTACAAGAGTTACAACATAATACCCAATCATATCAGGTATTAGTAAGACCTGTTATTAGTGAAAAAACCTATTCTTTATTTCAGAATAGACAGTATTCATTTGAAGTAAATAGTAATACTAATAAGCAAGAGATTGCAAAAGCAGTAGAATTATTGTATAATGTCAAGGTTTCACAAGTTCGTGTAATAAAAGTAAAGCCACGAAATGTATTTGTACGTGGAAAGAAAGGAAAGACAACAGGATATAAAAAAGCCATTGTCTCATTGAAAGAAGGATATAGTATCAGTATTTAGATATGATTAAGCATCGAAAACCCACCACACCAGGAAGAAGAAAAAGCTCAGTTGTTGATTACAGAGAGGCTTTAACAAAGACAACTCCAGAAAAGTCTCTATTAGCACCTATTCGTTCAATGTCAGGACGTAATTCACGAGGAGTGATTACTGTTCGACATAAAGGAGGACGAAATAAAAGAATGTATCGATTAGTTGACTTTAAGCAAAAGCGTTTTGATATTGAAGCAATTGTACAATCAATTGAATATGATCCAAATCGATCTGCTTTTATTGCACTTGTTACCTATACTGATGGAATTAAATCATATATTTTAGCTCCAGGTAAATTAACAGTAGGACAAAGACTATTGTTCAGTAAACAAGCTCCTTTGATACCTGGTAATCGACTAACATTAGAGTTTATTCCTGTGGGAACAGAAATTTATAATTTAGAATTATTCCCAGGAAAGGGTGGACAAATTATCCGATCAGCTGGAAGTGCAGGACAAGTACTTGCTGTTGAGGATACCTATGCTTTAGTAAAGCTTCCTTCAGGAGAAGTAAGAAAAGTACATAAAACAGTATATGCAAGTATTGGGAGAGTAAGTAATGAATCTCATATGCTTGAGAATATTGGAAAAGCTGGACGAAATCGATGGCGTGGAGTAAGACCAGCAGTTCGAGGAAGTGCTATGAATCCAGTAGATCATCCACATGGAGGAGGAGAAGGACGACAACCAATTGGACTTAAATCACCAAAAACTCCTTGGGGTAAAATTGCTCTTGGTAAAAAGACTCGTAAGAAGAATAAACCAAGCAATAAGTTTATTATAAGTAGAAGGAAATAAGTATAGGTATATGTCTAGAAGTCTTAAAAAAGGTCCCTACATTGATGAGAAATTAATTACCAAGGTTTTAGCTTTAAAACCAGGAGATACTACTATCATCAAAACATGGGCACGTCATAGTACAATTAGTCCAGAAATGGTAGGATTTACTTTCGGTGTGCATAATGGAAAAACTCATATCCCAGTATATATCAAAGAAGATATGGTGGGGCATAAGTTAGGGGAATTCTCAGCAACTCGTAAATTTATTGGACATAGTGGTAAGAAGACTAAATAAGTACTCGTATGGAATGGAATGCAACACTTAAAAATCTAAGAATTAGTCCGAGAAAAACTCGGTTGGTTGTTGATGCTGTGCGAGGGAAATCTGTAAAAGATGCACTTGCGATACTTGATACTTTGAATCAAAAATCAAGTATTCCCGTAAAAAAGCTTATACAATCAGCAGTAGCTAATGCTAAAAAACAAGATTCAGTATTAGAAGCACAATTACAAGTATCATCAATTTTTGTAGATGCAGGATTAACCTTGAAGCGTTTTCGTCCTAGAGCCTTTGGGAGAGCTTATACTATCCGAAAAAGAAGCTCACATATTACTTTGACTCTAAAAGAACTTGATATTGTAAAGAAGAGAAAAGCTAATACTGAAGCTAAAGAAACTTCAGAAAAGTCAGCTGTAAAAGAGGCTATAATAACAACTGCTAAGCCAAAAACAGCTAAAGCTAAGACAACAACTGTCAAAAATCCAGCTAAGAAGGCAGTTACCAAGAAAGCTCTCAAGGATAGCGATAAATAATTAGATATATGGGAAATAAGGTTAATGCAAATGTATATAGACTAGGAGTAACAAAGGGATGGACATCTCGATGGTTTGGTACTGCTAAAAATTTACCAAAAGATTTACAAGAAGATGCCAAAATTCGTGCATTTATTACAAAAAGTCTTCCAAAATCAGGTATTAGTACTATTGATATTGAAAGAACTCCCCGATTAATTAATATTATTATTCACACTTCTCGAGCTGGAATGATTATTGGAAAAGGAGGGGCTGGAATTGAATCATTGAAGAAAACCATTAAAAGACTTATTGGAACTCAAATCGATTTACGACTTACCGTTGAGGAAATTAAGAATCCAAATGAAAATGCTGCGATTATTGGGGAGAATATTGCTGAGCAGTTAGAAAAAAGAATTCCATTCCGACGTATATTAAAGCAAACTATAGAAAATGTATTTCAAAGTCAAAATGTAAAAGGAGTAAAAATATTATTGAGCGGAAGATTAGATGGAGCAGAAATGTCTCGAACAGAATATCTGACTAAAGGAAAAATTCCTTTGGCTACCCTTCGAGCAAATATTGATTTTGCTAAAAAAACTGCCTATACCAAATATGGAACAACCGGTATTAAGGTTTGGGTATATAAGGGAGATGTATTAGAAGAGCAAAAGTAATAAGTTAAGAATTCTATTATGTTATTAGCACCACGAAAGACGAAGCATCGAAAAGTTCATAAGGGAAAACCTTCTGATAAGTTAAATGCAGCTGCAAGAGGAATAGAGTTATCATTTGGTTCTTATGGTCTTCGAGCCACTGAAGCAAAATGGATTACTGCTCGTCAAATTGAGTCTGCCCGTCGAGCTATTAGTCGATATACTGCTAGAGGAGGTAAGGTTTGGATTCGTGTATTCCCTCATAAGCCTATTACTACTAAAAGTGCTGAAGTAGGTATGGGAAAAGGAAAAGGAGCTGTTGATCACTATGTAGTAAATCTAAAAGCAGGTAAGATTTTATTTGAAATTGATGGTGTGACCAGAGAGATTGCTGAAGAAGCTCTAAAAAGAGCTGGAGCTAAGCTCCCAGTAAAAACAAAATTTATTAGTAAAGAGCAATAAGGGCTTGACTAATCGCAAAAAATTCGATATACTATAGCCTATGACTGGCGCTTTAAGAACAGAGTTATTATGAGTAAAGAAGGATACAATACTAAGTCACAAGGAGAACTGCAAAATATTCTTGTTGAGAAACAATTAGAACTTGGCAAATTAATATTTGTTAAGGGAGATCCTTCCCAAAAATCAGATGGTTCAGCTATCAAAGCATTGAGAAGAGATATTGCTCGAATTCAAACAGTATTGACCAAATTATCTTAAATTTAACTATGTCAGAATCTACTACTCCTACATCTAAGATAAAAACTCGAACCCTAAAAGGGAAAGTAGTTTCTACTGCTATGGAAAAAACCGTAGTTGTAGCTGTTAATCGTACAAAAGCAGATCCTTTGTATAAGAAGCGATATACCGTAACCAAGCGATATATGGCACATAATGAAAATCCAGAAATTAAGCTAGGAGATGAAGTTGTAATTGAGGAGTCTCGACCATTATCTCGACATAAGCGATGGGTAGTAATACAATAATATGATTCAGAAAGAGAGTAAATTAAAGGTAGCTGATAATTCAGGAGCAAAAATCATTGAGTGTTTCAATGTTCTTGGTGGGACTCGCAAAAGATATGCTCAATTAGGAGATATTATTGTAGCTTCTGTAAAAAGTGCAGAACCTCGAGCTACTGTGAAAAAAGGAGATGTAGTAAAAGCTGTAGTTGTACGTCAGCGAAAAGAATATCGTCGAGCTGATGGATCATATATTAGATTTGATGAAAATGCAGCAGTTATTATCAATACTAATAAAGAGCCGGTTGGAACTCGTGTATTCGGGCCAATTGCTCGTGAAATTCGAGAAGCAGGATATATGAAAATTGTATCATTAGCACCAGAAGTACTGTAATAAGCCAAGTATATGAAGATTCGAAAAAATGACACAGTTGAAGTTCTCTCCGGAAAAGATAAAGGAAAGAGAGGAAAAATTATCGAGGTAATACCATCTCGAAGCCGTGTTCGTGTTGAAGGAGTAATGCTCGTAAAAAAACATCAAAAACCTCGTAAAGAAGGAGAGGTGGGTTCAATTATTGAAAAGCCATCAACTATACATATTTCTAATGTTGCTTTTGTAGATACTGAAACTGCTACTCGAACTAAAGTATCTTATAAATTTGTAGGAGGTAAAAAAGTACGATATAGTCATAAATTGAATAAGGAATTATAGTATGTCAAGTTTGAAAACTCGTTATCAAGAATCACTTCGCCCAGAACTTATGAAAGAGTTTGGGATTAAAAATACCTTTGCAGCTCCTCGTATTGAGAAGATTACCCTTAATGTAGGAACTGGAAAGAATTTTCGTGATGTACAAAAATTTGAAAAAGTAAAGTCAATTTTGACCACTATTGCTGCTCAGCAACCTATCTCAGTAGCTGCAAAAAGTTCTATTGCTCAATTCAAAACGAGGCAGGGAATGACAATTGCTCTTAAGGTTACCCTCCGAGGAGAAAGAATGTATGACTTTCTTGATAGATTAATCTCAATTGCTCTTCCTCGGACTCGAGATTTTCAAGGAATTGAATCAACCAAAATTGATGAGAAGGGGAATGTAAACTTTGGAATAAAAGAGCAAATTATTTTCCCAGAATTATCCAATGAAGAGCTTGGTATTAATTTTGGTATGCAAATCAATATTACTATATTGAATTCCAATAAGGAAAAAAGCCTTCATTTATTAAAATCAATGGGATTCCCATTTAAGCAATAAGAGTAGAAATATGGCAACAGAAGCACATATCGCAAAGTCCAAGAAAAAACAGAAGTTTATCACTCGTGGTGTTAATCGATGCTTTAAGTGTGGAAGACATAGAGGATATATCCGGGACTTTGGATTATGCCGAATTTGTTTCAGAGAACTTGCTTCACAAGGATTAATCCCAGGGATTAAAAAATCTAGTTGGTAATTATAAGAGATATATGAATATGACTGACCCAATTGCAGACATGCTAACCAGAATCCGTAATGCACAAGCGGTAAATAAGAGAGAGGTATCAATCCCTTACTCTAATCTTAAGTTTGAAATTGTAAAATTATTGAAGACTAAGAAATTTATAACAGGAGTTACTAAAGTTGATCAAGAAAAAGGATTTCCTCTTTTAGTCATTGATCTTAAAAAAGATGGGATTAAAGGAATTGATAGAGTAAGTAAGCCAGGGCGTCGAATTTATCTTGGAGCTCAAGAACTTCCAACACAATTTAAATATGGAAAAGGAACAGTAGTTTTATCTACTTCAAAAGGAATTATAGATGCAAATACCGCAAAGAGAGAGAATTTGGGAGGAGAAGTTATTTGTCAAATTTGGTAATTAAGTAAGTATACGATTATGTCAAGAGTAGGAAAAAAGTCAATTCAAATCCCACAGGGAGTATCCATAGTATTACAAGATGGTGTATTGACTGTTACTGGTCCAAAAGGAGTATTATCTCAAGATGTAAAGCATCCAGTAAGATTTGAAATAGGGGAAACTGAAATTTTTGTAACTCCACAAGAGCAGATTAAGAATATCAGTGCTTTTTGGGGACTATATCGAGCATTACTTCAGAATATGATTACAGGAGTAACAGATGGATTTACCAAAAAGCTTCGTATTGAAGGTGTTGGGTATCGTGTAGCATTGCAAGGACAAACTTTAGTGTTAAATCTTGGATATTCTCATCCAATTGAGGTAAAAGCTCCAGAAGGAATTGTCTTTGAAGTGGATAAAAATATTATTTTAGTAAAAGGAATAGATAAAACTCTCGTTGGACAGGTATCAGCTGATATTCGAGCAACTCGACCACCAGAACCTTATAAAGGAAAGGGTGTTCGATATGATGATGAGTTTGTTCGAATGAAAGTAGGTAAAAAAACATCTTCCTAAAGACTTGAAATAAGAAGATAAGTGTGATAAAATAAGGATTATAATGCATATAGTATGAAGGCAATTTTGGACAAACAGCGACGATTAGCAAGAAGAAAAGTAAGAGTGAGAGGAAAAATCTCAGGTACCTCTACTATTCCTAGATTAGCAGTATCCAAAAGTAATACCAGTATTTATGTTCAACTTATTGATGATATTAAGGGGGTGACTTTACTCGGATTACATAGCAAGTCATTGAGCAAAGGAAAAAGTGCTACTGTTACTGATGCAGAGAAATTAGGGGAGGCATTAGCAGTAGCTGCATTAGAGAAGAATATTTATCGAGCGGTATTTGATAGAAGAGGGAGAAAATATACTGGAAAAATCTCAGCTTTTGCAGAAGGAGCTCGTAAATCAGGATTAAGAATTTAATATGGCAAAGCAGCAACAACAATCAAGACAGCCAGAGAAGCGAGAATATGATCATAAAGTACTGGATATAGCTAGGGTAGCTCGTGTTATGGCGGGAGGACGACGATTTTCTTTTCGAGCAACTGTTGTAATTGGAGATCGTAAAGGAAAAGTTGGAGTTGGAATTGGAAAAGGAGCTGATACTGCTATTGCTATTGATAAAGCTATTAATGCTGCCAAGAAAAAAATGGTGCAAATTGATGTAAGTACTGGAACTATTCCGGTTGACGCCACTGCAAAATTTGGTAGTGCTCAGATTATTCTAAAACCTGCTAAAGAAGGAAAAGGAATTGTAGCTGGTGGAGCAGTACGAACTGTAGTAGATTATGCTGGAATTAAAAATATTACTGCTAAGATGCTCGGAGGAAAAAATAAACTTAATAATGCTCAAGCAACAGTAAAAGCTTTGTTAATGACTCAATAATATGCATATTCATACATTATCACCACATCCATCTCAAAAAACTCGTAAAAGAATAGGACGAGGAGGAAAGCGAGGTACTTACAGTGGAAAAGGACAAAAGGGACAAAAAGCTCGATCAGGAGCTAAAATATCCCCATTATTTACTGGAGGTAGTGCTGCTTTAGCTGGGCAAGGAAGTCGTGTTATTCATAAAAGAAGAGGGCAGTCTCCAGTACAAGGAGCTCATAGAATTGGTAATATAAAGGGTAAAACAGCTTATAGCATTGTGAATATTTGTTCAATTGCAGCTGTATTTGCAAGTGGAGCTGTGATTAATCGTGAAAGTTTATTACAAGCTAAATTAATTCGTAGTAGTGCTACTGATATTAAAGTATTAGCTAAGAATACTGGTGAGACTATTGATAAGAAATTTGTATTTGAAAATATTGCTGTATCTAAGACAGTACAAGATACATATAGTGCATAAGTTTGATATCGCGTAGAGAGCTTTTGTGACATAATAGATAAATGTTAAAGATATAGATATGAAAAGATGGCTCTATATACCCCGAATTCCAGAGCTTAGAAATAAACTTCTTCTAGTACTTGGTATATTGATAATATATCGACTTATTGCATCTATTCCTATTCCAGGAGTAGATATTGCTCGTATAGAGGCTTTTGCAAAATCAAATCAACTTTTGGGGTTTTTAGATATATTTTCAGGAGGTGGTTTTTCTAATTTTTCCTTGGTAGCATTGGGAGTAGGACCATATATTACGGCTTCTATTATTATGCAATTATTTACAATGGTAGTCCCATCCTTGAATCGATTATATAAAGAAGAAGGAGAACAAGGAAGACAAGTATTTAATCAATATACAAGAATGCTCACCGTACCACTTGCTATTATACAAGCAATGTCTACATTAACCTTACTCAAAAGTCAAAATATTATTCAAGATATTACCAGTTTACAAGTTATTACTATTGTTGCTTTAATGACAGCAGGAACTATTGGGCTTATGTGGTTAGGGGAGATAATCACCAATCAAAATGTAGGGAATGGAATATCATTGATTATATTCGCAGGTATTATTGCGGGGCTCCCAACAACATTAAGTCAATTTTTCTTAAACTTTAATAGAGGAGAGATTCCATTATATCTCGTATATACCGCTCTTACCTTAATTGTTATATATGCAATTATCTTTATTACTGAGGGACAGCGTAATATACCCATATCATATAGCAAAAAATCAAGAGGATCCCTCGTCAACGCTCAAGTTGATACCTATTTACCGATGAAAGTAAATCAGGCTGGGGTAATGCCTATTATTTTTGCCGTATCTCTCGTATTATTCCCTCAAGTATTAGCCAATTTATTATCACAGACTAATATCCCTTGGGTAGTATCAGGAGCTAATGCAGTTAATTCCTTTTTGTCTAATCAAGTAGCTTATGCTAGCCTCTATTTCATCTTTGTATTAGTATTTACCTATGTGTATACTACCATTGTTTTTGAACCAAAAGCAGTAGCGGAGAATTTACAAAAACAAGGAGGTTTTGTAACTGGAATCCGCCCAGGAGAAAAAACAGCCCAATATCTTCAATATGTATCCAATAGAATTATTATTTTTGGAGCTGTATTCTTAGGTATTATTGCGGTATTACCATATATTGTTACTGGATTTACTGGTAATCAAGCCCTTGCCATCGGGGGAACTAGCCTCTTGATTGTAGTGTCTGTTATTCTTGAGACAATGAAGCAAATTGACTCACAAATTATTGTGAGAGATTATGATAGTCTATAATACGGAGAATTACTAAAACAGTAAAACTTATCCACAATAATTAATATTGATAAAATATGTTACAATAATTGAAGATACATAATATAAATACATATATATGAAAAAAGTATATCAATTAATAGGAATAATAGGGTTAATAAGCATATTATTAAGTCCTCATATAATAGTCATTGCTCAAGAAGAGTCAGTTATCTTTATACCTGAAGAAAACCAAGTTGATGTGAATCTAAGAGCAAAAGCAAAATCAGGAGAGAAACTTACAAAAGAAGAGTTTGAACAATTGCAGAAGCTCATAAAAAATGGAAAAAGTACAAAAAGTACTGAAGTATCAAGTTATCAATTAAAAGAAGATGAGATCCCAACTAAAGAACAAATAGATAAAATACAAAAGAATCAATCAACTCAACAATCCTATCAGAGTCAATTAGAATCGGGAGGTTTCAAAGTAGGCTCATTAGGTAATTGTATGGATACATACAAGTTTGGAAGTATTAAAATTGATATTACTCAGGATAAGAACAAATATGAACCAGGAGATATTATTCAATTAAAGGGAAAGATAAAGAATGACAATGCTTATCCAGTCACAGGACTTACGGTAGCAGCGAGATTAGTTAAGAATATTCCTAATGCCAATGACCAAGCCTATACTACAACATTAGATGAATTTATTATTGCTAAAGATGTGACTATAAAGGGTAATGGATTAATAGATGTAAAACAATTATATAATCTTAATCTTCAATCTCCAAAAGGAGAGTATGAATTATTATTTTTTGCCTATCAGCAAGATAGATTTACATTATCGGGACTTCCATTCACGGATGATGTAGTCGGGTATAAAGTTAAATTTGATGTGGGGGGCGGTAATACTGAACAAGTATATCTCGATCAAACTCGTACTACTGTAGGAGAGAAAAAGCATATTAATCATGGATTTTTCACCAATCATACTAAAGATGAAAAAATACAAGTAAAAATTCCATTAAAAAACATTACAGATAAAGTCCAAGATATAGAATTAACAAGTCAATTATATAGTTGGGATGGACTGAGAAAAGAGTCATTACAAAAAGAAGAAAAAGAAATAATTAAAGTCCCAGCAAAAGGAGAAGTATTAATAACAAGAACAATAGAAAAAGCAGAATTACCAGTATATTATCTTAAATTCACTGCTACTCAGGCAGGAAACATTGCTCCAGCACAAAAATATACAAGTATTAGCAATATACGATTCTCAGTACCAGATAATCAATTAGTACGCTTTAATTGGGTAGGACTTAATAGTTTTCCCCAAGGAGATAAAGTAGTAACCTGTATACATAATACCAGTAATGGCACAGTTAATGATATAGAAGTAGAAACAAAAGTTCTCAATAGCAAAGGAAAAGAAATAACCAAAAGCCTCTATAAAGGAGCAATAACTGGACAAATTGATGCTATAATAGCAGATTTACCAAAAAATAAGACATATAATAAGCTAACTGTAGTCTCAACCATAAAAGATGGCTCAGGCAATATTATTGATAGTGTGAATATACCTTATGATTGTCAAGCAATAGATGCAATCACCTGTGGTAAAGAAAGTGTATTGGATGGAATTGCAGGAACTATATTAGGAATATTAGGACTTATCGTGATAGTATTAGGAGTAATATATGCTATATATTTACAGAGGAAAACTATATTAAAATCTATAAAGAAATAATATGAATAAGAATATATTGCAACTCAATAAAATAATACAATTAGGTATAGGGGTATTAATACTAGGTGTATTCTTAATTCCCTATACAAGTAAAGCTGTTAGTGTATCTTCTAATTATACTGATAATTGGATTTTTTATCAGTATATTAACAGAGGAGGTTGTAGAGGTGGTGATTTTAGAGCCTATACCCAATTTTATATGTCCCTATATAAAAGTTTCGATTTAAATTCTTCTAGTTTAGGAAATTTGAATCAAAATGAGTCTAGATCAATTATCCCAGAGGAGACTATTACTGGAATAAATTATCCTATAACAGGATCATATAATTATTATTCTAGTGATACGGGTACCCCACCTATGGATAATCAAGTGTATGATTGGGAATATTGGTCAGGTAGGGGTGCGTGTGGAGCTCAATTCTATGTTAAAAATCAAATGAGAGCAGGTATTTATGATCAATTAGGTTATCAATTAAGTAGTAGTAATAATAATATTATAGATTGTAGTAATGGGCAATCTTGTGTCGCAAAATCTCAAAATGGTACAGCTACTATAACAGTATCTTTTCCGGGAACTGGTTATTATTATGTTCAAAGGGCATACCAGTTTGGTGGTTTTGCAACGGATTATTTAAATGCAACTTGTGATACTGAAGTTATTAGTGAAGGATCTTACTCAGGAGGAGATAACCCTGGTATTTATACACCTCCTGGGACTAGGGAAGTTAATTGTACTTGTCCATCAGGTACTAACCTGGAGACGCAGTCTTATGTTAATGCGGATGTCACCCAGTATTACAATGTATGTTCTTACTCTTACTTTGCTGTCGATGGTGGTAATATAGTAGCTCAAAGTTTTAGTTATACATTAAATCCAATAAGTTATAATATAACTGTTAATGTTCCAGACAATCCACCCACAATAAGTAATATACAAGCACAAGAAGTTGGATATAATGACGGAATGGTATCATGGAATTATAGTGATGCTGATGCTGATGCACAAGAATGGTGGAATGTACAAATATCTACTACTCCTGACTTTAATCCAGACGATATAGTTATATGGTCAGGAGAACCTCAGATAGGAAGTGGATCTGGAGCTGGAACAAAAAACAGTAATGACACCTCTACAGACTTTTTCCCTCAAAATAGGGGAAAACTAATTCCAGGGACAACATATTATACCCGTGTACAAGTTGGTAATGCAAAAGCAAGCTCAGGTTGGGTAGATGGACCAGAATTTATTACACAATCTTATCCACAAGCTAATATTAATTTTAATGTAATAGATAGTGATGGAGGAGCAACCATAGCAGGGGATGGAATACAATTTACGTGGAGTATAACAAATCCAATAGGAGTACAAAGTTGTAATGCTTCAACAACAGGAGGAACAGATGCAGGAAATGGGATATGGACAGGTAATAAAGCTGTCTCAGAGTCACCCAATACAGAAAATACTATATTAGCATTAAGCCAATTAAATAGGGCATATAATTTTACCATTAACTGTATCCCAAAAACAGGAGCAAATGCAATACAACCTGTAACAGTAAGTTTGAACACAATAGGAAGAGAAGCTATAGTAACATTGAGTAGTAATATTAGTACTGATTTAAAACAGGGAGATTTTGTTAATATATCAAGAACAATAGTAAATAGAGAGGTATTAACAGGATGTAGCAATACCGTTACGGGAGGACCAGTAGCTGCAGGAGGTAATTTTATTAGCGACAGCACAACCAATGATTTGATCTCTCCCCCTTCTCGAGAACAAATAGATCCTAATATCAGATCTAATGCAACATATATATTCACCAGTACCTGTTCGCCAATAGATGGCCCATCAAGAAGTTCTAGTATTACAGTTATTGTAAGACCAAGACCAAGTATATCTTGTAATTTACAGAATAAAGTGGTCGCAGAGAATAATAATATAATTAAACTTAATCTTATTGGAGATCCAACCTGGAGTGCCCCATATGAATGGAGGGTAAAAAGGGGAATAGGCACTGATTTGATATATAGTAATTCAGCTTTAAATAATACAGTAGATTTAAATTATAGTGATGCAATTAATTTGGGACTAGGAAAATATGACATAAAAGCACAGCTAAATGCTGGGG
>CALRBF010000005.1 GCA_943354045.1 Parcubacteria group bacterium
ACAGTAGATTTAAATTATAGTGATGCAATTAATTTGGGACTAGGAAAATATGACATAAAAGCACAGCTAAATGCTGGGGGTATTAATAGTGATGAGGCAACTTGTGGGTCAATAAATAGTTTAGGAAATAGAACTATTCGAGAAGTTGCTAAATAGAAGAATATGGTGAGAAAAGGAGGAATATCTCTATAGGATATTCCTCCTTTATGATATACTAAATACTATTAAATCACATCTTGTCTTCGGAAATACAGATAAAGGCTGAGGGAAATAGTTATAGCGATTCCAACTGCAATATAAAATGCTAAATCATTAGCAAGAAAATCCATTTTTGCATTAATACCTAATAATCCTATAAAGAGAGTTGATGGAGCTAAGGTAGTAGAGAAAGTAGTTAATGTCTTAATATTTTTATTTAACTTATGAGATAATAGTGTTTGATTGGTCTGATCAAAGGCCTCAATGGCTTCTTTTAAGTTTTCAGTGATATTCCAAATATGAATATTGGAAGACATTATATCGGTAATATTTTTTTGTTTAATAGAATTATCCGGGAAATATTGAGGGGTAAGCTTAAATGATGAATCAATCACAGATTTATGAAGTCTTATGGTTTTTCTAAAATCAAGAACATCTCTTTTTACAATAGATATTTCAGATATCATATTTTTCTCATTTCCTCTAAAAATTTCCTCTTCAATAAAATCTATTTTCTCCGCAATACGATTAAGGGGTGTCATACATGCATTTAGCATAATATCAATAAGATATACATATAATTCAACAGGACTGTCAAAACGAGAGGTTTTGCCCTCTATATGAGTTATTAAATCAGTAAGAAAATGCAACTCTACTTTATGCGAAGTAACAAAATATCCTTGACTAAGAATACAGTCAATTTCAACTGCATTATTTTTACGTAACTGTTTATCATAAAGGGGATAATGGAGTACTACTGCCATATAATCGGGAAATTCTTCTAATCGCTGAAGATGAATGGGGGATTGTAAGATTTTTTCAGTAGAATTCTTGAGATTAATAATTGCATCTAAATTCTCAATATCACTAGGGATATCTGGATTAATATCTATCCAGACAAAATTTGAAAATTGAATTTTTTTCATATATATATTAAACTATACCTAGTATTAGTCTATCAAGTATATTGAAAAAGTCAATATTTATATGTTTAAAACTCAATATCATCAGGAATTACCTATCAGAATAGACAAATTCCTAGTAACTTTTCTTACCGATGTCTCAAGAGAATATGTACAGGATTTAATTCATAATCAATTAGTATTAAAGAATGGTAGTATTGTAAAAAAACCAAAAGAATTAGTATCAAGGGGAGATATCATAGAGGTAAATACTATTGAGCTCAAAAAACAACATTTTGCGTCAATATCTCAAGAGGAGAAGACAAATTTATATAATAAAGTAAAAATTATATTTGAACATAAAGATTTTTTGATTATAGATAAACCAGCTGGGTTACTCGTACATAAAACCAATAACCCAGAATCATATTCTCTGGTGGATATTATACTAAAGCAATACCCTGAAATACGAGGGGTACGAGACAAACACCAATCAAAAGAAGCTGAATTACAAGAGCGAGATGGTATCGTACATCGTATAGATAAAGATACCAGTGGAATTATAATAATGGCAAGAAATCAAGAAGCATTTGAAATATTTAAACAATTATTTCAAGATAGAAAAGTATATAAAGAATATATCTGTCTTGTAAGGGGGCATTTGCGAGAGCCTCATGGTAATATTACATATCCAATTATCAGGTCCAAATTAGATCATACTAAACGGGTAGCAGTAATGAATGCTAAGCAATCTGGTATAAAGGAGAGAACAGCTCACACTGAATATTGGGTAGACCATGAATATTCTGAATCTAGTTTATTGAGAGTAGTAATACATACAGGGAGAACTCATCAAATCAGAGTGCATATGAAAGCGATAGGGCATCCCATTATAGGAGATATATTATATGGAGGTAAACTTGAAGCTCAGGATACAAATTCTCTCCCACGACAATTTCTGCATGCTCATAAAATAGCATTTACCTATAAAGGAAAAGAGTATAGCTTTATCTCAGATTTAGCACAAGATTTAAATAAGTATATTGCATCGCTACAATATACTTATCTACAATAGTCGAATAAGGAGTGTTTATGATATACTAAATATATTAAATAATAGTATATGAAAAATAAGATATTAATAACAGGAGGAGCAGGATTCATGGGGTCATATTTTATCAAATATTTGGTTGATAAACACCCTTATATTGAAATTGTAAATGTAGATTCCCTTACCTATGCTGGTAATTTACATAATCTTGATAGTATTACAGATAATGAACGATATACCTTTATAGAAGGAGATATTACTGATATTACAAAATTAGACTTAATTGTAAAAGAGCATCAAATTGAATTAATTGTTAATTTTGCAGCTGAGACACATGTAGATAATTCTATTCAATCTCCCCTTAAAGCTATTAATACCAATGTGATTGGAGTGGCTTCAATTTTAGAAATTGTACGCAAATATGATATTGAATTATTGCAAGTGAGTACAGATGAAGTATTTGGTACTATTGATACAGGATCATTTAATGAGCATTCAGCCTTTGCACCTAATAGCCCCTATTCAGCAGGTAAAGCAGGGGGAGATTTATTATGCCGAGCTTATCATGAAACATATAATACCAAGGTGATAGTAACACATAGCTGTAATGTATTCGGACCAAATCAATATCCTGAAAAATTAATTCCTTTGGCTATTACCAATATATTGGAGAATAAAACAATTCCATTATATGGAGATGGATTAAATATAAGAGAATGGATTTATGTAGAAGATCATTCTCGAGCTATTGAATTCATTATTGAACATGGAGTATCAGGAGAAGTATATAATATTGGCACTGGTTCTGAGCTTACTAATCTTGATTTAATAACTCGATTATTACAACAATTAGGAAAAGATGAGAATGCTATTGAATATGTAACAGATAGATTAGGTCATGATAGGCGATATGCAATTGATTCTACTAAATTAAGGCAATTAGGATGGAGTCCATCTTTTGACTTTGATATAGCACTTCGTAAAACCATTAATTGGTATCAGGAAAATAAAGAGTGGTGGGAGCCATTAAAGTATAATAAGGAAGCAAAATAAGTATGAAAGGATTGATAGCAGCAGGAGGACGTGGTACGAGGTTGAGGCCAATTACAACTAATCGTAATAAACATAGTATACCACTTGCTAATAAAAGTATGATTGAACTTGCTGTAGAAAAATTAGCTGCAGCAGGTATATCTGAAATAGGTATTGTCATTAATGAGGGAGATAGTGAAATGTCAGATATATTGGGAGATGGTTCTCAATATGGAGTTACTATTACCTATATCGAACAAAATGGAGGGGCTTTAGGAGTTGCTCATGTTATATCTAGTGGGAAGGATTTTCTTGGAGATGATGATTTTGTATTTTATCTTGGGGATAATATTATTTTGGGAGAAGTGAGAGGATTTATTGATGCTTTTTATGAGCAAAAATTAAATGCATTATTAGCTCTGTCTCTCGTTAAAGATCCAGAACGATTTGGAGTTCCGCGTATTGAAAATAATCGTATTATAGAGGTAATAGAAAAGCCTCAGAATCCTCCTAGCCAATATGCGGTAGCAGGAATATATGTATATGATAAACATATACATACGATTATTGATGCCTTGTCTCCAAGTCCAAGGGGGGAGTATGAAATATCAGATGCTCATACGGAACTTATTCGTAAAGGCTTTGCTGTTGGTTATTCTGAGATTACAGGATGGTGGAAAGATACCGGTAAACCTCAGGATTTATTAGAAGGGAATCAATTATTATTATCTCAGATGGATAAGTCAGATATAAAAGGAGATATAGATGATACCGTCACCATAGAGGGAGTGGTCATAATAGAACCAGGAGCTCAAATTAAAGGGAAAAGTTTTATAAGAGGTCCTGTGATTATTGGAAAGAATTCTCTTATTGAAAATAGTTATATTGGGCCTTTTACTTCATTGGGAGAAAATTGTCATATTGAGAATGCTGAAATAGAACATTCTCTTTTGATGAATACTATTACCATTAGTAGTTCTAAGCGAATAGTAGATAGCATTCTAGGAAATAGTGTTATTATTACGGATAAAGAAGAGACTTTCCCAAAAGGACATAAATTAGTAATCGGAGATAACTCACAAGTAGAATTATAAAGACATTATTATGAAAATACGAAAAGCCATTATTACTGTAGCAGGATTTGGAACAAGATTTCTCCCAGTAACCAAAGCTCAGCCTAAATCTATGCTCCCTTTGGTAGATAAACCTATTGTACAATATTTAGTAGAGGAGGCAGTGAAAGCTGGTATTGAGCAAATAATTTTTGTAACAGGTAAGGGGAAACGATCTATTGAAGATCATTTTGATTCCCATTTTGAATTAGAATATCTCTTAGAACAAAAGGGAAAAGAAGAAGCTTTAGCTCAAGTTAGAGGTATAGCTGATATGGCTGAATTTTTCTTTGTAAGACAGCGTTATGCTCGTGGCAATGGGGATGCGATATTGGCCACCAGAAGTTTTATTGGGGATGAACCATGTGCGGTATTATTCGAAGATGATATTGTAGCCTCTGAAGTACCTGCAATACAGCAATTAATACAGGTATATAATAAGTATCAAGATCCCGTTATTGCTCTTACTCGAGTTCCTCATGATGAGGTTTCAAAATATGGAATTATTGAGGGAACAGAAATGGGGACACGATTATTTGAAATTAATCAATTTGTAGAAAAACCAAAACCAACAGAAACACAATCTGATCTTGCGGTAATTGGGAAATATATTATTACCCCTCAAATTTTTGATGAATTAGAGAGATTAAAGGGCTCAGTAAAGGGAGAATTGGGGCTTGATAATGCTTTTATTGAATTATTAAAGACCAAATCATTATATGGATATGAAATTGAAGGGAAGCGATATGATTGTGGAGATAAACTTGGATATATACAGGCTATGATTGATTTTAGTCTCAAACATCCTGAAATAGGGGAGGGCGTAAAAAAACATATTCAACAATTATAGCTTGAATATTTGCTCTTTTGATGCTACAATTATACACATTATGTTATAAACAGCTATTATTATGAAAATTACTCGAAAAAATCTTCCTAAATCACAAGTAGAACTTAATGTCACTATAGAGCAAGCTGAAATGGTTGACTTTATTGATAAGACAACCGCTCGACTTGCCAAACAAATTACTATTCCTGGATTTCGAAAAGGTGAAGCTCCAAAAGAATTAGTAGCTAAGCAAATTAGTGGACCAGAACTTCTGAATGAAACCATTGAATATGCTGTCAATGAATCCTATAAGAGCGCAATAAAAGATGAGAAATTATCCCCGCTCGCTAATCCGGAAATTAAATTATCTGAGAAAGAATCAAAAGATGGATTAGAATATACTGCTACTATTAGCATTATGCCAGAAATTGAGCTACCAGATTACAAAAAATTGGCAAGTAAAATTACCAAAGAAGCAGAAGATATTACCGATAAAGATATAGAAGAGGCTAAAAAGTATTTACAAAAATCTCGTGGTACTCAAACTATTGTAGAGAGAAAAGCCAAAAAAGGAGATACTGTATCTATCAGCTATACATTAACAGTTGAGGGAAAAGAATTTGATAAATCTGAGGCAATGCCAGTAGAAATTGGTGCAGGAAAATTCATTCCTGGATTTGAAGATGAGGTAATTGGACTGATAGCGGGGGACAAAAAAGAATTTGATATTCCCTTTCCAAAAGATTATCATAATACTGAATTGGCAGGGAAATTAGGACATTTTGCAATTGATATAAAAGATGTACAAGAAATTATATTACCTGATTGGGATGAAGATTTCGCAAAAGTTTTGAGTAATGGTGAGAAAAGTATTTCAGATTTAGAAATGAGCTTAAA
Organism: Parcubacteria group bacterium; assembly: GCA_943354045.1. Taxonomy (GTDB): domain Bacteria; phylum Patescibacteriota; class Minisyncoccia; order SW-4-49-11; family SW-4-49-11; genus CALRBF01. Next base: position 6,022 of record CALRBF010000005.1, read on the forward strand.
AGAAGGTTTGATAGCCGAGCGACAAAAAGAAGTACAAACTACGTATACTCAAGCTATAGTTGATGCTATATTAGCTAAGATAAAAGTTGAGCTACCAGATGTATTAGTAATTGCTGAGCGAGATCAAATTATTCAAGAGATGGAACAAAGAGCTCTTTATTCAGGACATACTCTTGATGATGCTTTAACACAAGCCGGGAAAACCCGTGAAGAGTTATTAGCAGAAGCATTGCCACAAGCAGAGTCAAGAGTAAAATTAATGCTTATCCTAAAAGAAATTACTGCGGAGCAAAAATTTATTGCTGATGAAAAAGAAGTAAAGCATCGTATTCATCATATTCTAGAGAAGTATTCAGAAAAAGAGCAAGAACAAATTGATATGGACAGACTGAGAATTATGGTATCAGCAGAGATAACTGATAAAATGGCCTTAGAATACTTGGGAAATTTGTAAAATTGTATAGTATAAGAGAGATAGATTGACTATTATCTCTCTTATACTATACATTTATTCATAAATTCATTATAATAATTCTATATACGCGCGTATAGCTCAGCTGGTTAGAGCGCATCCTTGACGTGGATGAGGTCAATGGTTCGAATCCATTTATGCGCACTATGAAATATATGATCCCAAATACCAGTTTGGCTTTACAATTAGGTATATTGGGTGGAGCCTTACTGGGCTCTTTTTTTGTATTACAATCAATATGGATTTTAGTCACTATCCCCTTTGTAATAGTGGTGTATTGGTTCTATTCAGATATAAGACTTATATTCTTGGGAGTAACTCTGATTGGATTTATTGGAGGGGGGTATTATGTGAATACTATTATTGATAATTATCATCAAATTCAGGATAATATCCCTAATCGTATAGAGAATACAGAGATCATTATTGAATCAAGTCCCCGCTCACAAGCTTTTGGATATCAGTACAAAGTATATATACCCAAATATAAAGCTAAGGCTTTTATGACTATTAAAGATAATGACTTGATATATGGTAAGAGACTGTTGGTAAAAGCCAAAACTTCCATTCCAGAAGAAGCCGGAATTAGGAGGTTTTTATTAGGAAAAGGAATTCACCGCTATATGAGCACTTCAGATTATACAATAGAATCAGATAATACTTGCAATATACAATGTCAAATAATGCGCAATATTATACAAATGCAAAAAGGAATTATTACAAAAATTGATAAAGCCTATCCCAATCAAGTAGGAGAATTCCTAAAAGGTATTCTTATAGGGTATACAGATACATTACCAACCGAGATTAAGGAATCCTTCAAAAAGACTGGAGTAAGTCATATTTTAGCTGTTTCAGGATATAATATGGCAATTATTATTGTGTTAGTATATCAGCAATTAATTAATAGACAAATATATAGGCTTCTATCATTTTGGATTACTATTGCGGTTATGATAGTATTTACTCTTTTGACAGGGGCTGAGGCATCTATTATGAGGGCTGGTATATTTGCTATTATTATACTCACAGCTGAGCAATTACAAAGATATGTAGGAGGTATGAGACCTTTGATATTATGTGCTACTATTTTAGTTTTGATAAATCCCCTTTATATGGGCTATGATATTGGATTCCAATTATCTTTTTTGGCAGTAATGGGATTAATATTATATGGTCAATTATTCAAAACATATACGGAGGGCATACCAAGTCTTGGAATATTACCAATGATAGGGGAGACTTTATTCGCTCAAATATTGGTATTACCATTACTCATATATTATTTTGGACAAATATCATTGATATCTATTATAGCCAATATACTTATTGTCCCCATTATCCCTTTTGCTATGGCCTGGGGTAGTATTACGGCACTTATTTTACCTTGGAGAATAATTACCTATCCTTTAGTAATACTTATTCAATCAGTCTTATCTATGAATCAATATTTAGCCTCTCTATCATGGGCAAGTATAACAGTACCTAATATAAAAGGGTATATGCTTATTCTAATATACGCTATAATGGGTATAGGATATTGGATTTATATAAAACAGAAGAAAATATGAAATTAAAAATATTCATACTTATTATTAGTACTATTACTTTTATATATGGATACCAAGAATATCTGAAAGTAGTAAATCCAGAAAACCAAATAACATTCTTAAATATTGGGCAAGGAGACTCTAGTCTTATTCAATCTAAAAGAGGGGATAGAATTATGGTAGATTGCGGACCTGATTCTAAGGTTATTGATCAATTAGAGTCAAAATTAGGGTTTTGGGCCAATCGTATTGATATGATAATTATTACTCATGGGGATAAAGATCATTTTGGGGGGTGTAAGAATATTATTGATAGGTTCAAAGTAGGTAAGGTAATGATAAATGGAGTATTTGATGAGAAAAATAACAGTTATCAAGAATTACTCCAATATATCAAACAAAAAGATATTCAATTATTGCCATCAATAGAAAATACTATCATTACCTTAGGGGATAGTATAGAATTAATATTATTAAATCCTGAAACAAATCTTTGGGGACAAGATATTACTAATGATAATCCTGAGTCAATTGTAATGCTGCTTCGTAGTCAAAAGCACTCTGTATTATTAACTGGAGATGCTGATGAGAAAACAGAAGCAAAGATAATAGCTCAATATCCTAATCTGGATATAGATATTCTTAAAGCTGGTCATCATGGGAGTAAGACTTCTACATCCGAACAATTTTTAGATACTATTAGCCCTCAACAAGTCATTATATCAGCAGGAGCTAACAATAGATATAATCATCCAAGTCCAGATACAATAAAAAGGCTTGAGAATAGAAATATTGAAATTAAGGAAGTAAAAAATTTTATGACAGGTATTGACATTTTATTATAAATCATATATTATGATATAACATATTAACACTTATTTTTATATTATGGATGAACAACTCTTAGCTAAACTCCGTTATCTTGGATTCTCTGATAAAGAATCTAAAGTTTATGTTGCTTCTCTCAAATTAGGATCTGCTCCTATTCAAAAAATTGCAAAATTAGCAACGGTAAATAGAGCTACTACCTATGTATTGGTAGAAGGATTTATGAAAAAGGGACTTATGAGTTCTTATACTCAAGGTAAAAAGAGATTATTTACTCCAGAGTCTCCAGATAAATTATCAGCTTTGATTAGAGAAGATAAGGCTGTAATAGAAGCTAAAGAAAATACTATCAATCAAATTTTACCATCATTAAGTAGTTTATATGATACTACTCAAGGTGGTAATAAGCCACAAGTAAAATTTTATGAAGGGAAATTAGGTTTGAATAGTGTTCGTGAAGAAATGTTAAAGTCTAAAGAGAAGGAGATCTTTGGTATTTTTGATCTTGATGCTCTTGATGGAATCTTTACTCCTGAGGAAAGTGCAACTTTTTATAAAAAGCGATTAGGTAAGAAAGTAAATGTGCATACAATTTATTCTTCATCAAAAGGTGATATTTTAGATGATTCTAAAAAAGAAAGAGCATTGTATCGCTATATTGATAAATCTAAATATAATTCTCCCATTGATATATCAGTATTTGATGATAATGTAGCGATAACTTCATTCAAAGATCCTATAATGTCCGTTATTATCCAAAATGAACCAATTGCTGAGGCTATAAAGCAAATATTAACGTTAATTGAAAATTCAGATACTCAATAATAAATTGAAGAGAGGAAGTCGCATGGCGACTTCCTCTTGGGGGGGGGAGTGAAGTTGAAACAAGTTTAGGTTCAGCCATCAACCATCTCATCCTCCGCTAGCAAAGCTAGCATAAATGAACACATTTATATTATCATGAATATAGGTAATTGTCAAGATTATACAACTAAAAACCTATTCGAGAAATCGAATAGGTTTTTAGTTTAGGGAAAATAGATAGAATTATTTAGTGTTCTCTACAATATGAGCAAATACTTCAGGTTTATGCTCAGCAAGGTAGGCTAAACTTTTTCGATCAAGTTCAATATTTACTTTATTTAAATTATTAATAAGTCGGCTATATTGTACCCCAAGATTACGACTAGCAGCATTGATTTTAGCTTGCCATAATACTCGTCTGTCCCGCTTTTTATTGCGTCGATCTCGATACGCATAAGTCCAAGCATGTAATAATGCTTCTTTTGCAGCGCGGAAATTAGTTTTGCGTCGCCATTGAAAACCCTTTGCATGTTGCAATAGATTCTTTCTTCTTTTACTAGCGGTAACTCCTCGTTTAATTCTCATACAATTATCTTAAAACTCTTATTGATTCAATACCCTTTTTAATTTTTTGACTGATGTATCAATAATTTGGGTTTTTCGTTTTGATCGCCCTGAATCACCAGATTTTTTTGCCAAAAAATGATTTTGAGCAACTTTAAGGGATACTACCTTATCATTCTTAGTAAGGGTAATGCGTTTGGATAATGATTTACGAGTCTTTAGCTTAGGCATATGTTCAGATTATCAATTATATACTCAATTCTGTCTATTTTATCATAATTAAATCTTTTTTGCAAGTATTGCACTAAAGCCTTGAGGTGAGCGCTTTAATTCTTGGTCAAAGCGTATGGTATCAGGAAGATTGCTAAGTATATTTTTCATCTTTATTCCCGCTTGTTCAGCAAAAGCTTTTTCTCTTCCTCTCAAATACATATCAAATTTTACCTTATGTCCTTGATCAAGGAATTTATAAGCTTGTTTTAATTTTACTTCTAAATCATGAGGTTCGATTTTGAATCCAATACGAAGCACTTTTAGCTCAACTTTCTTTTGCTTCGCTTTATGTAATCTTTGTTGTTTGGATTGGGTATATAAGAATTTTCCATAATTCATAATCTTACATACAGGAGGGCGGGGATCGGATGCTATTTCAACTAAATCTAAATCAGCCTCACGTGCTTGCCGGAGAGCTTCTTCTAGAGATATTACCCCAATCATTTTTCCTGTTACATCGATAAGACGCACATCAGGACCAATAATATTTTCATTAATACGCTGATTTGTTTTTGATGAGCTCTTCGGCTGTTGTGACATTGAGTAATACTTATTAATAGGGTGGAGATGATGGGAATTGAACCCATGTATAGCCCAGCATCCGTATACAATTACTTAGAGAAATAGGAAATTGCTGGTCTTTTTTTGTGATATATTCTTAATTAATTTCCAAAGACAGAATACATCAGAGCCACAAAAAGATTTTAGAATATAGGCTTTGTGGGCGAATATACTCCTATCAACAGGTATATGACACCAGTATTCTTGTATGTTGACTAAAAGAATATGATGGCAGTCGCGAAATTACTTAGGCAACTGCATACCCGAATCCGTAAGAGGATCGGGCTGCAAAAGGTTTTGCATTTGGGTTTGTCCGTCTTTGGTCTCGTGACAGACATACGAGTTCTCATTGTATATAGATGTGAATGAACTAGCAAAGCGAAACATCCCCGATTGAGTTATTTGATTCGCAATATTCTTTGAATAGATCTTTGTTCCTCTCTATCTCGAATACTATGGCGCTTATCAATCTTTTTTTTGCCCTTTGCAAGAACAATTTCAATCTTAATAAGTCCACGTATTAAGTATAGCTTAATTGGGATAATTGTCAAGCCTGAAGCTGATTTTTTGGCAATTAAGGAGTCGATTTCAGATCGCTTTAAAAGTATTTTGCGAGGCCGCTCAGTATCAAAATGAGTATCAGTATGATTTTGATAATGGGGTATATGGCAATGAATCAAAAATAATTCATTATTTTCAATAGTAATATAGGCTCCTTTGAGACCAGAATGACCTAATTTTACTGATTTTACTTCATTTCCAAATAATTGAAGTCCAGCCTGATAGGTATCAATGATTGTATAATCAAAAGTGGCTCGAATATTTTGTGCAAGAGGCTTCATATAGATATAATAATCTAAGTTTACTGTGTAATAGTATAGCATATATATAGCTCAATATGCTATACTAAACTATATAAAATATACATTCTATGAAACTTATTATCAATGGAGATTTTCTTGCAAAACCCAAAACAGGGATGGGGCAATATTTGTTACAAATACTTGAACATCAAAAATGGGATTATGAAATTATCATCTTAATACCAGAATATCTCAAATCTTCAGTCAAACATATTCCTCAATCTATTCAGAAGCAAATTCAATATATTCCTACTTGGTATACACGCAATGATCTTATAGCTCAGATATTATGGGAGAAAACTGTATTTCCAAAAGCAGTATTACGGCTAAAAGCCGATATAGTCTGGAGTCCACATTCAAGTCTTTCTTATATACCACAAATTCCTCATATTATGACAGTGCATGATGTTATTTATTGGCGATTGCCAGAATATATTCCGAATTGGAAAGTGGGTATTTATGTGAAATTATTAAAAAAATCTATTCTTAGGGCTAATAAAATTATTACCGTTTCTCAATTTTCAGCTCAAGAAATAGAAAATATTTTCAATATTCCAGCAAAAAGTATTTCTGTTATATATAACTCCTCCTCTAAATTAGCTGTTAAACATAGTGATTTTGAAGAACAAGAAAAATATATTTTTTATGAAGGAGGACTTGATATACGGAAAAATGTCCCTCAATTAATTGAAGCTTTTGCTATTATAGTCCCTAAATATCCTAATCTTTGTCTTTATATAGCAGGTAATTATTTTGAAAGTTCCCTTATTCCTAATATCCCTGCATTAATAGCTCAATATAATTTAGAAGATAGAGTGAAATTACTTGGCTATATATCAGATGAGGATATGGTGAAATATATACAGGGAGCTGAAATATTAGTATATCCATCTCTCTATGAAGGGTTTGGTATTCCAATAATAGAAGGTTGGAGTTTAGGAACTCCAGTAATTACCTCTAATATTGGGGCTATGAAAGAGGTTGGGGGAGATGCTGCGGTACTTATAAATCCTAATTCAGCTAAATCAATTGCAAAGGGTATACAAAGTATATTACAAGATGATCTTTTGAGGCAATCACTCATATATAAAGGATATGAGCGGGCACAAGAATTTGATTGGAATATAAGTGCTCGTCAATTAGGAGAAATACTAGATAATCAATAATTGATTGAAAGTTACATTTTGACTTTCAGCTACAAATAAGCTATACTATTTAAAAGTATTGAATAGATATTCAACATATATGGCAAGAATAAATCCTGAGATAGAAGCATTTGCAAAAATTAAAGTTGTTGGAGTGGGAGGAGCTGGAGGAAATGCCTTAAAGAGAATGATAGATTCAGAAATTAAGGGGGTTGAATTTGTAGCAGTAAACACAGATGCCCAAGATTTACATCATTCACAAGCAGAACATAAAGTCCATTTAGGAAAAAATCTTACACGGGGACTTGGAGCTGGTATGAATCCAGAAGTTGGACGTAAGGCTGCAGAAGAAAGTAAAGAAGAAGTATATCAGGCGGTAAATGGGTCTCATATGATTTTTATCACCGCTGGAATGGGTGGGGGAACTGGATCCGGAGCTTCTCCAGTTATCGCTCAAGCTGCTAAAGAAAGTGGTGCTTTGACTGTGGCCGTTGTTACAAAGCCCTTTATGTTTGAAGGTATACAGCGTAAGCGTATTGCAGATGTTGCTTTTGAAGAATTAAAGAAAAATGTTGATACTATTATTACTATTCCTAATGATAAAATATTAAATATTATTGATCGTAATACTCCGGTACTTGATGCTTTTTCTATGATTGATGATGTCTTAAGACAAGGAGTACAGGGTATTTCTGACTTAATTACCACACCAGGACTTGTTAATGTAGACTTTGCTGATGTTAGTGCTATTATGAAGAATGCAGGATCTGCTTTGATGGGAATTGGTAGTGCATCGGGTGAAGATAGAGCTGTCACTGCTGCTAAAATTGCAATTAATAGCCCACTTTTAGATATTTCCATTAAAGGAGCTAAGGGGGTATTATTTAATGTAACAGGAGGTAAAGATTTGTCAATGGCAGAAATTAATGATGCTGCTAATGTTATTATTGAATCTATTGATCCAGATGCCCAAGTAATTTTTGGAGCAGTAATAAATGAGAAATTAACAGATGGGGAAGTGCAGGTAACGGTAATAGCTACTGGATTTGATCAAAAAGATCTTAAACCATCAATTAAACCATTTAAAGAAGAAGAGGTAAAGGGACCTAGTTTAGAGGAATTACAAAAACAAGCTGAAGCTGAAAAAGCAAAGCAAAAAGAAGATGACGAGCGACAAAAAGCAGTGGAAGTAAAAAAAGATGAATTTATTAAAACCGTAGAATCAGATGGAGAAGATGAATTTGAACTCCCAACTTTTATTCGTAATAAACTCAATAAAAAATAAATCTCTTGCCAAAAGGGTCTAAAATCTGTATACTGTACAAATATTGGCCACATCGTCTAGCCTGGTCTAGGACATCCCCCTCTCACGGGGAAAACAGGGGTTCGAATCCCCTTGCGGCTACAAATTTTTTAGTAAAAGCAAAGGGAGATATAGCATATCTCCCGTGGGGATGAGAAGGTCGGAGCCCGGTGTGAGTTTCCCTGAAAGGGAAGGCGAACACGGCGAGACGGGGTAGCGAGAATTTCCCGTCAGGGAAATTACTTGTGACCGAATCCCCTTGCGGCTACAAATTTTTTAGTAAAAGTAAAGGGAGATATAGTATATCTCCCTTGGGGATGAGAAAGTCGGAGCCTGGTGTGAGTTTCCCTGAAAGGGAAGGCGAACACGGCGAGACGGGGTAGCGAGAATTTCCCGTCAGGGAAATTACTTGTGACCGAATCCCCTTGCGGCTACAAATTTAACTTTTTTATTCTGGTAATTTCTCTCTCAATTTACGATGATAAGTAACTGCGAAACGATGAGATTCATCTCGAATTTGCTGTAATAATTGAAGGGCTCGAGATGATCGGGGTAATAATTGCGGCTTATCTTGACCTGGAATATATATTTCCTCTAATCTTTTTGCTAAAGATATGATAGGGATGGAACGATATTCGATCTTTCCATTTTTTTGAGCCTCTAAAGCTTTTGATAATTGACCCTTGCCACCATCAATTAAAATTAAATCAGGAATAGGCCAATCATTATGGTTGAATCTTCGGGTAAGAGCTTGATTGAGATTATAAAAGTCATCACCCCCCTCAGGAGGTTTTTGTATGCGGAATTTTCTATATTCAGCTTTATTGGCTTTTCCATCTTCAAATACTACCATTGATACTACTGCTTTATCGCCGTGAAAATGGGAGGAATCATAGCCCTCTATTCTTTTGGGTAATTTATCAAGATTGAGTACTGTTTGTAAATCTTCGGTATATTTGATATTTCGACTCTTATCCGATGTGATAATACCTTTATGGAGAGATATTTTTTCTAAAGCTTCAATTTGTTGTTTAATTTCAAGAGCTTTCTCGAATTCCTGCAATGCTGAATAGCTTTGCATTTGAATAGTTAAATCTTTTAAAATTGACTTTGTTTTTCCTTTCATAATCTCGAGTATGGTGCTCAAGTGTTTTTGATAATTGATTTTATCGATATTTTGTATACAGGGAGCCTCACATTTACCGAGACGATAATAAATACAAGGATGTTTGGGCATTATTTTACAGGATCGATAAGGAAAGCTCTTACGTAAAATACGTAATGTTTTACGTAAAGCATCTCCATTGACAAAAGGCCCCAGATAATTTAATTTTTCTGTATGAGAATCTAAATAGGTTTTATGAGTGACGAATATACGAGGAAAATCCTCCTTAGTCCAAACAAGATAGGCATAACTTTTATCATCTTTTAAGAGTATATTGTATTTGGGATTATATTTTTTGATAAGATTAGATTCTAATATTAATGCCTCAATTTCGCTATCACAAGGTTTAATTTCAATATGATGAATATCTTTTATCATAGCTCTTTTGGCTGCATTGAGAGAGGCATTAGCTCGAAAATAACTTTGTACACGACTTTTGAGCTTAATGGCTTTCCCAATATAGATAATGGTGTTATGGGTATTATAAAAGAGATATATTCCTGGAATTTGAGGGATATCTTGAATTGTTGTGGTTAAGGTGTGAGACATAAATATAAAACAGTTATCCACTATTATCAGAAAATATAAAATTATGATATACTACTAGTATATCATAATAGTAATATTAGTTATGGCAATTAAAATAAAAAAGCAGTTATATAAATCGACAAATTATCAATTTTTAACTGGAGTAGCGGCAGGAATAGCAGATTACTTGGATGTGTCTCATATTTCTATTAGAGTATTATTTATTTTATTAACTCTTGCAAGTGGTATCGGTTTAGTATTCTACTTGACTTTATCAGTATTATTGCCTACTGAGCGGGAAGTAATAGAGCAGGATGATCTTGAATTTTATCAAACAGCTATACAAGGTCTACAGAGTAAAGATGATAATATCATTGTAAATAAATCTACATTTTGGGATGAATTAATTACAGCCCCCAATATTATCTCTATAAGTATTTTATTCTTTGGAGGATTCATATTGCAATTTGATATTGTACCTTGGGCTCTTATTTCTAATTCTTGGCGATATCCAGCTTTATTTATAACAATAGGAATAGCTTTTATATTAAAAAGTCTTACACATACCAAATCTAATATTTTATAAATATGGCAGATATTATTGAGCCAGAAGAGAAAAAAATAAATCCTTTTTTAGGAATATTATCTAATTTAGCTACATTATATATTCTAATTTTAGGTATTAGTCTAGGATTTATATATTATCAAGGAGTATATCAAAATAATTATCTTTACATATATGTCCCTTTCACTCATATTTGGCCAATTGCTTTGATTGCAGTAGGTTTATCAATATTTCGAGTAAAAAGTTTAGTATCATTAATGGTGGGTTTATTTTTATTAGTGTTAGCTATTACGATTACGAGTTTTTCTGTCCCTATCAGAAAAGATGCTATTGAATCTAATATCCAAACAATATCAAGTTCAATGAGTGGTATAAAAAGTATAAAGACTAATATGTCTTTTACCACTACAGATATATCAATTAAAGGTGGGGAATCTGATATTGATGGAAAGTATATATCGAATTATGGAATATTAACGAGTACCATTGTAAATGATAAAGACTCTGTTGGAAATATTAACCTTCAACAATTAGATATTCAACCAGGTTTCGGTTCATATAGTAAAAAAGTAGATTTAATATTCCCAAAGAATATTCCGGCTATATTTGATATTAACGCTAATATTTCTCCACTCTCATTAGATTTAAAGGGGATTCTATTACAATCTGCCAAAATTACTCTAAAGGGTTCTGAGGCTTCTATTAATCTAGATCAAATTGAAAAAGAATCTACTATTAGTGTTACTTCTAACGCAAGTCGAGTTACTATCACTATCCCAAGTAATATTAAGGTGTTATTATCTACCTCTCATAGTTTTACTACTAATGATTTTATTGGGCTTGTACAAAAAGGGGGAGATGCAAACGTATATGAAAGTAGTAATTATCAGGTTTTAGATGATAATGAGGAGAACACCTTGACAGTAAATCTTAATTCTACCTTTTCACAAATCAAAGTTATACAACAATAATATGATCATAGAAACTGCAGAATATAATGCAAAATTAATAGGAATATTTATTAAATGGTATTGGATTGAAATGTCATATAGAATTATTCGTAAAACAATACAATATATTGTTATTTTAGGTAAAATTTTCTCTTTTACTTTTCTTATTAAAACATTTTTTTCTCCTTGGAAAAATCAATTATATGCATATCCCAGTAAAGGGTTTGATTTAAAGCATATATTTGAGGTCTGGACATCTAATATGATATCAAGAATAGTAGGGGCTTTTGTAAGAGGATTTACAATATTATTTGGTATTATTATTGTTATTATAGCTGCTTTTTTAGGAGCTATGGGGCTTATAATATGGGTATTATATCCAGTATTATTTATCTTTTTTATTATACAAAGTCTTCAATAATATGAAATATTTTTATTCTATTTATCATACAAGAACATTCTTTAGCAATATATTAGAGAAAATTATATTCAATTGGATAAGTTATATTATTTGGCTTGTGTTTATTGGGGTAGTCACTATTATTACCTATAGTACAGCCAATTATACTTTAGCTATCATTCTTATTGGTACGAGTATATATCTATATCTAGTTGCCTATTTATTTATTATTTTAAAATTACGATCAGATAAAGATACTTTTATTTTCTCTCATAATTATGCTGAAATATTTGATTATGATTTAGCGCAACATCTCGTAGGATATTTTCCCAAACAATTAACTTATAGCCAGCTTATACATGCAGTTACAAGTAGTAAGAGGGGACAGACTATATTATCCTATATGGGATTAGTACCAGATACTTTTTATACAAAACTCAAAGATTTAGGTCTTGATACAGATCCTAATCTTCCCCCAATAGATGAGTTACTCACAAGAATTCACTATATAAAAGATTCTTGGGAAGAATATCGTATAGGAGGACATATTATTCTGTATGTATTATTTGAGCAAGAGGGGATATTTACTACTATTTTAAATCAATTAGATTTATCTAAAGAAGATTTTCTACAAATTATTTCTTGGGAGGCTTTATATTATCATAATAATATCCCGGTATCTATGTGGAGTCCCGAGGGAGTTGAAAAGAATTTTGGGGCGCTGGGAAGATCATGGACAATTGGCTATACCAATGATTTAGATAGAATTACTGAGGATATATCAGAGCAAATTATATATCGTGATCCACATAGAGTAATTATTCATCAAGATATTTTACGGCGTATATTAACGAGTCTTTCTAAATCAACTCGACATAATATTCTCCTATTGGGAAATATTGGGGTTGGGAAAAAATCCCTGATTGAGAATTTAGCCTTCACGATAAGACAATATCAAATTCAGCATAATGATAATCTTACCCGTATTCTCAAATTGCAAACAACAGATTTATTATCAGGTACTGCAGATGCTCCACAATATTTATTAAAAGCCTTGAATTATGCAGAGCATTCGGGAAATATTATTCTTGTAATTGAGAATATATCCGAATTATTTATATCTGCAGATGATGCTATACGTAATATTATTGTAAAATTTTTAAATTCACGACATATTAATGTTATTGGTATTGATAATCCAGAAGGCTATCATAATGGGGTAAAAAGTTTTCCTATTATTGATAGTTTATTTGAATCTATACCAGTGGAAGATGCCTCTCCTGAGGATACCATGAATGTATTAATGATGACATCATTTGATTTGAATCGACAATATCATAAATATATTACCTATCAATCCTTGAGAGCCGTGATGAGTTTTTCTGAGAGATATATTAGTAAGGGTGGATTTCCTGGTAAATCAGTAGAAATTTTATCAGATGCAGTCAATCAAGCTAATATAGAAGATAGTCCTTTTGTATTAGAACATCATATTCGTACCGTAGTATCCGAGAGGACTAATATGAATATTAATGAATTACAGAATACAGAAAAAGATGCTTTATTATCTTTAGAAGAAAAACTACAGGCTGAAATCAAGGGGCAACCAGAAGGATTGACTGCCTTAGTTAATGCCTTAAAAAGAGCTCAATTAGATGTTAAATCACGTAATAAACCAGTGGGAACATTTCTTTTCCTAGGACCTACTGGAGTTGGAAAAACAGAAACTGCAAAGGCTCTTGCCAAACATTATTTTGGCTCCAAAGATAGAATGATTCGTCTTGATATGAATGAATTTGGAAGACCAGATTCAGTATATGGGATATTAGGTAGTCCAGCTGGAGAGGATACAGGATTTCAGGAGGGCTTTTTGACAAAAAGAGTTCAGGACAAGCCTTTTTCCCTGATATTATTAGATGAAATTGAAAAAGCTCATCCTCAAGTTTTGAATATATTCTTACAAATTTTAGATGAAGGATTCTTGACTGATAATAGAGGTATACGTACAGATTTTAGAAATACTATTATTATTGCGACCTCTAATGCAGGAGCTTTATTCCTTCGTGACTTTGTAAGAGAGCATCCCACTTTTGATAAAATTACTTTTAAACAAGAATTAATTGATACAATTATTCAAGGAAAAGAATTTGCTCCTGAATTTATTAACCGGTTTACAGAAGTTATTGTCTATTATCCATTGCAACTTGAAACTGTGGCTGAAATTGCAGCTAAAATGATAGAAAGCCTTGCTGAGAGATTTGATCAGGAAAGAGGTGTGAGATTAGAAGTTGAGCCAGCTGCAATTGCATATTTGGCGGAAAAAGGATATAGTCCAGATTTTGGAGCAAGAGAATTAGAGCGTACGGTATCATCTATATTAGAGACATATTTAGCTAATTATCTTCTTATTAATCAGGTTAAAAGAGGGGATCATATTATTATTACCAGAGAAGACATTACGAAAAATACTTCATAAATTGGAGTAGTATCCTGTTTGATATAAATATGCTATAATGAAGAAAGATAACTAATATAAATATTTATTTATATATATATTTATTTATATATGCAAAATAAACACAAACAAAAAATAAAAAGTTCAAAAGGCTTCACTCTACTCGAAATACTACCTCGTAATAGCCGCAATAGGAATATTGGCGGCTATTGTATTAATTGCAATAAACCCCAATAAGCAATTAGCACAAGCTCGGGATACAGTCAGACAAGCAGATATAAATACCATACAAAAAGTCCTAGAACAATATTTAATAGATAATAAAGCATATCCAATATCAATAAGTACTACACCAGGATATATATGTAATACGGCTAGCCTGCAAACAGGAGGACCGGCATGTACAGGATTTGTAGATTTAAAAGTATTAGTCCCTAATTATATCGCAGAAATACCCAAAGACCCCCAAGCAACGGGAACAAATACAGGATATATAGTTTCAATTAATCCAAGTAATAATAAGATATATGTGCAGGCTTCATTAGCAGAAAGGAGAATAGTGATAATAAATTCACTCGATATAGTAACGAGTGGACTGGCACTAAACTTAGATGCAGGTAATACCGCTAGTTATCCAGGGACAGGAACTACCTGGACTGACTTGAGTGGTAATGGTAATAATGGAACCCTGGTAAATGGAGTAGGGTATAATTTTGCTAATGGGGGGAGTTTGACATTTAATGGGACTAATCAAAACATTAATGTGGGTGATAATAATATCTTTAAAATACCAAGCCAACTCACTTTAGAAGCAACTTTTAGAATATCATCATATGTGGGATGGTCTGGAATTATTGGAAAAAGTAATTCAGCGAAGGGTGTTTATGCAATGCAACTTGCAAATAGTGTTAACAAAATAAGATTTAGTTATAATAGTGTTGCCCCCTGGGGAACGAATATTGTAGATGGTAATTATACTCTCATTACCAATCAGTGGACTCATTCAGTAATAACATATGACGGTCTAAATGTCCGGATGTATATTAATGGTGTCTTAGATAGAACGGTTAATATAGGAAATATAAACTTTGATACTGCTAGTGGATATCCAGTAAGTATAGGTCAAGATCCCCCAGGAACAAATGAATTATTCAATGGTAATATTTCAAGTACAAGAATTTATAATCGTGTTTTAAGTGATGTCGAAGTTCAACAAAATTTTAATGCTATTAGGGCAAGATACAGACTGTAAAACATTTATTATGATCTTGAAAAAAGCCTAATTTTATGCTATAATAAGATTATATGGATGAAAGAAAACAGCAATTTTTAGAATATGTCATACTTGATCATATAGATACTGCCCAGCCAGTATCTTCTTTAAGTATTCAAAAAAAATATCAATTGCCATATTCGAGTGCTACTATTCGAAATGAATTAGCTGAATTAGAGGATGAGGGTTATTTGATGCAAGTTCATACTTCATCTGGACGAATTCCTACAGATAAGGGATATCGATATTATGTAAATCGACTTTTAGGCAGGCAGGAAATTTTACGGCAATATGCTTCAGTAACTCATAAATTTTTGGATAATATGAGTACAATAAATGAAATTCATCTAAAGCTCAAAAATGTATTATTATCATTTGCTCAGGAATCAGGTAATGTGGCTATGGGTAAATTATCATCAGATTTGATATTTGAGGAGGGTGTTGCTAATTTTTTAACTCAACCAGGGTTTTCATCCGTAGAATTTATTCATAATGCTTTGGAAGATTTAGAAGAAATTAAATCTCATATTGATGAAATAGGTCGGGATGTGAGTCAAGGTAGCTATAAATTATATATTGGGGAAGAAAGCCCCCATAGTTCTATGCATAACTACTCAATTATTGTTGGTAAATTCTCAATTGACTCAGATGATGGTACAATAGTAGTAGTAGGGCCGAAAGGTATGCAGTATGCAAAAAATATAGCCCTCGTTGAATATATGCTTAATAGTGATACATATGAAGAACAATAAGTCAGATCAGGATAATACAGTAATACAAGATGTAAATATTCAAGAATTACAAGATACCATTACTCGTTTAGAGCAAGAATCAATGCATAATTTAGCTGGTTGGCAAAGAGCACAAGCTGATTATCAGAATTTAAAGAGAGAATCCGATAGATTAAGAGTGGAGAGTATACAGCTTGCAAATAAAAATCTTATTGAAACATTAATTCCAGTCTTTGATAACTTTGCATTAGCTTTGAAACATCTCCCAACTGAATTGATTGACAATACTTGGGTCCAAGGTATTGTCTTTATTCATAGGCAATTACAAGATATTTTATTGGCAGAAGGAGTTGAGGTTATTGATCCATTGGGACAGGAATTTAATCCTCATATTCATGAAGCGGTTGATAGTGAGGGAGAAGGAAGTAGTATTGTAGAAGTATTACAAGTAGGATATACATTGCATGGAAAATTAATTCGCTCAGCTCGAGTAAAAGTATCCTCATAATTATGAATTCCTCTGAATGGATATATTTTGCAATCATAAGTATTGTATATATTATCACCAGTGCTATATTTTATACTGTGATTAAACGAAAATGGATAAAACATCTCTTTGACCAATCTATAAGAAGTCGTGATATTCATACTGGTATTAAGCCTAAAATTGGAGGACTTATTATTATTCCATTATTTGTCATGTTATTTTTACTAGGTATAGGGGGAGGTTTGCTTATATGGCAAAAAGAATTTTTTGGACTATTATTAGGAGCAATAGCGATATTAGTATATGGCTATATAGATGAAAAATATGATTTATCATGGAAAATTCAATTTATTTGGCAATTTGGTATTGCAGGGATTGTGATTTTATCTGGGATTGGAATTCAGGCTTTGAGTTTACCCAATGGGGGATTATGGTTTATTGACACTTGGAGTTTTGGTCTCATGGTATTTCCAAGAGATATCATTACGGCTTTATGGATTGTGGGATTAATGAATGTAGTAAATTGGCTTGATGGGGTAGATGGTCTTGCAGGTGGGGTGGGAGTAATTGGATTTACTACTTTAGCTATTTTGTCACTAACCCCTTTTGTTAATCAACCTCATATTGCTTTTATTGCGACTCTTTTAATTGGATTATATTTAGGATTTTTGCGATTTAATTGGTATCCATCTAAAATATTTTTAGGAACATATGGGAGTATGTTTTTGGGATATATGTTGGCAGTATTAGCTCTTATTAGTGGTGGTAAAATCGCAACATCTGCTCTTGTACTAGCATTTCCTATTATTGATGCTATTGTAGTTATTTCTCAGCGAATTTGGAATAAAAAATCAATATTTAAGGCAGATAATAGACATTTTCATCATAAATTATTACAAATTGGTTTAAGACAAAGATTTGCAGTGGGTATAATGTATATTATTAGTATTATATTTGGAATATCTACTCTTATACTTGAAACTCGTGGTAAAATAATCATATTTATATTAGGGGTTATAGTCTTGATTATAATATCCTTTTTATTAACTCAAAGTATTGTAAAGAAAGCAAATAAGTGATAGACTAGTATTAGGATCTAATTTAAAATACATATGAGATATAAGAGTGGATATAGTGTAGTTGAAGTATTATTGGCAGGATCAATTTTAGCTTTAGCAGTAGCTGGAATAGTCAGTGCCATTCTTATTGCCCAGAGAAATAATCAAGCGAGCACTGCTCAAAGTCAAGCTCTCGATATGGCCCAAGAAGGAATTGAAGCTCTAAGATCAATTCGAAATAGAGATTATAGGTTATTAGTAAATACTACTACTCCAGCAGCTTTATCAAAAACTGGTAGTGATTGGAGTATTATTACAAGTCCAGCTTCAACTGATGATCGATTAACAGGTCCTTTAAGAACAAGGAGAATTACTATTGCAGATGATACAACGGCTCTCGACTCAAAGTTAATAACAGTGACAGTAACTTATCAAATCAATCCAGAGGGGGATACTAAAACAACTAGTCTTTCGGAGACACTTGCTAATATTTTAACCAATAAACCTGCAGGGACTACTGCTACAAGCCAAAATTATCAATTAAGAGATGATAATTTTGGGAATGCACAAAGTACACTTAAAGATACAACACCATAATGAATAGGAGAGGATTTACACTATTAGAAATTTTATTAGCAATAACTTTAATGGGTATATTATTAGTTACTGTTGTTCGGCTCGTAAATCCTCAAAAACGCTTTGGAGATGTGAATAATCTTCAGCGTAAATCAGATGTATTAAGTATTTATACAGCTATTAATCAATATCGTGAAGATAATCGAGGTAATCTCCCAGCAGGTATTACGACCACGGTTATGTCTATTTGTCAGCCTGGTTGCACTCCATCAACAACTCAAATTGATATTACAACAGAAATATCTAAATATATTCGTCTTGGAAAGCCTCCCATAGACCCTGTACAGACAGGGACTGTATTAACGGGATATACCGTATATGCAACTGAACAAGGAAGAGTGATCGTATCAGCACCCCTTGCAGAAAATGGAGTTACTATTAATACTATAGAATAAACATATGGCGATAAAAACATCACAAAAACCACTTATCAAATCAGCAATGTTTCGTATTTTTACGGCATTGATATTCTTATTCACCGCAATGATTTATGTGCTTGTTGCGGGCTTATGGTATTTACAATATTCTGGAAGTATTGATATTATTTATACTACTCAAGTTACTAATGTATTAATAGGAGTTATATTAGCTCTCTTTGTGGTGGGTTGGTTTTTTTCTTATGGTATTTATGTGGGAATTATCAGGCCAAGTTATGAAACATTTAATATTATAGCTCAAATTGTAGATGGTATTGCAAAAGGTGGTGATATTGACCGTGATCAAGTAGCCTATTTGCAGGAATTTATGCAAAGTTCCTTATCCCAATTAAAAAAAAGCTCTATTACTCGTAAAATAGATATGTCTAAAGATATAGAAGAATATATTAAAAAATTAGAAGTTCTTACTAAGCAAAATACTGAATTAGCAAAATCTAAAGAAGAGTTATCACAATTAGTTGTTGAATTAGAAAAACAGCAAAAGTTATTACAATTAGAGCAGGCTAAGACAACAGCTATTATTAATGCCATACCAAATGGATTATTAGCCTCTAGTCGAGATGGCAATATTTTCTTAGTCAATGAAGAAACTGAAAAGTTATTAGGATTAAATTCTGATAGATTGCTTGGAAGATTTATTAATCAAGTATTACCATTATCAGAAAACAACACTACCAATTCTGATTCAAATATATCATTGTCAAAAGTTATTCAGGGAGGCCGTATTACAAGGGTGTTTACCTATGAATCACCTATTGACAATCAAAAAATTACTATAGAAAATACAACTAATCCTATTAAGGTTGATAATGATATAGTGGGCATTGTTGATATTATTCGAGATAAAACGCAAGAGCAGGAAACAGAAAGAGCTCAAAAAGAATTTGTAGCTATTGCGTCACATCAATTTAGAACCCCAATAACCTCTATTAAATGGAATGCTGAATTATTATTATCTGCAGAAAATCTTGATAAAGATTTAAAAGATGCTGCTGATGATATTTATAAAGAGAATAATAGAATGGAAAAATTGGTCAATGCATTATTAAATCTCTCCCGAATTGATTTGGGGGCAATTAAATTTGTGACTAAAGAAATTAATATTATTGAATATATAGATACGTTATTAAAGACATTAAATTCAGAAATTATTAAAAAAAATTTGACTATTCAAAAAGAGATTAGTATCAATACCCCTATTATCAATGATCCAGTATACACAGATATTATTATAGGGAATATATTGTCTAATGCGGTTAAATATACCCCCTCAAATGGAAATATATCTATTAAAGCTTATGTTATTACTCAGAACAATATTATACATATAGAAATATCAGATAATGGACTTGGTATACCTACTTCGCAACAATCCCAAATTTTTGGGAGATTATTTAGGGCAGATAATGCAAAAAATAGTCAGCCAGATGGAAATGGGTTGGGATTATATGTGGTGAAAAAAATGGTAGAAGCTATGAGTGGAAATGTGTGGTTTCAGTCTGAAGAAAATAAAGGTACAACATTCTTTATAGATCTACCACTTGTCGTTGATAATCATAATGTGATATAATAGATTAGATAGGAATAAAATGGAATATAATATACTCATTGTTGAAGATGAACAAGCAATAGCTCGTGTGCTTAATTTAAAGTTAAAGCAGGGAGGTATTTTAACCACAATTGCTAATACAGGTAGTCAGGCTTTAGAGTTGGTCAATACACAAAATTATGATTGTATTTTATTAGATTTAATCTTACCAGAAATAGATGGGTTTGTTATATTAGAAGCAATTAGAAGAAAAAGTCAAGTAACAAAGGTAATTGTGATGACTAATTTAGGTCAGCCAGAAGATAGAAAAAGAGTACAGGATTTAGGCGTCTCAGCCTATTATGTGAAATCAGAAATGTCAATTGCAAATTTGGTTGAAAGTGTAAAACAGATACTAGAGACATAGTTAATAATCTCTGATATAATAAAGAAAATGAAATAAATACTATATGGAACCACAGGCAATACTTGAGCTCTTAGTTAATACCCAGTATATTACGGATGAAGACCGTAAATTAGCATTATCTAGTACTGATAATAATTTTGCTATTGCAGTAGATTATTTAGTACAAACTAATTTAATTACCTATGATATCATAGGGCAAGCTTTAGCTGAATCTTGGGAAGTTCCTTATTTTGATTTGAATACTTTTGTTCCTCCTAAAGAAGATGTAACTAAACTTCCTGAAGCTGTAGCTCGGGAACTTAGATTAGTATATTTCAAGGAGTTATCAGATAGAATTCAAATTGCTTCAGATAATAATTTAGTATTAAAAGGTAATGCCAAGCTTGTTATTCGAAAAGAAGAAAAAGTAGGAATAATGGGAGGTAAAAAAGAGGTGAGGGAAGAGCGAGATTTGAAAGAGGAATTAGTTAAGTTGTTTAAGAAACCAGTAGAATTTGGATATTCTCTTACACAAGATGTAGATAAATTACTTTTGAGTTATAAGGCGCCATTGGCATCAAGATTTGTATCTATAATGCAAAAATTTGATACCGTTGCTCCTGAAATTGTAGAGGAAATTGTTCAAGAAGCTGTAGAGGAAAGAGTATCAGATATTCACTTTGAAGCTCAATATGATAAAACAGTAAGAATTAGATTCCGTATAGATGGTATGTTACAAGAGGTAGGAAGAATTCCATTCTCATATTATGAAAATGTATTAAATTTAATCAAGGTAAAATCTCAAATGAGAACAGATGAACATTTTATCCCACAAGATGGTGCTATTCGATTTGAAAAAGATAATAAAATATCCGATGTGCGTGTATCTATAGTGCCGACAGTCTATGGGGAGAAAATTGTTTTAAGAGTACTCACGAATACTTCATCAAATATTACCCTTGAAACACTAGGGCTTAATGATAGAAATATTAAGACATTAAGGAAGGCAGCACAAAAGCCATTTGGTATGGTTCTGGTGACCGGACCTACTGGGTCAGGAAAATCAACAACTTTGTATTCTATTCTTAAAACTATTAATAGTGAAGGACGAAATATTACTACTATTGAGGATCCAGTAGAATATAAAATTGAAGGAGTAAATCATATTCAAGTTAACAAAGACACAGATTTAACTTTTGCTAGGGGATTACGATCTATTTTGCGACAAGATCCTGATATTGTATTAGTAGGAGAGATTAGAGATGATGAGACGGCACAAATTTCTATTAATGCTGCCCTAACAGGACATTTACTTTTTTCCACGGTTCATGCTAATGATGGAGAAAGTACCTTGCCTAGATTATTAAATATGGATATTGACCCATTTCTTTTATCTTCTACATTGCAATTAATTATTGCTCAAAGATTAATTCGTAAAATTTGTTCAGGCTGTGTATATACTTATACAGTAAGTAGAACTGAATTGGAAAAAACAATAGGAGTATCATTGAGACGATTCTTTCCTGAGGAAACTTTAACTTTATATCGTGGGAAAGGATGTTCAAATTGTGGATTCACGGGATATAACGGAAGGAGTGGAGTATATCAATTTATTGAAATGACAGAAGAGTTAAGAGAATTGGCCCTTCATAATCCTACGGCTGATATGGTATCAAAAAT
This sequence comes from Parcubacteria group bacterium, assembly GCA_943354045.1. Classification (GTDB taxonomy): domain Bacteria; phylum Patescibacteriota; class Minisyncoccia; order SW-4-49-11; family SW-4-49-11; genus CALRBF01. Next base: position 28,684 of record CALRBF010000005.1, read on the forward strand.
AGCTCGTAAAAACGGAAGTCAATCATTATTTGAAGATGGCATAGAGAAGGTAAGATTGGGAGTTACCACTCTTGATGAAGTAATTCGTGTAGCTCAAATACCAGAAGAAGATTAATTATTATGGCATTTTTACAGAAATCAAATACAACAGAACAAGAATCATCAGTATTGCATACGGTTAAAACGGGTGAATTTGATATAAAAAGCTCTATTTTCGATGAAATTAAAGAAGCTTATCCAGATAAGGTCACACAACCAACTCCTCAAAGTATCAAAAATACAAATAAATTAAATCGTAAAAAACGGGGTAATAGTCATGTTACCAAATCAAAAAGAACCTTTCTTGATACTTTTGCTCTTTTAATTAGTTCAGGAATGGGTATTAGTACCTCACTTCAAACATTACATAAAAATATTCAAGATACAGCACTCAAAAAAACCTTATACTCAATGTTAGTTAGCGTTGAAAATGGTAGTAGTTTATCACAAACAATGACTGAACATAACTTTCTCCCCACATTTTTGATTTCTATTATTAGAATTGGTGAGGAATCCGGTAATTTAGCTGATAAAATTCGAAGAACAGTTATTACTATTGATAAGGATAAAAAGCGTAAGGGACAATTACAATCGGCTCTATTCTATCCAGTTTTTGTGATGGCCTTAGTTATTGTATTGGGCGTTTTGACTGCAACTTTTATCTTGCCTCGTATTGGTCAAGTGTTTTCAAATATGAATGTCAAATTACCATTGTTGACAAAAATTTTGATTCAAGTAGGAAATTTTATGGGAACATATTGGTATATTATTCTACCTACTATATTTGGAATACTTACCTTGATTATTATGATATTATTTATAATTCCTGCAACTAAGAAATCAGGGCAATGGTTGCTGTTTCATTTACCTGTATTTAAAGATTTAATTCAAATGAGTGAGGTGTCTCGATTTTCTTATAATCTTTCTATGTTATTAAATTCTGGAATACCTATTACAAAGGCACTATTCTCTGTCTCAGAAATTCATGATTATTATATGTATAAAAAATATATCAAATTAATGGCAGCTGATATTCAAGATGGAAAAAGCTTTCATAATACTTTTAGTATAAATCAAAAATTAACCAATAAATTATTTCCTTTTGCCGCTCAAGAAATTATTACAGCAGGAGAAGAATCAGGTAAATTACCAGAAGTATTGGAACAACTTGGAGAACGATATGAGGAAGAATCGGATCAGATTTCTAAAAACATTGCAGTATTATTAGAGCCAGCTTTATTGATTATAGTTTGGCTAGGAGTTGTATTCTTAGCTGTTGCTATTCTTCTCCCCATATACAGTCTTGTGGGTAATTTTCAGACATAATATGAAAAGACAATATCAATCAGGATTTACGTTGATAGAGATAGTTCTTGTATTTATATTAGTGGCAATTCTTATTGCAATAACTACACCCCTCGTGGTAGATACAGTGAGAAGAGCTGACTTAACTGCTGCACATGAATCTCTATATAATGCATTAAATCGAGCGCAACAATTATCACAAAGTCAAACTAATGGACAAGTTTGGGGTGTTTGTCTTGATAATACTAATAAGCGCTATATTATTGTTGCAGGAACTTGTAGTGTAAGAGTTACAACATATGATGAAATTATATCGATAGCTTCTAATATCAATATAAGTATAAGTAGTGGAGATACCATACAATTTGATTCTATCAAAGGCAATAGTAATTCCTGGAGTTCTATTACTCTAACAAATGGAGGATTTAGTAAGTCAATAGTAATATATAATCAGATTATTAATAAAGATCCAGCATCATTAACGCCCAATACAAGTGGAGGTTAATTATAATCCATAATAATTTTTGATATTTATTTGAACTGAATCTGTAGCTGGACTATTATTATATTCCATTATTTCAGAACAAAAGCCATTAAGACGTATCGCCCCTCTTCCAATAACAAATTGACTAGAACTCACTGGATTACCAGATGCATAATAGAGATTCAAATTACTAAGACTGTCTGAGGAACTTGTAGCAGTAGTAGTAGATCCATTGAGATAATAGGAAGTAAATAAGTCACTTCCTAATGTTAATGTGGCATAAGTGGTATTTCTTGCTAAAAATGATTGCGTGTACCCAGATCTTTTACCAACCCAAAATACTTTTGGTGATGCACTAGAGAAAGCATTTATTGATGCTAATTCATCGTTACTTCCATCAAATTGTATGGATGGCTTATTATTCTGTAATACTATTCCCGTAATTCCATCAATAATTTTAGGTTGATTAGCTGTTATATCTTGTATTGCATTATTATTATTACCCGATTGATCATACCATATGGTCACATATCCATAGCCAGTATTAGCATCGGCCCCAGTTTGTTGATAAGTTTTTGGTCCAGATGTTAAGCTAGAGCTGATATGTCTCTGTCCTCCCCATACATATATTGAGTTTGTGGCAGAAGCTACATTAACTGTCTCCAGTCTTGCAGAGGAGCTAGAATTAACAATAGCAAGAGTAATATTTCCTGATCCATTAGCAGCGGCAGTAGCGGATAGTGAAATTCTATACCACCCATTCCCAACTGAGTTTATGGTAGATTGCCTTTCAATCATTCCAGAAGAAGAGCCTAATTGTCCAGAACTTAATTGTCCAGTACTAATATCATAATTTTGATAAGATGTATTCCCGGTAAATCCAGTTCCAGTAGGTGCTAACTGTACAAAATTATATCCATTATTTGCCTTAACATAATAGGACTCAGTATAAATGCTCCCATTTGTTAAAGTAGTATCTTTATTGATAGACCTTGTAACATTTCCAATATTTAGACTTACTCTCTCTGCTGTAGTTGTACCATTAGGTGCAACTGTATCATCAGCTATACTTGTTATATTACCTAGAGTCCATAATCTGGTTGTCGTTATATCCTCTGATTGAGTAAGAAAATTCTGATATCCTACAAAATTCTGAAGGGAGACACTATCCAAATCTCCAGACTTAGTAAATCCTATATCACTTTCTGTCTGATCAACACCTCTATCTCGTCTTACTCTAATAGCCGGCCCGGTATAACCACTAGAGAATTTATTAGCGCTCGTATTAATACCAGATAATTTACGTAAACTATAAGCTAAGCCAGAATTATTATTAGGACTTTGCCCAGCAGGAATAATAGGATTATCATTGAGAATAGGGGTAAATGATGTCTGTTTAGCTTGTTCAATAGGAATCACAGTTTCAAAAGCTTTTTGAGCATCATATTCATTCCCACTGAGTGTTGGCTTTTTATATACTAGAGTAAATTTTACTTTTATCGCTTGCATTATTCCATTTTGGCTATTCTGATCCTGATTATTAATTTGTTCAAATGATAAACTGGAGGCTTGAATATTAGTAGGATTAAGGTTTATATCACTTTGATTAGATTGGGAATATATAATATCATCAGTAGAATTTTGAGTAATATTATATTGTACAAAAGAAGTATTATTCTGTATTTTGAGTAAAGAAGATATTCCTCCACCTACAATGGGTGAAATAATAGAACCTTTATTATCCTTCATATTATTATTAATATTGTATTGTATTTGTCTAATAATATTTTTTCCCGTTTGATTAAGTTCATTGTTTACTCGAAAAGTAGTAGAAAGACGAGTGATTTGTATGAAAGAAAAAGCAACTATAACTAATGTTATACCTCCAATAACTACATATAATAATATCTCTAACAATGTGAATCCTGAGTGCTTTTTCATATTAATAAACTCTATATTTATTATTCAAATAAGAATTAATTGCATTTAGTTCTGCATCACTTAATCTTTTTTGATAAACCAGTATTTCGGCAATATCTCCTTTAAACAATCCACTCACGCTTCCACCTTGTTGTTGCCCCCCCACAATAATAGGGGTGTTAGTATTCGTAATATTTGCAAAGGACGCAATAGCATTGTCAGCAGTTGTATTATTGATATTAATACTACTTGCGGTTGATGGAGCCCATCTGGCTGCAATAATACGAGTATTAGTGTTATTAGCCAATGATACTGTTTCACTGCTTTGCTCTGCTGTCGCAAGATCAGTAGCAACAAAATTATCATTTTGTAAACGCCATTCTCTTTTATTATTAGGGGCATTGAATTTAGAAATATAGGTTTGATTAGTTAGTGCTGAATTAGATTTTCCTATTACAATCACAGTGAGCCCACCCGTACTAGCTGTATTATTATTATTATGTATAGAAGTTGCAGTTCCTGTCAAAAAATCATCTATGCCATCAAAGCGTAAAGCAGGTCTATTATTAATAGCATTTGTAATTAGGATTGGCGCAAAAGTAGGCGTCGTCGATACTTGGGCAAAATCAACAATATCATCAGTTGCATTTTTAATACTAATAATAGGTTGAGCATTATTACTTTCAGCTCTATCTGCTTTAAGCCATAATCTGAGTGCTAAGGGGTCAATTATATAGGGATTATTACTATCAAGAGAAGTAGAAGTGACAAATTTTTGATATTCAATAATAATCTTGGGATTAATTTGTGTTATTTTGGTCTCAAGAATTTTATTTCCTCTCTTTACTTGAATTAAACGGGTGCCATTATCAGTTCTTGGCTTAGGAATTCCATATGTGGTACTAGAGACTGCTGCCGTATAAGCTAGATCTACTGTGAGTGAAGTATTAGATCCAATTGCAGAAATTGTTCTCAAAGGTTGTCCACTAATTGCAATAATATCTCCAACAGCAAAGTCAACTGTAAATTGAGTTCCAATTCCATTTACAGTTGTTAAAGATCCAGCTGTTACACTAGCAGTTCCAATACCAGTTCCTGTAACCGTATATACGCGACATTTTTCGGTTGAAAATGTTTCATCCCCTCCATAAAACTTATATAGTCTAAGTTTTGCCAATACTTTTTCTGTACAATTGCGAGCTTGAGATTCATCTTGGACAGCATCGGCAACATTAATACTAGTTCTTGCAACTTGTGTACTGGAGCTCAGTGCGCTAAGAGCCAAAGATGCTCCTACAGCACAAACTATAATAGTTAATAATAATACGCTAAATCCCGAACGATACATATATAATTTTTTTTATTATATATATATGATACCATAATAAGAAAATATTTGATATACTAAATAAAGTAAATATATATTATATGACTTCACAACAAAGACAAGTAAAACAAATACTTATTGCTATTGCCTATGCTATTATTTTCTCTAGCATACTATTTCTTATTACCATTACTTTTTTCCCTAAATCACCAACCCCTATCATTGTAGAAAAGCCTAAACCTATGGCATTACAAATTACTCAATATAATAGTATTTCTCTTGGCAATGGCTATTCAGACTTTTGGGCTGAAATTAATAATCCTAATGATGATTTTGGTGCTAAAAATCTTGGCTATACTTTTGTACTCAAGAATTCAGCAGGGGATATTCAACGTAAAACAGGAAATACTTTTATTTTACCAGGTGATAAAAAACGTTATATTCTCTTATTAAATTATCCTGGAAATTACACATTGCAAGGATTTGAATTATCAGATACTCCAACATGGGCTCAATTATCAAAATTTAATTTACCAGAATTAAGTAAAAAAAATATAACAGTAGGAGTGTCAGATAAAGTAGGAAAAGCTTTTACAGTAGCAGGAGTATTGACTAATGCGAGTCAATTTAATCTCAAAAATATTCAAGTTATAGCTATATTAACAGATGATAAAGGGAATATTATAGGGGTAAATGAGACATTAATCAGAGATGTTTTGAAAACTGAATCAAGAGATTTTGAATTTACTTGGGATTCTGTTATCCCTAATGCCTCAGCTGCAAATACTACGATATTAACACAAAGCAATGTACTTGATACAGAAGAATTATTATTACAGTTACAACAAAAGCCCGTATTTGATAGATAAGATATGTTAAGATTATTATTTCGTGTTGACTGGGTGCTTATCATGCCAACTATTCTTGTTTCAGTAATGGGGATAATAACCTTGATAAGTCTTCATATACACTCGGTTGAAGTGGTAACTGTGGGGTTAATTATTAAGCATAGCATTTCAATTATACTTGGAATAATAATTGTTTTTATATTATCAAATATTGACTATAGAGGATTATCCTCTCTTATAAGGCCATTATTCTTTACTATTATCATATTATTAATATTAGTATTATTAATTGGAAACACCGTAAATGGAGCAAAAAGTTGGTTTTCTTTAGGGGTCTTTAATATTCAACCGGCTGAGCTTGCAAAAATTGTTGTAATTATCATTATTGCTCAATACTTTAATAGATATCACTATCGACTTAATAGTTTTTGGACTATTATTGCGTCATTATTACCCATTAGTATTATTGGAATATTGATTTTGATACAACCAGATTTTGGAACTTTTTCTATTATTGGTTCTATTTGGCTTGGGATGATAGTCTTTGGGGGGGTGCGTTTTCAGCATATTATGATATTATTCTCAGCAGGGATTCTTTCACTAATAAGTTTGTGGGTTTGGATTCTAAAAGAATATCAGAAACAAAGAATTTTAACCTTTTTTGATCCAACATTAGATCCATTGGGTAGTGGATATAATACCTTGCAAGTAATTAAATCTGTGAGTGCGGGGGGGTGGCTTGGGAATGGAAGTCAATTAATTACCGTTCCAGAAATTCATACCGATTTTATCTTTGCAGGTTTTGCCCAACAATGGGGGTTTATTGGGATATCAGTATATTTTATTTTGATGATATGTATATTAGGAAGAATGATATATATTGGGCTCAAAACTTCAGATGGTTTTGCTCGAATGATTATATTAGGAATTATATTATGTCTTCTTATACAGATACTCATCAATATTGGTATGAATATAGGGATATTGCCTATTACTGGTATAACCTTGCCCTTTATGAGTTATGGTGGAAGTTCTATGATAGTCTCTTGGATATTAATAGGATTATTATTATCTATTAAGAATCATCAAGAAGCTAAAGGGACTATTTTTATGAGAGATAATCAAGATATATTTGGATAAAATCTACAACTTCATCTACAATTCACCTATAATATGATATAATATAAATTATATATAAATAAAGTAATAAGAGTATGTCAACAGAAATTAATCAGCAAAACATAGCAAATATTATTCTTGTAAGTATTTTAGCCTCAGCTGTGACAGGTTTCTTTAGTGGTGGCATTGCATTTTCTTATATTAATAAAGTTCAAAAAGGTAATTCTCAAACAAGTAATGTGAGTATCTCAGAAGAGCAGTCTGCTATTATTGATCTTGTGGATAAATCTAATAAATCAGTAGTAAGTATATCTATCTCTAAACAAATCCCAGTTACTCGACAATCTTCACCTTTTGATTATTTTTTTGGCAGATTACCTCAAAATGATAATATTAATAATGATTCAGGAAAAGAGCAAACCATTGGAGGGGGGACAGGATTTATCGTGTCATCAGATGGATTAATTGTAACCAATAAGCATGTAGTATCTGATTCGAGTGCTACATATACTGTGCTATTTAATGATGGTTCTGAAGCTAAGGCTGAGATAAAAACAGTACATCCTACACAGGATTTAGCCATTATTAAGGTTGACAAAAAAGATTTAAAGCCTGTTGATTTTGCTGATTCAGATAAGCTTAAAGTAGGTCAAACTGCTGTTGCTATTGGGAATGCTTTAGGTGAATTTGATAATACGGTAAGTAGAGGGGTAATATCTGGATTAAGACGATCGATAACTGCTTCAGATGGTCAAGGTAATTCAGAGCAATTATCTCAAGTTATACAAACTGACGCAGCTATTAATCAAGGAAATTCTGGAGGTCCTCTTCTTGATATTAATGCAAAAGTAGTAGGAGTAAATGTTGCAACAGCAGAAGGAGCTCAAAGTATTGGATTTGCAATACCATCAAATATTGTCATTAGTATGATAGATGACTTTAAACAATATGGTAAGGTAAAAGTCCCCTTTATTGGAGTGAGATATACAATGATAGTACCAGGATCTGATCAAGCAAAGCAATATAATGTAGAGAATGGAGCGCTCGTAATGGGAGATACTCAGTCACCAGGCATTATTCCTAATTCTCCAGCTTCTAAGGCGGGTATTAAAACCGGTGATGTGATTACTGCAATAGAGGGTAAAAAGTTAAGTGTAAAACAAACCTTGTCAGATATTGTATCACAGTATAAAATAGGAGATACTATTAAGCTCACTATTATTCGTGATGGCAAAGAGCAAACATTATCATTAGTATTGGAAGAAAGAACATAATATATGTCTGAAAAACCAGATCAAATAACATTAGCGATATCAAGACAATCAGTTATTAAAATCGTGTTATTTTGTGTTATTTTAGCTTCAATAATTTATCTCAGATATTTAATTGTAACCGTACTTCTTGCATTTATTCTCGCTTCTTTTGCAAAATATTTTGCTAATCTCATTAATCGTAGATATGGCGTCCCAGTTACAACTGGTCTCATTGTAATCTTTTTTATAATATCAGTTATTATTTTATCGAGCATATCATTATTATTTCCTATAATTATTAAAGAAGGATATGGTCTATTCCAAGTTCTGACTGATTTTTTGAAACAATTTGAGGACCAATTAAGTAATATGGGAATACCTTTTGATATTGAAAGCTTAAAGCAATTTTCATCTCTTTTCCCTAATTTAGGACGAGTAACCTTGGGTATTGTGGGTGTATTTGGGCAATTATTAACCTATATTCTATTAATATTAGTATTAGGATTTTATATTGCTATTGATAAAACAGGGGTATTCACTATCGTGAGATTATGTGTACCTCATCATATTAAAGATGATATCCCCACTATTATAAATAGATTACAATATCATATTGGCAAATGGGCTTTTGTAGAAGCGATAATAGCTTTTATGATTGGGTTATTTATATATATCATATTAACTATACTTGATATAGAATATGCAGTATTATTATCTTTATTTATGGGTATTGGACAATTAATACCCTTTATTGGGCCTATTATTGTGGGGTTAATTATTATTCTTTATGCATTTGTCCAATCCCCATTATTAGCAATATTTATTATTATTTTATTAATGGTATTGCAAGTTATTAAACAAATTATCTTATTACCTATTGTATTCAATACTGTAAAAAGAAATAATCCACTTCTCATTATAATAGCTTTAATGGTAGGAGGTGTAATTGCAGGTCCTTTAGGTATTATTATTGCAATGCCAATAGTTTCTTTGGCCCGTATTATTTATGCTGATATACAATATTATGATTAGTGAGAAATTTCCTAATATTTTAGTTTTTGATATTGAAACTATTGGAAATATATCTAGTCCTCGTTTTGTTGATGAGATGGAAATTACCGTAGTAGGAGTATATCATTATGCTACCGATGAATATAAGACATATTTTTTAGATGAATTGCCAGAATTAGAATCAGATTTAAAGAAGGCAGAATTATTAGTAGGATTTAATAATGATCATTTTGATACACCTATTCTCAATAAATATTACTCATTTGATTTAAATAGTATAGCTTCCTTTGATATATTGCGAGAATTTAGGGCGAGTACAGGTAAACGATTAGGGCTTGATGCCATTGCTGGTATGACATTAGGATTTCATAAGTCAGGCAGTGGTTCTAATGCAATACATTTATATCAAGAGGGTAAATTACAAGAATTAGCAGATTATTGTCTGAATGATGTAAAATTAACGCGAGAATTATTTGAATATTGTCTCTATAAACAGCATCTTATTTATCCTTCTCGAGATGGATGGTTGCGACTAAAGGCAGATATGCCATATAATATTGATGAATTTATACAACAAAACACCAAAAAGTCACAGTATAGTTTGTTGTAGACAAATACTGATAATTGTGATAAACTCAATAAAGTTCCATTATATATAATATAGCCGAAATAGCTCAGCTGGTAGAGCAACCGCCTTGTAAGCGGTAGGTCGGGGGTTCAAGTCCTCTTTTCGGCTCAATAGATTTTTTTCTATGATATAATGCGAGAACATTTGGGCAGATGGCGGAGCAGTCAAACGCATCGGTCTGTAAAACCGACGCCTTTTCAGGCTACGTAGGTGCGAGTCCTACTCTGCCCACCACATTTCAAATTAAAAGTATTGCAAAATATATTATTTTGTATATACTATTTGAGTGTTAAAAACTTAGGGTGCATAGCTCAGTTGGTAGAGCAGAGGCCTTTTAAGCCTTTGGTCGGTGGTTCGAGCCCACCTGCACCCACATTTTATACAAACTTTTTTGCTTGACAATCGGCATATACAGGAGTATACTCATAGTATTAGCAATCCAATACTATGACTGCTAAAATTGATAATAATATATAAATGATATGAAGATACAACCATTATTTGATAAGGTGTTAATTCAACCGCAAAAAGCTGAAGAAAAAACAGCTAGTGGTATTTTTATACCTGATACTGCTAAACAAGATAAGCCTCAATTTGGTGAAGTTATTGCAATTGGAGAAAAAGTAAATACAGTAAAAGTTGGTCAAAAAGTGGTATTTGCAAAATACGGTCCAGTAGAACTTACACTAGAAGGACAAGAATATCTTATTGTAAAAGAAGAGGATATTCTGGCTACCTTATAATATATAATTAATAATTAATACTATATACTATGGCAAAATTAATTTCATATAGTGAAGATGCTCGAAGAAAACTTTTAGCGGGAGTTGATAAAATAGCTGATGTTGTGAAGGTGACATTAGGTCCTAAAGGACGTAATGTTGTGCTAGATAAGGGATTTGGAGCTCCTGTAATTACTAAGGATGGTGTTGGTGTAGCAAAAGAAGTAGAATTAGAAGATAAATTAGAAAATATTGGAGCTTCTATTGTGCGTGATGTAGCATCAAAAACTGCTGATGTGGCAGGAGATGGAACTACAACTTCAACTATTTTAGCTCGTCGTATGGTGGCAGAAGGTTTCAAAAATGTTACTGCAGGAGCCAATCCAATGGAAATTAAAAAAGGTATTGAAAAAGGAGTGCATAAAGTTGTAGAAGCTTTAGTCGCCTCATCCGAGCAGGTAAAAGGTGATAAAGATAGAATTCAACAAGTAGCAACAATTTCAGCCAATGGAGATGAAACTGTGGGAAAAGAAATAGCGGATGCTATGGAAAAAGTTGGAGCTGATGGAGTAATTACCGTAGAGGAAGGACAAACTTTTGGTATTACGAGTGAAGTTGTAGAGGGAATGCAATTTGAAAAAGGATATGTTTCACCCTATATGGTAACTAATTCAGAGAAAATGATTGCTGAGTTTGATGATACCTATATTCTTATTACAGACAAAAAAATATCATCTATTCAGGATATACTCCCTATTTTAGAAAAAGTAACTCAAGCTGGACGCAAAGAAATTGTGATTATTGCAGAGGATATAGAGGGTGAGGCCTTAACCACTTTGGTTCTTAATAAAATGCGTGGTGGTTTCTCTGCTCTTGGTATTAAGGCTCCTGGATTTGGAGATAATCGTAAAGAATTGCTCAAAGATATTGCGATCTTAACGGGAGGACAGGTTATTTCAGAAGAAATTGGATTAAAACTTGACACTACAGAATTAGAATCATTAGGACGAGCAAAAAAGGTTATTTCTGAAAAGGAAAAAACAATTATTGTGGCTGGAGATACTGATGAGAATGCTATTAAAGATAGAGTAGAGCAAATTAAAATTCAAATTGAGCAAACTGAATCTGAATATGATAGAGATAATCTTAAAAAGAGACTTGGTAAATTAGCAGGAGGAGTAGCTGTTATTAAAGTAGGCGCTGCGAGTGAAGTGGAACAAAAAGAAGTACAAGATAGAATTGAAGATGCCCTAGCTGCTACTCGAGCTGCCGTAGAGGAAGGAATTGTACCTGGAGGAGGAACTGCTTTAATTCGAGCTATTGATACGCTTAATTCTCTCAAATTAACAGGAGACCAAAAAGTTGGGCTTGATATATTAAGAGTAGCTATGGAAGAACCTGTGAAAATGATAGCAAATAATGCCGGTGTAGAGGGGTCAGTTGTAGTAGAAAAAGTAAAAGAAGCCAAAGGAAATATGGGATATAATGCAGCAACCGGTGTATATGAAGATATGGTTAAGGCGGGAATTATTGATCCTACTAAGGTGACAAGAACCGCCCTACAAAATGCAGCCTCAGCTGCCGCTACTTTACTCACAACAGAAGCGGTCATTACAGAATTACCAAAATCAGATGATGATAAGGGAATGCCTCCAATGGGAGGAATGGGAATGCCTGGTATGATGTAAGATAGGGAAAAGAGGGGGATTGCCTCCTCTTTTGCTAAAATAGAGAATTATCGGTATAATATGATTAGTAATAAATAAGATATAATTATGATTAAAGAGCAAACATTAGTAATTGTAAAACCAGATGGAGTTCAAAGAGGATTAATAGGAGATATTATTTCTCGTATTGAGAGAATAGGCCTCAAAATTACAGCATTAAAGCTCATTGTAGCAAGTGAAGATGTATTGTGGCAGCATTATAATAAAGATGATGCTTGGTTTATTGCAAAAGGTACTATTGCTATTGAGTCTCGAACAGCACAAGGACTTCCAATAGAAAAAGAAGCTATTGAATATGGAAAAGATATCTTGAGAGCAAATATTGAATTTATGACATCAGGTCCTGTTATCGCTTTTGTAGTTCAAGGGAATCAAGCGGTAGGTATTGTCAAAAAACTTGTAGGAGGAACTGAACCTTTAACTTCAGATGTTGGGACAATTCGTGGGGACTATACAGTAGACACCTATGCTCTGGCAAATTCTTCATCAAGAGCCGTGAGAAATCTTTTACATTGTTCTGATCAAGTATCAGAAGCTGAGAGGGAAATACAATTATGGTTTAGTGAAGACGAGATTATCAAATATCGTCTTGCTAATGAGAGAATTCTCTATGATGTAAATCTAGATGGAATTTTAGAATAAAGAAAATAGTTATTTTTTCTTCTTTGAATCAATAATAGCCTCAGCTTTTCCTCTGAGAAATATTTTGAGTACAAGGAAAATAGAAAAAGATATAATCAGGAAATTAATAATTTCATTAATAAATAGACCATACATAATGAGGGGGGCTTTTGCAGCTTGAGCTTCGGCTAAAGTATTATATGACCCATTAAGAGAAATATAAAGGCTAGAAAAATTAGTACCACCCATAAGCCAACCAAATATAGGCATAATAAGATCTTTTACCAAAGATTGAATTAAAGAATTAAAAGAAGCTCCAATAATAATACCAATAGCTAAGTCAATTACATTTCCCTGTAAGGCGAAAGCTTTGAATTCTTGAAGAAAATTAAATCCTTGTTTCTTGATTTGATTAGGGTCAATTTCAGGAACGATTTTAGTAATTTTTTCAGTTGATTTTTCTACAGATATCAGTATTTCTTTTGGATTAGCCATATGAATATAATTTAGATTATCTTAAGTATAATATAGAGTTAGCTATTTGTGAAGGAAGATAGAAATGTCATAGTAAATATGATATGATAAAACTATATATTATTGATATGAAATTACGCATACAACCAAAATACCTGTATTATAGTATTACTATACTAATAGTAATAGGAGTATTTATTTGGATTTTTTCTCAAAATCAACGTATTCAGCAATTTCGTCAAGAACAAATACAAAGGAATAATCTTATTTCAAAAGAGTCAATAGAAGAGCCTGTATTAAATGGTCTTAAGCCACAAATTATCAATATAAGGGATAAAAAACAAACATTATATCTTCCAGCTGAATTTAATATTAGTGTATTATCACAGGGACTCAAATCTCCACAATTAATCAAGTCCGATGATAAAGGAAATTTATTCATCACAGATAATAAAGCAAATGCATTATGGATATTACCAGTATCAAATCCCCGAGAGGCAAAAAAAGTAGATACTAATCTTAATAATATATATGGTCTTGATTGGTATAAGGGAGCAATATATATCACAACCGATACCAAAGTGATGAGTTATTCAGACATACAATCTGATGGAAGTTATAAAGAACGTAAAACTTTAATTAATAATTTACCAAAACCTCAACAAAATAGTCATAATACCATTGCTCTTAGAGATGATAGAATATATATAGGTATTCCCTCAAATTGTGAGTCTTGCAAATTAAAAGATCAGCGAAGAGGAAGTATTATATCATTTAACCTTGAGGGTAAGGATGAGCAATTATTTGCAAAGGGGTTAAAACAAATTACAGATATATTACCAATAGATAATGCCTTATTAGTTACTGATATTGGACGCTCTGGCATAGATAATGGGCTTCCTTTGATTGAAATTAATAAAATAGGAGAAGGTAAAGATTATGGATGGCCTTATTGTTATGGAGCTGGGAATATAGACCCCAAATATCCTGATAAAACTGATTTCTGTAAAACAAAATCAGAATATTCAATGGCAGAACTACCACAGGGAAATAATGTAATTGGGTTTGATGTAATTCCTGATTCTTTTTCAGCATTTTTCAAAAATAATTATGTATTTGTATATCAGGGGGGGCAGAGTAAATCAATTCCAAAAGGATATAAAATAGTCATTAAAGATATTAATAAGCCAAGTGCCGCCAAGAACTTTATCACAGGCTGGCTTTCAGATGAAGGTGAAATATGGGGACAACCAACAGGTACAGCTTTTGATAATAATGGCTCTATGATTATTACTGATCAAAAAAATGGGGTAGTATATAAAGTAAGTAAACAATAATGTCTAAGCGTAAACATACCGTTTTATTAGCAGCTATCTCATTTTTATTAGCTTCAAGTATCGTTGGGGCTGGTGCTTGGGCTGTATCTAATTATGCGCAGAATATTCCTCTAATACAAAGTATTAATCCGAATAAGCAAAAAGAGCAGGAACAACAAAAGCCGGACAAAGAAACTATCTTATTACTCGGAGCTGGAGGGAAAAATCATGATGGGGGTGGGCTTACTGATACCATTATGATTGCTCAAATATTGAATAAAGAAAAGCAAATTCATCTTATATCCCTCCCGAGAGATATGTTGGTATTCGATAAAAAAGGAAATTATAGTAAATTAAACGCAGTTTATATAGATGCAGTTGCGGAAGGTAAAACAGAAGAAGAGTCAATCAAGGTATTACAGGATAAAATTACAGAAATAACAGGTATAACCTTTGATCATTATGCTGAAGTAGATTTTGAAGGCTTTGTATCACTCGTCGATAAATTAGGAGGAATAGAAGTTGATGTAAAAGAAGCTATTGATGACCCTTATTATCCAGGACCTAATTATAGTTATCAAAGATTTACGATACAACCAGGTGTTCAGACATTAAATGGAGAGACAGCACTTAAATATGCTCGTAGTAGATATACTTCAAAAGGAGGGGATTTAGATAGGTCTCGACGGCAACAACAAATTTTGAGTAATGTAAAAGACAGAATATTTAGCCTCAACCCAATTCTTGATGCTCCTAAAATTGTATCATTATTAGGCATTGCAAAGGATTCCCTCAAAACAGATTTATCTCTAATGGAGATGAAAGATTTTTATGATACCTATAAAGATAGTAAAGATTATACGATTAACTCTGTTGTAATTGGTCAAAATCTTTTAACGGGTAATATGAAAGAAGGTACTAGACAATTTGGTGCTAATAGGGGTTATATTATTGAACCTCGTATAGGAGAGCAAAATTATCTCGAGATTAAAGAAGAAATTATTAATATTAATGACATCACAGCCTATCAAGAGAAAATTACCAAACTTATAAAAGTCAAATCTCAACTAAATATAGTATGGGGAGATACTATTACTCCTATACAAAAAAAGCATATACAAGAATTCCTAGAAGCTCGAGCATTTACTATCACAGCATTAAGTTCAAGTAGCACTCCATTATCTCGTAATCCAAACACCAACACCTTATATACGGGTAATAATCCATATAATACTAATGCAGATAATGTGACAGAGCCAAATATATCCAATGAATATCTCCAGTCAGTATTCAAAGCAGATATTAATACTACTGTTAGCTTAGATACTAATGTCCCCATATTATATATTAGCTCAGATATAGTATTTTAAATTATGAAATTATTAGTAGGACTTGGAAATATTGGGGAAAAATATAAAAACACCTATCATAATATTGGGTTTGATTTTCTTGATTTTATTACTAATAAAGGAATATTCAAGATAAAAAAACAATTTTTGGGGGAAATATATCAACAAGGGGATATTCTTTATTTGAAACCTCATACCTATATGAATGATTCAGGTAAGGCGGTACTTGCAGTAAAACAATATTATGATATTGTAGATAGTGATATTGTAATTATTCATGATGACTCAGATATTGCTCTTGGACAATATAAAATACAAGTAAATAGAGGAAGTGGAGGCCATCATGGCATAGATTCAATTTTTAATCATATATCCCAAGAAGTCAAGCGAATACGTATTGGTATTAGAGCCGAGCGATTTATTGGTAAAAAAGCTCAAGATTTTGTATTAAGGCCTATATATTCAGAAGATCAAATAGTATTACATAAAGTATATCAACAAATACAGCAAGAGCTTAAAATATTTGATTTATCTTAATATTTTGGGTACAATAGAATAAAGATTGATAATTACTGCCTATGTCTCTGAGTGTCAAAAGTCCATTAGTGTATTTGTTAGGAATTGAGAAAGTAAAAATATTAAAAGTATTTTTGAAGGATAGAAGGCAAGCCTTTACTTTAGATGAGTTAATAGCTAAAACACATATTGTAAATAGTGCATTAAAAGCAGAATTAAGACAGGCAATCAAGTATAATATTATTCAAGAAGTTAAGGATAAAAAGCAGATAACGTATATATTAAATCCTATAGAGGAAGTATTAGCATTGGAATCAGTTATATTTCGTCTTAGTCAATCATTTTTTGAAGCCTTTAGTCAAAAGCTTGATAAAATGGGAAATATACATCTTTGTATCGTAATGGGAGCTTTTCTTCAGCGAGAAAATGATAGAATAGATATGTTTCTGGTAGCAGATGATATCAATGAGAAAAAATTTGATGCACTAATACAAGACATAGAAGCAGAATTAGCTCAAGAAATAACCTATACCGTGCTTACACTCAAAGAATTTGAATATAGACAAAATATGTTTGATAAATTCGTATTAGATATATTAGAGAATAAAAATTGCCATATACTTATTGACAAATCCGTAATTTCATCGGATAATGAGATAGTAACGCCTCGATAGCTCAGGTAGTAGAGCACAGGTCTGAAGAACCTGGTGTCGTAAGTGCAAGTCTTACTCGGGGCACAAGAATGAACAAACAAATTAATTAAAAATTGCTATGCATACAAATCCCAATATATTCAAAGCTTATGATATTAGGGGTTTATATGGAAGTGAACTCACAGAAGAGACAGCTTATCGATTAGGTCGGGCATATGGCCAATTTTTGCGTAAAGAATACCCTAATAGACCAGGGCTTAAGGTAGTAATTGCTCGTGATATGCGAGAATCAGGAATAAAGCTAGAACAAGAATTAAAACAAGGACTTGCGGATGAGAATATACATATAATCAATATTGGGCTTGCCTCAACTCCAATGTTTTATTATGCCGTATTAGAATATGGGGTGGATGGGGGAATAGTGATTACAGCTTCTCATAATCCCGCTGCATATAATGGGTTCAAAATAGTAAAAGAACAGGCAATACCAGTATCAGGAGATACCGGTATATATAGTATGCGAGATATCGTAATGGGAGATACGATAAAGACAGTAGAGCATAAAGCAATTATTGAAACAAATAAGACTCATACCCTTGAGGATTATATACAAAATGTATTAGAATATCGTAATAAATCAATTACCATACAGCCACTTAACATTGTTGTAGATACTGCCAATGGAATGGGATATCCTGCTATTAAAGCTTTTCTTGATCATTTCCCCCAATTACAAGTGACATATCTCTATCCCGAATTAGATGGTAATTTCCCGAATCACGAGGCTAATCCCCTCAAAGATGAAACATTAATAGCCCTTAAGGCAAAAATACAAGAATTAGGGGCAGATTTTGGAATAGCAGGGGATGGAGATTTTGATAGAGTATCCTTTGTTGACAATACGGGACGCACCATTAGACCGGATATTGCGACAGCTTTATTAGCTCAAATATTATTAATTGGGCGTGAGGGGACTAAAATATTATATGATTTACGCTCATCCAATATTACTCCTGAGGAAATTGTGAGGCAGGGAGGAATTGCCTTACAAACCCGAGTTGGACATTCTTTTATCAAAGCTCAGATGAGAGCTGAAAAAGCATTTTTTGCAGGAGAATTCTCAGGACATTTTTATCTTGATGTTATCAAAGACGGTAAGCATGCTTATTTTGAAAATCCATTATTTGTCATACTCAAAATTATAGAATTATTATCTGAGAATGAACTCAGCCTACAGCAGTTAACTGAGCCTCTATTCCCGTATAGTCATTCAGGAGAAATTAATTTTGAAATATCAAAGCCAAAGGAAGTAATATTAGATATGATTAAACAAGAATTCAGTGAAGGTCATTTGAATGAATTAGATGGTATTAGAATAGATTATCCTGAGTATTGGTTTTCAGTCCGAGCTTCTAATACTGAGCCAGTATTACGTCTTATTGTTGAGGGAAAAACTAAGTTTAAAATGGAGGATATTAAATCTAAGCTTATAGATATAATTACAAAATAATAAAAGTTAATTCTTTTAATTAAGATTATAAAAAATAGAGTATAAATACTCTATTTTTTATAATGGACTAAAATCTACTTATAAAACTATCTAATTATAGATAATGCAGCAGTAGGTCCTCCAGATACACCAATAAGTTCAGTATTAGGAGCAGCCACTGTAACACGAGGGTTAGTAGCACTATCTTTTACTATTGTATATCCACTACAAACAGAGCCAGAAACAAGTCCAGCCTCAGAAGGATCTTGAGGTATAGCGCCTAGATATGTTGGAACAACATCAGCTGCAGCGTCTAAGGCTACTGTTGCCATATCAAGAGGTGCTCCAGTACATCCTGTTGTTGGTGTACCACTACTACCACTTTTATATATTTCTGCAACAGTTGTAGTTATTGCATTTATTGTAGTAGATGTACCAGCATTAGCTTCATCAAGAATTTTTTGGTATACAGCATTAGAAATAGCCAATATATCAGATCTTCTCTGCGCATTACGAGCTTGAGCAAGTTGACGGTTCGGGTTAATAGCGACTAATACAATAGCAGCTAGGATACCGATAGCAGCAATAACTAACAAGATTTCTAGTAAAGTAAATCCTTTTCTTTGTGGGACAGATACATTATTCATATGAGTTTTATTTAGTTAAATGATAACTCCATATATAGACTATTATAAATATAAACACTTGTCAATACAAAGTTATCCACAATTTTACTATTTTATACTTAAAATAAAAAGAACTGATTAATCAGTTCTTTTTATGAATGTTATTCTATATGAATATTTATCTTGTAATAGAAATTGAAGCAGATGATTCAGCTCTTGGAGCAGATACAATTACTCGGTTTCCTGTAACTGTTTGAATAAGGTAATCGGAACATCCAGTACTAGCTACTTGTGGATCTCTTGGAATAGATGCAACATATGATACGGTTGAAGTAACTGCGGTAACGAAGTCAGATACATTAGTTGCTAAAGCAACTGATCCTACGATAGTACAAGTAGTTGTACCAGATGTAGATACAACATTTCTTAAGGTAGCATCAATACCAGCTGGAAGCCCATTATTGTCCATAGTAAATTGATATACCGCATTAGAGATGGCTATTACTTCAGACTTTCTTTCTGCATTACGAGCTTGTGCAAGTTGACGATTAGGATTAACAGCAACAAGAACAATAGCAGCTAAGATACCGATGGCAGCAATTACTAATAATATTTCTAGTAAAGTAAATCCTTTTTGATTTGCTGATTGTAATGTTTTCATATGGTATAGTATTTAGGTATTTAGGTGTTTAGGTGTTTAGGTGTTTATAAC
>CALRBF010000006.1 GCA_943354045.1 Parcubacteria group bacterium
GCCCATATATTACTATTGTCATATCCGGTACTTACTCCATTTGCTGTCTTGGTAACTAAATATTGTCCTCTGTCTGGTATTGGTATACTCGATATATAATCACTTAATGCACTGCTTAAATCTATTCCATTACTACATCCTGCTACTACACAGAGTCCTACTGTACCTCCTACTCCTACTTCTTGTAATTTTGGTGGATATACTCCTTTTTCTATAATATATTGTTGTATTGCTTTTGCTATTGCATTTTGATCTGATTTCCTCTTTGCTTCCCTCGCTGCTTCTATTTGTTTATTCGGGTTTATTGCAATTAATACTATTGCTGCTAATATCCCTATTGCCGCTATTACTAATAATATCTCGAGTAGGGTGAATCCTTTGTTAGCTCTTTGCATTCTCATAAGAGTTTTTTTGTTTTTTTTTAGTATTCTTATATCTATTATATCATATATAATAGATTCTTGTGAAAAAATTACCCCCAAGCCCCCTCTGTATGATCTTTATCTTCTAATATATCCTCTATAGAACTGAGTAGCTCTTCTTTTTTCTTTTTGACTGCAAGTTCTATTAAGTCTCGCATACTATTAGCATCTTGTATAAGCATTGAGCTTGCATGTTGCCTATGATATACTCCACCGGCTCTTAGTACATCAGGATAGTCTTTGATACAAATAGTGGGTACAGATTCGAACTCTTCAATTTCTAATATAAGAAGTCGTTTATTCTCATATTCTATAGTTTTGATAGTATATCGGGGCAATGGGTCAAGATAATTACTAATATATTGATCAATCCAAGTTCTATCTACACTTTCTAAATCTTCAGTACTGAGTCCAGATATCTCTTTTTTATCTGATATTCCAAATATCAACATCCCTCCATCTGGCATATTAGATATAGCAGCTATATGCTTGGCAAGTTTCACCTTGCGATACTCATCAAAGGTATGCCAATTAAATTCTTGCTTGAAGTCTATATGATTATCTTCATGTCCTTCGGTGATAACTTTTTGTAATAATTCGGGAGTGTATTTCATATAATGTTATATTACATTATATACAGTATATCATATTGACCATATTGATGATATATGAATATATTTTTATACAATTTAATTACTTTTTTACCTTCCCAAACCTCAGCTTCAAAATTCCAAATAACAATTCAAAACTAGTTAAGAGGGTAACATTACTTGTCCCATTTTTTCTCGCATCAAATTGTATTGGGATTTGGCTAATTTGATAACCCTGATTTTTGGCTTTATATAAAAACTCATAATCAAACCCCCATGGAGTTGGATTTAATATTATATCATTCAGAATTTTTTTCTTAAATACTTTCATTCCCGATTGAATATCATAAGGGAGTCCAAGCAATATTTTACCAAATACTTTTGCATATAATCTGCTCAATAGTTTTCTATACCATTTTATATTCTGTACTACTCTATTAGCGACCACAATATCATAATCTTTCATTTTGAATAACATATCATAGAGTAATTCAGGGGGATATTGTAAATCGGCATCAATCATTGCTACCACCGAGTATTTAGCTTTGATAAAACCTTCTAATAATGATTGCGCCTTCCCCTTTTCTCCCTTTTTAAGTAATATCTTTAAAGGATATCTCCCATTTAACTTTCTTAATATATCTAATGTTCTATCTTTAGAAAAATCATCAATAATGATAATTTCATATCTCACTTTATTTTGAGTCATATTAATATGAATTCTTTTTATTAATTCTTTTACATTTAACTCTTCATTATAGGTTGGAATAATAATAGATAAATACTTCATATTATAGTTTAAGTTTATACTGATATAGGGTAAGGTCGGGAGAGAATTCTCTCTCAGCGACCTTTTCAAAATTATTATCTAAATATGTTTTAAATTCTTTTCCATAACCTTGATCATAAGATAAGATGACATACATATATTGATGACCTTCTTTAATCTTATCCACTTGTGTTGAAATGGTATTACTATTAAATTGAGGTATTGATGATATTTTACTTCTATCCCAAATTGGGAATGTCTCTACTTTGGTAACACCCTGATAATAATACTCAAATGGATATATAATAAATGGTGCAGATAATACAATAATATCTCTAGCAGTTGCTTTAGTTGTTAGATACATACTAACATCTTCAAAATTTTCTTTTACTGGAGTATTAGGGTTATATATTTGGAATGATAAAGACAGTCCTATTACAAGTATGATACCAATATACAAAATTTTCATTTGTCTTTTAAAATAAGTCGTAATTATATAGATAATATATATATATAAGAATAAAGAACTTACAATAAGATATCTAGATAAGAATATTGGTCTTAGATAACTCAATATAAAAGCCAATCCTACTGGAATTAACATTTGAAATATAACAAAGGTATTAAAAACTGAATAATTTAATTTCCTTTGTAATGTAGTAAATATAATAATTACAATAACTGGCCAACTAGATAAAATAATACTATTAATAATATCTGGCTGAAAACCAAATATATATTGAGAAAATATATTGAATAAATCAACTGAACTAGGAGCATTCAAAATAGGTTTGGTATTAGCTGCTGATCCCAGATTAATCACATAATATATCCAAGGAGCAATAGCTAAAATTAAAATAATAGCAACTATGATAAACTTTTGAAACAAATTTCTTGAAAATTGCTTATAATTTGTTATATAGAATAAAGCATTAGATAGTAAGAATAGCCAATAAAAATAATGTGTATATATACCTAGTATTGCGGTTATTATAAACCCAATCCAACTAATTCTCTTATCTTCTTTTAATATATCTATAAAAAATATACTATTTAATACTGCTAATAGTAATAATAAACTATACATTCTCGCTTCATTAGCATACCAGCTTATAAATGGAGATAATATAAATATAACAGTAGTCATTAATCCAATTTTTGTATTATATAGTTTACTAGCCAAAAGATATACAAAAGGAATTGAAATAATAGATATAAATAGAGATAAATATCTAGCAGATATAATAGTATTATTAAATATAGCTTGCCAAAAATGGAGAATTATATGATATAAGGGTACATGAACATCTCGTCCTACTATATCTAATATTTCTGACACACTATGACTCACTTGCCAAATACTTTGAGCCTCATCAAGTCTAATACTATTGAAATATATAAGGGGAATAGAGATAATAATACTAATGAGTATAAGGAATATTAACCATATGATAGTATTGAGACTCCATATCTTTTGATCTTGTGATACATTCATAAATAGTTTATACATTATTGATCTATAGTTAATTTGGATACCACTGCTGGAACGGCTTCAAAAGATTTCTCATTCTCAATTAATATATTTTTTTGCTTTAATGGTAATGAAGCTTGTAAAAATGGAATCATAATCATAATATTTAATACTATCCAGGTACCATTCGCAAATAATGATGCAGTGACACCAATATTAGACAGATAATAGGTTATTCCAATCAAGGATATCAATATATACAGAATATGTGGCCAATTGAGATGGATAAAATTACCAGAAACTTGAGTCTTAGACGTGATACTAAATCCATTTTTTTGACCAGTCAATACTGCGATTAAAGCTTGAATATGAATCATAAAAGAACTCATTGAGAAAGCTAGTCCCTTAAAAGAATAGGTGAAATTACTACTTCTTTGCAATATATACATAACCAGATAAATATATGGGATAAAGACTAGAGCAATAATCATACTAGAATTTATCAATGGGACATTCCCAGTAAATAAGAATATAAGTGGTAAAATCATATTCAAGAGGAATATTCCACCAGACAAATAATAGCTAGCTGAGGATAAATATTGTAATTTTTGAGAGAAAGATAACCCCCTATTGAACAAGGGATTGTATTTGAATATTATTTCTAAACTACCTCTTGCCCATCTAAATTGCTGCTTATAATATGACATAAAATCCTCTGGAGCAAGTCCCTCTGCTAATACCTCTTGTATATACACAGATTTCCAGCCCTTTGAGTGGACAAATAAGGAAGTGAGAAAATCTTCTGCAATATTAGTCTCACACATTCCCTCAACCGCCATAATTGCCTCTCTTCTTAATACCATATTAGTACCACACATAAAAACCGAGTTAGTTTTATTCTTACCCTTACAGATAGCTCCAAAGAATAATTCTTGTTGTCTCCAAGCCCCTTCAGTGACAAGATTCTGATTATGATTCTTATAATATTGTGGTGTTTGCACAAAACCTACTTTCGAATCAATAAAATATCCCATAGTTTTCTGTAAGAACTCTCGAGCCGGTACATGATCTGCATCGAATACCACAAAGAATTCACTTTTTGTTTGCTGTAAGGCATTATTTATATTACCAGCCTTAGCTCCATGTGGAATTTTCCTTGTAATACAATTGATACCCAAATCTTTAGCTAATTTTTTAACTTCTCGCCAATTATCTTTTTTAGCTACAAAGCCATCATTTAATAAATAAATATTGAATTTTGGGTATACCATATTCTTGGCCGCAATAGCGGTTTCCTTGATGATTTCAATTGGTTCTCCTGCCACTGTGATAAATATATCTACTTCTGGAGAAAAGTTTTCATCATATATATTATTACTTTGAGTATCCCAAACTGTAATAATATACGTAATTATTTGCCATAAATGAAATATTTCACCTACAATCAAAATACCATATAACCAATAATTACTAGGTGCTATAAAAAATGTAATAAATATAAAGTAAATCAGGGATATTAATGCCACTCCTATGAGTAATATTTTAGAGGCTTGGGTATTTTGTAAAAATATTTTACGTGGATTATCATTCATAGAGATATAATTATTCATAAGCTTCTTTTATATCTTGCTCAGATAAAGTAGCAAAATAATTTGGAAGTAAATCATTATATGTAGCAAGTCCAAACCAAGCCCAGTTACTATCATAATAACCTAATGGATATCTCCATTTTTGAGTATCTCTATTGTATAAAGGTAATAATTTTTGTTCATATATATCTTTTGCAATATCTGGATTAGCAATTACAAAATAACCGATATTAGCACCAATTACCGCTGGAGATGAACCCTTATCCAATATTCTCCCATCATGAGAGTAGGTATTATAAATATTTCTATCTGAATTCCAAATGGATAATAAGAAATTATTCTTTTCAAAATAACTTTTTGCCCTACTATCTTTATACCATGAATAATCTAGATATAGCCGCCACATAACCCTATGTGCATCAAAACTATAATTAGTTGTGATATCACCATTTTGAGATGCCGTCAGTAATCCCGTATTTCTATCTAGGAGCACCCAATCTGTTGGTATTCCAGCCGAATTTTGCTTGTCTAAAGGAAAAGCTGAGGATGTTATAATTACCTCATAAGAAGTATCTATAACTCCTTGCCAATCATGAGTCTTATCTATATTCGAGAACATTCTATATGCATAGGGAGCATAATAAGATGGGTTTAATAACAGGGTATTTGAATTATATTTTTCGATATCATTAGCAGTAATATATGGTCTATTATCAACCATAACTACACTTTCATCCCAAATAGCTTTAATAATACTATCAGCTTCTAAAAGATAGGTAGAATTACCCCAACGAGCATAAGCAAATAACAAAGCCATAGCTATATCTGTATCTCCATCTGTAGCTGAATTATCACCACCTATTTCATTAAGAACTCCATAGCTACCATCTTCTTTTTTACCAAATACCCAGGCAAATAACTTATTATTCTTCCATAAATTATCTTTTGTCCATTGCCAACTTTTATCGAAAGTTTCTTTATCATCTTGCCAAACTGCTCTCAGCATAGTATAACTTTGACCTTCGGAAGTAGTAATATCATTCCTCTGCCGGTCTAAAGTTCTAAAAGATGAATCTTCAATATAATCATTTTTATAATTCTCCCATAAAGCTTCTAACATAGCTTTATTTGAAAATATATAATTATTTTGAATGGATTTTTCCTTAACAAAAGACGTATTGCTGAGACCCATGAATAACATAATCATTAAAAAGGCAAATGCACCTATCCAAATTGTTTGATTGAGTATACTTAATATATTGTTTATCATTGCTTATTTCTATAATAGATTACTGTTAATAAAGTTACATATTCAAAACTAGCACGTTACTTAACTTTTGTCAAATGTTGACAAAAGTTAAGTAACTATAATAATAATAATTTTATATATAATCTAAAATAAAAAAAGCAATATTTTGATATCAAAATATTGCTTTAAAATAAAGGATTTAAGTAATTATATAGTGAAAATATCCTCTATACATTTCAACCAAATATCTTCCTTTTTTCCCTACTGATGTATAAATTAAAAATTAGTAAGCGACTGGTCTTGGCATTGGAACTGGTAAAATATTAGTAAATCCAGATTGAAAAAGCAATAAATACAAAGCCAATATAATCACAAACCAAATAAATTGTAGAATGATAATTGACAATAAATTACCCCAGCCTTTTTTCAAACCGACCATAATAGCTGGAGCGAGGAGAATGAGAGCATATAATAGAGTTGTGATAAGTGAAATCAGAGAGCTGAATGTGGGATCATAATATATAGATTGCCATACATTATTATAATTTAAGACTCTTAATATAATACTTACAATAATAACTACAATAACCACTCCCAGACTAATTAATACATTAGTCAAATCAAATAAATGAATAGAATTTTTACTAACTATATTCTGAGCTATATCAGTTTTAGCTGAATTTTTCTTAGGTTTAGAATTGATATATTTTGAGATGAGATAAATCAATACAATAATGGCAGCAATCACGAGAATTGTAATGATAATTTCATTGAGATAAAGCCTCAACCAATTCTTGGCATATTCTCCTCTGACATTAAAGCTCTCATTAGGAGCGAGACTTTTAGACTCTTTGATAATTGCTCCATAAGAGCCAATATTGCTAACCACTCTATCCAATTCCCTACTAGATACAGCTGAGGAATCCCCCAATTTAGGGACTGAAGCTGCTGAACCTGTAGTATTATAATTGACTGATGATTGTTTCCCTTTTAAAAATACATCACTATCTACATCTATCGCTACTTTAGTTGATTGTATTCTAGAATTTACTCGTATAGTCTCAAAATTGAATTTATATAAACCAAAAGTGTTATCTACATATTCTTTGGTGGCATAAGAGATAATAAGAGCAGTAGATTTGGAAGGATCGACTGAATTAGGTAAAGTTAAATTATAAGTGTTTCCCGTTTTCGTATATTTGATTTTAGTATATTCAGCTGATTGTCCTGAGCCATAGTAATAATAATCTTGCCCATAATCTGGGTCACGATATTCCAAACATTTATTAGGTTGAGTATTATAATCATATCTCACACATTCTGGAGGTAATTTCATCTGATACATTATCATCTCATAAGGATCAACTTTTGGAATTTCAAAACTAAAATCACCGAGAGCCTGGTCCTCTCGATTAGGGATAACTATTTTAGCATAGGTAATAGCCTCGCCATTACCACGAAAAACCACACTATAGGAATGCTTTTGACCAAACAAAAGAGAATTAGAAGTATCAGAAGGTATAGGTGGGATAGGAGCTATATCTGGAGCCACAGAATTAGCTTCTTGAGCCAACACCATTCCCCCCAAATTAGCTAAACACAGCCCCAAGACTAGTCCTAAAACTATAGACTTTCTCATTATTTTATACATATTTTTATTTAGTAATTTAATACTAAATATATAATAACATATATTTAAAAAATTATCTCAAATTTAGGGAAAGCAAATATTCTCAGAAAAAAACTTTTACAAATAATATAGTAGTGATTTTATTCGTTGTAATTTTGATTGACTTTAAAAGCAATAATTCTCTCAATCAAATCATAAGGAATAGGTTTATCAAGAGGAAATTGTACAGACCCCTTACCTTGTTTATATTGAGATAATTCTTGCGTAAATTGTTTATGAGCTTTAGGAGTGGCATATAGTCCAATATGATGTTCAAAGGCGGCAAAATATACCAGAGGCTTATTGTTTAGCTTAAAAGCAGGCATTGCATAAGAAATACTCTCCTCAGCCTCTGGAGCTAAAATCTTGACCAAATCATACAGTTTATTCAAAATAATTTGTGTTGATTCAGGGAATTGTGATATATATTCAGGTATAGAATTCATATATTGTCAATTTACATTATATAGTATATCATATGAATAAGGTGAGAAAAATCCTAGATAAACTAGGAGTTATGTAGGGACAAAAGCCCTACGAAAATCATAACCTATACTTACTAACTACCTTCCCTCCACCCCGTAATTTGCGGGGTGTTTTTATTTAAATAGTCTCAAGGAAACTTTCAATATCAGGATATCTCTCATTGAACATCAGATATAAAGTCTCTGGCTTCTCTACCTCCCCAATTAATATAAGCTTTTTATTAAGTCCAAAAGCTAATCCAGCTTCCATATGAGCAGCAAGTCCACAAGGGAGTAGCATTACAATAGTATCGGCATTCTTGAGGCCAGATATATCAGTTTCAAAGGTTTCTCTATAATGTGAAGAATTCCAAAAGTCAGGATCAGATTCCGATATATTCATTTGTTCATCCCAAGGTAAATCAGGAGTATCTGGAGTTGCTGGGATATTGAGAAAATTATAGCAACTATATCCCTTAGACTCTATCCCAACCACGAGACGCTGGATATTCTGAGCATTCCGTGTACGCCCTATTACCATATAGTCTGTATGCATAGCTATAAGTACAAAATATTATATCTCATTATATAACAAAATCCCCCAGATTGTAATCTAGAGGGATTTATCATATAGTGCGCAGAAGGGAGACTTGAGTCGCAAATAGGATTTGCTCCTTGAAACCACTCGGTTTCAATACTTCCTCCACGGGAAACTCCCGTTTCCCGACCCCTTCCCGTCAAGTCCACTTTCTTGCATACATCCAATAGAAAAATAAACTCTTAAGGATAATCCTTAAGAGTTTATTTTATATAGTGCGCAGAAGAGGACTTGAACCTCCACGGTACTTTGTATTTTCCCACAAGCACCTCAAGCTTGCGTGTCTACCATTCCACCACCTGCGCATTTGAGAGTTTTTAGACTCTCGGAAAGCTGATATTATTCAGCTGAGGTAATTTGTTGTTCTGGAGTAGCTTCTACTACTGGAGCTGATTTTGTTGACTCTGTAGTAATAATTTTCTTTGCTCGCTCTTTTAGACGATATTTCTTTCCTACTGCTTCTCTTAGATAAAAGAGTTTAGCTCGGCGAACTTTATTATGCTTTAGCATTTCTACTTTTGCAATATTAGGAGAATATATAGGGAAAATTCTCTCAACACCTATTCCAAGAGATACTTTTCTTACAGTAAAAGTAGCAGAAATACTGGTTTTTAGATGTTTTGCAATTACAATACCTTCGAATATCTGAATTCGCTCTTTTGTTCCTTCAATAACTTTTTGATGTACTCGAACAGTATCCCCTATTTGTATAGGTTCAAATGGTAATTCTGTAGGTGTTGCTGCTGTACTCATATCATTGTCTTATATAATCTCCCTATAATGTGTTGGGGTGGGCGATGTAGGATTCGAACCTACGACCCTCTCGGTGTAAACGAGATGCTCTAACCAACTGAGCCAATCGCCCCAAGTAGTAGAATGAATCTTCTTATAGCGAAGCTCATCTTGGTAGCGATAGGAGGGATCGAACCTCCGACCTCGGGCTTATGAGTCCCGCGCTCTAACCAGCTGAGCTATATCGCCAATTAAGAGAAAGATACATCTTTGTGGCGGGAGCAGGACTTGAACCTACAACCTCCGGGTTATGAGCCCGACGAGCTACCATTGCTCTATCCCGCGAATTTATATAACGCTTTACCATTATGACATATTCTTGAAAATAATGCAAGAGTTGAGGGGGAGAAAGTTATCCTGCAAATTTAGTTTCAACTTCAGCTTCTAACCAAAATCCAAAATCTTCTATAAAACTGACAAT
The DNA here is from genome assembly GCA_943354045.1 of Parcubacteria group bacterium. Classification (GTDB taxonomy): domain Bacteria; phylum Patescibacteriota; class Minisyncoccia; order SW-4-49-11; family SW-4-49-11; genus CALRBF01. Next base: position 10,035 of record CALRBF010000006.1, read on the forward strand.
AGTCTCCACATCATCTATAGGGTTAATAGCTAATTCTAAAGCTGTATACATTTTGGAGGCTTGATGAGCATAATATTTAGCAAAAATTTCATAACATGGATATAGATCTCTAGTAAAAACTTGCTCCTTATCCATTACTAAGACAAATCCAGCTCTTAGTATTCTTTTGGCAACCCATCGACACCATTCTCTAATATCTTCTTTATCTGGATTATTGGATATACCATTTTTAGCATTATTTAATACTTCTTTTAACTTGCGATTAAACTGGCTAACCGTATTTACATCTACTCTGAATTTTTCAATTTGAGTTGATATATCTTCTCCAAATATACAGACGGATTGTGTCTTAATCAAAAACCTAGATTCAAATAACTCCTCAAATAATTGATTATAATTTACAAAACCAAACTCTATTCCAGTTGAGAAGACAAATTTTTTATTTAATTTTGTTCTAACTCCACGAACCCAAGATCGGTCAATTTCTTTTGTGATTATAGCCAAAGTATCAATATCTGATATACCCTCTATCGCCACTCCCCTAGCCACACTTCCTCGAATATAAATACTATGTACAGCATCTTTGAGATTATCTAGATATGCTTGTTTTATCTCCTCCACCGCCTCTCTCCAAGGGGATTTTATTTTATCAAGAGATGATTCATTGATAATAAAGCCATCTTTATCTGTATTTAATACACTCCCAATTTTACGAATTTTATCCATAATTACAGTTAATTCTTAACCCTAGTCTAGCATTTTTGGGAAGTTGTGGGAAGAGGTTATAGGGATATGCTATAATAAATTCAATCTTATCAATAATTATATAAAGATTATGTCTGAAAGATTTCTTCCCTATGCTGCTGTTTGGGTAATTGTTTACAATGAAAAGCAAGAAATATGTCTCCTCAGAAGATTCAATACTGGCTATATGGATGAGACTTATACCATACCTGCGGGACATCTGGAGAAGGGTGAGAGCTTACAGCAGGGAGCTCATCGTGAAGCTCTCGAGGAGGCTGGAATTACTATTACAGATAGTAAACTTGTACATACTGCCTATCGTGAGAGGACGAATGATAGAATTTATATTGATGTATTCTTTGAAGTGTTAGATTATCAGGGAGAAGTCTATAATGCTGAGCCCAATAAATGTGATGAGGTGATTTGGGTATCTAAAGATAATTTACTCGAGAATATAGCCCCTAGTTTGAAATTTGCTCTGGAGGCTATATTCCGAGGGGAGATTTATTCGGAATATGTGGAGTAGTTAAAAAAAGCTCAGTCCACACCCGCCCTGCGGGCACCTCCCCCGAGGGAGGACAAAAAAACACTCCACCCCGTCCAGCAAAGCTGTCCACCCCCTCCCAAACAATGTATAGGAGGGACGAAAGCCCTCAATTCATCTCCCTGCCTACGGCAGGTAAACCGTAGGGAGAGAGGGGAATTTTATAACTATTTCCTATTCTTAAAGGCGGCGATGAGGGTGTCTTGATCGACATATTCGAGCAAAGTTCCATTAGCGAGTCCCCTACCGAGGCTACTGATATTGCCTTTGAATGATTTGAGTTGTTGGCGAATATATTGGGCTGTTCTATCTCCTTGTGCGGTGGGGCTAGTGGCGATAATAATATCTTGTATATCTTCTGTCTTAATTCTTTTTAATAATTCTGGTATATGCAAATCTTCTGGTTGTGATCCTTTGAGTGGGTCTATTACTCCTCCGAGTACATGATAGCGTCCATGAAATACTTCTATTCTCTCTATTTGTAATATATCTTCAGCATATTCTACTATACAAATACTACCTATATCTCTGACACTATTGCTACAAATAGAGCATATATCTCCTTCTGAGGTATTAAAACAAATTTGGCATTGTTTGATTAATGACTTAATTCCATGAATTTCTTTGGCTAATTTGGTGAGATAAGTCTGCTCCTGATTAATAAGCCAATAGGCATAGCGAGTAGCTGTTTTGCGACCTACTCCCGGTAATTGACGGATATCTTCTATGAGCTCCTTGACTGATTCAGGAGGTGTTATTTTACGATTCATAATTATTCATTGTCGTTTTGCTGATGGCGATAGTCAAGATTAATAAAGGTTGCATATTCTTTTTTGAATCCTAAGGTTACTTTCCCAATAGGTCCATTTCGCTGTTTGGCTATATGAATTTCAGCTATACCTTTACGCTCTGTATCGGGGTTTTCCCGCTCTTCACGATAAATGAATAATACCACATCGGCATCTTGCTCAATAGATCCTGATTCTCTAAGGTCAGATAATCTTGGAATTTGTGGAGACCTACTTTCTACCGAACGAGATAACTGTGACAATGCTACTACAGGGACATTGAATTCTCGAGCAAGTCCCTTTAAGGAGCGAGATATTTCGGATACTTGTTGTACCATATTGTCATTCTTGATACTGGATTCCATCAATTGAAGATAATCCACTACTACGAGTCCAAGCTCATCTACTTCGGCGAGAATTCTTCGCAATATAGCTCTCATTTTCATAACACTACTTCCTGGACTATCTTCTATGAATAATTGAGATTTTGATAAGGAGTCAAGAGCCGGAGCTAATTGTTCAAAATCCTGAGGATGAAGTTTTCCTGTTTTCATCTTGAATAAATCTACGCGAGCCTCGGAGCTAATAAGTCTATCGACTACTTCTTCTTTTGACATTTCAAGACTAAAAAATACCGCTCCTTTACCTGATGTAATAGCTACATTTTTGATAATCTCAAGAGCAAGAGAAGTTTTACCCACAGATGGTCGAGCGGCTAGAATCACGAGATTAGAAGGTTGTAATCCTCCAAGAGCATTATCCAGAGCATCAAAGCCTGTCTTGACCCCTTTCATCCCAATTCCATTATTATGTACATCATCAATACGGTCAAAAGCATCGTGAAGAGCATCACTCATTTTGACATATTCTTGCTTGACTATTTTTTGCGCCACACTAAATACTGCTTGTTCTGCCTGATCAAGAACATGATCAATTTCTTGTGTCTCATCAAATCCGAGTTCTACAATTGAGGAACCAACCGCAATCAGACGCCTTAATGTTGATTTATGCTTTACGGTATAGGCATAATGTTCTATATGAGCTGAAGATGGTACCAAATCGACAAGATGAGCTAAATATTCCTCTCCCCCAACTTTATCTAATTCTCCAATTAATTCTAATTTATGAGTTACTGTTAATAAATCTATAGGTTCTTTGCGATTGAATAATTCAATCATCATCTGATAAATAATCCCATTTTTCTCATGATAAAAATCATCTTGAACGAGAATATCTACAATTTTAATCAAAGAATCTGATTCTATTAAAATTGCACCCAAAACGGATTCCTCCATATCCACTGCTTGTGGAGGAATTTTATTATGAAGTACTGGCTTTTTATCTTCATATTTCTTTGCTGATTTTTGTATTGTTGCCATAATATCTACATTTCATCTAAAGGCTCTATTGTCAACAGATTTAATCCTTGTCTTAATATATCATTTACTCGTGCTAATAGATATAAGCGATTATTTTTTATTTTCTCATCACTTTCTTTCAAAATAGGAGTAGAATGATAATAGGAATTCATAAGTTCGGCTAATTCATAAAGATAATGAGCAATATGAGAGGGGTCATATTCTCGAGCTGAATAATCTCTGATTTCACTAAATTTAGCTAATTTGATAATGATTTGACCTTCAATATCATTAAACGGTATATTTTCTTCATAATGCTCAGGAATATGAGAGGCTTTGTGTAATAAAGAATTAATTCTAGCATACGTATAGAGTATATATGGTCCAGTTTTACCCGTTAAGCTAATGGAAGAGGAGATATCAAAGACTATATCTTTTTTGGATGATATGGCTAAAATATAATAGATATAGCTAGCTCGAGCAATAAGTTCAATACGCCGATTTTGTTCTGCCTTTGATAATACACTGTCTTTGAAATAGATTTCTCTTACATTATCTTCTATCTCAGCAATAAGAGGGTCTGCATTGACAATAGTTCCCTTTCTAGAGCTCATTTTACCCTCTGGAAGCCTAAATAGTCCATATCCAATATGGTATAGCCCTTCTTGTTTAATCCCTAACTGTCGGGCTATTGCAAAGATTTGCTGAAATTGAAGATTTTGTGAGAAGTCGGTAATATAAATAATCTCATCCGCCCCATAACATTTTGACTTCTCTGAAAGTCTATATTGTAATAAAAATAAATCTTGAGTAATATAAAGAGCAGTCCCTTGGGAACGCAAAACAATTTTATTCGGTAATCCAAATTCTTCTAAATCCGCATAAATATAACCGTCTGTTGGATGTTTTTTGAATATTCCTCGAGCAAGACCATCTTGAACAATATCTTTACCTTGTTTATAAATATCTGATTCATAAATGTCTTCATCAAAAGAAGTTCCTAGTTTGCGATAGGTATTTTGTTGCCCTTCTATAACCCAGTTTCTCAGTTTAAGCCAAATATCATACCAATATGTATCTCCATTTTCCCATTTGCTTAATATTTCTTGCGCTTCATCTATAAGTTCGGGATTTTTCTCTAATTTATTCTCAAATTCAATATACAAATCCCCTGCATAGTGATCAGACTTCCTATTAGGGATTTCATCTTTATGAAACTTATCATAAATCAGCATCATTTTGGCAACAGCAATACCTCTATCATTAATGATTTCCGTTTTAATAACTTGATGACCTTGTGATTTTAGAATATTATATAAAGATTCTCCAATTGCAATATTGCGAATATGTCCTAAATGAAGTGGTTTATTGGTATTAGGGGAGGCAAATTCAAGAGCAATTTTTTTCTTATCACTAGACTGTGTGAGTGCATTATCTCCTACAGACATTATTAAATAGTCTAATTTAATAGTGATATTTACATAAGCATTTACTATAGTGATAGATTCTATATACTCTATATCTTTGAGCTTTTCTTGTAATTCAACAGCTATAGCTTGAGGGGGTTTTTTAAGTATTTTTGCAAAAGAAAAACAAGGAATAGCTAAATGCCCAAATTGAGAATCAGGATATTCAAACTCAATTCTGATATCCTCATCTATTATTAAAAATACTCGGATTTGCTTTTCTAAATCCTCTCTAATCTTCTGTAACTGCATATCTTAAAATAGCTTGATAATATCTTTGACTGTCACAAGCAACATTAATAAGAGTAAAATACTATACCCAACCAAATGAAATCTATTCTCCACTGCTTGGCTGACAGGAGATTTTTTAATCCACTCTATAATTACAAATACGATTCTCCCTCCATCAAGAGCAGGTATAGGCAATATATTGAACAATGCTAAACTAGTACTAATAAGCCCTATAAAGGTAATTATATAAGTAAGTCCCAAATCTCGAAAATCTCCCACAACTTGTACAAGTCCTACCGGGCCTGTAACTTCAGCCCCTGGTGGAAGTGGGGCTCGCGTGAATATACTTGCTATCATCTGTCCAAGCATAGAAAGAGTGGTAACGACAATAACATAAATTCTTACAAAAGCTAGTTTGAATGATTCAAAAAATGATAATTTTTGTAGTCCAGTGAGTTCAATAGTAATACCAGTAGCACCCTCTCCTTTTGGAGGGTTTTCTCGAGGGGTGATATTTTTGGTAATAGTCTCCGACCCACGACTTACAACAATATCTATAGATTTACCAGCATTGGCATTAATAATATCTGAAACTTCTGATTGGGTTACAACTTTAATACCATTTACAGATTGAATTTCATCTCCAAATCTCAAACCAGCTTTTTTTGCTGGGGAGTCTTCAGCCACGCTAGTAATAATTGTTGTGATATTACTATATTTACCAGAATTTATATCCGATTTATTAATTTGTACTTGGGTTCCGAGCATACCCACAATAGTAAAGGCAATTATTGCAATAATAATATTCATTATTACTCCAGCTGAGAGAATAGCAATTCTTTGCCATGGTTTTTTGGATGCAAATGACTGTGGATTATCTCTATTATCCCCCTCTTCTCCTAATAATTTTACATATCCTCCTATAGGAAGTGCATTAATATTGTATTCTGTATCACTATTCTTCGGCTTAAATCCCCAAATTTTAGGAGGCAGTCCAAATCCAAATTCTTCTACCTTTACTCCATTCCATCTTGCTACAATAAAATGCCCAAATTCATGACCAATGATTACGATTATGAGTATTCCAAAAAATAATAAAAGTGTTATGAGCATATTAAATAGTTAAAATTTGTTGTTCTTTTTTCTTAGATATTGTCTCTAATTCAGATTGATACTCTTTGGTATATGTGTCAATTTGTTCAAAATCTTTATATTGTTCATCTTCAGAAATTTCTTTATTCCTAAGTTGATTCTTTACTACATTACGAGCTTCATCTCTTACTTGTCTTAAGGCTGTCTTGAACTCTTCTGCCTTATGATTTAATTCTTTGACAAGAGCAATCCTTCGCTCTTCAGTGGGTACAGGAATTACAAGCCTAACTCCTGCACTCTCAGAAATAGGATTAAGTCCTAAATGAGTAGCTTGTTGTATAGCTTTTTCAATTGCAGCAATACTTGATTTATCCCATGGGCTAATCAAAATAACTCTTGGTTCTGGTATACTTATTGAAGCAATTTGTTTGATAGGGGTAGGGGTTCCATAATAATCAACAGTAATACTATCAATCAAATCAATACTAGCTTCTCCCGTACGCAATGATTGTATATCTTTTTGAAATGCTTCAATGGTTTTTTGGAATTGTTGTTTAATCTCTGGAGTATTTAGCATATATATCTTAATTAGTTCCTAAATATAGTATATCACTTTTTTCTTTATCTATTAAGAGAGTAGATATATTCTTGATGGTGGAAGACAAATCACTCGTATTCCAACTCTCTCCTCTATTCGAGGATGTATATAATACAGATCCCACAGTATAATATATCACATTGGAGTTGGAGCTACTCACAGAGATATTATTTACTGGTAAGACTAAATTGGGAGTAAGTATACGAATATTTTCCCATGTTTTTCCGAAATCTCGGGTTCTAATTAATTCTCCCGTACTACCAATATATATTTCTTTTGAGTCACTCGGGTTTATTGCAAATGAGGTGATTTGAGATCCTGTGACGGCTCTTTCTCTCAGTTTTGGAGTAGAGGCCTCAAAAGTAAATCCTCCATCTTGGCTTACAAATAATTGAGTAAGTCCAATGGCTGAGATAATATCTGGATTATTTTGATCTAGAGAAAGTCCTAATGTTGTATCCTTAAAATTATATGCCAATACCCAATCTAATCCTTTATTATAAGACTTTAATAATACTCCACTTGATAATAATCCATAGACAATATTATCATTTTTAGGATTTACCCGAATTGATACAAAAGCTGTACCACTTTTAGGCTCAGTATATGCTTCTGGCCAACTGGCGTCTTTAGATCCATTTGTAGTTCTATATAATCTGGCTCTTTTTGAAGTAATAGCTCCAATATATATATCATTACTATTATTAGGATTTACTGCAAAGGTATTCCCAGTAACTGGTGAATTAAATACCGTATCCCAACTTTCTCCCCAATTAGAACTTTTAAATAATCCTCCTGTATTAGTGAAGGCAAAAATATCATTTCCGGCACCATATTTGAGATCTATAACATTACGACTAAGATTGATTTTATTATCCCCATTTACCTTCGATATCGGATCAAATGTACGACCTCCATCAATAGATTTCCACACTGCTCCTGTTACTTTTGCTTGTGAATTATTCTTATTAGAGGAAGGAATAGAAATAGGGGAAGAATTATTCAAAATAATTCCTGCTACAATTAATATTCCGACAAGTATAGTAAGTGGTATAATTAAAACCTTCATATATTAAGGGTGTATAGATAATAGAAATTGCTCAATTGCAAGGGTATTTTTTCGATTACTAAATAATAATGTTTTTTTCAAAATATCTAATTCTTTCAATGCAGTATAATGCCATTCTAGAGAGTTTATGGTAATAATTTTATCTAATAATTCTCTCAAAGATTCAGATAATCTAATATTAGTATATCGTGTCTTATCCGTAGTTGCAAGTATACATAACCAATGAATACTTTCCCATACAAATAGTACTAATTCTATAGGATACTGATCAATATCCTGAGTAAATACAAATATTTCTAATGATTCTTTTTGAAGTATATCTATATATGCTGTCCACAAATTATCTATAAGCTGTTTTAATTCGATATTTTGCTCTATTTCTAAGACTAAATCTCTATGCCCTAAATATATATCTTTTGCGATATCATTATCTATATATACCGATAAACATCGAGAATATATCGTCGGTAATAATTGATGATATACACCTAAAAGGATAATAATACTATGTTCTCCTGGCTCTTCAATTAATTTTAATAATGCATTCTGTGCTTCTTTATTCAAAAAGTCAGCATCTTCAATAATACAAAAATTATACTGGTGATATAACGGTGAATTATAGATATTTTGCTTTATACTCTGTATATCCTTGAGCCCCAAACTTGATGAGTCAGGAGATTTCGCAATCCAGGTAATATCGGGCGAGTTGAGAGGGATATAATGTTGTATAATATCTTGTGTGAGAGATTTTTGTCCAGATTTATAACCACCCTCAATCAAAAAGGTTTGACTATGATGATTATCAATATGTTCAAATATAAGGTTTTTGGCTTGATTATATATCATTATTATGAGTAGTCGTAACCGTATTAATATATGTTTTTATCTCTTCAATAAATCGTTTGGTACTAAATTTCTCTGCATGGCGACGAATATAAGCAGTATCATAGGTTTTTTCTGTAATTCTTCGTACTCCATCTGCCAATAATTCTACTATTGGGGCATCAAAAAATTCTCCCGTTTTACCCTCTACAATAGTCTCCAAAGCTCCTCCTTCTCGGAGGGCTAATACCGGTTTTCCTGCTGCCATTGCTTCAACAGGAGCGATACCAAAATCATCGGATCCCGCAAAAATAAATCCTCGACAATTTTGATAATATTCTACCGTAGTCTCATCATCCAGAAATCCCTTTATCTCTACATTTGATTCGGCTAATTTTTCTAATCTTTGACGTTCTGGCCCATCCCCAATAATTATAAGCGGGATTTTTAATTTGTTAAAAGCTTCTACTGCAATATCTATATTTTTGTAAGGAGTTAATTGGGAAACAATAAGAAAATAATCTTTATGTGATTTTTTAGCTTTAATTCTATTCACATCTACAGGTGGATAAATTACTACTGAGTCTTTACGATAATATTTTTTGATACGTGATTGGGTTAATTTAGAATTTGCAATAAAATAATCTACTCTGTCAGCCGCCTGGCTATCCCATTGACGCAAATAATGAGTTAAAAGGAGAATCAAAAAATTTCCTATATTTCCTTTTTTTTGCTGTTTGCGATAAGAATGAAAAGCATTCCAAATAAAGGTAGATGGAGCATGGCAATAGGAAATATGAATAGCCTGAGGCTTGGTAATTACCCCTTTTGCAAAAGAATTAGAACTTGAGATAATAAGATCATATTGACTTAAATCAAATGATTCCACAGCAGATGGGAAAAAAGGAGCTAAGAATTTCACTTTTGATTTTAACCAATTAGGAAAATTATTAACAAAACTGGTATACACCTTATTAGCGGGAAATACTTCCCCTACTTTAGCCTCATTATATAATAAAGTATATATATCTGCTTCAGGGTATATATCAGATATATGTTTTAATACTCGCTCAGCTCCTCCAAGACGAGTTAGATATTCGTGAATTAAAGCGACATTATTTTTCTTTTTACTCATACTATTTTTCTCTCTTCATCAATGGAAAGGCGGTAGTTTCGCGAATTGGCTTTTGCATCAAGACACTAAATAATCTCTCAGAATAAGCAAATCCACAAGTTGGAGGAATTCCATATTCTAAAGCCTCTACAAAATCTCTATCTATCATCATAGCCTCATCATCTCCTTGTTCTCTCAAATCTTGTTGTTCCTCAAATCGAGCTAATTGGTCAACCGGATCATTGAGCTCTGCAAATCCATTGGTTAATTCAGAGCCATAAGCTATCAGTTGAGACCGCAGTGTATAATCAGAATTATTAGGGTTTCTCTTAGCTAAAGGTGAGATTGCAACTGGATGATCAATTAACCATACCGGCTCTATACAATTAGGCCTGGCAGTTTTTTTATAGATTAAATCTAGCATTCTACCATAACCATCAGTCTTATTATATTTAAGGTTAAGTTTATCAGCTAGAGACTTTAATTTTTCTACTGTGTCATATTCTTGTAAAGAGATTCCCGCAAATTTTTCTATAAACTCATAATAAGAAAATCTAGACCATTTTTGACTCCAATCTATAATTCTATCTTGATATGTTAATTCTAAAGTAGCAAAAGTATTCTGTATAACATACTTAATCAAATCTTCTGAGAAATCCAGCATCTCCTCAAATTCAGAATAAGCCCAATAAAATTCAAATTGAGTATATTCTTGTAAATGCTCATCATCTATACCTTCATTACGATAATTTTTATCTATATCGAATACTCTCTCAAATCCTCCTGCAATATATCGTTTTAAGAATAATTCTGAACTAATTCTGAGATAAAAATCCTCATCTAAAGCATTATGATGAGTTGAGAATGGAGCCGCCTCAGCTCCTCCTGTAGTATGCTCAAGGGTTGGAGCTTGTAATTCCAAAAAATCATACCGCAACATATATTCTCTTGTTGATTGCCAAAACTTACTTTTCTTTCTAAATATCTCTCTGACTTCAGGATGAAGTTTCATATCCACATATCTTTTACGATATTTGATTTCTACATCATCTAATTGCTCAGGAAGAGAGCGTAAGGATTTAGTTAATACTCGATATTCAGACACAAAAACACTAGGCTCCCCTCTTTGAGATAAATCTAATTTTCCTGTAACTTGAATATAATCTCCCCTATCTACCAATTCTTTAAAATCCTCAAATATTAATGAGCTTGATTCTAATAAATCAGATTTAAAAATAAATTGAAACCCCTCAGGTAAAGAATCATCTTCTACCGTAGTGAATCCAATTTTTCCTGATAACCGTAATGATTTGATATATCCTGCTACCATCACACTTGTACCTTTGAGAGCTTCAAATTTTTCACTTAATTCTCGCAAAGTCATATCTCTTTTGACCTGTTCAGTATAAGGATTATTGCCCTTAATTTGCAATAATTTAGATTTTTCTATACGATTATTACGCTCAACTTCAATAGCTGTAAGTGTAGAATTTACCATATTATAATTGTGTTAATATTTCAGCTCCATTATCTGTGACCAAAACAGTATGCTCAAAATGAGCGGACAGAGACCCATCATCAGTATATACCGTCCAACCATCATCAGCATCAGTAAATATATCATCCGACCCAATATTAATCATTGGCTCAATTGCAATAGTAAGCCCTGATATTAATTTTACTCCTGTTCCTAGCCTTCCATAATTTGGAATATTAGGCTCTTCATGAAGACTATGCCCCACTCCATGTCCAGCATAATCCTTGACAAGACCATATCCAAATTGATTAATATATGACTCTACCGCATAACCAATATCTCCTGTTGTTGCTCCGGCCTTAACAGCTTTAATTGCTTTATGTAAAGATTTTTTGGTTCTTTCCAATAATAATCTTGACTTTTCTGGTAATTCTCCCATACCAAATGAAATAGCACTATCTACCACAAGCCCCTGATACCTTAACCCACAATCTAAGGACACAATATCGCCTTCTTGTACAATAGTATTAGTATTAGGAACTCCATGAATAACTGCATCATTGAGAGAAACACAAATAACTCCAGTAAACCCATGATATCCTAGAAATACTGACTCTACTTTCTTTTTATCAAAAAATTCTCGTGTATATATATCAATTTCATGAGTACTAATACCTGGCTTTATTTTTTCTTCTTGTAGCCATATCAAAGTCTCAGCAAGGATTTTACCTCCTTGCCTCATTGATTCTATTTCAATGGGAGTTTTAGACTGTAACTGTGACATATTATTGTAAAGCTTTGAGAATATCTGCTGAAACTAAGTCCATAGATTGATTTCCATCAACAATAATTAATTTTCCCTTTTCTTTAAAATATTCAATTGCAGGTACTACTAATTCATTGTGAGTATCTAGACGCTTTTGAATATGTTCTGGCTTATCGTCTTCACGATGTAATAAATCTAATCTTTCTGATAATCTAGCAATAGCAACATCATCAGGAACATCAATATATACAACATAATATTCTCTTTCAAACCAAGTTAATACTTTATGTACTACGATAGCTTCTTCACGAGAGCGAGCAGCTCCATCCAAAATAATTCCTTGATTAGGGTTAGAGTCATTAATCATATAATCCACCAATACATAGCTTGGAATCCAATAAGGTAAAAATTCTCCATTATCTATGAGTGAGCCTACTTTTTGAGATAAAAACCCCTCTTGATTTGCTATTCCACGAAAAAATTCTCCATAGGGAATCGATTCCATACGAAGTTTTTGCTTCAAAATACCACTTTGAGTACCTTTCCCAGATCCCGGTTTACCTATCAAGATAAGAGCATCTACTTTTTTCATAAGAGTAATATAAAACTATTTTCTTTCATATTATCATATTATTTCAATAATTTCTACTATTTGTATGAAATGAGGAGATTATATATAAGTTCTCCTTTCGTAGCGGCTGGTTTGTCCCTCCATTTTTTCGTAGAGTCGGCGACCCCGCCGACATTGTATTCGTAGGGGGGATTTAATAAACTATTGTCCTCCTTTGGAGGAGCTTTAAGTCCCTCCTATATTTATTTAGGAGGTGGGTGGCACGGAGTGCCGGAGGTGGATAATTCTTAAAGCTATACTCTAGTCTATATTTTATCCACCCTCCCCCGTCGCAAATGAGATTTTCTCCTGTGAAACCTCTCAGTTTCCCAACCTTCCTCCACGGGAAAACTCCCGTTTTCCCGACCCCTTTCCCAGACTTTTAGTCTATTTCGGGTACTCCCTCCAAAGGGAGACAACATAAAAATACCTACAGCCCAAATCTTCCTCTTGTTGCATTGAAGTTTTGTTGGATTTCTACGTCTGTAAGAGAACGATTATAAGCCATAACATTATAAATCCTTCCACTTGGCCCCCAATCTTCACTATTAGAAATTCTTGAGCCAATTCTTGCTTCGGTATTTCCTGTGCTGATCGCTCTAGATATTCCAACACCTTGAGAAGCACCATTTATCCAGAACTTATGAAGAGTTCCTAAATTTGTATAAGAAACTGCTAAACAGTAATTAGTTCCTGTTACCACTGTACCTTGAGAAGGAGCTCCAGACCATGGGTGAGTATTTAGGCCACCATTTGAAAATATCGCTAAACCAAATGATTGACTTGTATTTGCTGTTCCCCAATGTATTACATGAAGGTAACCTTCTAGAAATGAGGTAGGAGTTCTAACACATGAAAATATAGTTCTATCTGTTGTCCCTACTGGTAATGAAGAAGCTGAAGCTAAATTAACATAGTCATCCACCCCATCAAAAACTAAAGACCCTCCATTACTCCCAGTATACCCTACTCCATTTACCAGGGTTCCATTATTACCATTCCCACTCAAATCAGTCCAGGTAGCTCCTATCCCTGGATAACTAGCTGGATTACCGGCGTCTAGGTTTAGGACTAGTCCACTTGTTACTATATCGAGTGAATTTATTATCACTATTCTCCTTTCTGCTAATGAAGCCTGCACATATATTTTATTATTACTTGGATTAATTGAAACTATATATCCTGTATTTGTTCCCGTTGCTTGGGGGTCTCTGGGTATTTCTGCGATATAATTAGGGACTAATACTTTTAAATCTACAAATCCTGTACATGCCGGTCCTCCTGTTTGCAGGCTAGCCGTATTACATATATATCCTGGTGTAGTACTTATTGATGTGGGATATGCTTTATTATCTATTAAATATTGTTCTAAGGCTTTCTGTATTGTGTTTATATCTGCTTGTCTGACTGTATCACGAGCCTGTGCTAATTGCTTATTGGGGTTTATTGCAATTAATACAATAGCCGCTAATATTCCTATTGCCGCTATTACCAGTAATATTTCGAGTAGAGTGAAGCCTTTCTTGTATTTATTTATTTTCATCAAAACTTTTTATATTGTCTCTTATATCTAAGATATCAAATAACTAGCCCCTTGTGAAATATTATTGAGTCAAGGATTGTAAGGTAGTATTAGATAATCGTGTTTTCCAGTAGGTGAGGCGGCGGATGTGGCCGTTGAGCGGGTTGGCACCCGCTGCATCGGCGCCAATGTTCAGTCGTGATGTCGTGGGAACTGTGCCAGATAGTTGAGCGGTTACACTCCCGGCATTGACGCAGGTAGCAAAATCAGCAGCCCTGTAGCTCAATGCAAATCTGGCGCTTACGTTGGCGATTGCAGCGCCAGGTTGAATATCAAACTGCGCTGACCCACCGGATGAAACAACAGCTCTTCTATTGCCGCCAGCGTGCGATAGCTGTATTCGATTGCTATTAGATCCATCCGAAATTGATGCGACAGCGGGGAACGAACCGGACTGTGTTTGTGCTGTTGCGTAATCTGCATACAAAGTACCCTCATCCTGCCGATACCAGCTAGAGAAGTTGGTCCCGGTGATCTGAGCCACATCCGCGTTGCGCGTGGCGGCGGCTGTGGTGGTGGGGGTGTAGCTGGTCGCAAAGGCGCCGGCTTCTAGTTGGGCGCCCCAGAGATGCAGCGTTCCAGTACTGGTATTGTTTGCAGTGTCATCAATGTATAGCCCGATTCCACCTGTCGCAGCAGAAGGCGTAAACGTCATGATGCAGCGATACCATCCATTTGGGTACGCCACGATTGACCCATTCGCGGCGTTCGTTGTACCAACAGTGCCGTTGCTCAGATTGAAAAATGCAAATGCTCCGCCAAGCGCCGAAAACGCACGAATCGCCAGCGTGCTAGATGTCCCGGCTTTAGCAAAGACGCTGTACGTATGGGCAGTGTTAGTCACTGTGACTGTCTGACTAACAAAGTGTGCAGCATTTGTGCCGTCAGCCGTTATCCTGTCGGCGGTTGTTGTACCGCTTGGGGATGCAATTGCGTCTGCTGTGACTGATCGTGCACCAGGAGAAGAGTTCCACGCTGCATTATCAAACTCCTCACTCCTCAGCAGCAAATTCGTCCTCTGCTCCTCTACTAATAAACCTAAACTTTCCCTAGTAACTGGGTTGTGATCAAATCTTGGCTCATTGGCTACCGCTGTCTTAAGTAATCCATCACTTCCTGTATAGGTACCTATACTCCCTCTGGTAAAAGTTATAGGATTTGTTCCTGTTACTGCATTGGTTAATTGCTTATCTCTTGCAAAGTTTAAATCTAATGTTGGTTCTATACTTCCTGCTGTAGCCCATATATTACTATTGTCATATCCGGTACTTACTCCATTTGCTGTCTTGGTAACTAAATATTGTCCTCTGTCTGGTATTGGTATACTCGATATATAATCACTTAATGCACTGCTTAAATCTATTCCATTACTACATCCTGCTACTAC